>NZ_QKZG01000011.1:0-200703 GCF_003254125.1 Pseudomonas sp. 478
GCGCGTCTGAATTTTTCGCCGGGCGGCCACTGGGTCAGGTTCAAGCAGACCATCCAGCGGGATGTGTCCTGGACCGAATCGGACTGGGCCGAAAGTGCTCGCTTCGAGGTGGTTTCATCGCCGTCCGAGTTGAACTTGTAGGTCGAAAAAAGCCGACGGACGGTAGCGTCTACTGTCATTTATGACAGTAGACGCTAACCCCCGCCATCACGCCCAATCACTCTATCGAATCCACAGAGCAATCCGCCGCCGGCTTGTTCGACACCTCGGTTGCCGATGCAAGGAGCTTGAACATGGCTACTTCCCCTAAACGTCCCGCCCTGCAACTGTTTGAACAGACGTTCAGCCAGCAAGCGCAGCATCAGAGGTATGCCAGTCTGGCGACCTACCTGGAAAACGGTGGCTCGATTTTCCCGTTGGTAGAACAAGGTGTGGGCGGGCTGATGCGTACATACGGGTTGACCGAGCATGACGCCAAAGCCTTCCTCAAACCGGTCAACGCCCTGGCGATCTACCTGCGACGGCAGTTTATCGAACACACCTTGTTTGGCGAACCTGGACAGGCGGTGGGGCCGCAGAGCGGGCTGTTGTCGTTGATGGAAGGGCCGAGTTTCCAGCAATTGTTCAACATGAATTTCGACGCGTTGTGCCCGCCGCAAGCACTGGAGTCTATCCACGCCCAACCGGCTTATTTGATTTGGCTGTTGAATTGGATCGAGAATAAAATCGACGAGTTCGGCTCGGATAACAAACTGCCGCTGCACGATCGGCGCAAAGATCTCAAACAGCTGCTCATCGATTTCAATGCGGTGTATCAACCGGTATCGGCGGTGGACATCATCGTCCCGGTGCTGGAAACCTTTATCAGATTTCACGGAGCGCCTACGCCTACTCTGGAGGATGTGCTGCTCGTTACGCGGTACCCGAACGGCTTGCCGTACTACCAGCATTGGGTGAGCCTGGATTATGTCGCCCGGCACAACGGCATGTCGGTCGGTGACGTGGTGCAGTTGGTGGACCTTGCCTCGCCGTACTTTCTGCAACCCCATACCCCGGCCCCCGATGCGGCGAGGGCACTGGTCCATGCCTCGCGGCTGGGGCCGTATCAGCGGGCGATGTTGACGGAGGCTGCGCATTTCACCGGTGCGGGCAATGACGGGGACGCTCCAGCGTTCTATCTGCGTCACTTCGGTGCGCGGGGGGAGGAATGGCAGAAGTACAGCGAAGTACCGTTCTTCTGCGAGCGAACCAAGCTTGATTCCCTGCAACTGGAAGCGTTGCTGTCGGTGGGCAGCTTTGCCCCCGTGCGCTCGGCCAATGCACCGGAGCAGCCAGAACAACGAACCCCGCCGCCTGTCAGCGGCACCCAGTCGGGTTCGGTCTATATCAACGCCGGTGCGACCACTTCCATAGGCCTTGAGTTCGACACTTCGCAGACTCCGCACCTGCACCGTCTGGACAATGTCAGCCACGCCCAAATCGATCGCATGAACCGCAAGTTGCGCCTTGACCAATGGCTGGGGCTGCCGCCCGAGCAGGTCGATGCGTTGCTCGCGGCAGTGATCAGGGCCGAGACACCCGCCTCAACCACGTACCTGATCACGCAAAACAGCGTGCAGGCCCTCGGTCTGTTTCAAACATTGCGTGAACGCTACGGCTGCAAGGCAGAAGATTTTGCGGCGCTTGTTCATGAGGTGTCGTTTTATGGTCGGGACAAGACACCCTCGCTGTTTGATCGGGTATTCAATCCAAAAGGCAATTATCAGGACGCGTTGATACTGAATTACGAACTGTTTGACTTGCTGCCGACGGTCGACATCGACATCGGCAACGCCGATATGACGATCAACCGACTGCACAAAGGCCTGGGTATTGAGTTGCTGCCGTACATTGTTCTAGCGCAAGCGGTTGCCTTGGGCCACGACAGTACAAACGGTAAGCTGAGCCGATCCCCGGCCGTCGTTTCGAGCTTCTATCGCCTGGTGAAGCTGTCGAGTCTGTTGGGTATCGATCCGAAAGATGTGGTGTCTCTGTTGAAGGTGCTTGGAGGCCAGACCTGGGTAAATGCCATGGCCGGTGTGCCAAGGATCCGAACGCATACCAAAGACACACCCAACGTATTGGTGATCATCCAGGCCCTGCACACCTGCGTCGATTGGTGCCGCGAGCACGAACTTGATGTGCCCTGGATGCTGCAACAGGTGACTGCCCCGGCCACGTCACAGAAAGAAACCGAAGCTGAAGTGAGTCTATTCGGGCAGGTGCGCAACTTGCTCGCCGGCACGCTGTTTACCAACGCCGAGTTACTGATGGCAGGCGTGCCTCCTTTGGGTGGCGGCGCGGATTGGCTGGACTTGCTGAGTAATCTGGCCGACAGCCACGGGTTGGTGAATACCCAGCCGGACTCCGACGACGACGACGACGATTACGCGAGCATCGCTCGCAAAAAACTTCTCATAGCCGTCCATGAGGGCCTGGGTGAAAGCTATCGCCCACTCTACGAGGCCATCGTCGAGAACATGCTTGAGGTATTGCTGCAGGCGAAAGCGGCCCAGTTGTCGGTGGCAAAGCAATGCCTGACGGTTTACACCGGGCTGGCCTCGGAACAGGTGATTCCGGTTCTGACGTGGGCGCAAGGCCGTGTGGATACCTTTCTGCGTGAGGTGCTGACGCGTCCCGTGTCAGATCCCGCGACAGCCACAGAACGGGCTGGGCGCAGCCTGGAGGGCGATCCCTTTTTGCTGCTGTTGGCCGAAATACGTCGGCGCAGTGAGATCGTCCTGAAACTGAAACTGAGTGTCGAGGTGCTGCAGGATTACCTCGACTACGGCAATCGCAAATGGATAACGCAAGCGGACCAACTGGCCGTCTCGCTCAGTACTTTTTACTACCTGTCGGTGCTGGCCCGCGCCTTCAAGATGAGCAAACAGCCGCAGGCCCGACTGCTGGATTATCTGCGCGACGTCGCGGCCCTGCCTGCCGATCTGACAGTACCGTCTGAGAACCTGTCGCTGGATGCCTTGTACCTGATCAAGCAAACAGCGGCGGCCAGGCTGGGGGTGTTTTTTGCCTGGAGCGCCCAGGAGGTGCTGGAATGTGCCCAATCAATCGGCCAGCCTCTGGTGAGAAACCTGCAACAGCTGGATGTGTTGATGCGTGTGCGCACGATGTCGACTCGCAGCGGCATGGA
The DNA here is from genome assembly GCF_003254125.1 of Pseudomonas sp. 478. Lineage (NCBI taxonomy): Bacteria > Pseudomonadati > Pseudomonadota > Gammaproteobacteria > Pseudomonadales > Pseudomonadaceae > Pseudomonas > Pseudomonas sp. 478. The sequence goes on from NZ_QKZG01000011.1 coordinate 3,191, forward strand.
CGCGCGGACGGTTTTCCTGATGGGCAAGCTGCCGGGTCAAGTCACTACAACATCCGAAAAAGCAGCCTATCGGAGGGCCGCCGAGCAAGCCTTGTCGAGCCTTGCCGAGACCACCGAACCGCTCCTCGCCATGGCCAGCGACGAGCAGAACCAGACGGCGAAGATCACCTGCGAGTTGGTGGGTAGCAACACGGTGATTGCCGGAAAACCCGAACAAAAAGTCACTTACAAGTTGACCGTCCGCGACATGCAAGACAGGCCGATGCGCGGAGTCTACGTTCACTGGCAAACCAGCCTGGGCACGATTGTCGAAAGGGCGACCACCGAGGTAGGAGAGGTGACGGTGGATTTTATTCCGGGCCGTGTCCTGGGTCTCGATACCCCGCTCTTCTGGCTGGACATGGGCGAAAAACAGCCTGCCCCAGACGTGGAGGTCGTTGCCGAGAGCATCAGATACAGTTTCCCGCCAGAGCTGGCCTCTGGCGTGCCGACCGGTGAGGTTGCGGCTGGTGCTGAAGTCGAACTCTACGCCGTTATGGAAGATGACTACTCCAATCGGGGTATCAACGCCCCTGTGGACTGGAGCTTCAGAGTACTGACGGCGACTGACAGCCCGGCGACTGACTCGGGCAGTGTGGTGATCCGCGCTGGCAGCCTCACCAACAGTGAGGGGCTCACCCGGGCCTTTGTTTCCAGCCCTACGGGCGGGAAATTCATTTTCGCGGTCCGCAGCACCGGCAGCAGCGTTACCAAGGACTTTGGTCCCATCACCTTCTTGCCCACACCCCTGCCTCGTGACTGACACGATTGCTCGTGAAGCAGCCTGCTGCACAGTCGAACACCACCGGGTAACGTCTCAGGAGAGCCACCATGGAGCGCACCAACATCGCCGGACTGCTTGAACAACGTCGTTCAGCCCTGGTCGAGTATTGCATCGGACAAGTCAAGAAATCCGCGGAAGACAACAACTACAATTTCCTGAGAACTCCGGGGGATCTGTTCGAACTCCTGCGTCTCGACCCACTGGACAGTTACGCGGTGGAGAGTTCCTGGGCGGCCGAAGCCATCAGTTGTGCCCAGCAATACATCCATGCGGTGTACCGCAAGCTGGAACCGGGTTTCGAGACCCACGCGTTCGACCCGGATGATCTGGCGCTCTGGCAGCTCTACGGCAATTACCCGGACTGGGCGGCGCTGCAAATGATTGCCTGCTACCCGGAAAACTACATCAACCCCTTCGTGCGGCAGCGCAAGACCGGGCTGTTCAAAGCGCTGGAAACCAACCTGAACCAAACGCGCCTGACCACTGACTCGGTACAAATGGCCTTGCAGGATTACCTGGAAGCGTTCGGGAAGATCTGCAACCTGGACGTGATCAGCGGCTATATCGATGGCGCGTCGGCCACTGATGCGGACTATTACTTTATCGGGCGCCAACGGGAGCAGCCTTACCAGTACTTTTGGCGCAAAGCCGAAATCGTACTCACCCAAAGCTCGACAACCGTCAACCCGGCGGCATGGAGCGAGTGGCAGCCGATCGACATTCCCGCCTTGGAGAACGTGCTGGACATCCGACTCGTGCAGTGGAGTGGCCGTTTATGCGTGGTCTGGGCGCAGTGGCGCGAAAGGCGCGTTACGAAAGAGGCCGGCGGCAATTACGTACCGCACAGGCTGGACATCAACATGGCGTTCATGACCCAGAACGGACAGTGGTCGGGGGCGCAGTCCTTGCACGTTGCCGAGGGCGATGATGCCACGCCCACCGATGCACGGCTGATCGCCACTGTGGTGGTCGATAAGCAGCACCCCAAGGGCAAGTTGTGTGTGATGTTTATCCAGTCCAGTAAAGACGAAGCGCATGTGTACCAGGCCAGGGATGTGCTGTTTCGCACGATCGACAGCGATGAGCCGCTCATGGACCTGTTGGCCGCTCATCGATTCGTCAATCGCGACACAGTGCAGCATTCGATCCTGGCGCTGAACCAGCCGACGATCGTCGAAGCTAATACTCCCGCCGGTACATTGACCCCTTACTACGGGTTGCGAGCCGTGGTGTTCCAGAATCGGAAATCTGACAACACCCCTGAGTATGTGTTGGTGGTGTGTGGGGTGTGTGCGGCCAATACGGACGGCCCGAATGAGAACAAGACGTTCGAGTTGAAAGTTACGAGTGGGCACATAGGTGATCCCGCACGTTACGAAGGGGCATTCTCCGGGAAAGGGGGATGGCACACTCCAGGGACGGCCGTGTCCCGGGCGTCTCAATTCACAACCGCGACCGTTGAATTTGGCGGCTTGACTCCGACCGACTTGCTGGGACGCAAAACGTACACGCTGTCCTTTACTAACACCGCGATGTTTGTCACCCCCACACTGGACAGGAGCCACCCTTCGGGGGCGCAATTTCTGGACTTTCGTCAGCCGGCCGGGTGGCTCAAGTATGTGCGCCTGAATTCATTGCACGGGCCCGAACTGGTGCAGGCCGCGAGTTTTTCGGTTGAAGCGGTACTGAGCTGGGAGATGCAACATCGGGCCGAGCCGGCACCGACCGGCAGTTCGATCAGCGAGCCCAACGGCGCTTTCGACGGGGCCAACGGCTTGTTCTTCTGGGAGCTGCATTGCCATTTACCGTTACTGATAAGCGCGCGCCTGAGGGCCGAAGACCGTTACGCCGAGGCGCAAGACTGGCTGCATTACCTGTTTGATCCACAGGCTCCGGCCGTCACAGCGGTCGTGCCTCCCGATACCGTACCAAAGCCGCGTTACTGGCGCTGCCGGCCGTTGAATCTTTCCACTAATGCCTCGCCCAACCCCGGCTGTGAAGCTGACGACCCGACCGACCCGGATGCCATCGCTTACTCGAACCCCCGGCATTTCCAGATCGTGGCGTTCACCGAGTACGTGAACAACCTGATGGCCTGGGGCGATTGGTATTACCGTCAGCTCTCCCGTGACAGCCTGGTGGCGGCCAAGTTGTGTTACGTGCAAGCCGAATTCCTGATGGGCAAGCCTCCCACCCAGAGAACCGTCAACCGCTGGCAGCCAGCGAAGGTGGAGGACTTGATGGACGATTCCAGGACGCGGCCGGCCCTGGAGGCGTTCGTGCAAACGCTGGCCTTCAATTTGGGTGATGTGGCGCCCAGGGCCAGGACCGCGCCGTTGCTCGGCCAGCTGGGGACCGAAGCGTTCAAACTGCCCATCAATCCGCAGTTGCAGGATTTGTTCGAGCAGCCCGCGCGGCGTCTGCACACCTTGCGTAACAACCTGACCATCGATGGCAAACCGATGCAGGTTCTGCTGTTCAATCCGATGACCGATCCCAATCAGTTGCTGCGCGATCTGGCCGCCGGTGGCGTGGGTGCACCGCGGCCGATGGGTGGGCGCCTGGTGGTCGTGGCGTTTCGTTGGCGGATCATGTTCGAGGCCGCATTGCGAGCGGTGCAAACCCTTCAGGACTATGGCGGCCAGTTGCTGCGCCTGATCGAGCAAAGGGATCGGGCCGAGATGGAGGAGCTGCAACACGGCCAATTGGTGGAGCTGGGTGCCTATGCGCAGAGCGTGCAGGAACAGACCATCGCTCAGTTGGAGGCGAGTGTGACCGGGTTGGGGCAGAGCCTGACGATGGCTGAAGAACGCGCCAATCACTACAGCGCCCTCTTTGAAGAAAACATCACGGAAGTGGAATACAGCGTGATGAACAACCTGCACCTGGCCAAACAAATGGACCTGAGTACAACGGCCATCAAGGGATTTGGTGCGGGGACTGCCGTGATACCGAACATTTTCGGTGTGGCCAGCGGTGGGGCTCGGCTCGAAAAACTGGCGGATGCCGTGGTCTATGGCCTGGGAATCGCGTCCGGAGTGATGCATATGGATGCGGAAAAAAGCGCGACCACCGAAGCCTACCGCCGCCGCCGTGCTGACTGGGAACTGCAACGCGATCAGGCGCGGGGAGAAATGCGAGCCCTGAGTGAGCAAATTACCGCGCAAACCCATGCCGTGGAAGCGGCCAAGGCCAGCCTGGCGCAAACCTTGAGGTCCAACAGCCACGCGCAGGCGCTGTACACCTTCATCAAGAAGCGGGCCACCAACGCCGAGTTGTTCGGCTGGCTGGTGGGGCAATTCAAGGCATTGCACTATCAGGCATACGATGCGGTGGTCAGCTTGTGCCTCAATGCCCAGGCCTCGCTAAGTGCTGAAACCGGCAACTATGACTCGCTGATTCCATTGCCGCAGGTCTGGCTGGATAACCGCCATGGCCTGACCGCTGGCGAGCACCTGCGCGGCTATTTACTGCGCATGGAGCGTGAATACCTGCAACGTCATGAGCGGCGCCTGGAGATGATCAAGACGGTTTCGCTGCGGCAATTGTTCGACGATTCCCTGGACCCGCAGCCCGTTTACGCGAATTGGAGCGCTGCACTCGATCAACTTCAGCGATTCGGCACGTTGGAATTCAAGCTGACACAGTTGCTGTTCGATCGTGATCATCCGGGTCATTACTGCCGCCAGATCAGCTCGCTCGAAGTCGACATGCCGGTGCTGACCGGGCCCTACGAAAATGTCCGGGCCACCTTGGTGCAGATCAGCAGCAAGACGGCGACCAAAGCGTCGGGGCGTTCGGTGGAGTATCTGTATGGGCCGACAGCGGGAGGAGCGCCAGAGGACATTCAGATCGACCTGCGCAGCGGTCAGCAAATCGCCTTGTCGGTGGGTATCGCCGATTCCGGCATGAACGCCATGAAGCCCGACGAAGGCTTGCTCAATCCTTTCGAATGCACGGGGGCGGTCTCGAACTGGGTATTGAGATTTCCTTGGCACGAAAAGGAACCCCAACGGGCGATGCTGAAGTCGTTGACCGACATCATTGTGCGTGTGCGTTACACGGCGCTGCCGGGTGATCCGGCTTTCACCCTTAAAGTCCAGAACCTGGTCGATCAGCGGATCGCAAAAGGAGCAGGCAATGATGAATGAACCGGTCATTCAGGCTGACCAGAATCTGATAATAAATGGTGAATTCAGCCAGGCGCTTGATCACTGGACTAGAGGATCGACCAATCCAACGAACGTCGATACCGGCAGTTCCGAGTATTTTGAGGACGGTTTGGTCGAAATCCGCTATCTGATTGCCAGTGATGAAGCCTCGGTTTATCAGGAGTTCAGGGTGCCTAAGACACTGGGCCCTAATGTGCGCTATGTCCTTAGTTTTCTTCACGAGACCTATAACACCGTACCGGGCAGGTTGGTGATCGAAGTGGAACGTCAGGTAGTTGAAACCCTCGAACTGCCGCTGAATCCTACCCACCCACAAGTGGCCGATGAGGATCAGGCCGGGCAAGGTGGCGGGTTGCTAGAGTTCCAGCCGATCCAGACCAATGTTGAACTGGCATTGACGATGGAAGAAAACGACCTCGTTCGTGTCAGCATATTCAGCCCCAAGAAACCGGTTGGCGACATCCCAAGATCGAGAATACACGTCGCTCGACTCCGACTGCGGGTGCATCTGCCGCCATTGCAGTTGCAGGAGATCAAGCTCGACAACAAATCGCTTCCAGCGGATCGTCCGTTGTATCTGTGTTATGGCGCGCTGCACACTCTGGGATTCCCACCTGTGCCGGGTAACCATTGGGCGGGTACTGACGTTTCCTGGACCCTCGAAAACAACCCACAAGGGGCGATTGTTCCCACACCTGAATGGGGCACGAATCAGCCGCTGGACGCGAGCTGGTGGCTGAACTGTCCATTGATCGAGGAGCAGGAATCGCCGCCTTTGGCGTTGAAGCTGCGTAACCAATACACCGCCGAGGCCTATTCGATTGCAGCAGTGCTGGGGCATCACCGGCTGGATGTTCGTGAGTTTCTGGAGCCTGCCCATTACCCGGTCCTGGAGTATCAGGAAAGCGTTTGCCTGGGCGTCCAGATCATTTCGTATTACACCAGTTTGCCGATGCGCGGTCAGGAGGTCACCTGGACCCGCGACGGAATACCAGTGGATGATCCAGTGCTCACCGATGAAGACGGCTGGGCATACCTGACCTATCAGCCGAGGGATGAAGAAGGGCCGCATGTTCTTAAGGCATCGGTGGCCAGTCTGTATTTTCTCGAGGGCGTATTTACAAAAGAATTTGTCGTACACGTGCTGAAGACGGACCCTTGGCGAGACCTGCAGGAGCTGATCGAAGGGAGTGAAGAGCCTTGGGCAGAAAAGGTCGGTTATCCCAACCGCGGGTCAACCTACAGTCTCAAGTTGAAGTTGCCCGAGAGCAGCCCATTGTTGGGCAGTGACTTCTCGCTACGATGGGACGGTGTGGCGTCTGCGGAGGAATTGCATGTGGCGGTGACGCCAGCACTTGGAGAATCGGTGAAGGTGACTGATCCGCAATTCGAGTGGAGCCTGGCCTGCGAAGATGTCGTCGACGGGCGGTTCGATCTGTCTTTGGTCTGTTCGAAGTTGTCGAAGCGCTCGCCCAAAAAAAGCATGTCCCTGGCGCGCAACCTGGTCAAAATCGGTGAGGTGTACGAAGTCAACACATCGCCGGTGGTCGATGAGCAAGAGTCGGTGTTGTTGCGGATACAGGTGCTGCATCAAGACGCCAGTGCGGATAATCCGGTGATCAACGCACGGGTGGACTGGGAGGGGGGGGCCAACGGGCCGGTCCACACCGTCACGGGCGCAGGAGGTTGGGCCAGTTTTCTGGACACTCCGACCAGCCCCGAGCATTACACCATCACCGCCAAGGTCAGGGCTCACGAGCAGATGACGCCGATTACTCGGGAGTTCAGCGTAACGCCGCAGGCCACCAGCGCCTGGAAGGAGGCAGCCACCTTTCATCTGGATGATGTCCCGATCGATCTGGCCGTGCTGGGGGTGATTTGCCAACGTGGCGGGACGCATCAGTTCAAAGTGACGCCGAAGGCCGGTAGCCCAGTGACGGGTAAATCCATGACCTTGGCTTTCAATGGCCTTGGCGCTGATTTGGGGCTGCAGATTGGCACGCCTGAGGTCACGCCGGAGGATGGCTGGAAGTGGTCGATCAGTTCCAGTGCAGGCGGTAGTCGCAGTGGCTTGTTCGAGTGGCGCCTCACCAGTGAAGCCTTGGGGCAACCCCGTGCACTGTTCGGTCGCTTGCTTTCAGCCGACCTCGCCGATGAAGTGAGTATTGCACTGGATCAACAGCAGGCCCCCATTGGCAAGGACTCACTGTATCCCTGCCTGGGTGGGCTCCATCGCTTCAGCTTCTTGCCCCATGAGCTGAGCCCGTTGGTGGGGCTGCAAGCACGGCTTGAATGGTCCGGAGCCTCGGCGGAAGATCTGGGTGCAACGGTCTATCCGGCGTTGGACGAGACACAGAGGCTCAGTGATGGTGGGGCCATTTGGTGTCTGGATTTCACCGGAAGTAATCAAGACGGCGAGTTCGCGTTGGGGCTGCAATTGCCGCAACTCGCTCAGCAGACCCCGGTCAATGACTTGGTGCTGGGCCATAACAAGCTGCGGATCGAGACCTTGAATGCGCCACTCGTCGACCCGGTTGTTGGCGAGGACGGCGCCTGGATGTGGGTGCGGGTGTTTTCTGCCTTCACGTCTGGGCCTGTGGCCCAGGTGCCCGTGACCTGGACCGCGCAGGAGCAGCAGCATACGGTGCTGACCGATACTGACGGCTGGTCCGGTTTTGAGTTTGTCCCTGAAAAAGATCAAAAGTATGAGATCAAGGCTCAGGTACTCAGTCGTTACGACGCAAAAGAGAGTTGGCAGACCATGGAGGTGACAGCACTGGCCAGCAACCCCTGGGAGGGACTGGAGGTTGCGTTCGATGGCCAGGACTACCAGGCCTGGGGGGAGAGAACCTACTTCCCGCGTCGCAACGGCAAACATACGTTCAATTTGCGGGCGCCGGAGGGGAGCCTGCTTTTCGAAAGGCAGTTGACGCTGGGCATGACGGGCGCCGGGCCTGATGAGCTGGGTATGAAGTTTTCCATGGGGTATCCCGGAGATTCACGGTATTTTTCCGATGAGGGACTTGAGTACCGCTTTGAGGTTGGCGACCTGAGCGATGGCAGTTTTTCGTTTCGCTTGGCCGCGCAGAAGTTGGCCAGGCTTTCACCGGCCAATGCCATGTCCCAGGGACCCGGCTCACAGGTGGTGAGCTTCCTCGTCAACAACCGTACTGATAAATGGCTGGACTGGGGGCAGACGCTGGAGGAACAGGTCACGGTGGTCTCGTCTATCAGCGGCAGGCCAATGGCTGGCATTCAGGTGATCTGGCGTAGCCCGGAACTCGGCGAGAGGGTTACGCAGACGGACTTCTATGGTGTCGCAAGGGTGCGTTTCAAACCGAGGATCCCGGGGGACGTACAACTGACAGCGACGGCGGGGGATGCGCTGTTCTCGGAGTCGGTCAAGTTGCCAGTCACCTTGAATGAGCCGCGCGAAATCGCTGAATTGCTTGAAGTGGCCGGCACGGAGCAGGAGCCGGTGCGCGTACGGGTCAAGGTGGTTTCCAGCCGCACCGGCGAACCGCTGCCAGGCGTGAGTGTCATGTGGGAGTTGAACGATTCACGCTTGCCCTCCGGTGTGACCGATGGCGACGGGTTTGCCTGGCTGGGCTTTACCCTGGCCGTCGAGCAGGAGAACACGGTGGTGGCGATGGTGGAGGGAGGCGAGGGCGGGTGGGACATGGCGGTGCTGGGGTTGAAACAGGTGGTGGTGCCTGTAATCGAATCCCTTACTTGCGACAAAATCCATAGTTTCATCGGTGATAACGTGACCGCCGAGGCACTGGTGCTTGATTCGGTCAATGGCAATCCATTACAAGGCATCAGGATCAATTGGAGTTTTGCGGGGCAGGCACTGCCTGATTCCACTTCCGATGCCAGCGGTATCGCCAGGATAACCTTTGAGACGCGCAATGTCGGGGAGTTTGATTTGGTGGCATCGCTGGCGCTCGGCTTGCCAGGCGCCAAGACGCAGCGCATCAAAGTGGAGTTACCAACCGTGTTGTTGCGCGACATCTACGCGTTGCCCTCAAGTATCAGGATAGGCTGGATATCGAGTATCAACGTCCAGGTGGTCAAGGAGCTGACGACACCGGTAGCGGGCATTTTGGTGAGATGGAAGGTCAATGGCAACGAGAGTGACCGGAGCTACAGTAACGAGCAAGGCTGGGCTCAATTCAGGTATAGGGGGGTGGTGGCTGGCGAATTTGCCATTGCGGCGACAGTGGAAAACCCCGTGGGTACGGTAACGGTGTCGACGACGGTCAGGGTGACCAACATCTAGCCTTCTTTGCGAGCTAGAGCGCCCCCGCCTTTTTCCAACTGAGATAACGCGTAACCAGCGCAGCACCGAGTTCGCCGGGCGGAACATCCAGCACCGTAACGCCATGAGCACTCAATCGCTCATGGCGTTCGGCTCTGGCGTTCATGTAATCCACTGTCCCGCAATAAACCAGCGCTTCGTCCAGGGTTTGCACTGACGTTTGTCGCACTGTGTCGAGGATGCCTTCGCGCAAATTGGCGACCAGCACCCGATGCTGCTTGCCCAGGCGTTTGACCGCGTTGAGCAGGTCATCGTCGTCTTCATCCCGCAAGTTAGTCGCCAGCACCACCAGCGCCCGACGTTTTTGTCGGGCCAGCAGTTGGTTGGCGGCGGCCTGATAATCGGCCGGACGCTGGGTGCTGTTGAGGTCATAGACAGCGTTGAGCAAGACCTTGAGTTGCTCGGTGCCTTTGACCGGCGCAAGGTAATGCGGTCGGTCTCCGGCGAAGGTACTCAGGCCTACCGCATCGCCTTGGCGCAGGGCGACGTAGCTGAGCAGCAGGCAGGCATTGAGGGCATGGTCGAAGTGCGACAGTTCATCATCCTGGCTGCGCATGCGTCGGCCGCAGTCGAGCATGAAGATGATCTGCTGGTCGCGCTCGTCCTGATATTCGCGGGCAATTGGAGTGCGCTGGCGGGCGGTGGCTTTCCAGTCGATCTGGCGCAGGCTGTCGCCCTCGCGAAATTCACGCAGTTGATGAAATTCCAGACCCAGACCGCGACGCTGGCGTTGGCGTACGCCGAGTTGGCTGAGCCAGTTGTCCACCGCCAATAATTGGCCGCCGTAGAGGCGGGCGAAGTCGGGGTAGACGCGGGCGTTATCGGTCACGTTGAGCTGGCGTTTGTCAGACCACAGGCCCAATGGGCTCGGCAGGTTGATTTCGCAGTGTTCGAAGGTGAAATGACCGCGTTTTAGCGGGCGCAGCCGATAGCCGATCTGGCTGTGCTGGCCGGGTTGCAGTTCGACCGACAGGGGCAGGTTTTCGAAGCTCAGGCCGTGCGGCACATGGTCGAAAATCTGTATGTTCAGTGGTTGGGCAAAATCATGCTCGACCTCCAGTCGCACTTCACCCCATCGGCCGAGTGCAAGGCTGCCGGGCATTTGTCGGTGGAGTCGGGGCGAGGGCAGTCGTTTGAGACGGACGGCGTCGAGTATCGCCAGGGCCAGCAGTGCCAGCAGCAAACCCCAGTTGATCGCATGTAGGCTTGATGGAACCTCGATGTCCAATGCCCGCAACGCGCCCAGCACGATGCCGATGGCTAGCAGGATCGCGAGCCAGATCAGTAGCAGACGTGAGGGTTTCATTGACGCACACACTTTGTGGCAAGAGAGTTTTTTGTGGCGAGGGAGCTTGCTCCCGCTCGGCTGCGAAGCAGTCGTAAACCCAGCGTGCGTGTTGTGCCTGACAAAACGTGTCGGACGATTTTGGGGCTGCTGCGCAACCCAGCGGGAGCAAGCTCCCTCGCCACAGGGTTTGTGTTCGACAAGGATATGGTCACAGGCGTGGCGCCGGCACTTGATCGAGCAGTTGCTTGAGCACTTGATCGACCTCCAGCCCTTCGATGTCCAGCTCCGGGGCAATGCGCACCCGGTGGCGCAGTACCGACAGCGCGCAGCCCTTGATGTCATCGGGAATCACAAATTCGCCGCCACGCAACAAGGCGCGGGCGCGGGCGCAACGTACCAGCGCGATGGACGCCCGAGGCCCGGCGCCGAGGGTCAAGCCCGGCCATGTGCGAGTGGTGCGGGCCAGGCGCACGGCGTAATCGAGCACCTGATCGTCCAGCGGCAAGTCGCTGGCGATTCGCTGCAATGCCAGCACATCCTTGGCTTGCAGGACGGTGCGCAACGGCTGCACATCGAGCATGTCGGCACGGGTCGAGCGGCTGACCTGGCGCACCATGTTCAGCTCCTGATCGGCGTCGGGGTAGTCCATGCGTACCTTGAGCATGAAGCGATCGAGCTCGGCTTCCGGCAATGGGTAAGTGCCTTCCTGTTCGATGGGGTTTTGCGTGGCGAGCACCATGAACGGTTGCGCAATCGGCAGGGCGCGGCCTTCGAGGGTGACCTGGCGTTCCTGCATGGCTTCGAGCAGTGCGGCCTGGGTTTTCGCCGGGGCGCGATTGATCTCGTCGGCGAGCAAAAGGTTGGTGAACAACGGCCCTTTGCGCAGTTTGAATTGCTCGGTTTGCAAGTCGTACACCGCATGACCAGTGACATCGCTGGGCATCAGGTCCGGGGTGAACTGGATGCGCGCGAATTCACCGCCGAAGCAGCGGGCGAGGGCGCGTACCAACAACGTCTTGCCCAACCCCGGCACGCCCTCGAGCAGCACATGGCCGCCAGCGATCAGGGCGGTGAGCACATCGTCGATCACGCTGTTCTGGCCGATCACGGCTTTTTGCAGTTCAGTTCTTACCGCCTGGGCCAACTGGCTGGCGCGCTGGCGTTGCTGCGCAGCGTGGTTCAGTGTGCCGGGCTCGATCTCACTCATAAGGCATTCCTCAAGGTTTGCAGGTGGGCGACCTGACGGCTGAATTCAGCGCTGGACAGCCGCTGTTTCGGTCGCGGGCTCATGGCCTGGCTGATAGCGCGTGTGGGTTGGCCGGTCAGGCGTGCGAGCACCAGCCATTGTTCGGCAACGCCGAGTTGTTCGAAACCGGGATGACGGCGCCGCACACGACGCAAGATGTCGTGCTGCAAGGCGTGCAACAGGTGCTGCTGACCGTTGCGGCGCAACATGAAATCGGCGCTGGCGCGCAGGTGTTCCTGAAGTTGACGGCGGGCTCTCGGGACTGGTTCCAGCAGCGGACCCTGGCGCACGCCGACGTGCCAGAAGCCAAGGCCGATCAGGGCAAAAAGGGCGACCAGTGCTTGAGGGAAATAGCGCAGGAGCAAGGTCAGCAGACTGTCGTGATCGGTGTTGAACAGCAGGGTCACGTTCGTGTCCGCGGTCAGGTACCAGAGCAGCCAGGCGTTGTCGTACTGGTCTATGGCCGGGGTTTTCCACAGGTCGGCGTCGGTGACCACGATGATCGAACCGAGCCCGTGATTGAGCTGCATCATGTGCGTGGCCTTGCCGCTGTTGGCCCAGGCTTGCGCGAGGTTTTTCGGGTCTTCGAGATGGAATGCGGTATCGAAACCAGCGTAGGCCGGCGCGTTTTCGTCTTCCAGATACAACTTGGTCAGCTTGGGGTAAGGATCGTCGTCGATAGCGGGCGACGGGTCCTTGAGGTCTTTGCTCAGCGACTGGTGCAGTTGCACCCGGTCGAGCAACAGGTCGTTGCTTTGGCCGGTCTGTTCATCCCACAGCGACTGGGCAACAAACAAAAGTCGCCCGCCGGCCCGGGTCCAGTTCAACAGCTGATCGACCTGGCGCGGAGTCATGTTGTCGCGGTCTCCGAGCAATAACAGGCTGTGCTGATGCGGCTCCAGGGTGGGCAGAATGTCGAGGCTGTTGGCGTGGTTCACCGACAAGCCCTGTTTGCGCAGGAAATGCTCGGCGGCGAGATAGGGGTTGGCTTGGGCTTCAGGCGAGGGGCCGTGATCGATGTCTGCCTGATAGGGCGTCGCCTTGACGTACAGATAAACACTCAGCGCGATCAATAGCACGGCGATGAACACGCCGATCGCCAGCCCGCGTTGCCGGTTCAACGCGACGCTCCCGGGCCGAACAGGGCTCGCCAGCCGTCACAGAGTTCCTGTTGCAAATGCGCGGGAGGCAGGCGATGCCCGTAGGCCATGTTCTGCCAGTGCCCGGTCAGGCTTTTACTGAAGGCCAGCAAGGCAGGTTGTTGCAATTGTTCAATGCGCTCCAAGACCTGGCCTTCGGTGTCGGCGGGCTTGAGCAACAGGTTGAAGTCGTGCAGCAAATGGCTGAGCAGACCGCGATAGAGCAATCCGAGGGCCTCGCGGGGTTGGGTTTGCCAGAGACGTTCGGCGCTGGCGGCGATGTCGGCGGGCAGGGTTTCGCGGTTGAGGTCCAGGCCGAAAGCCTGTTGCGGTAACGGCCGCGTGACCTTGCTGTTCAAGGCCGGTCGACGCCTGACGAAGGCTTGCATCCAGTCACGGTAATGCCAGATCAATAAACCGATGGCACCGATCACGACACCCCACAACACCACTTCAATCAGGGTGGCCGCTGCGCCGAAGCGTTGGTTGTCCAGAAGCTTGAGCAGCGCCTCCAGCCATTCGGTTGTTGGTTCATCGTCCGCCTTGTCGGTGGCGGGTTGGTCCTCGCCAAAACGATAGCGCGTGACCGATTCCTTATTCTTGAACGGAGGCTGATCAAGGATCGCCTTGATGCTGTCCCGGGATGCCTGACTGGTCAGTGGCTGGTCCAGCAGACGCGGGGTGTCGGGTGAAATGACTGGCTCGGCGGCCCACACGGTTTGTGCTGTCGGCAGCAACAGGAATGCTGCCAGCAGCAAGGGGACGGCGGCGCTGCTCAAGCGTTGGCGCATACGGCGGAACACCAACTCGATATCCCAGGCCTCCAGCACCGTGCGCCGGTTCAGATAAAGACTGAAGCCGCAGGCGACATACACCGGTTCCCAGACAATCAGCACCAGCGCGTAAAAGGCGTTGGTCAGGTGTTCCAGCCATCGCCAGTCCTGTGTGGCGGCGGTGATCAAGGTCTGCCAGCTCCAGTCGAGTTCGACCTGTTGCGGCAAGAACATGTAGAACAGCACCATCAGGCCGATCCACAGCGCGGTTTCCAGATGTACGCCGATGATCGTCAGCCAACGCGCGGCACCGGCGTTGCGCTGCAACAGCACCTGCAAGCGCTGTTGTCGTGGCTCACCACTGAGCCCTTCGAGTTGCACCACCGGCATCAGGAAACTGCGACTCAGGCTCAGGCGTCGCCAGGTCAGGCTCACCAGCAGTTGCGGTTGCAGCAGCCGCGGAAATTGGCGCAACGCCTGTTTCAGGGTAGGTGTTTCACCGAACATGGCTTTGGACAGGATGTACAGCGGCAGGCGGTCGAACGCCGGTTTCAGCCACCAGAAAATGAACACGGCGAGGGAGGGCGAATCCCACAGCGCCCAGCTGAGCAGGGCGAACACCGGCAAGGTCACTATGGCCCAACTGGTCATCAGCAGATGCCGGTGTCGCTGGCTCAGCAGGACGCCCAGGTCCATGGCTTCCCAGGTGGTGCGCGGGCGGATGACCGCCGTGGCGTCACTCAGGCGCATGGCGGGTCCGTCCGGCAAACAGCAGATAAATCGCCACCAACAACCAGAGCGCTGCGCCGACCAGGTATTTGGTCATGGGCGCGACCCCGATCGTGGACGACCAGTAAGCTTCGATAAACGCCGCAACCAGCAGAAACAGCATGACCCCGCAAATCAGCAGCACGCTCTTGCGTGCCGCCAATCGCAGGGCTTCGGAGCGGGGCAGGCGTCCCGGCGCGATCAAGGCCCAACCCAGTTGCAGGCCAGCGGCACCGGCCAGGGCGATGGCACTCAGTTCAAAGGCGCCGTGGCCAACCACGAATGACCAGAAAGTTTGCCCGTAGCCGATGTGCGTCAGGTGCCCGGCCACCGCACCAATCATCAAACCGTTGAAGAACAGGAAAAACGCGCTGCCCAGGCCAAACAGCAAACCGCTGGCGAAGGTCTGAAAGGCGATGCCGATGTTGTGCATGATGTAGTAACCGAACATCACCCAGTCTTCGCTGGCCGCCCGTTCTGCCGAACGCCCCAGGTGGCCGGCCTCGGGGTCGTACATGCCTTGCATCTCGCTGACCTGCTCGGCCGGGATCAGGTTGTAGACCAGGTCGGGGAACAGATACACCAGCAACGCGAAGCCAATCAGGCTGCCAAAAAACATCAGGCTGGCGGCGAGCACGAAACGCCACTGTTCGCGCACCAGTCGCGGGAAGTCAGCCAGGATGAAGCCCAGCACGTTGGCACCCAGTCGACTGCGGTGGCGATAAAGCTGTTGATGCCCGCGCAGTACTTGTTGCTGTAATGAATCGATCAGAAAGCTGCTGTAACCCCGTTCCTGGGCCAGCGCCAGATGCTGGCAGAGACGACGATAATCGCTGGGGAAACCGGCGACTCGCTGTGCTTGCTTGCCTTGCTCCAGCTGTTCAAGCACGAGGGCAAATTGCTCCCATTCGGCCTTGTGGCGAGTTTCGAAAAGGCTTTGCTTCATGTGGGGCCCAACAAGCCGCGGGCGATGCCATTGAGTTCGTCCACGGCCCCTGGTGCCGACACCCGCAACGGTTGCGCGAGTATCGCCGCCAGCTCTTTGACCCGTGCTTCAGAGAGTTCACCCTGACGCTCGGCAAACCCGAGGATGGCGCGTTGTTCGGTCAGCGTCAGCGCAAAGGCCGGGCGCCGGGGCTGGACGGCGGGCAGTTGTGGTCGGGCGAGCGGCTGTTCGCGGTAGATCACCAGCGTGCCGGCGGCCAGATCGCCGAGGCGCTTGAAGGTGGGATGTTGCAGGCAACTGATGGCGCCGAGGAAATAGCCGAACGGCAGCATGTCGACAAATCGCAGCAGGTTGCGCAGCAGCGAAGCAGACCAGCCGATCGGTGTGCCATCGTCCTGCACCACCCGCAGGCCCATCCATTGCTTGCCTGGCGAACGACCCTGGTTGAGCACTTCGAACAGCACCATGTACCACCAGCTCACCACGAACAACAGAATCGAGCCGAGCCCGGCACCGAGTTTTCCGAGGAACGCCAGGACAATGAACAGCAGGCCGACGATCAACCCGCGCAGCCCGAGATCGATGGCGAACGCCAACGCACGAACCATCAACCCGGCCGGGCGCAGTGGCAGGTCGATGCCTTCCGGCGTTTCGACTTGATACCGCGTATCCAGTGGCGGGGCCAGCGTCGCTTTCCTTGGCAGTGCTGTGGTCTCGAGCATGGGCAACCTTGATGTGGCCTGTTCGGGATTCGGTGTCCGTCCGATGCTAGCAGCCTCTCGGGGGGAAACGACATAACTATGTATTGCACGGTACGTAGCCAGAGGTGATTGAATGACAAGATTACTGGCCGGGGCGGGATGTGAACGCCTAGACTTCGCCGATCTTCAGTTCAGGAATAGCCCGTGACCTCTATCTTCTGGTACGACTATGAAACCACTGGCATCAACCCCCGTTGCGACCGCCCGCTGCAGATGGCGGGGATTCGCACTGACTTCGATCTCAATGAAATAGACGAGCCAGTCAACCTTTACTGCCAGCCCAGTGAAGACATCCTGCCCCATCCGGCGGCCTGTGCGATCACCGGTATCACGCCCGGCCGATTGGCCGAGCAAGGCTTGAGCGAAGCCGATTTCATGACCCGGGTGCATGCCCAACTCGCGGCGCCCGGCACGTGTGGGGCGGGGTACAACACGTTACGTTTCGATGACGAGATGACCCGTTACAGTCTTTACCGAAACTTTTTTGACCCTTATGCACGCGAGTGGCAGGGCGGTAATAGCCGCTGGGACCTGATCGATGTGGTGCGTGCAGCCTATGCCTTGCGCCCTGACGGCCTCGTTTGGCCGACGGACGACGAGGGGCGGGTAACGCTCAAGCTCGAACGCCTGACCGCCGCCAATGGCATTGATCACGGAAATGCTCACGAAGCGCTGTCGGACGTTCGCGCCACCATCGCCCTGGCGCGTCTGATCCGGGAAAAGCAGCCGAAGTTGTATGACTGGTTGTTTCAGTTGCGCGGTAAACAAAAGGTGATGGATCAGATTCGTCTGTTGCAGCCGATGGTGCACATCTCCGGGCGCTTTTCAGCGGCGCGCAATTATATCGGTGTGGTGCTGCCCTTGGCCTGGCACCCGCGCAACAAGAACGCCTTGATTGTCTGTGATTTGCACCTGGACCCTCAGGGCTTGCTCGATCTTGATGCCGACACCTTGCGTCAACGGCTGTATACCCGCCGCGATGACTTGGCCGAGGGCGAGTTGCCGGTGCCGCTCAAACTTATCCACATCAATAAATGCCCAGTGGTGGCGCCGTTGTCGGTACTTCGCTCTGAAGATCAGCAACGTTTGGGGCTGGATATGTCGCTCTACCAAGAGCGCGCGCTGCGGCTAAGTGACGCACAAACAGTTTGGCTAGATAAAGTTCAGGCGATGTATGCCAGCGAAGCTTTCACCTCGAGCCAAGACCCTGAGCAACAGTTATACGATGGTTTTATCGGTGATCGGGATCGGCGTCTTTGTGAGCAAGTCAGGTCTGCCGACCCTGCTCAATTAGCGCAACAACAATGGCCCTTCGATGATGAGCGATTGCCCGAATTATTGTTTCGATATCGCGCACGCAACTTCCCCGATACGTTGAATTTCGAAGAGCAAGAACGCTGGAGACTATTCTGTCAGCAACGTTTGTCAGCACCCGAGTGGGGGGCGCCAAATACGCTGGAAACTTTTGTAGAAGCCGCCGCCCAATGGAGTATTACGGCTACATCGTTTCAGCGAGAGGTGCTGAACGAATGGCAGAATTATGTCGAAGGATTACGCAAACGTTTGAATCTTTGAAATCGAAAATGTTCGGGGCTGAATACCGGGCATAAAAAAACGCCAGCATGCTGGCGTTCTTTTTTGTCGCGGATAAACCTGCGACAAGCGCTACGGCTTAGCCCAGCAGGGTAGCCCAGCCTTCAACCACGTCACCGCCCCACTTGGCTTTCCACTCTTTCAGCGTCTTGTGGTTGCCACCTTTGGTTTCGATGACTTCGCCGTTGTGCGGGTTTTTGTATTGTTTAACTTTGCGAGCACGCTTGGTGCCAGTAGTTTTTACTGCGCCGCCGCGTGGTGCTTTGGTTTTGGACTCTGGATCCAATAGCGCAATGATGTCACGCAGCGACTTGGAGTATTCGCCCATCAGGGTGCGCAGTTTGCCTTCGAATTCCAGCTCGGTTTGCAGTTTGTCGTCTTGGGACAGGTTCTTCAAACGGGCTTGCAGCTCTTTGATAGCTTCTTCGGTGGCGCGATATTCGTTGATCAAGGACATGAGGACTACCTTATGTTGGGACGCTGGATGGCAGGTGACAGTGCGGCAATAATAGTCAGGGTGTTTCATCAAGTAAACATATAACCGGAGTTTTATTTAAATTAGTTACGGTGAGTAGGCATAAATTACCGGTGTAGTTAAATAGTGTGATGCAGTCATCACGAATATTCACAATTGGGCACTTGAAGATGGGCAACAGGAACACCATCGCGCGGGTTGCAGGTGCTGCCAGAACCTGTGCCGCTTACCTTTGTGTCGGACCAACCGTCATCAATACTGCAGTTTTGCTGCGCAATCGCTAGAATGGCCGCCTTTGCGAAGTTCTGGAGTTTGACCCTCATGCGCACTTTTCGGCTGGTGATTGCTTGCCCGGACCGCGTCGGTATCGTTGCTAAAGTCAGTAACTTTCTGGCGTCACATAACGGCTGGATCACTGAAGCGAGCCATCACTCGGACAACCTCAGTGGCTGGTTCTTCATGCGTCACGAAATTCGTGCCGATTCGCTGCCCTTCGGTATCGATGCCTTTCGCGAAGCGTTTGCACCGATTGCCGAAGAGTTCTCGATGGACTGGCGCATCACCGATACCGAGCAGAAAAAGCGCGTGGTACTGATGGCCAGTCGCGAGTCTCACTGCCTCGCCGACTTGTTGCACCGCTGGCACAGTGATGAGCTGGATTGCGAAATTTCCTGCGTGATATCCAACCACGACGACTTGCGCAGCATGGTCGAGTGGCACGGGATTCCGTATTACCACGTACCGGTCAATCCGCAGGATAAAGAGCCGGCCTTCGCCGAAGTCTCGCGACTGGTCAAACAGCACGATGCCGAAGTGGTCGTACTGGCCCGCTACATGCAAATCCTGCCGCCTGAGTTGTGCCGCGAATACGCTCACAAGGTGATCAACATTCACCACAGCTTCCTGCCGTCGTTTGTCGGTGCCAAGCCGTATCACCAGGCATCGATGCGTGGCGTGAAGTTGATTGGCGCTACTTGCCACTACGTGACCGAAGAGCTGGATGCCGGTCCGATCATCGAACAGGACGTCGTTCGCGTCAGCCACAGTGACAGCATCGACGACATGGTGCGTTTCGGTCGGGACGTCGAGAAGATGGTGCTGGCCCGTGGTCTGCGTTATCACCTGGAAGACCGGGTGTTGGTACACGGCAACAAAACCGTAGTGTTCTGACAGCTTGCTGCTGATCGTTCCCACGCTCCGCGTGGGAATGCAGCCCGTGACGCTCCGCGTCACTGGACGCGGGGCGTCCCTAGAGGCATTCCCACGCAGAGCGTGGGAGCGATCTACAGAACGAGGACATGACTATGGCCGATCCACTGGACAAAGCCACATCCAAGGCTCCCGCCACGTTGGGCGAGGGGTGTTTGAGCCGTTACGATCCGGATGACATGAACCCCGAAGACGGCACGGAGTTTCCCGGTGCCGCCGAGTTGTGGGAACAGTTGCAGAACGACCCCGACGACAACACTAAGCCTGTTTGAACTTCATCAACTTTTTTAGCAACGGCCGCCCAAGCATCAGTAAAAACACCGGCCCGCCCACCAGCAAATAGAAGTAATAAGTCACCGCCCGCCAGATCAGAATCGCCGCCGCTGCGGTGGATTTTCCCACCATCGGCGCCAGCAGCGCCGCCGACGTCAACTCCGCCGCCCCGGCACCGCCCGGCAACAGGCTGAACTGCCCCGCGCTCAGCGAAAGCATCTGGATCAGAAAGCTCCAGGCCCACTGCAAATCCGCCCCAAGCCCACGCAACGCCAGATACAGCACGCTATAACGCAAGATCCAATGCAGGCACGTCAGGGCAAACACCGTAATGAGCGTCTGAAAGGGCAGCTTCAGTGTGTCCGTGAACGCCGCCAGAAAGTGCAGGAGTTTTCGTGCCCAGCGCAGGCGTGTGGTGGTTTTGACATTCAGGCGAGCGAGCACCCGACCGCTCAAACGAATCAGCACGCGATGGTAGCGGGCGACCGCCACGCAACTGAACAACCCGCCGAACATCGAAATGGCGCTGACGGTCAGCAGCCATTCCATGCGTTGGCTGAGGTGCTGGAACAACGCATAAATCAGGATTGCGCTCAGCGCGCAGAGAAAGAACAGCAAATCGCTCAACTGATCCATGGCAAACACGGCGCTGCCCCTGGCCGGACGCACGTCATGGCGCGCCAACAACGCCATGATCGTCAACGGCCCGCCGCTGCCACCCGGTGTGGCGCAATAAGCGAACTCGGCGGCCATCACCACCCCAAGACTTCTGAACGGGCTCACCTTGTCGCGCTGATCCCCGAGCAACAGGCGCAAGCGCATCGTGTTCAGCACCCAGCACAGCAGGATCATGCCGAACATGATCAGTAACCATGTCAGCGGAAAGCTTTGCAGTCGAGACCAGGTTTCGGTACCGCCCAGCAGCGACGGAATCAGCACCGCAGCGAGCAGCGCGACGAGCAGCAGAATTCCGCGACTCATGCGGCGCGACCCATACGGTCGCTTTGCAGCGCCATCCAGCGTGCCTTGGTCATCGGCACACGTCCCTCGTCGAGCAAGCGCTTGAGGGTTTGCAGCCAGTAAGTGCGCGAGAACTCGTGGCGCATATCCACCGGGTGCAGGCCAAGACGAATCACCGGTGCTTGCTGCCAGCGTTGTTCGCGTTGATCGCTGACGAGCTTCGACAGCCCTCGGCGCCAGGCACTGCGCGCACTCCAGACCAGTCCCGGCGCGTCGACCGCGGTGAAGTCCGGCAGGCGATACAGATGCTGCGAGTCGCTGGTGTAACTCAGGGGTAACTGGCGCAAGGCCTGGCGCGTCCCTTCGCTCATCAACCAGGCCGGGGCGACGAAGCCCTCCAGCGGCCAGTGATAACGGCGGAACATTTCGATGCCGGCGCGCAGGCGGGCGAGGGCGACTTCTTGAGACAGGCTATAAAACTCGCCTTCGTGGGTGTAGATCCGGCGCATGAACCAGTCTCGTGGCGTAGTGGGAGTGGGCGCTTCATCGCAATGAAAGTAACCGTGCAATACCAGTTCGTCACCTCGGGCGATACGACGGGTGAGCAAACGTCGAAATCCCGGATGCTCCTCCAGATCGTTGTGTTTGTGGAAATTGGGCACCACCAACCAGGTCATCGGCACCTCGCCCAGGGCGTCGACGGCTTCGACAAAGGGTTGATAATCGGCCCAGGTTTGCGGTGCGACGTCGTGCAGCACGAGTAACAGGCTGGGCGGTTTCATGGGCTCAACCATTGGCCGTCAGCGGCCAGTGGCTGTCGAGCACGGCGTGATAATGCCCCAGCAGGCTGTCGACCACCGTGTCCCAAGAGTAATGCCGCTCGACATGGCAACGGGCCTGTTTGCCCAAAACCACGCTGCCCGAACTGAACAGCTCGCGGACCGCGTTGGCCATCGCCAATGGATTATTCGGCGGGCAGAGCAGGCCGCATTGATCGGTGATGATTTCCTGAAAGGCCCCGGCCGCCACGGCCACCACCGGAATGCCACTGGCCATGGCTTCAAGAACCACCAGGCCAAAGGTTTCTTGGTCACCGGCGTGCAGCAGCGCATCGGCGCTGGCCATCAACCGCGCCACCTGTGCCGCCGGACAGAACTCATCGATCACGGTGACGTTGTCCGGTACCACGGCCGGCATCGACGAACCTACCAACAGCAGGTGATAGCGTCGACCCAGGCGTTTCATGCAGTCGAGCAGCACTGGCAGGTTTTTTTCCTTGGAACCGCGCCCGGCGAAGATCAGCAAATGCGTGTTTTCATCAATGCCCAATTCGGCCCGCAGGCCCGAGTCTCGTGCCGTGGGATTGAAGGTTTGCAAGTCGACGCCCAACGGTTGCACGAAAACGTTCTTGACCCCCAGCCCGATCAATTTGTCGGCCATGACCTGGCTGGGTGCCAGAACCCGATCGAAGTTGCCATAGAGCTTGCTGACATAAGCTTCGACGTTGGTGGTGACCCAGTTGCCCATGCGATTGCTGACCAGCAGCGGCAAGTCCGAATGATAAAAGCCGATCACCGGGACATCGAGTTGCCGCCGGGCATCGAGGGCCGCCCATGCGGTGAGGTAGGGGTCGCCGACCTCGATCAGGTCGGGCTGCAAATCCTGCAGAACATTGCGCCATGGCGCTAGACGGAGAGGGAAGCGATAGCCTTTGCCAAAGGGCAGGGCGGGGGCCGGAACCGTGTAGATGCCATCCTGTTCACTGAAGTAAGCCCCAGGAATCAACAGACTGTGGCGAATGCCCGGCTTGATGCTCAGGCGACGGTGTTTTGCATCCAGATAAGTGCGCACGCCACCGCTGGCAGGGGCGTAGAACATGGTTATGTCAGCGATATGCACGATGAACATCCCTCCGGTCCGTTGTTCTCCCTTGGTTGACCTTTATGAAGGATAGATGTTCGGTTGGGGTTTTGTGGCGGGGCGTCAGTGGGATTTTGAGTGTTTGGAAGACTGCCTTCGCGAGCAAGCCCGCTCCCACATTCGATCGCATTCTTTCTGAAAGAACTCGGTTAAATGTGGGAGCGGGCTTGCTCGCGAAGAGGCCTTATCAGGCGCTAAATACGGAAACTGCCTACCAATTGCTTCAATCGCGCCGCCTGCTGCTCAAGATCCGCACACGCCCGCAACGTCGACTGCAGGTTTTCCACCCCTTCCTGATTCAGTGTGTTGATCTCGGTAATGTCCACATTGATCGATTCAACCACCGCCGTCTGTTCCTCGGTCGCCGTGGCCACCGACTGGTTCATCCCGTCAATCTCGCCGATACGCAACGTCACGCTGTTCAAGCGCTCGCCGGCCAGGTTGGCGATTTCGACGCTGTCCTGGCTGTGGCGCTGGCTGTCGCTCATGGTGCTGACGGATTCGCGGGCGCCGATTTGCAGCTCCTCGATCATGGTCTGCACCTGTTGCGCCGATTCCTGAGTGCGGTGCGCCAGGTTGCGTACCTCATCGGCCACCACGGCAAAACCCCGTCCGGCTTCCCCGGCGCGCGCCGCTTCGATGGCCGCGTTCAGCGCCAGCAGGTTGGTTTGCTGGGAGATGCTGGTGATCACTTCGAGAATCTGCCCGATGTTCACGGTTTTGCTGTTCAGCGATTCGATGTTGGTGCTTGAGGCGCTGAGCATGCTCGACAGCTGATTCATCGCGACAATGCTGCGATCCACCACTTGCTGGCCATCTTCGGCCAGGCTGCGGGCATCGCTGGCCTGACTCGATGCTTGTGCGGCGTTACGGGCGATTTCCTGAGCAGCGGCGCCGAGCTGGTTGATTGCCGCGGCCACGCTGCTGGTGCGCGAAGCCTGTTGGTCGGAGTTGAACATCGACGAGTTCGAGGCGGCCACTACCCGCAGCGCCACTTCGTTGACTTGCCCTGTGGCCGACGACACTTCACGAATCGAACCGTGAATGCGTTCCACGAAGCGGTTGAACGCGGTACCGAGGACACCGAATTCGTCGTTGTTCACGATGGTCAGGCGTTTGGTCAGGTCGCCTTCGCCGTCGGCGATGTCTGCCATGGCGCGGGTCATCACGTGCAGCGGCTGGATCAGGATGCGGATCAGCATGCCCAGCAGCGCGATGATGATGGCCACGGCAATCACCGTCGCAACGAGCGCCGAGGCGCGGAATTCGCTGAGCTTGGAGAAGGCTTTGTCCTTGTCCACCGACAGACCGATGTACCAGTTGACTGAGGACAGCCCTTTGATCGGGGTAAAGGTCACGATGCGAGTCTTGCCGTCGACGTCGACTTCACTGAAGTCGCTGCTGATACGCGGGGTGTTTTTCGGGTACGCCTCGCTCAGGGACTTCATCACCAGCGCTTTGTCCGGGTGGACCAGGATTTTTCCGTCGGCGCCGACCAGAAAGGCATAACCCATGCCGTCGAAGTCCAGAGCGTTGAGGCTGTCGGTGATCACCTGCAAGCTCAAGTCACCGCCCACCACGCCGATGTTTTGACCGTCCTTGAGTACGCTGTTAACGATGGAAATCACCAACTGGCCAGAAGCCAGGTCGATGTAGGGCTCGGTCAGGGCAGAACCGCTGGTGCTTTGCGCGCTCTTGTACCAAGGGCGGGCACGAGGGTCATAACCGTCGGGCATCTTGCTGTCCGGGCGAATGATGAAGGTGCCATCTTTGTTGCCCAGGTAGGCGCCCATAAAGGTCGACGACACCGCCTTCTGTTCCAGCAGGTTGGAAACATTGGCTGTATCTGCGTTCAAGGCAACGGTTTGCGACAGGTTTTCGATCAGCAGGCTGCGACCGGCCAGCCAGGTTTGAATGTTTTTTGCAGTGACGCTGCCCATTTCCTGCAAGTAGTTGTCCAGATCGCGGCGTATCGCATTGCGCTGCAAATAATCGTTGTACAGCGTAAACGAGGCGAAGGCGGCAATGACGATGAGGGCGGCGGCCAGCAGGATTTTATGGCTGAAGCGCAGATTTTTGTTCATGGCTCGGGGTGTCCGCTAAGGTCTTATTGTTCGGGGCGCGTTGCTGCTGATGCGCGCAAAATGAGTGCGCAATGGAGCGAGTCGGTAATTCCTGCTCTCCATAGGGGAATGTCGGACCTTGCTTTCAATTGGGTCTCTCGCTTATTTCTATCGGCCGTGAAGGATCAAAGATTAACCATGGGTGACAAAATGCCTGACTCATTACAACTCGTTATCGGTGCTGACCTCGCCGGGCAGCCGATAGCCCAGGCCATGCGTCTGGCGAACCGTCATGGTTTGATCGCGGGCGCTACCGGGACGGGCAAAACGGTCACCTTGCAACGGATGGCCGAAGCCTTCAGCGATGCCGGCGTGGCGGTGTTCGCCGCCGATATCAAGGGTGACCTGTGCGGTCTGGGCGCCGCCGGCAACCCTCAAGGCAAAATCGCCGAGCGGATCGCCGGGATGCCCTGGCTGAACCACACGCCTCAAGCGTATCCGGTGACCCTGTGGGACATTCACGGTCAGTCCGGTCATCCGTTGCGCACAACCTTGAGCGAAATGGGGCCGTTATTGATTGGCAGCCTGCTGGAGCTGACTGATAGTCAACAGTCGGCGCTGTACGCCGCGTTCAAGGTGGCGGACCGTGAAGGGCTGTTGTTGCTGGACCTCAAGGACCTGAAGGCACTGCTCAATCACCTGCGTGACAACCCCGAATTGCTGGGTGACGACGCTGCGCTGATGACCACCGGTTCCAGTCAGGCACTGTTGCGGCGTCTGGCGACCCTTGAACAGCAGGGCGCCGAAGCGCTGTTCGGTGAGCCGGCGCTGCAACTCGAAGACATTCTGCAGCCGACCGCCGAGGGTCGTGGGCGCATACACCTGCTCGATGCCAGCCGTCTGGTGCATGAAGCGCCGAAGGTCTACGCGACGTTCCTGTTGTGGCTGCTGGCCGAATTGTTCGAGCAATTGCCAGAACGCGGCGATTCGGACAAACCGCTGCTGGCGTTGTTTTTCGACGAAGCGCATTTATTGTTCGCCGGTACGCCAAAGGCTTTGCAGGATCGTCTTGAACAGGTGGTGCGGCTGATCCGCTCGAAAGGCGTTGGCGTGTATTTCGTCACGCAATCGCCGGGCGACTTGCCGGATGACGTGCTGGCCCAGCTCGGTCTGCGCGTTCAACATGGCCTGCGCGCGTTCACCGCCAAGGAACAGAAATCCTTGCGAGCGGTGGCCGAAGGCTTCCGGCCGAACCCGGCGTTCGATGCCTTGGCGGTACTGACCGAGCTTGGGATCGGCGAGGCGTTGGTCGGTACGTTGCAGGAAAAGGGCACGCCGGAGATGGTCCAGCGGGTGTTGGTGGCACCGCCGCAATCGCGGATCGGGCCGCTGAGCGAGACTGAACGCACGGTGCTGATCGCCGGTTCGCCGTTTAAGGGGCGGTATGACAAACCCATCGATCGTGAATCGGCTTATGAAGTGTTGATGGGGCGCAAAGGGTTGGCGCCAGAACCTGACGCTGTTCCGGGAAAACCGGCAGCCGAAGAGCCAAGCTTCACCGACAAGGCCGGGGAATTCCTCGGCACCGCGGCGGGGCAGGCACTGAAATCAGCGATGCGCCAGGCGGCCAATCAATTGGGCCGACAGTTGGTACGCGGTCTGATGGGCTCGTTGCTCGGCAGCAGCAAACGCCGCTGAACATCTGGCTGGGTGCAATCAATGTGGGAGCGGGCTTGCTCGCGAATGCGGTCTGTCAGGCAACATACATGTCGACTGACACTCCCTCTTCGCGAGCAAGTCAAATCGTCGCACCGCCGCTCCCACATTGGGTTCTATGTCATGCCTTGGGTTTAGCGTGCGCCGCCAGCCGTTCCAGCGCCGCCCGAAGATTCGGATCGCTGATCCCGTCGGCCGTGGCCTGAATGGTCGCGCCTGCATCAGTCGACAAGCTGATGGTATGGCCAGCCGCCCCTTGCTGAACCGTAGGAGGCTGAACCTTGAACAGAATCCGCGTCAAACTGGCGAATTCGTCGAACATCTGTAATTGCCGTTGCAGACGCTTTTGCTGATAACGCAGGCGGGTCGCCCAATGACCGTCGGTCACTATCAGCAACAAACTGCCTTCGCGCCACGACGCCACATGGCAATGCTCGCGGGCGGCGGGTTGCAATTGGCTTTCCAGCAGACGTTGTAAATGACCCAGGCGTTGAGCGTGGCCGAAGATGGCTTTCAGCGGTTTGGCTTCGCGAAGCAGGACGGCGGGTGCTCTGGCCGTAAGAGGGCGAAATGCCATGATCAGACACCTGAAGTAACAGAGCGGCCATGGTAGCAGAAAGCACCGGATGCACCCGAGCCATTGCTTTGCGAGCGCTTTACCCATTAAATCAACAAGTAACTTCTGCCGTGAATGGCTTGAAGTTCAGCAAAAAGCCCTTATTTTAAGTGAGCCCCGTCACAGCGCTGAGCCAGCATCGTGGAATAACGCCACTTTCCTCACCACCGTTTCCGGGTAGAATGCTCGTTCGCATGCGGCCATGAGGGCTGCTCGGGCGACTCACGGGGCCGCCCTCCATCCCTTTAGTGTGGAAGATCCTGCCGATATGTTTGCGCCTTTGTTAAAGAAACTTTTTGGAAGCAAGAACGAGCGTGAAGTCAAACGCATGCTCAAGACGGTGCAACTCGTCAATGCCTTCGAAGAGCAAATGGTGGCCCTTTCGGACGATCAATTGCGTGCCAAGACAGACGAGTTCAAGGCCCGCATCGCCAAAGGGGAAACCCTCGACAAGCTGCTGCCAGAAGCCTTTGCGGTCGCCCGCGAAGCCGGTAAGCGCGTCATGGGTATGCGCCACTTCGACGTCCAGTTGATCGGCGGCATGACCTTGCATGAAGGCCAGATCGCAGAAATGCGTACCGGTGAAGGCAAGACCCTGGTGGCAACACTGGGCGTTTACCTCAACGCACTGTCCGGCAAGGGCGTGCACGTTGTGACGGTGAACGACTACCTGGCCCGTCGTGACGCCAACTGGATGCGTCCGCTCTACGAATTCCTCGGGATGACGGTCGGTGTTGTCACGCCGTTCCAGCCGCCGGAAGAGAAACGTCTGGCTTACGCTGCCGACATTACCTACGGCACCAACAACGAATTCGGTTTCGACTACCTGCGCGACAACATGGCGTTCAGCATGGAAGAAAAATTCCAGCGCGAACTCAATTTTGCCGTGATCGACGAAGTCGACTCCATCCTCATCGACGAAGCCCGTACCCCGCTGATCATTTCCGGTCAGGCCGAGGACAGCTCCAAGCTGTACATCGAGATCAACAAACTGATCCCGCAGCTTGAGTTGCACATCGAAGAAGTTGAAGGCGAAGTCACCAAGGCCGGCCACTACACCGTCGACGAGAAGACCCGTCAGGTCGAGCTCAACGAAGCCGGTCATCAGTTCATCGAAGACATGCTGACCCGCGTTGGCCTGCTGGCTGAAGGCGAGAGCCTGTACTCGGCGCACAACCTCGGTCTGCTGACTCACGTTTATGCCGGTCTGCGCGCTCATAAACTGTTCAATCGCAACATCGAATACATCGTGCAGGACGGTCAGGTTGTCCTGGTCGACGAACACACCGGTCGTACCATGCCGGGTCGCCGTCTGTCCGAAGGCCTGCACCAGGCCATCGAAGCCAAGGAAGGGCTGAACATTCAGGCCGAAAGCCAGACCCTGGCCTCGACCACGTTCCAGAACTACTTCCGTCTGTACAACAAGCTGTCCGGGATGACCGGTACCGCTGACACCGAAGCGTTCGAATTCCACCAGATCTACGGTCTGTCGGTGATGGTTATCCCACCGAACAAACCGCTGGCGCGTAAAGACTACAACGACCTGGTGTTCCTGACCGCCGAAGAGAAATACGCGGCGATCATCAACGACATCAAGGAATGCATGACCCAGGGCCGTCCGGTGCTGGTGGGTACTGCAACCATTGAAACGTCGGAACACATGTCCAGTCTGCTCGTGAAAGAAGGCATCGAACACAAGGTTCTGAACGCCAAGTTCCACGAAAAAGAAGCCGAGATCATTGCCCAGGCCGGTCGCCCAGGCGCACTGACCATCGCCACCAACATGGCCGGTCGTGGTACCGACATTCTGTTGGGCGGCAACTGGGAAGTGGAAGTGGCCTCGCTGGAAGAGCCAACCCCTGAGCAAATTGCTCAGATCAAGGCCGACTGGCAGAAACGCCACCAGCAAGTGCTCGAGTCGGGCGGTTTGCAGGTGATTGCTTCCGAGCGTCACGAATCGCGCCGTATCGACAACCAGCTGCGTGGTCGTGCCGGTCGTCAGGGTGACGCCGGTTCCAGCCGTTTCTACCTGTCGCTGGAAGACAGTCTGATGCGCATCTTCGCCTCTGATCGGGTGAAGAACTTCATGAAGGCCCTGGGCATGCAGCCTGGCGAGGCGATCGAGCACCGCATGGTGACCAACGCCATCGAGAAGGCTCAGCGCAAGGTTGAAGGCCGCAACTTCGACATTCGCAAGCAACTGCTCGAGTTCGACGACGTCAACAACGAACAACGTAAAGTGATCTATCACATGCGTAACAGTTTGTTGGCCGCCGACAACATCGGTGAAACCATCGCCGACTTCCGTCAGGACGTGCTCAACGCCACCGTCAGCGCACACATTCCACCGCAATCGCTGCCTGAGCAGTGGGACGTGGCCGGTCTGGAAGCGGCGTTGCAGAGCGACTTCGGTGTGGCGCTGCCGATCCAGAAATGGCTCGACGAAGACGATCACCTGTACGAAGAAACCCTGCGCGAGAAGCTCATGACCGAGCTGCTGGCCGCGTACAACGAGAAAGAAGAGCAGGCGAGCGCCGAAGCGCTGCGCAGCTTCGAGAAGCAAATCGTTCTGCGTGTGCTCGACGACCTGTGGAAAGACCACCTGTCGACCATGGATCACCTGCGTCACGGCATCCACTTGCGTGGTTATGCACAGAAGAACCCTAAGCAAGAGTACAAGCGCGAGTCCTTCACGCTGTTCTCCGAGCTGCTGGATTCGATCAAGCGCGACTCGATCCGTGTGCTGTCCCACGTTCAGGTTCGCCGCGAAGATCCGATCGAAGAAGAGCAACGCCTGCGTCAGGAAGCCGAAGCGCTGGCTGCGCGCATGCAGTTCCAGCACGACGAAGCACCGGGGCTTGAGCAACCGGAACTGCTTGGTGAAGAGGTCGATGTCGCCCTTGCCGCCGCGCCGGTACGCAATGAACAGAAGCTGGGCCGCAACGAACTTTGCTACTGCGGTTCGGGCAAGAAGTTCAAGCATTGCCACGGGCAGATCCAGTAAAACCCGTTTCATACGCTGAAATACCCGCGCCGCGACCGGCTTATGCCGTCGCGGCGTTTTGCCATTCAAACCACCGTTCTTCCTGAAAGCGGTGCTGACATCATTTATTAAGGAGCGCATTCATGGCTGTTGGTCTTGGTCCGTTGCCAACGTTGCACCCGGTTGCCGGTTTTGAACTCGGTATCGCCTCGGCTGGCATCAAGCGCCCGGGGCGCAAGGATGTTGTGGTCATGCGCTGTGCCGAAGGCTCCACGGTCGCTGGCGTGTTCACCCTGAACGCCTTTTGCGCGGCTCCCGTGATCCTGGCCAAGCAGCGTGTGCAAGGTCCGGTGCGTTACCTGTTGACCAATACGGGCAATGCCAACGCCGGCACTGGCGAACCCGGCCTTGCCGCCGCCGAGCGCACGTGCGCCAAACTGGCTGAGCTGACCGGCGTCGACGCCAGCCTGGTGCTGCCGTACTCCACTGGTGTGATCGGCGAGCCGCTGCCGGTCGAGAAAATCGAAGGGGCCCTGCAAGCCGCCCTCGACGACCTGTCGGTCAACAACTGGGAAGCTGCCGCCACCGGCATCATGACCACCGACACCCTGCCCAAAGGTGCCAGCCGCCAGTTCCAGCATGACGGCGTGACTATCACCGTCACCGGTATCAGCAAAGGTGCGGGCATGATTCGCCCGAACATGGCGACCATGCTCGGCTACATTGCCACCGACGCCAAAGTCTCCCGCGACGTGCTGCAAAACCTGCTGCTGGACGGTGCCAACAAGTCGTTCAACCGCATCACCATCGACGGCGACACGTCGACCAACGACTGCTGCATGCTGATCGCCACTGGTCAGGCAGCACTGCCGGAAATCACTGAAGCCAGCGGTGATTTGTTCGCCAAGCTGAAACAGGCGGTGTTCGAAGTGTGCATGGACGTGGCCCAGGCCATCGTTCGTGACGGCGAAGGCGCGACCAAGTTTGTGACCGTTGAAGTCAACGGTGGCGGCAATCACCAGGAATGCCTGGACGTCGGTTACACCGTGGCTCACTCGCCGCTGATCAAGACCGCACTATTCGCTTCCGACCCGAACTGGGGCCGCATTCTGGCG
Source organism: Pseudomonas sp. 478 (assembly GCF_003254125.1). Taxonomy (NCBI): domain Bacteria; kingdom Pseudomonadati; phylum Pseudomonadota; class Gammaproteobacteria; order Pseudomonadales; family Pseudomonadaceae; genus Pseudomonas; species Pseudomonas sp. 478. Next base: position 34,351 of record NZ_QKZG01000011.1, read on the forward strand.
GCTGTGGGCCGTGCCGGTGTACCGAACCTGGACGTGAGCAAGATCGACGTGTTCCTCGGTGAAGTGTGTATCGCCAGCCGTGGCGCTCGTGCATCGACATACACCGAAGCCCAGGGCGCGGCCGTGATGCAGCAGGAAGAAATCACCATCCGTATCGAGCTGGGTCGCGGTGATTGCAGCGAAACCATCTGGACCACCGACCTGTCCCACGAATACGTGAAAATCAACGCCGAGTACCGCACGTAACCAAAGTCAGGACCGAGTTGCTCCCTTCGCGAGCAAGCCCGCTCCCACAGGATTTACGCTGACCCTGTGGGAGCGGGCTTGCTCGCGAAGGCGGTCGACCAGACACTAAAGATTCTGGCCCATACCCCTATCAAAAGGTCCCGAACATGAGCCTTCACCTGATCATCGGCGACAAACTGCATTCCTCCTGGTCCCTGCGTGCCGCTTTGGCCCTCGATCTGGCCGGCGCCCCCTACACCGAAGAACTGATCAAGCTGAACCAGCCGGATACGCGTGAGCGCCTGCTCAAGCACTCGCCGACCGGCAAAGTCCCGTTGCTGAAAACCGAACACGGCACCATCGCCGACTCCCTGGCGATTGCCGAGTATCTGGCAGAGCAGTTCCCCGGCGCCGGCCTCTGGCCCGAAGACACCGCTGCCCGCGCGCAGGCGCGTTCGGCGTGCGCGCAGATGCACAGCGGTTTCTTCGCCATGCGCGGCAACATGCCATTCGACTTGAGTCACGACGCTGCGCTGTCGCCGACACCGGCTGACGTCCAGGCCGACATCGAGCGTATGTTGGCGTTGTGGGCCGAGTGCCGCGCCGTCGCCACCGAAACCGGTCCGTACCTGTTTGGCGGCGCGACCCTGGCGGATGCCTTCTTCGCACCGATCGCCGTGCGCCTGCGCACCTATCAGGTGAGGCTGCCCGCAGCGGACGGGGCCTACGTCGACACCCTCTATCAATGGCCGGCCTTCAAGGCTTGGCAGAAGGCGGGACTGGAGGAAGTAGAACGGTGAAACGAGTCCACGTAGCTGCCGCTGTTATCCGTGATGGCAGTGGCAAGATCCTCATTGCCCGCCGTGCCGACACCCAGCACCAGGGTGGCCTGTGGGAGTTCCCCGGTGGCAAGGTCGAGGCCGACGAATCCGTCGAAACCGCCCTGGCTCGCGAGCTCCTTGAAGAGCTGGGCATCGTGGTCAACGCGGCTCGCCCGTTGATCAAGGTCCGACACGATTACCCGGACAAGCAAGTGTTGCTGGACGTTTGGGAAGTGTCGGCCTTTACCGGCGAACCGCACGGCGCCGAAGGCCAGCCGTTGGAATGGGTCGCGCCCCGGGATCTGCTGAACTACGAATTCCCGGCGGCCAATCAGCCGATTGTCGCGGCTGCACGGTTACCCGCGCAGTATTTGATTACCCCGGAAGACCTGGAAACCCCGGCCTTGCTGCGCGGTATTCAAAAAGCCATTGCCGGCGGCATCAAGCTGATCCAGTTGCGGGCACCCAACGGCTACGATCCGAAGTACCGTGACCTGGCGGTGGACGCGGCGGGGCTGTGTGCGGGCAAGGCGCAGTTGATGATCAAAGGACCGTTCGAGTGGTTGGGAGATTTCCCGTCTGCCGGTTGGCACATCACCTCCGCGCAGTTGCGCAAATACGCGGCGGCTGGCCGCCCGTTACCGGCGTCGCGCTGGCTGGCGGCGTCCTGCCATAACGCTGAAGAGCTGGCATTGGCCGAGCAGATGGGGGTGGATTTTGTGACCCTGTCACCGGTGCAACCGACCCTGACTCATCCGGGGGCTCAGCCGCTGGGTTGGGAGCACGCTTGCGCGTTGATCGAAGGTTTCAGCAAGCCGGTGTTCTTGCTCGGCGGTGTTGGCCCGGCAGATCTTCAGAAAGCCTGGGATGCGGGCGCACAGGGAGCGGCGGGGATCCGGGCGTTTTGGCCTCAGGCTTGATTCTGCGGTGAGTTGACTGGCCCCTTCGCGAGCAAGCCCGCTCCCACAGGGGATTGTGGCGCACACAGATCCAATGTGGGAGCGGGCTTGCTCGCGAAGGCGGCCTGACAGGCGCCGATTAAACCTCAGGCTTCGGCGCCGGTTGCCACAAAATCTCGGCAATCCCTTGCCGCTTGGCAATCAACCGCGCCACCACAAACAACAAGTCCGACAACCGATTGATATACGCCAACCCAACCCCGGCCAACGGTTCGACTGCATTCAAATGCTGACACCGCCGCTCGGCACTGCGCGCCAGGCATCTGCACGCATGCGCCTGGGCAATCAACGCCGAGCCACCTGGCAGAATGAAATTCTCCAGCGGCCCCAGCTCTTCATTCCACACATCGATCGCGGCTTCCAGCCGTTCGACTTCTGCCGTATTCAGTGCCTGATACACCGGCATCGCCAGTTCACCACCCAGGTCGAACAACCGATGTTGGCAAGGCGCTAAAACCTCTATCACTTCGTTCAAGCCTGGATACTCACCAGTTTCCGCCGCCAACCCGGCCAATAGCACACCCACCTGACTGTTCAGCGTATCGACCTCGCCAATGGCTTCGATCCGCGGATGGTCCTTAGGCACGCGGCGGCCGTCACCCAGCCCGGTTTCGCCTTTGTCGCCGGTGCGGGTGTAAATCTTCGACAAGCGAAAGCCCATGGTTACCTCGATAGCTGATTGAGTTCTTGAGAGGCGAGCGGGGTGCCCGCCAAGGGCAGGCGCAAGGTGAAACACGTGCCTTGGCCCAGGGTCGATTGCACTTCCATCTGACCCTTGTGGTTGTTGGTAATGATGAAATACGAGACCGACAGGCCAAGGCCGGTGCCCTGACCGATTTCCTTGGTGGTGAAGAACGGTTCGAAGGTGCGTTTGCGCACGTTCTCGCTCATGCCGATGCCGTTGTCCTCTACCTGGATTTCCGCCCACGGCGGGTTCAGCTTGGTGCGCAGAATGATCCGTCCCGGCTCGCGGTCGTCTTCACGTTGGTGAATTGCCTGTGCGGCGTTTTTCAACAGATTGAGCAGCACTTGCTCCAGTTCGTTCGCGGTCCCGGGCACCGGGCCCAACGCTGGATCGAACTGGCGAATGATCGCCTGGCCCTTGAAGTCGAAACCGATCGCCAGGTCGAAGTCGTTGCCGGCGATTTCCACTGCCTGATCGATCAGCGCCGGCAGGTCGCACGGGGCCATTTGCCGGTTACTGCGGCGGCTGAAGCTGAGCATGTGGGTGACGATTTTCGCTGCCCGGGCACCCGCCTGTTGAATGCCGTCGAGCAACTGCGGCACTTCGCGCGCTTGCAGGTATTTGTTGACCGTTTCCAGCGCGATCCCGATTTGCTCGGCTTGTTCGAGGTTCTTCGGCAGATCAGGCGAAAGGCGTCGGCGAATGTTTTGCACGTTGTGCAGGATCGCGCCTAACGGGTTGTTGATCTCGTGAGCCATGCCCGCGGCAAGGCCCCCGACCGAGAGCATTTTTTCCGACTGCACCATCATCTCTTCCAGCGACAGGCGCTGAGTGATGTCGTCGATCCGGATCACCACGCCGCGCCCGGCACCGCCCATCAGCGGGTAGAACGTCAGGGCGTAGTGCTTGGGTTCGTCGTCCTTGAGCCACGTCACCCGTTCAATCTTGGCCACTGTGTGCTGCTCGACGGTTTGCTTGAGTTGCGGCAGAAACGGCTTGAGCGGTTCGAAGGCCAGGAAGATCGGCTGGTTCAAGGCTTCGTCGAGGCGCGTGCCGGAGAGGGCGCTGGCCTCCTGATTCCACTGCGTCACGTAGAGCTGTTCATCAAGGGCGATCAGCGCCGAGGGCATGGAATCGATGATGCTGTTGAGGTAGTTCTGGAAACCGGTGAGCTTCTTCTCGATCTTGCTGCGCACCTGAACTTCGAGTTCCAGTTTGCGATTGGTATGGCGGGTTTCTTCGGCCAGGCCCTGAGCCTGGTCATACGCCGCCTGGGAATCGTCCCGGGCCCGCTTGAGTTGCTGCTCCCGGGCTTCGATCCGCGAGAGCATGGTGTTGAACGCCTCGGCGAGGCTGCCGATTTCGTCATGGTTACCGCGGGAGGCGCGCAGGGCGTAGTTCTCTTCCCGGGTCACTTGCCGGGACAGCTCTTCGAGCTGATGAATTGGCCGGGTGATCAGGCGTTTGATCTGTCGGGCAATCACCAGCCACAACAGCACACTGAAGATCAGAATCCCGAGACTGGCGGTCAAGGTCCCGGTGTAGAACGCCATTGGCAGTTCGCTGCTGGCGACCAGTAACAGGTGGCCAGGTGCGGTGCCGGGGCGGGGCAGGGTGATGATTTGATTGCTGCGAAACTCGGTAACTTGCCAGGATTCAATGTGCCGGTAATGCGTTGGCAGGCTCAGATGCTCTCCATGCTGCAACTGTGCCAGACGCTCGCCCTTGCCGTCATAAAGGGCCGCCGCGCGAAGTGGTGAATAGCTGTTGAGTTCATTGAGCAGGCGTTCGGCGCTTTGCGGTGACTGCAAGGCTTCGGACACCAGGCTGGGGTTGGACACCAGGCGGCCGATGGTCTGCAAGGCCTGAGGTGCCATGCTTTCCTGGGAGATGTAGTACGCGGCGCTGATAAAGGTCAGGTTGGCGACCAGCAGGACGGTGGTCAACAGCACCAGCAGGGCGGCCAGCAGTTTCTGGCCGACCGGAAGGTTTTCAAGGCGCTGGCGCAATGGCATCAGGTTTATCGCTGAAAAGGAACAAGTGGCCAGCGTAGCCGCTGCTCAGTCGCTGGGCAATCCAAGGCTGTGCAGATGGGTGATCAACCTTTGTTCAAGTTGATTGAGGTGCGGCAGGTTCAACTGATGCCTCGCGGCGACTTTGCAGGCATGACCCAATAGATAGCTGATTTCGGTGCGGCGCTGGTTCGCGACGTCCTGGTACATCGAAGAGTAGTTGGCGGCGGTTGCGTGAATCACCCGTTCGACTTCCTGTTGAAGGTCCTCGGCCGCTGCTGGCTGACCGCACCGCTCAAGCAACTCGGTCAATTCGCCGCAAAGGGTGGCGACTTCGCAGCGGTGCTCCTGTAAACCGCCATTGCGGCAATTGTGCAGGACGGTCAGCGGATTGATCGCACAGTTGAGTGCCAGTTTTCGCCATAGCCGGGTCAGAATATCGGTGCTCCACTCGTGGGGAATACCGGCGGCGCTCACGTCATCCAGCCAGATCGGCGCCACGGGATGCCCGGCATCCCCCAGCCAGGTGTAACCGTGGCCGGCGAATACCACGCGCCAGTCGCCATCGCGAAAGGCACCTTCGGTGCTCGACGCATAGATGCAGCGCGCCTGCGGCACCTGTGTGGCGACAGCGTCCTGGCTGCCAAGGCCGTTCTGCAACAGGATCAGCTCGGCGTCGGGGGCCAGGCGCGGTGCCAGTTGGGCCACGGCTTTCTCGGCATCGTAGGCTTTACAGGCCACCAGCAGGCGGTTGATCGGTTCCTTGTTGTCGGGTGTCTCGGCGGGCACCGGATAGCACTTCGCTTCACCGTGTTCAACCAGCGTCAGCCCACCCGCCACCTCATACGCCGCTAAGCGTGCAGCGTCCCGCACGATCAGCTTGACCGGCACGCCGGCCCGCGCCAGCCGAGTGGCCCATAAGGTGCCAAGGCTACCGGCGCCCAGAACATGCCAGGTGGTGGACATCAGCTTTTTGCTCTGTTTATCGCGCGCATGGGAGGCTCGCAGTGAATGATGGGAAAGACCCGTTATAATCAGCGCGGATTTTAACCGCAAGCCAGGCGTGCTCCATCGTGATCGAGCATGCCCTTTTATTGGAGAGATTACATGCCGTCGTTCGACGTGGTATCCGAACTGGACAAACACGAAGTCACCAACGCGGTCGAGAACGCCGTCAAGGAACTCGATCGTCGTTATGACCTGAAAGGCAAAGGCACCTTCGAGTTCAAGGAAAAGGACCTGACCGTCAACCTGACCGCTGAAGCCGATTTCCAGCTCGAAGCGATGATTGAGATCCTCAAGCTGGCCCTGGTCAAGCGCAAAATCGACGTGCAGTGCCTTGAAGTCAAGGATGCGTATGCGTCGGGCAAGCTGATGAAGCAGGAAGCGGTCCTCAAGGAAGGCATCGACAAAGAGCTGGCGAAGAAAATCGTCGCTCATGTCAAAGACGCCAAGCTCAAGGTTCAGGCTGCCATTCAGGGTGAGCAAGTGCGCATTACCGGCAAGAAACGTGATGACTTGCAGGAAGCCATCGCGGCCCTGCGCGCCAAGACGTTCGATATGCCGCTGCAGTTCAACAACTTCCGCGACTGACTTTCAAGCGGGAACCTGTGGGAGCGGGCTTGCTCGCGAAAGCGGTGTGTCATTCAACAGTAATGTCGACTGATACGCCCTCTTCGCGAGCAAGTCGAATCGTCGCACCGCCGCTCCCACCCCGATTGTGCTTAACCCAGGAGAATGTAGATGGATTTGAATGCTGAAGTGGACAACCTGGTCAAGGCGTCTCAAGCCTGGATTCCGATGATCATGGAATACGGCAGCCGCGTGCTGCTAGCGGTGATCACCCTGGCCATCGGCTGGTGGCTGATCAACAAAGTGGCGCAAAAGCTTGGCGGCCTGCTGGCGTTGCGTAACGCCGACCTGGCGCTGCAGGGTTTCATCAGCAGCCTGGCGAACATTATTCTCAAGGTTCTGCTGATCGTCAGCGTCGCCTCGATGATCGGCGTGGAAACCACATCCTTCGTCGCAGCCATCGGTGCCGCCGGCCTGGCCATCGGTCTGGCCTTGCAGGGCAGCCTGGCGAACTTCGCCGGTGGTGTGCTGATTCTGTTGTTCCGCCCGTTCCGCATTGGTGACTGGATCGAAGCCCAAGGTGTTGCCGGCACTGTCGACAGCATTCAGATCTTCCACACCGTGCTGCGTACCGGCGATAACAAAACCATCATCGTGCCTAACGGTAATCTGTCGAATGGCATCATCACCAACACCAACCGTCAACCGACGCGCAAAGTTGTGTTTGATGTGGGCGTTGATTACGAAGCGGATCTGCAGAAAGCTCGTCAAGTCTTGCTGGACCTGGCCAAAGATGAGCGTGTTTTGGTTGACCCGGCACCTCAGGCAGTGATTTCTACCTTGGGCGACAGTTCGATTACTGTTTCCCTGCGAGTGTGGGTGAAGACTGCGGATTATTGGGATGTGATGTTCATGTTTAACGAACAGTCCCGTGATCGTTTGAAAACGGCTGGTATCGATATCCCGTTTCCACAGCGGGTGATTCGAGTGGTTCAGGAATCTGCGGTGCAGTAAGCAACAAAAAAGGCCCATCCGAAGATGGGCCTTTTTTTTATTACCGCGAACTAGCTTTCGGCAATTACAGAACCGAAATCGGGTAGTCGACGATCAGGCGGAACTCTTTGATATCGCCTTCACCTTCGTCGGCGTTGGCAGTGTGCCAAGCCTGGCGGATACGGAAAGACAGATCTTTAGCCGGGCCAGTCTGAACAACGTACTTGGCTTCAAGGTTGGTTTCGTGGTGTTTGCCATCTTCGCCGTAGAGGCCGCCGTAAAGGCTGCCTGCTGGAGTTTTGGTACCGTCGATGTTCCAGCCATTCACGTAACGGGTCATGAAGCTCAGACCTGGAACGCCATACTCAGCCATTTTCAGGTCGTAACGGATCTGGGCAGACTTCTCGCCTGGGGCGTTGAAGTCAGAGTACTGGATGGAGTTGGCGAGGAAGATCGAGTCGCCCCCACGGTTAGTGGCACCACTATGACCACCTACACCGATGTAGTCGAACGGCGTGTCGCCGTTAACTTTCTGGAACGCCAATGTAATGGTGTGTGCTTTCAGGAACGAGAAAGCGGCTGCCAGGGAGTAGGCGGTGTTGCTGATGTCGCCGGCTTTAGCGTCACCGGTATCGGTGGTGCGGTAGATGTTACCGTCCAGGTTAACCGACTGATCGCCACCCATTGGGATGGTGTAGTTCAGGTTGGCGTAGTACTGGTTCCAGATGTCTTCCAGCTTGGCGCCATACAGCGATGCGCTCAGGTTGTCGGTGATGCCGTACTTGCCACCGAAATAGTCGATGGAGTTGGCTTCCACGCCAGCGTAGGTTGCCCACAGGCCGCCGTCACGAGCGTTTTTGTCCTGGCTGGTCGACGAGTAGAAATGACCGGCTTCGAGGTCAAGGTCTTTGACTTCGCTGCTCTGCAGTTGGAAACCGCTGGCAGTTTGCGGAAGGACGCGGGAACCGCCAACAGCGAACACTGGAGCAGTGCTTGGCTGCATGTCGCCGACTTTCAACTCGGTTTTGGAGATGCGGAATTTAGCGGCCGCACCGGCTTTGCCTTGGCTGTCGTTGACATGGCCATCGGAGTCGCGGCTCATGTTGCCCGTGCCGCCAGTACCGTCGCCACCGTCCAGTTTGATCGCCAGGTAACCGAACGCATCAACGCCAACGCCTACGAGACCTTGGGTGTAACCGGAGCTGTAGTTGCCCCAGAAACCCTGGGTCCAGTCTTTCTGATCGTTTGAGCCATTTTTGCGGTCACGGTTGAAGTAGTAGTTGCGAAGATTCAAGTTCAACTTGGAGTCTTCAACAAAACCCTTGGCTTCAGCCTGGTCACTTACAAAAGGTGCGGCCGTAGCCAATTGAGTACTGGCTGCTGCTGCAACTGCCAGTGCGATCATGCTCCACTTCATCACGCGCATCGTGATTTGCTCCTTTGGTTTTAGAAGAGTACTGCCGTCCCACCTGATTTATTATCTGGGCGGCTCTTTCTTTTTGTGTCGGCGCAAACTTATATCACGCCGACCATGTTGGCGATACTTGCGCATCTAACCTTTCAGCTTCTTTACGACCCTGTCGCAAACGGCTTGGTAGATGTCGCAAATTTACAGCCCCGACGCAAGCGGACTGACAACTTTTAGCGTTGTTTTCCAGGGCCTGAGCATCGGTAAAAAGAGTCCCTGGTGAAACGCTTGAATCTCCATCGGGCAACCCTGCCACTGTTTTTATTTGCCTTAAGGCTTCCACTTCCAGCGGACGCTTTAGAGGCGATGTGGGTGTGAATGCAACAAGCGTGCACAAATCAGAATCCTGCTGGTTTTTTTTCTGAAAGCCTGCCTGTCGCTGTAAAAACCTCATAAAACCGGGGTGTTCAAGCACGTTTTGTTCGGGCTTGACGCCATGGTTTGCATCGTGTTGTACCCTTGTGGCCGACTCCGTGACAACCCAAAACGTTACCGGTTCACCCCACCAGTGAGTAAATGGCGGATGCCTGACCGACTCAGCGTAGACGCACTGTGCGGTTTTGGTGCAAAAAATTTTAATCGCTGTACTGAATTCATACAATGCGGCCGTCTGCCAAATTCGAACGCGTCGTTGTTTATCAGTCAGTTCGGCGTTTTTTGTGTGGCTGCCGGTTCTGTAATGGTGCGGCCTGAGCGAAAATGACTCATGTCGGGGCGCGTGACCGGCCGTTTGTAATTTCTCGGGTTGGCTTCGACCATGGTTGATCGTGAAGCCAGCGGCGTTCGCAGGTATGCTGCCGTCCTGTCGCTTGGTGCGCCGTCTCTCGAGATGGACGCTAAGCTGAAATTGATGACCAGGCGGGAGTGCGCGCAGTGTTCGCTTTAGATCCACGACTTCAACAAGACACGTTACCGATTGGGGATTTCCCACTGTGCCGGTTGCTGCTGTCCAATGATTCGAACTACCCCTGGTTCATTCTGGTGCCACGTCGCGACGATATCAGTGAGATATTTCAGTTGGATGTCGCAGATCAACAGCAGCTGTGGCGGGAAACAACCGCACTGGCGGAAATGCTCAAGGACTCGTTCGACGCGGACAAATTGAATGTCGCGGCCCTGGGTAACGTCGTCAGTCAGTTGCACATGCATGTGATTGTGCGCAAGCGTGAGGACGCCGCCTGGCCAGCTCCGGTCTGGGGTAAACACCCAGCCAAGCCTTATGGTCCAGAGCAGATTGCGTTGATTCGCGAGCGGTTGCGCCTGGTATTGACCGATGATTTTACGTTTCTGGAGGGTTGAATCATGAGCCTGGAAGCACGCGTTACCGATCTGGAGAGCCAGCTGGCGTTTCAGGATGACACCATCCAGGCATTGAGTGATGTGCTGGCGACGCAGCAGCGTGCGGTTGAACGTCTGCAACTGCAAATGGCCGCCTTGCTCAAGCGACAAGAGGAAATGGCCGGTCAGTTCGAGACGTTTGAAGAAGAAGCACCACCGCCGCATTATTGAGTGCGACCAACTGACGGGCAATAAAAAACCGCGAACAGCCAGGCTGTTCGCGGTTTTTTTTAGCCTTGAATCAGCGACGCGGCAGTGCGGCGATCACATCTTCGGCTTGCAGACCCTTGTCACGGTTCATGACAGAGAACTCCACACGCTGGCCTTCGACCAGGACACGGTGACCCTCGCCACGAATGGCCCGGAAATGCACGAAAATATCATCGCCGGAATCACGGGAAATAAAGCCGAAGCCTTTGGATGTGTTGAACCACTTTACGGTACCGGTATCGCGGTTGCTCATGTCATAGCTTGGCGAGGCGGCGGCAGGTGAAGATTTGTAGAAGCTGATGGCCAGGTGCAGAAGAACGGCAATCAGGGCAGCGACCAGGCTGAACAGAACAGCAGGTTGACCGGCAATGACAGGCATCGGCGCGATCAGCGTCAGGGTTTGCAGGACGACGGCCAGAACCAGCAGGGCGCTGACCAGGTTTTGCAGTTGATGACGCGGGCCTTTGTTCCAGTAAGGGATAACAGGAGCGAGGGTGAGGTTGAGCAGGCCGAAAAAGGCCAGGTACAACGCATCAGGTTGTTGCAGGTAAGGTACGGCTTCGGATCGCAGGCTAGGGATGAAGGACAGCAGCAAGGCTGCTGCGCCCATTAGCAGGTGGACAATTTTCAACATTTTGAGTAACTCACGTTAAGACGGATCACAAGGAAGAGCTGAGTGAGCACGGTTCGCTTCAGAACAATAGGAGGCGTTGGACACGTACCCGGCATCAGCCTATGCGCAGCCCCCGGAAAATAGGCGGTAGCGACACACTGCCTATTTAACAGCAAAGCCTGCAGCTACTCAAATCAGGCAGTTCAGCGGTGCTCTGAGGGTCGATTAGTCGCAGATAACCTTCGTTGGCGTTATTCGCGTTCGACCTCTTGTCTCTTTAAACCCATTTCGCGCTAGTCAAATGGCGTCTGACTATGTAGGAAAACGTCCGGCCTAGGACGGTCTCCATGATCGCTCTTCAATTGTTGGCTTCTCCTACGTTGATGGTCATAAAGTCATCTGGATATACCTTTGCGCCTGCGCTTCTATAGGGCAACAGATATTGCTCTTAAAGAAGGCAAGGACGGCTAAGGAGTGTCAACGAAATGGATGACGAAGACAGGAGAAACGAGGGGAGGGTCGGTCTGGTCAAGGAGATAAGGATCGATCCATTCGTCAGCGAATTTGATATGGGCCTGGCCCAGCCTTTATCCCGATCAGTGCGCTTGAATGGTTTCGCCACCTGCTTGCGACTTGAGCAGGTGTACTGGGATATTTTGAATGATATGGCCAGGATCAACTGCTGTACCGTCAGTGCGCTGTTGTCCCATGTGGACCGCGAGGTGCATTTGCGTCACGGCGGGGTCAAGAACTTCACCGGGTTGGTGCGGGTTGTGTGCGTCGTGCACAGCCTGAAGGAAGGCGGCTGCGTCGCCATGCCTTAACCACAGGGGTGGAACGGGTAGAGTGTCGGTCTGTGCAGTCTTACGGCTGCACAGGCTGCATTTAATGGATATAATCCCGCTCTTTGCCGCAAAACCCAGCGTGTGCGGTAGCAATCTGATCGCCGAGACAACCCCCATGCCGATGTACGACTATCAATGTGCTTCCTGTGGTCATCAGTTGGAAGCCATTCAAAAGATCAGCGCAGCACCGCTGGTCGACTGCCCTGCCTGCCAGGCGCCAGAGCTTAAGAAGATGCTGTCCATGCCGGGCTTCCGCCTTAGCGGCACCGGCTGGTACGAAACCGATTTCAAGACCGGTTCCAAGAAGAATCTGGCCGGCGGCGACAAAGCTGACTAGGGTCTTGAACCTGAGTTGAACGACACGTGCGAGCTCTTGCATCATCTGGCGCCTTTCTTAAGGGCGGGGCTGTTGCAGGATCTCCAACCGAATTTCGAATTACGAGAAGCGAAACCACGACCATGATGCGCAGCCATTATTGCGGCCAACTGAACGAAAGCCTGGAAGGCCAGGAAATTACCCTTTGCGGATGGGTTCACCGTCGCCGTGACCACGGTGGGGTGATTTTCCTCGATATCCGTGATCGTGACGGTCTGGCCCAGGTGGTGTTCGACCCGGATCGCGCTGAAACTTTCGCCGCCGCCGATCGCGTGCGCAGCGAGTACGTGGTCAAGGTCACGGGCAAGGTACGCCTGCGTCCGGCCGGTGCCGGCAACGCCAACATGGCGTCGGGCATGATCGAAGTGCTGGGCTACGAGCTGGAAGTATTGAACGAAGCGGAAACCCCGCCGTTCCCGCTCAACGAGTTCTCCGACGTCGGCGAAGAAACCCGCTTGCGTTATCGCTTCATCGACCTGCGTCGTCCGGAAATGCTCGAGAAGCTGCGTCTGCGTTCGCGCATGACTACCAGCATCCGTCGTTACCTGGACGAGAACGGCTTCCTCGACGTCGAGACGCCGATCCTGACCCGCGCTACTCCGGAAGGTGCTCGCGATTACCTGGTGCCGAGCCGTACTCACGCCGGTTCCTTCTTCGCCTTGCCGCAATCGCCGCAGCTGTTCAAGCAGCTGCTGATGGTGGCCGGCTTCGATCGCTACTACCAGATCGCCAAATGCTTCCGCGACGAAGACCTGCGTGCCGACCGTCAGCCTGAATTCACTCAGATCGACATCGAGACCAGCTTCCTCGATGAAAAAGACATCATTGGCATCACCGAAGGCATGATCCGCAACCTGTTCAAGGAAGTGCTGGATGTGGAATTCGGCGAATTCCCGCACATGACCTGGGAAGAGGCCATGCGTCGTTACGGTTCCGACAAGCCGGACCTGCGTAACCCGCTGGAACTGGTTGACGTTGCCGATCAGCTGAAAGAAGTCGACTTCAAAGTCTTCAGCGGCCCGGCCAACGACCCGAAATGCCGCGTCGCCGCCTTGCGCGTTCCTGGCGCGGCGAGCATGCCGCGTAAGCAGATCGACGACTACACCAAGTTCGTCGGCATCTACGGTGCCAAGGGCCTGGCGTACATCAAGGTCAACGAGCGCGCCAAGGGCGTTGAAGGCCTGCAATCGCCGATCGTCAAGAACATCCCTGAAGCCAACCTCAATGTGATCCTTGATCGCGTGGGTGCGGTCGATGGCGACATCGTGTTCTTCGGTGCCGACAAAGCCAAGATCGTCAGCGAAGCCCTGGGCGCGCTGCGGATCAAGGTCGGTAACGACCTGAACCTGCTGACTTGTCAGTGGGCGCCAATGTGGGTAGTCGACTTCCCGATGTTCGAAGAGAACGACGACGGCAGCTTCGCGGCCTTGCATCACCCGTTCACCGCGCCGAAGTGCACCCCGGAAGAATTGGAAGCCAACCCGGCGACCGCTCTGTCCCGAGCCTACGATATGGTCCTGAACGGCACCGAGCTGGGTGGTGGTTCGATCCGTATCCACCGCAAGGAAATGCAACAGTCGGTGTTCCGTCTGCTGGGTATCAGTGAAGCGGAACAGGAAGAGAAATTCGGCTTCCTGCTCGACGCCCTGAAATACGGTGCGCCGCCGCACGGTGGCCTGGCCTTCGGTCTGGACCGTCTGGTGATGCTGATGACCGGCGCCCAGTCGATCCGTGAAGTGATCGCCTTCCCGAAAACCCAGAGCGCCGCTTGCGTCATGACTCAGGCCCCGGGTGTGGTAGATGCCAAGGCACTGCGCGAACTGCACATTCGTCTGCGCGAAACGCCTAAGGCTGAGTAAGGCTGACCAGAAGGGCGCATCTTCGGATGCGCCCTTTCTTTATAGAATGGTCGAGATTTTTATTTGCTGGCTGGCGCATCATGGCGCGGCGGGCAATGTTTCAAAGAGAATTCGGAGCGAGATATGGCGGGTCATTCCAAGTGGGCGAACATCAAGCACCGCAAAGAACGTCAGGATGCCAAGAAGGGCAAGATTTTCACCAAGTGGATTCGTGAGCTGACCGTTGCGGCCCGTCAGGGCGGTGGCGATCCGGGTTCCAACCCACGTTTGCGTCTGGCGCTGGACAAGGCTCTCGGCGCGAACATGAGTCGGGACATTATCGACCGTGCGGTCGCCCGCGGCGCCGGTGCTGCCGACACCGACGACATGGTCGAGCTGACCTACGAAGGCTACGGCCCGGGCGGCGTGGCGGTGATGGTCGAGTGCATGACCGACAACCGCAACCGCACCGCCGCCGCTGTTCGCCATGCGTTCAGCAAATGCGGCGGCAACCTCGGTACGGACGGTTCGGTGGCCTATCTGTTCGAGCGCAAGGGGCAGATTTCCTTCGCTCCGGGCGTCGATGAAGATGCACTGATGGAAGCGGCGATGGAGGCCGATGCCGATGACGTGGTGACCCACGAAGACGGCTCCATCGACGTGTTCACCTCGTTCGCCGGTTTCTACTCCGTGCGTAACGCGCTGGAAGCGGCCGGTTTCAAAGGTGATGACGCGGAAATCGTGATGTTGCCGACCACCAGTGCCGAACTCGACCTGGAAGGCGCCGAGAAGGTGCTCAAGCTGATCGACATGCTTGAAGACCTGGATGACGTGCAGAACGTCTACTCCAATGCGGACATCCCTGAATCGGTAGCCGCGCAGCTGGGTTAAGGGCGACTAAGATCCAATGTGGGAGCGAACCGTGGCGAGGGGATTTATCCCCGTTCGGCTGCGAAGCAGTCGCAGACCCAGTGATTACGGTTTTTCTGAAATCTTCGTATTCACAGGTTCAGGGCCGCTTCGCGACCCAACGGGGCGGTGCGACGTTTCGCTAAATCCCCTCGCCACGGTTCGCTCCCACAATTGTTATTCGCTGTATTGAATATCGTGCTCTTACCTAACCCGCAGGCGTTATGACTTTAATTCTTGGTATCGACCCCGGTTCGCGCATCACCGGTTATGGCGTAGTGCGTGATACCGGGCGGGGATGCGTTTACGTGGCGTCGGGCTGCATTCGCACAGGTTCCGGCGAGCTGCATGAACGCCTGCAAATCGTCTATCGCGGCGTGCGCGAAGTCATCCAGACCTACGGCCCGGTGACCATGGGCATCGAAAAGGTCTTCATGGCACGCAACGCCGACTCTGCGCTGAAACTTGGCCAGGCCCGCGGCGCAGCCATCGTTGCCGGCGCGGAAGAAAGCCTGGAAATCGCTGAGTACACGGCGACCCAGGTCAAGCAAGCAGTCACTGGTACCGGCGCGGCGAATAAAGAGCAGGTGCAAATGATGGTCATGCACATGCTGAAACTGACCAGCAAACCGCAAATCGATGCCTCGGACGCCCTGGCCATTGCCATTTGCCATGCTCACACCCGCTCCAGCCTGTTGCCCCATGGTCTGGGCACGGCACGCAGTCGTGGCGGGCGCCTGCGTCTCTGATAGCATCAGCAATCATTTTTTACGGAATGAGGGTTTTGCGCCTGTGTCGTCGGCGCAAAACCCTTGTTCTGTCAGTCGCCAGCACTGATCTGGCCAACGCTCAAGGATCTGAAACGTGATTGGACGCTTGCGCGGCACACTGGCTGAGAAACAGCCGCCGCACCTGATTCTGGATGTAAACGGTCTGGGGTATGAGCTGGAAGTGCCCATGACCACGCTTTATCGCTTGCCGTCGGTCGGTGAACCGCTGACCTTGCACACCCATTTGGTCGTACGCGAAGACGCGCAGTTACTCTATGGCTTCTTCGGCAAGCGTGAGCGAGACTTTTTTCGCGAGTTGATCCGTCTCAATGGTGTGGGGCCGAAATTGGCCCTGGCCCTGATGTCGAGTCTGGAAGTCGATGAGCTGGTCCGCTGCGTACAATCCCAGGACACCTCGGCGTTGACCAAGGTGCCGGGCGTGGGCAAGAAGACTGCCGAGCGTTTGCTGGTGGAACTCAAGGATCGCTTCAAGGCCTGGGAAACCGTGCCGGCGATGTTCGCTTTGGTACCAAACCAGCCGGGTGGGCCAGATACAACGCCGGTTGCCACCGCCGAAAATGACGCGGTCAGCGCGCTGATCTCCCTGGGCTACAAGCCGCAGGAAGCCAGCAAGGCAATTTCTGCGATCAAGGAGAAAGGCTTGAGCAGTGAAGACATGATTCGTCGTGCCCTGAAGGGAATGATCTAAGTGATTGAAGCTGATCGTCTGATTGCCGCCACGCCCGGCCCTCGTGATCGCGAGGAAGTTCAGGACCGGGCGATTCGCCCTGTCAGCCTGGCCGAGTACATTGGCCAGCCGACCGTTCGCGAGCAAATGGAGTTGTTCATCCAGGCGGCTCGTGGGCGCAATGAATCCCTGGACCACACGCTGATTTTCGGCCCGCCGGGTCTGGGTAAAACCACCTTGGCCAACATCATCGCCCAGGAAATGGGCGTGTCGATCAAGAGCACCTCGGGCCCCGTGCTTGAACGCCCGGGTGATCTGGCGGCGCTGCTGACCAATCTTGAGCCACACGACGTGCTGTTCATCGACGAAATCCATCGGCTCTCACCGATTGTCGAAGAAGTGCTGTACCCGGCCATGGAAGATTTCCAGCTCGACATCATGATCGGCGAAGGGCCGGCCGCGCGCTCGATCAAGCTTGATCTGCCGCCGTTCACCCTGGTCGGTGCGACGACGCGGGCGGGGATGCTGACCAATCCGCTGCGCGACCGTTTCGGCATCGTCCAGCGCCTGGAGTTCTACAACACCGCTGACCTGGCAACGATTGTCAGTCGTTCGGCGAATATCCTCGGTTTGCCGCTGGACCCGGAAGGCGCCTTCGAAATCGCCCGCCGTGCCCGTGGTACGCCGCGGATCGCCAACCGCTTGCTGCGCCGGGTTCGGGATTTCGCCGAAGTTCGCGCCAAGGGTCACATCACCAAACCGATCGCCGACCTGGCCTTGAACCTGCTGGATGTCGACGAGCGTGGCTTCGATCACCAGGATCGACGGCTGCTGCTAACGATGATCGAGAAGTTCGACGGTGGGCCGGTCGGGGTCGATAGCCTCGCCGCCGCCATCAGTGAGGAGCGCCACACCATTGAAGACGTGCTGGAGCCGTATCTGATCCAGCAGGGCTACATCATGCGTACGCCGCGGGGGCGGGTGGTGACCCGGCATGCGTACCTGCACTTCGGTTTAAACATCCCGTCACGATTGGGCGAGATGCCCGTGGTAGACGAGTTCCTCGATGCCGTGGACGATTAATAACCTTTGCGCGCTGATATATTCGGGGTTTGTGTGGTCCCAGGACCGTACTTTCGCCAGAAAGCCGTGAATCAATGAAAAACAGTTGCCTGGCCGGATTGGCAACCTGAGGAGTAAGCACTAGAGTATGCGCGCGCAAAACGGGCTTGAGCCTTTCGCACTTCGTTGTCGCGTTTATTACGAGGACACCGATGCGGGCGGCATCGTGTATTACGTTAATTACCTCAAGTTTATGGAACGGGCTCGAACCGAGCGGCTCCGGGAGCTGGGCTTTGCCCAATCCCAGCTTGCAGGTGAGGACCTGTTGTTCGTCGTGCATTCCAGCGAAGCGCGTTACCACGCGCCGGCGCGACTGGACGACGAGCTGCTGGTAAGCGCTGAAGTAATCGAATTGAACCGTGTCAGCCTGCGCTTCAAACAGCAGGTCAGGCGGGCTACGGATAATGCGCTGCTCTGCGAAGGGCAGTTTTTGGTGGCCTGTGTGCGCACTAACAGTTTGAAACCCCGGGCCATTCCCGAAGCTCTACGTGCGGCCTTTGCCGACGTGAGCGGCGCGGGTACACACTCAAAGCAGGAGATAAAGCGTGGAAGCTAACGTCGTCGACCATTCCTCCATGTGGAGCCTGGTCAGCAATGCCAGTATCGTGGTGCAACTGGTAATGCTGATCCTGGTAGCCGCATCGGTGACCTCATGGATCATGATCTTTCAGCGCAGCAATCTGCTGCGCGCCGGTCGACGTGCCCTGGAGAGCTTTGAAGAGCGCTTCTGGTCGGGTATCGACCTGTCCAAACTCTACCGTCAGGCCGGCAGCAATCCTGATCCGGATTCGGGCGTAGAGCAGATCTTCCGTGCCGGTTTCAAGGAATTCTCCCGTCTGCGCCAGCAGCCAGGCGTTGACCCGGAAGCGGTCATGGAAGGCGTGGCTCGTGCCATGCGCGTCGCCATTTCCCGCGAAGAAGAAAAGCTCGAGCAGAGCCTGCCGTTCCTCGCGACCGTAGGTTCCGTCAGCCCGTACATCGGTCTGTTCGGTACCGTCTGGGGGATCATGAACTCCTTCCGTGGCCTGGCCACTGCCCAGCAAGCGACCCTGGCCACCGTGGCCCCGGGTATCGCCGAAGCACTGATTGCTACCGCGATCGGCTTGTTCGCCGCCATCCCGGCCGTTATCGCTTACAACCGTTTTGCTGCGCGCAGCGAAACCCTGCTGAGCCGTTACTACACCTTCGCCGATGAATTCCAGGCGATCCTGCACCGCAAAGTGCACACCAGCGAAGAATAAGCAGGTAATTTCCAATGGCTTTAATCGCTCGAGCTCGCAAAAAGCGCAAGCCGGTTGCCGAGATGAACGTGGTGCCCTACATCGACGTGATGTTGGTGCTGCTGGTCATCTTCATGGTGACCGCTCCGATGCTCAATCAGGGCGTGAAAGTTGATCTGCCCAAGGTTTCCAGCGAAGCCTTGCCGCAGGACAACAACACCCAGGTCCTGACCATTTCGATCAAGGCTGACAAGACCTACTACTGGAACCTTGGCAGCGAAGTCGACACTGAAAAGCAACAGGACAAGGCCATGACCTTGCCGCAGATGACTGACGCCGTGACCAAAATCATTCGCGCCGGCACTGAAGGTGGCAAGCGTACCCAGGTGTTCATCCGCGGCGACAAGACCGTCGACTACGGTTCCGTCATGGGCGCCATGGGCGGGTTGCAGAAAGCCGGGGTCGGTAATGTTGGCTTGATCACCGAGGCACCCTGATGCAGCAAATGCGAGAGCCGTCCGCCTCGGAAAGCTATTTCTGGCCTAGTGTCTGGGCGCTTGTCTTGCACGTGCTGGTTTTCGGCATGCTGTTCGTCAGTTTCGCCTTCACGCCCGAACTGCCGCCGGCCAAGCCGATTGTCCAGGCGACCCTGTACCAACTGAAATCGAAAAGTCAGGCGACCACCCAGACCAATCAAAAGATTGCGGGTGAGGCGAAGAAATCCGCCGCGCGCCAGACCGAAGTCGAACAAATGGAACAGAAAAAGATCGAGCAGGAAGCGATCAAGGCCGCGGAACAAAAGAAGGAAGACGCGGCTCAAAAAGCCGAAGAATCCAAAAAGGCCGACGAGACAAAGAAAGCGGAAGAGGCCAAAAAGGCTGATGAAGCCAAGAAAGCCGATGAAGCGAAGAAGACCGCCGAAGCTAAAAAGGCCGAAGAGAAACAATTGGCTGATATAGCCAAGAAGAAGTCTGAAGAAGAAGCCAAGAAAGCAGCTGAAGAAGAGGCCAAGAAAGCGGCCGCTGAAGAAGCGAAGAAAAAGATCGTCGAAGACGCGAAGAAGAAAGCCGCCGAAGACGCCAAGAAGAAATCTGAAGCTGAAGAGGCGAAGAAGAAAGTCGCCGAAGACGCGAAGAAGAAAGCTGCTGCCGATGCTGCGAAGAAAAAATCGCAGGAAGCGGCACGTAAATCCGCCGAAGACAAAAAGGCTCAGGCCCTGGCAGATTTGCTTTCCGATACGCCGCAGCGTCAGCAGGCCTTGGCGGATGAGCAGGGTGACGAAGTCGCCGGTAGTTTCGATGATCTGATTCGTGCTCGTGCAGCGGAAGGCTGGGCTCGTCCACCTTCGGCCCGCAAAGGCATGACGGTCGTGTTGCAAATCGGCATGTTGCCCGATGGTACGGTGACTTCGGTTGGCGTGGCCAAGTCCAGCGGCGATGGTCCGTTTGACGCTTCCGCTGTTGCGGCGGTCAAGAACATTGGACGTTTGACAGAAATGCAGGGAATGAAGCCGAGCGATTTCGCTCCGTATCGTTCATTCAAGATGACATTCACACCTGAGGATCTAGCCTTGTGAGAAACCTTCTTCGAGGAATGCTCGTCGTTATCTGCTGCCTGGCAGGGATAGCGGCAGCTGATGAAAAAAACATTCTGGTCACCAGCGGCAGTGATCGGGCCACCCCGATCGCAGTCGTTCCGTTTGGCAACCAGGGCGGCAGCGTTCTGCCGGACGACATGGCCGAAATCATCGGTAACGACCTGCGCAACTCGGGTTACTACTCGCCGATTCCAAAACAGAACATGATCAGCCAGCCAAGCCAGGCCAGCGAAATCATCTTCCGTGACTTCAAGGCGCTGGGCGCCCAGTACGTCATGGTCGGCAGCATTGCTCCTGCGGGCGGTCGCCTGCAGGTCCAATACGCACTGTTCAACGTCGCCACCGAGCAGCAAGTGCTGACCGGCAGCGTGTCGGGCAGCGTCGATCAACTGCGCGACATGTCGCACTACATCGCGGACCAGTCGTTCGAAAAACTCACCGGTATCAAAGGTGCGTTCTCGACTCGTCTGTTGTACGTGACAGCCGAGCGTTTCTCCGAGAAGAACACTCGCTACACGCTGCAACGTTCAGACTATGACGGTGCCCGTGCCGTGACCCTGCTGCAATCGCGCGAGCCGATCCTGTCGCCACGTTTCGCACCGGACGGCAAGCGCATCGCTTATGTGTCGTTCGAGCAAAAGCGTCCGCGTATTTTCATGCAGAACATCGACACCGGTCGCCGTGAGCAGATCACCAACTTCGAAGGCCTGAATGGCGCGCCAGCATGGTCGCCTGATGGCAATCGCCTGGCATTCGTACTGTCGAAAGATGGCAACCCGGACATCTACGTGATGAACCTGGGTTCGCGTCAGATCACGCGTGTCACTAACGGTCCTGGCATCAACACCGAACCGTTCTGGGGTAAAGATGGTTCGACCATCTACTTCACCTCGGACCGTGGCGGCAAGCCGCAAATCTACAAAACCAGCGCAGGCGGTGGTGGTGCGGAACGTGTGACCTTTATCGGTAACTACAACGCCAACCCTAAGCTTTCGGCTGATGAAAAGACCCTGGTGATGATCCATCGTCAGGAAGGTTTCACTAATTTCAAGGTGGCAGCCCAGGATTTGCAGCGCGGAAGCGTAAAAATCCTCACTGATAGCACTCTGGACGAGTCGCCTACTGTTGCGCCCAACGGCACCATGGTAATCTACGCCACCCGCCAGCAGGGCCGGGGAGTCTTGATGCTCGTGTCCATTAATGGACGCGTAAGGCTCCCGCTTCCTACCGCACAAGGCGAAGTCAGAGAACCTTCCTGGTCCCCTTACCTGAACTGACGCGGCGCTATACGTTGTACTTAACACATTGGGGTTCATTAGGAGTTTCACGATGGAAATGCTGAAGTTTGGTAAATTTGCTGCGCTGGCTCTGGCCATGGCTGTAGCTGTAGGTTGCTCGTCCAAAGGCGGCGACAATGCCGGTGAAGGCGCTGTAGATCCAAACGCTGGTTACGGCGCAAACACTGGTGCAGTTGACGGCTCCCTGAGCGAAGAAGCTGCTCTGCGCGCAATCACCACTTTCTACTTCGAATACGACAGTTCGGACCTGAAGCCAGAAGCCATGCGCGCTCTGGACGTTCACGCCAAGGACCTGAAAGCAAACGGCGCTCGCGTTGTTCTGGAAGGCAACACCGACGAACGTGGTACTCGTGAGTACAACATGGCACTGGGCGAGCGTCGTGCGAAAGCCGTTCAGCGTTACCTGGTACTGCAAGGTGTTTCCCCAGCTCAGCTGGAACTGGTTTCCTACGGCGAAGAGCGTCCAGTTGCTACCGGCAACGACGAGCAGTCCTGGGCTCAAAACCGTCGCGTCGAACTGCGTAAGTAATTCGTCATGCGAACGTGCCGTCGTGCTGTAACTGTTTTGGCTCTCAGTCTCGCACCGCTTGCGGTGTGGGCTGCGGTTCCTGTGGTCGATAATGACTCCGGCTATACCAATAGCGGGACTAATAATCCGCCTGCAGGTTACGGTACGAACGGCGCCTATGCCGGGGGAGGGGTTTCGGCCCCTGTCTCGGCACAGGGCGAGCTGTTCAACCAACTGCAATCGATGCAGGAGCAGATCTCGCGCCAACAAGGCATCATCGAAGTTCTGCAAAATGATGTAGCGCGCATGAAGCAAGAGAACCTGGAGCGATATCAGGATCTTGATCGGCGTATAGGAACCGGCGTTGCACCAGCCGCGACTCCTGATAATTCTTCCGCCGGTGGCAGTTTGAATGCCCCCGGTGCAGCAGCGGGCGCAGCCGCAGGAGCGGCAGCCGCTCAGGCACCTGCCGCGGGTAGCGAGCCGGCTGATCCGGCGAAGGAAAAACTGTATTACGATGCAGCCTTCGACCTGATCAAAGCCAAGGATTTCGACAAGGCCAGCCAGGCTTTTGCCGCATTCCTGCGCAAGTACCCGAACAGTCAGTACGCGGGCAATGCTCAGTACTGGTTGGGGGAAGTGAACCTGGCCAAAGGCGATCTGCAAGGTGCAGGTCAGGCTTTTGCCAAGGTTTCGCAGCTGTACCCCAAGCATCCAAAAGTGCCTGATTCGCTGTACAAGCTGGCTGATGTAGAGCGCCGCCTCGGTCATCCCGACAAGGTCAAAGGCATTCTGCAGCAGGTTGTGTCCCAATATCCGGGCACTTCCGCCGCTCAGCTGGCCCAGCGTGATCTGCAAAAAATGTAAGGGCGGCTTGACCCGTTTTGAAGAAACCCGCGCTTGTCGCGGGTTTTTTCGTTAGAATTCACGCCCTTTTTATGAAACACGCTTTTTGGGATCTGCGCGGTGGCGGGGTTCCTTGAAGTGCCTGACGGAGGCGGACAGCCTGTTTAGCTGTTATGCCCGTGGCGACTATGCAAGACACATTGAGAATCACCGAAGTTTTCTACTCGTTGCAGGGTGAAACGCGGACTGCCGGGCTGCCCACTGTTTTTGTGCGCCTGACCGGTTGCCCATTGCGTTGCCAGTACTGCGACAGCGCTTATGCATTCACTGGCGGCACCCTTCGCACGCTCGACGACATCCTCGAGCAAGTGGCCGGTTTTCGTCCGCGTTACGTCTGTGTCACCGGCGGCGAGCCGCTGGCACAACCCAATGCCATCCCATTGCTCAAGCAGTTGTGTGACGCCGGTTACGAGGTCTCGCTGGAAACCAGCGGTGCCCTGGATATCTCGGCGGTCGATCCACGGGTCAGTCGCGTCGTCGACCTGAAAACCCCGGGTTCGAAAGAAGCCCACCGCAACCGCTACGAGAACATCGAACTGCTCACGCGCAACGATCAGGTGAAGTTTGTCATCTGCTCGCGGGAAGACTATGACTGGGCCGTGTCCAAGCTGATCCAGTACGGTCTGGATCAGCGTGCCGGCGAAGTCCTGTTCTCGCCAAGTCACCATGACCTTAATGCTCGGGACCTGGCTGACTGGGTGGTGGCGGACAACCTGCCAGTGCGTCTGCAATTGCAGTTGCATAAATATCTTTGGAATGACGAGCCGGGGCGCTGAAATGACTGAACAATTGAACACCACTGAAAAACGCGCGGTCATCTTGTTGTCCGGCGGCCTCGACTCCGCGACCGTTGTGGCCATGGCTCGCGCTGAAGGCTATAGCTGCTACACCATGAGCTTCGACTACGGTCAGCGGTCCCATGCCGAACTGCACGCCGCCGAACGTGTCGCTCGCGACCTGGGTGTGATTGAACACAAGGTGATCGGCCTGAACCTGAACGGTATCGGCGGTTCAGCATTGACCGACACCAGCATCGATGTGCCGGAAGAAGCGGGCGAAGGTATTCCGGTGACTTACGTACCAGCACGCAACACCGTTTTCTTGTCTCTGGCGTTGGGCTGGGCTGAAGTGCTCGGCGCTCGCGACATCTTTATCGGCGTGAACGCAGTGGATTACTCCGGTTACCCGGACTGCCGTCCCGAGTTCATCGAGTCTTTCGAACGCATGGCCAATCTGGCGACCAAGGCCGGTGTAGAGGGGAATGGTTTCCGTATCCAGGCACCGCTGCAGAACCTGAGCAAGGCGCAGATCGTCCAGGCGGGCGTGAAGCTCGGCGTTGATTACGGCCTGACTGTTTCCTGCTATCAGGCGGACGATAACGGCCGTGCATGCGGCAAGTGCGACAGCTGCCGCCTGCGTGCAGAAGGCTTCGCGGCAGCCGGAATCAGTGACCCAACACCTTATTTTTGATTTATTTCAAATTAGGTGTTGAATAGTCCTTAAAAATCAGTATTATACGCGCCACCACACAGCGGGTCGTTAGCTCAGTTGGTAGAGCAGTTGGCTTTTAACCAATTGGTCGTAGGTTCGAATCCCACACGACCCACCATTTTTGTAGCAGTTTTAAAAGTCTGGAAGGCCCACGCAAGTGAGGATTTCCGGATTTTTTTTTGCCCGCGATTTAAGGTCGCCCAGGTTCTGGGCTGCACCGCGTGACGCAGGTCAGAATCATCTTTTGCATCCACGGGATATTCTGTAGCCTTGCGCAGCTTCAACGTTGTCCGTGCCTGATGATACTCACTCTCCCGGCGGTACCCTGAAGGGTCCGGAGCCGGGTGTATACTCGACTTTCGCGCGAAAGCGCCTGCAGGTCTTGCGAACATGACGCAGATTTCCGAACGCCTTCTGGTTCAAGCCCACCTCGACGCCAAGCAGCCCAAGCCGCTGACTGCCGAGGAGGAGGCCTATTACCGTGCCGCCATCGCTGCCGAGCTCAAGGCTCAGGATGCGGTGCTGGTTGCTCACTTCTATTGCGATCCGGTCATTCAGGCCCTGGCCGAAGAAACCGGAGGCTGTGTCTCCGACTCGCTGGAGATGGCCCGCTTTGGCAATGCTCACCCGGCCAAGACCGTGGTGGTCGCCGGTGTGAAGTTCATGGGCGAGACCGCCAAAATCCTCAACCCTGAAAAACGCATCCTCATGCCCACCCTGGAGGCGACCTGCTCGCTGGACCTGGGTTGCCCGGTGGACGAGTTCTCGGCGTTCTGCGATCAGCACCCGGAGCGTACCGTGGTGGTGTATGCCAATACGTCGGCGGCGGTCAAAGCCCGGGCGGATTGGGTGGTGACTTCAAGCTGCGCGCTGGAGATCGTCGAAAGCCTGATGGATAACGGCGAAACCATCATCTGGGGCCCGGATAAGCATTTGGGCACCTACATCCAGCGTCAGACCGGCGCGGACATGCTGCTGTGGGACGGTGCCTGCATCGTTCACGAAGAATTCAAGTCCAAACAGCTCGAAGACATGAAGGCGCTGTACCCGGACGCAGCAATTCTGGTGCACCCGGAGTCGCCGACGTCGGTGATCGAGCTGGCAGATGCCGTCGGCTCCACCAGTCAATTGATTGCGGCAGCGCAGAGCCTGCCAAACAAGACTTTTATCGTCGCCACTGATCGCGGCATCTTCTACAAGATGCAGCAGCTGTGCCCCGACAAGGTCTTCATCGAAGCGCCAACGGCTGGTAACGGCGCAGCATGCCGTAGTTGCGCACATTGCCCGTGGATGGCGATGAATACCCTTGAGCGCACGCTCAAGAGCTTGAAGGAAGGGACTAACGAGATCTTTGTCGATCCTGCGTTGATTCCACAAGCGATTCGGCCGCTCAAGCGCATGCTCGACTTTACCCAGGCTGCACGGATGAAGTTGGCTGGCAACGCCTGAGGTCTTTCAGTTAAGTCACAAAACCTGTGGGAGCGAGCCTGCTCGCGATAGCGATCTGTCAGCCATATCAATATTGACTGATACATCGCCATCGCGAGCAGGCTCGCTCCCACAGTGGTTTGTGTATGGCTGGATTACTTGGTTTTCTTTGGAATCCGCACGAGCTGGGTGTTGGAGTAGATGTCATGCCAGCTGCGTTTCTGTTTGTCGAACAGCGACCAGAAGAAACCCAGCCCGACGCACAGCAAGGACGCGATCGACACCACAAAGCGCAGCAACGCCTGCCACAGGCTGATGGATGAGCCGTCGGCGTTTTGTACGCGGATGCACCAGACCTGCATGCCCAGGGTCTGACCGGACCAGGTCCAGAACTTGGCGAAGAAGCCGAACAGCACAAACAGCAGCACCGTTGACAGCAATGGATCGCCGTCCAGCGCGCCGGCTTCGGTCAGGGTGCGCATTTTGTCTTCGCCGATGATCGCCATCTGGATCATCTTGTAAATGCCGCTGGTGACGATCAGCAGGGCGGTACACAACAGGAAGTCGTAGAACATCGCTGCCAGGCGACGACCCAGGGTAACGGCAGGAAAGTCGCCCTGGGGTTTGAGAAGATGTTTCGACATGGCAGCCTCTGGACGGAAAAAAGAAGCCATTTTACGGATTTACGCGCACAAAAAAGCCCCTGATGTCAGCATCAGGGGCTTTTTCGTTACAGAAGATCAGGCTTCTGCTTGTACTTCGTCAGCCTGCATGCCTTTCTGGCCTTGCACAGCAACGAAAGTCACTTTCTGGCCTTCTTTCAGGCTCTTGAAGCCGTTGCCCTGAATAGCGCGGAAATGCACGAACAGATCCGGACCGCTTTCTGGAGTGATAAAACCAAAACCTTTCTCGTCGTTAAACCACTTGACGGTACCGCTCTGACGTTGGGACATTTCTTATTTCCTTTGACGCAAAAATTAATGACAGCCTCCTTCTTGTGAAAGAGTACTGGGGCTGGTTGCAGGAGAGTAAGAAGACGTCGAACGGGATGTAGCTAACTTGTAGGCTACTGCCCAGGTCACGATTCCAAGCGACCCATGCAAACACAGTGAACAAACTCTACGCCAACTACGGGAGAAAAAACAAGCCCTGTGGAGGGCCCGGATTTGCTCGCGTTGATGCCGTTCGGCGGCAACTAGCGCTGGCTTATGCGATAGAGGTGTTCAATTGTTTTCGATCGTTATAAGCCAAGTTCGTAATCGAAGGTGTGCACTGTTTTATGGCGGTTGCGTTACACATTAGTGCGCTGTTAACGCAACCGCGTTACTTATAGAAACAGTCAATCAGCCACGGTAGTAGCGTTGTGGAACAAATGGCATTTTGCTTACAAGCAAAGGTACCTTTTTCCCACGAACAATCGCCCATACCGGCGTATCGAGAGCGATATAGGCACTGTCGACGTAACCCATTGCCAAAGGGCCGCCCAGGGTCGGACCGAAGCCGCCGCTGCAAACCGCGCCAATGATGTCGCCTGCTTCATTGACGATCTCTGCGCCTTCGCGCACCGGCGTGCGTTCCTGAGGCAGCAGGCCAACGCGCTTGCGGCTGACACCGGTTTGTTGCTGTCCGAACACGGTTTCAGCGCCAGGGAAGCCGCCGGCACGTGCGCCATCAGCGCGACGAGGCTTGGAGATCGCCCACAGCAGGCTCGCTTCGATCGGGGTGGTCTCGGTGTTCATGTCGTGGCCATAGAGGCACAGGCCAGCTTCCAGGCGCAGGGAATCGCGAGCGCCGAGGCCGATGGCCGCCACTTCAGGTTCGGCCAACAGGGCACGAGCCAGGGCTTCGGCGTTGGCGGCCGGCACGGAGATTTCGTAACCGTCTTCACCGGTGTAGCCCGAACGGCTGACAAAACAGTCCACACCCAGCAGTTTCACGCGGGCGAACTGCATGAAGGTCATTTTCGCGACTTCAGGCGCCAGACGCGCGAGCACGGTAACGGCGGCCGGACCTTGCAGCGCCAGCAGGGCGCGTTCCTCAAACAGCGGCTCGATGGTGCACTGGTCGCCGATGTGCTTGCGCAGGTGCGCCAGGTCCTGGTCCTTGCAGGCGGCGTTGACCACCAGGAACAGTTCGTCGTTACCCAGGTTGGCGACCATCAGGTCGTCGAGGATGCCGCCGGTCTCGTTGGTGAACATCGCGTAACGCTGCATGCCCACCGGCAGGTCGATGATGTCGACCGGCACCAGGCTTTCCAGCGCCTTGGCGGCATTGGCGCCGGTCAGGCGGATCTGGCCCATGTGCGAGACATCGAACAGCCCGGCCTGATCACGGGTGTGTTGGTGTTCTTTCATTACGCCGAGCGGGTATTGCACCGGCATGTCGTAACCGGCAAACGGCACCATGCGGGCGCCGAGTTCGATGTGCAGTGCGTGCAGCGGGGTTTTCGACAGTTGTTCGGTGGACATATTCAGCTCCTGAAAAAGTGTGCAAATGCGCGTGAGCATCAGCACTCGATAATGTTGACCGCCAAACCGCCACGGGCGGTTTCCTTGTATTTGCTTTTCATGTCGGCGCCGGTCTGGCGCATGGTGCGGATGACCTTGTCGAGGGAGACGAAGTGCTGACCGTCGCCGCGCAGGGCCATGCGCACCGCATTGATGGCCTTGACCGAGCCCATGGCGTTGCGCTCGATGCAAGGCACTTGCACCAGCCCGCCAATCGGGTCGCAGGTCAGGCCGAGGTTGTGTTCCATGCCGATTTCGGCGGCGTTTTCCACTTGCTGCACGGTGCCGCCGAGGACTTCGCACAGGGCGCCGGCGGCCATGGAACAAGCGACGCCAACTTCACCCTGACAGCCGACTTCGGCGCCGGAGATCGAGGCGTTTTCTTTATAGAGGATGCCGATCGCGGCCGCGGTCAGCAGAAAACGCACGACGCCGTCTTCGTTGGCGCCGGGGATGAAGCGCATGTAGTAATGCAAAACAGCCGGGACGATCCCGGCCGCACCGTTGGTAGGCGCCGTCACCACGCGCCCGCCGTTGGCGTTTTCTTCGTTGACTGCCAGTGCATAGAGGTTGACCCAGTCCAGCACCGACAGCGGATCGCGCAGGGACGATTCGGGGTTCTTGCACAGTTGCCGATGCAGCGCGGCCGCCCGACGTTTGACCTTCAAGCCACCGGGCAGGATGCCTTCGTTACGACAACCGGCGTCGACGCAATCCTGCATCACTTGCCAGATTTTCAGCAGGCCGGCTCGGGTTTCCGCTTCCGGGCGCCAGGCACTTTCGTTGGTTAGCATCACCTGGCTGATCGATAGACCATAGGTGGTGCAGTGACCGAGCAGGTCCTTGGCGCTTTTGAACGGGAAGGTCAGTGGCGTGGCGTCTTCGACGATACGGTCGGCGCCGGCGGCGTCTTCATCGACCACAAAACCGCCGCCGACCGAGTAGTACTCGCGGCTGCGGATTTGTATGCCCGCCGCATCGAAGGCGCGAAAGATCATGCCGTTGGGGTGATAGGCCAACGGTTTGCGGATCATCGCCAAGTGTTCTTTCTCATTGAACGCAATGCTGTGTTCGCCGAGCAGGTTCAAGCGACCATTGCCGCGAATCTCTTGCAGACGGGCGGCGACGGTTTCAGTGTTCACAGTGTCCGGGTGTTCGCCTTCCAGGCCCAGCAACACAGCCTTGTCGCTGCCGTGGCCTTTACCGGTGGCGCCGAGTGATCCGTAGAGCTCGACTTTGACGCAAGTGGTCGCGGCCAGTAGCCCTTCACGGCGCAAACCTTCGGCGAAACGCGCAGCAGCACGCATCGGGCCGACGGTGTGAGAGCTGGAGGGGCCGATGCCAATCTTGAACAGGTCGAACACGCTTAAAGACATGGTTGTTCTCCGGTTTCTTGTTATGGGAATAGCGGCTTGGCACAAATCCCCTGTGGGAGCGGGCTTGCTCCGGGCGGCGTTCCGACGAAAGCGGTGGGTCAGGCAATGTTGATGGTGACTGATCCACCGCTTTCGCGAGCAAGCCCGCTCCCACAAGGGTGTATGCGGTGTACTTGAAAATGGGGGCAGGCGAACCCGCCCCCATCAGTTTTAAGCGTAGCTTTCGATCGACGGGCAAGCGCAAACCAGGTTGCGATCACCAAACACGTTGTCGACCCGACCGACCGGTGGCCAGTACTTGCCTTCGATCAGCGACGCAACCGGGTAAACCGCCTGCTCACGGCTGTAAGGATGCGTCCACTCGCCGACGATTTCCGCCGCGGTGTGGGGGGCGTTTTTCAGCGGGTTGTCGTCCTTGTCCAGGGTGCCGTTTTCCACTGCGCGGATTTCTTCGCGGATGCGGATCATGGCGTCGCAGAAGCGGTCCAGTTCTTCTTTGGATTCGCTTTCGGTCGGCTCGATCATCAGCGTGCCGGCGACCGGGAACGACATGGTCGGGGCGTGGAAGCCGAAGTCGATCAGGCGCTTGGCGACGTCATCGACGCTGATGCCGCTGCTGTCTTTCAGCGGACGCAAATCGAGGATGCATTCATGCGCCACCAGGCCGTTGCTGCCGGTGTACAGCACCGGGTAATGCTCTTCGAGGCGACGGGAAATGTAGTTGGCATTGAGGATCGCCAGTTGCGATGCACGCTTGAGCCCGGCACCGCCCATCATCCGAATGTACATCCAGGTGATCGGCAAAATGCTCGCGCTGCCGAACGGTGCGGCGCAGACCGCGCCTTCCTTGCGCTCCATCTGCGCGTGGCCCGGCAGGAACGGCGTCAGGTGCGACTTGACACCAATCGGACCGACGCCCGGGCCGCCACCGCCGTGGGGGATGCAGAAGGTTTTGTGCAGGTTCAGGTGCGATACGTCGCCGCCGAACTTGCCCGGCGCGCAGAGGCCGACCATTGCATTCATGTTGGCGCCGTCGATGTACACCTGGCCGCCGTGGTCGTGAATGATGCCGCAGATTTCGCGGATGCCTTCTTCGAACACGCCGTGGGTCGACGGGTAGGTGATCATCAGCGCGGCGAGGTGTTCGCGGTGCTCGATGGCCTTGGCCCGCAGGTCTTCGATGTCGACGTTGCCGCGGGCATCGCAGGCGGTGACCACCACGCGCATGCCGGCCATGTTGGCGGTGGCCGGGTTGGTGCCGTGGGCGGACGAGGGGATCAGGCAGATGTCGCGACGGTCTTCGCCACGGCTCTGGTGATAGGCGCGAATCGCCAGCAGGCCGGCGTATTCACCCTGGGAACCGGCGTTCGGTTGCAGCGAGATCGCGTCGTACCCGGTGGCGGCGCAGAGCATCGCTTCCAGCTCGTCGGTCAGCTGCTGATAGCCGGCGCTTTGTTCGGCCGGAGCGAACGGGTGCAGGGCGCCGAATTCGGCCCAGGTCACCGGGATCATTTCGCTGGCGGCGTTGAGTTTCATGGTGCACGAGCCCAGCGGGATCATGGTGCGGTCCAGCGCCAGGTCCTTGTCGGCGAGCTTGCGCAGGTAGCGCATCAGCTCGGTTTCCGAGTGGTAGCGGTTGAACACCGGGTGGCTGAGGATTGGCGACTGGCGCAGCAGCGGGGCCGGGATTGCGCTAACCACCGAGGCGGCGAGGGCGGCGAAGTCCGGCAGGGTTTGGCCGTCGGCCAGCAAGGCCCACAGGGTTTCCACGTCAGCTGGCGACGTGGTTTCGTCGAGGGACAGGCCCAGACGCTCGCCATCGACCACGCGCAGGTTGATCTGCTGGGCACGCGCCTTCTCGTGCAGCGCGGTAGTGTGCGCGCCGGTCTTGATCGTCAGGGTGTCGAAGAAGTTTTCTTGCTCAACCTTCAGGCCCAGGGTGCTCAAGCCTTTGGCCAGAATCGCGGTCAGGTGATGCACGCGGTTGGCGATCTGGGTCAGGCCTTTCGGGCCGTGGTACACGGCGTACATGCTGGCGATGTTGGCCAACAGCACCTGGGCGGTGCAGATGTTCGACGTGGCCTTCTCGCGACGGATGTGTTGCTCGCGGGTCTGCATCGCCAGGCGCAGGGCCGGCTTGCCGAAACGGTCGACGGAAACACCGACCAGACGGCCCGGCATGTCGCGCTTGAACGCATCCTTGGTGGAGAAGTACGCCGCGTGCGGGCCACCGAAGCCCAGCGGCACGCCGAAGCGTTGCGCACTGCCGATGGCCACGTCGGCGCCGAACTCGCCCGGCGGAGTCAGCACGGTCAGGGCCAGCAGGTCGGCGGCGACCGCGACCAAGGCGTTGGCGGCGTGGAAGCGTTCGGTCAGTTCGCGGTAATCGAATACATCACCGTTGCTTGCCGGGTATTGCAGCAGGGCGCCGAAGAACGGCGTCACGTCGCTCAGTTCGCGCTCGTCGCCAACGACCACGTCGATGCCCAATGGCTCGGCGCGGGTGCGCAGCACGTCGAGGGTTTGCGGGTGGCAATGCACGGAGGCGAAGAAGGCGTGGCTGCCCTTGTTCTTGCTCAGGCGTTTGCAGAAGGTCATCGCTTCGGCGGCGGCGGTGGCTTCGTCGAGCAAGGAAGCGTTGGCGATCGGCAGGCCGGTGAGGTCGCTGATCAGGGTCTGGAAGTTCAGCAGCGCTTCGAGGCGGCCCTGGGAAATTTCCGGCTGGTACGGCGTGTACGCGGTGTACCAGGCCGGGTTTTCCAGCAGGTTGCGCAGGATCGGCGACGGCGTGTGCGTGCCGTAGTAGCCCTGGCCGATGAAGGTCTTGAACAGCTGGTTTTTGCTGGCGATGGACTTGATCAAGGCCAGGGCGTCGGCTTCGCTGAGGCCGTCTTCGAGGCCGAGGACGCTGGTGCCCTTGATGCTGTCGGGGATGACGCTGGCGCTCAGGGCTTGCAGCGAGTCGAAACCGAGGCTGTTGAGCATGGCTTGCTCGTCGCCGGTACGCGGGCCGATGTGGCGGGCGATGAATTCGTTGGCAGTGGTCAGGCTTACTTGAGTCATGTCAGCGCTCCTCAGGCTTCGGCGTTGGCTTTGATCAGACGGTCGTAAGCGTCTTGATCCAGCAGTTTGGCGACAGCCGATGCATCGGTAGGCTGGAAGCGGAAGAACCAGCCTTCGCCCAGCGGATCTTCGTTGACCAGTTCAGGGCTGCTGTCCAGCGCCGGATTCACTTCCAGCACTTCACCGTCCAGTGGCATGTACACGCCGCTGGCAGCTTTTACCGATTCCACGGTGGCGGCTTCAGCGCCTTTGTCGTAGGACTGCAGCTCAGGCAGTTGTACGAAAACCACGTCGCCCAAGGCGTTCTGTGCGAAAGCGGTAATGCCGACTGTGACGGTGCCGTCAGCTTCGGTACGCAGCCATTCGTGATCTTCAGTAAAACGCAACTCGCTCATGGAAACTCCTAAGGGGGCCAGACTCGTCTGGTGGACGCGATTGAAATACTCGGCAATGCCGTACTTTATGGATGGTTACTAAGCAAAAACGCGGCCAATGTTTTTTAGTCGTTAAAAATCAATAGGTTATGTGTTTAGTTGAGGTGCGGCGATTTGCTGGCTGTAGCGAAATCGCTACAGCCCAGGGCGAAGAAAAAAGCCTAAGTGGATCAAAGCCTTGCACAGCGGTGATCAGGAGAGGGTGTAGCGATATCGTTCCACTGTAGCGCTTTCAGTACAGATGGAGGTCGCTTTTAAACACGATTCTGAAGCCAACACAAAACCTGTGGGAGCGGGCTTGCTCGCGAAGGCGTCGGGTCAGCAACATTGCTGGCGCCTGACACACCGCTTTCGCGAGCAAGCCCGCTCCCACAGTTTTGAACGAGTAGGGCTTACGGCTTGTTGGGAATGCCGTATTTGCGCAACCGATGGGCAATCGCGGTGTGGGAGGTTTGCAGGCGGCTGGCCAGTTGGCGGGTCGAGGGGTAGCTGACGTAGAGTTTTTCCAGCAGGGTTTTTTCGAACTCTTCCATCGCCTGTTCGAGGCTGTCAACGTCGCTGTCGCTCTGACGCGCCACGGAGGTGCCGGCGATATCGAGGTCGCCAATGTCGACCAGGCTGCTCTCGCAAATCGCAGCGGCGCGGAAGATCACGTTCTGCAATTGCCGCACGTTGCCCGGCCAGCGATTGCCCAGCAGTGCCGGATAGGTGCCGGGCGCCAGGCGACAGACCGGGCGCTGGATCTGCGCGCAGGCCTGCTGCATGAAGTAGCGGGCCAGCAGCAGGATGTCCTGGCCGCGTTCGCGCAGGGGCGGGACTTCGACGTTCAGGACGTTGAGGCGATAGAACAGGTCTTCGCGGAACGAACCTTCGCTGACCATTTTTTCCAGATCGCGGTGCGTGGCGCTGAGGATCCGCACATTGACCTTCACCTCACGATCCCCGCCCACCCTGCGGAAACTGCCGTCGTTCAAGAAGCGCAGCAGTTTGGCCTGCAAGTACGGCGACATCTCGCCGATCTCATCGAGAAACACCGTGCCCTGGTTGGCCAGTTCCATCAGCCCCGGTTTGCCACCCCGTTGTGCGCCGGTGAAGGCGCCGGGGGCGTAGCCGAACAGTTCGCTTTCGGCGAGGTTCTCCGGCAATGCCGCGCAGTTCAGCGCCAAAAATGGCGAACTGTACCGGGCGCTGATGGCGTGGCAGGCACGCGCTACCAGTTCTTTGCCGGTGCCGGTTTCGCCCTGGATCAGCAACGGCGCATCAAGGGCCGCCACGCGCTGGGCGCGAGCCTTGAGGGTGCGAATCGCCGGGGATTCACCGAGCAGCGCATCGAAACCTTCGGCATGGTCGTGGTGCAGCGCCGAGAGGCGTTCGCCGATACGGTTGGGTTGATACAGGGTCAGCAGGGCGCCGGCGTCGGTAATCGGTGTGGCGTCCAGCAGCAACGTCTGGCCGTTGACGGTGACTTCCCGCAGCGGCAGGCGGAAGCCGTTTTCCAGAAGGGCTTCGAGCAGTGCCGGGTCGGCGAACAGGTCGGCGATGCTTTCGCCGTCAGGCTCGCGACCGTACAACGCAATCAATGCCGGGTTGGCCAGCAGTACCTTGCCGGCACTGTCCAGCGCCAGGACCGGGTCGGTCATGGCCGCGAGCAACGCATCAAGCTGCAGGTGCCGGCGCTGACCGGGAAGAATGTCGACCACCGTCACCGCTTGCACGCCGCGCACACTGAACAGCGCATCGCGCAGTTCTTCGAGGACTTCCGGGCTCAGGGTCGGGGCGTCGATGTAGACGTTGGGCGGAATCATTTCCACCGCATCCAGGTTGAGATTGCGCCCACCGAGCAGGGCCAGGACTTCCTGGGTAATGCCGACGCGGTCGATGAAACTGACGTGGATACGCATGGGGCGTTTTTGGGTTCTGGAGTGCGGAGGGTGGCAAGTATGCCTTGGAGGAGGGCTGGGGTGAAATCTTGAGATTGGAGTTGGCAGGAAGATCGACCCCTCACCCCAGCCCTCTCCCCAGTGGGGAGAGGGGGAAAGGGTGCAGATTGGGGGCTTTTCGAAACCTGAGTCCGACTCGATATCTCAGGTCGATGTCACTCGAAAGAGCAACTCGGTCAGTCCCCTCGCCCCTCGGGGCGGTCCGACGTTTCGGGAGGGTTAGGGTGAGGGGGGACCTTCAGATTCGATCCAGATGCTCGGGTTTTATCGGGTCGCCGGATTTGACATGGAGCTGCGCCCGCACATCTTCAAACATGGCGTCGTACTCCTTGTGTATCGAGCCGATACTGGCCTCTTTGGGCATCCCGTACTTCTGCGCGATGCGTGTGACATGTCGGGCGAAGTCGAAGGCCTGGTCCTTGGGCAGGAAGAATTCTTCCTGCAATGCCTTGTCCCCAACCGAACCATGCATCTTGAAGAGCATGCCTTCGCCCTCCTTGGGATCCTGGCTGACGGCATATTCGATGTGCAGGTTGTAACTGTAATCATCCTTGTTCAGCGCGTAGCGCTCGATGTGCAGGTGACCGGGCTCGAACGTTGCCATTGATTTCTCTCCTTCAAACAGCCATTGAATCAGGGCAGACCTCAAGCCTGCCCTCGGAGTTTCTTTTATTGATAGCTCATCCGGGTGTCGCCGTGTCCGAGAGTGGACCGATGATAGCTTCGCTTTAACCGTGTACTTTCCCATGAAACACCCCATCGGTCGTGTCCAACTTTTGGGGTGCACACCAGAGCGTGGGAACAATCATCCGCAAGGGAACGATCGGTCGGCTACCACTGCGCGCGATGGGAGCCCAATTCTGAAGCCGCAAGTGTCCACTGCAACGGCGTCCCCGTAATCTTCAGCGGCACATGAAGTCGATGCGCCGGTCCCCAAGGCGTCTGCTCCACCAACAGCCCTTGATCGCTGTCATCCTCCGCCCGCAACGGCTCATCGGTTCCCGGGCCGTTTTCAATCAGCAACTTCGCCGTACGCGCCAACGACAACCGTGCCGAGCCACCGCGCCCCAATAATCGAATCGCACTGGCCGCCATCAAATACCCGGTGGCGTGATCGAGCGCTTGCAAGGGCAATGGCGTTGGCTTGTCTGCGCGCTTCCAGTGCATGCCGGCGTCGGCGATTCCGCTGCTCATTTGTACCAGGCTGTCGAAGCCGCGGCGGTTCTGCCACGGGCCGCTCCAACCGTAGGCATTGAGGCTGACGTCGATCAGGCCGGGCGCCAGTTTCTGGCGTTCTGCGGTGCCGTAACCGAGATGTTCCAGTGCATCGGCGCGGTAGCCGTGGAGCAGAATGTCAGCGTCCTTGAGCAGGCTTTCGAACACCGCGCGATCAGTCTTGTCGTGCAGGTCCAGACGCGCGCAGCGTTTGCCCAGGGTGACTTCCGGCACCACGCCCGGTTCGTTCCAGGTCGGTGGGTCGATGCGCAAAACGTCGGCGCCGAGGCCTGCCAGGAAACGGCTGGCGATGGGGCCGGCGAGCACTCGAGTCAAATCCAGCACCTTGACGCCGGCCAGCGGTTGCGCCACCGAGCCTTGCCACGGTTTCGCGTTCTGGCGGCTGTTGTCCGCCAACTGAATCAGTGGCTCGGCGTTCACGGCCTGACCTTGGGGATGCGTCTGCCATTGCGCCCAGCTACGCATCTCGGCAGCGCAGCCACCGGCATCGACCACGGCTTGCTCCAGATCGCCTTTGGCCCATTGAGCAACCTTGCTCGCCATCGCTGCACGGTCGGCACAGGCGCCGAGCACTTTTTCGGCAGCGGCGCGGTGATGGGGGGCGTTGGTGTGCAGGCGGATCCATCCGTCTTTGGCCGCGTAGTCACCGGCGACGGGGTCCCAGAGTGGCGGAACGCTCCAGCCTATCGGGCGGATCGACGTGGCGAACCAGAAAGAAGCGAGGCGGCGGTCGACCTCAAGGGTGGGTAAACGACCGGTCTGTTGCTGCAGCCATTCGCTGACAGCCTGACCGGCAGCGGCAATGCTGGCGCATGCCAGGTCGGTGACGGCAAACGCCGAGGGCAAGGCGCCGCTCGAGGTGAACTTGACCTGGGTGCGAGGCAAGCCGAGTGCGGCTTGAATGGACGTGAGTAAATCAGTCATCGAAGGCCCTCCGGAACGAGAGCCCGAGCATAGATCAAAAAACGGCGCTGTCAGATGAAAACGATGAGGCCAGCTGAACACAATCCCTGTGGGAGCGGGCTTGCTCGCGAAGGCGTCGGGTCAGCAACATTGCTGGCGCCTGACACACCGCTTTCGCGAGCAAGCCCGCTCCCACAGGGGATTTTCTGCGGTCATGGAAGTTGTATTACACCCGAAACTGATCCATCAATTTCATCTGGTGCGAGGTCAGCGAGTTGAGGTGGCTGCTGATCTGCGCCGATTCGGTGGCCTGGCCGGTCAGGGTTTCGGTGACGGTACGGATCGCCGAGACGTTGCGGTTGACCTCTTCGGCCACGGCGCTTTGCTGTTCGGCGGCGCTGGCGATTTGCAGGTTCATGTCGCTGATGACCGTCACCGCGTCGCTGATTTTGCTCAAGGCCTGGACAGCTTGCTGGATCTGCCCGGCGTTGCTGTGAGCCTGGGTCTGGCTCGAATGCATCGTGGCCACCACGCCGCGAGTGCCGGTCTGGATGCGTTCAATCACGATGCGGATTTCTTCCACCGAATCCTGGGTGCGTTTGGCCAGGTTGCGCACTTCATCGGCGACCACCGCAAACCCGCGACCGCTCTCGCCGGCACGCGCCGCTTCAATCGCCGCGTTGAGCGCCAGCAGGTTGGTTTGTTCGGCGATGCTGCGGATCACCTCCAGCACCGAACCGATCTGCTCGCTGTTGACCGCCAACGCTTCGACTTCGGTCACGGCCTTGCTGACTTCGTCGGCCAGTTGATTGATGTCGCGGGTGCTGCGTTCGATGATCTGCATGCCGTCGCGGGCCGACTGATCGGCACCCTTGGCCGCGTTAGCCGCGTTCGAGGCACTGTTGGCGACGTCGTGGGCGGTGGCGCTCATTTCGTTGGACGCGGTGGCGACCTGGTCGATTTCGCGGAACTGCACTTGCATGCCTTCGCTGGTCTGGCGGGCGATTTCCGAAGACTGGTCGGCGGTGCCGCGCGCATCGGTGATGCTTTGTTTGATCTGCGCGATGGTCGGTTGCAGCTTGTCGAGGAAGCGGTTGAACCAGCTCACCAGTTCGCCCAGTTCGTCTGTCTTGCTGTAGTGCAGACGCTGGGTCAGATCGCCGTCGCCGCTGGCAATCGCCTTGAGCATCTCGGCCACGCTGTTGATCGGCCGGGTCACGCCGGACGCCGTGAGCCAGATCAGCAACAGTCCGACCAGGCCGGCAATCACCGCCACCAAAACGGCTTTGATCGTGCCGCTTTGCTGGGCGTCATCGAGTACGGCTTGCAACTTGACCGAGTCGGCCAGCAACACGTGTTTCGGCAGGTCGATCACCACGCCCCAGGCTTTGGACTCGGCAATCGGACTGACCGGGTATACCGCTCGAATCAGGTCGCCCTGTTCGAGAATCTTCGGCGTGCCAGCGCTGAGCAATTGCAGAACGTCCTTGCCGTCTGCGCCCAGGGTGTCGCCGATGCTTTTACCGACCTTGCTCGCGTCGACGCTGTAACCGGCGAGTACGCCGCTGCCGGAGACAATCAGCATGTGCCCGGCGCTGTTGAACAGATCGCGTTGGGAGTCGACAGCCGCCGCTTGCAGCGCGTCGAGGGCGATGTCCACACCGACCACGCCGATGGATTTGCCATCCACCAGCAGCGGTACGGAAATGGTGGTCATCAGCATTTCCTTGCCGGCGACAGTGTCGGCATATGGGTCGAGCAGGCAGGTGCGCTTGCTGTCGCGAGGGCAGGTGTACCAACTGTTATAGGGCGTGCCGCTGAGGCTCAAGGTGGTTTTGGTCATGTCGTCTTCGACCATGATCGTGTTGATCCCGACACCGCCGGCACGGCTCCAGTAGCTGGCGAAACGACCGACTTCGTTGGATTGGCGAGCGGCATCGTTGGCGAACTCGCTGTCCTTGCCGTCGAGGCCATTGGGTTCGAATGCCAGCCAGATACCGAGCACTTTACTGTTGCGCTCGAAGGCGGTTTTCAGGCTCTGGTTCAACTCCTCACGCAGGGCGCCGGCCTCAAGGGAGCGCGTGCTCGCCATGGTGCGCATGTCCTTGATCTGATCGGCCAGGGCGGTCACCACCAGCAGGCTTTCACCGAAGGTCTTCTGCACCCGCACTGCTTGCTCGGCGGCCTTGGCCTGGAGCAGGTTCTGCACGCTGGCGGTGAGCATGTTGCTGCTGGAGGCGCTGACCAGTTCATCGTTCTGATCGGTCTGGTAGATGTTCATGCCGACGATCAGGACGACCACGCCCAGCAGGCACAGACCGGACAGCAGGACGATTTTCAGGCGGATGGAGAGAGAGTCGAACATAGGACGAGCTCGCGAATGAATGAGGTGTTGGCTGTGAGTCGGGATCGACCCAATTCGCCAAGTCCATTCAGCGCCATTTAATGCTCATCGGCGTGGGCAGGGGTTGCATGAACGCGAAGCCGACGAACGGTAGCAGGTGAACGTTTGCGCAGGAAAATGCCCTGAAAAGGACAGAAATTCAGGAAATTGTCGGCAATGATTCCGGTCGCGACCAGATCCACAGATTGCCCAGGCTCATGCCGGCAATCGCCAGAAAAATCGGCCAGCCAGGATCGAGCATCACCAGCATCAACCCGGCGCACAGCAGCATGCTCACGGTGGCGCTGACCTTGGCTCGGCGGGCGATGATTTTGCCGTTGCGCCAGTTGCGCAGGATGGAACCGAACAGCCGATGGTTTTCCAGCCAGGCACTCAGGCGCGGCGAACTTTTGGTCGCGGCCCAGGCGGCCAGCAGGATGAACTCGGTGGTCGGCAGGCCGGGTACGATGATGGCGATCAGGCCGATGGCCAGGCTGATGTAGGCCAGGAGACCGAAGAGCAAACGGGCGAGTTTTGAGGAGGCAGGCATGGGAGGTCGTAAGAGGCAAGATCGGAATTTGGAAGACCTGCTCAAACCCTGTGGGAGTGAGCCTGCTCGCGATAGCGATTTACCATTCAACATCTCTGTTGAATATTAAGCCGCTATCGCGAGCAGGCTCGCTCCCACAGGGGGGATGTATTTCTTCAGGCGAGTTCTGGGGTGTAAGCCTGTTCCAGCAATACGGTAAAGCGGTTGAACGCGTCGATTGCGCCTTTATCCAACTCGGCTTCTTCTTGTGCGCTGAGTTCCAGCCCATCGAGGGTTTTGACGAAGCGCTTCCAGCCTTCAGCGCGACCACCGGCCGGTTCACCGAGATGACGAGCTCCGAAGGTTTCGCTTAACCCAAGCGCTACAGCACGCTTAATCAAAAACGCCGCGCCAAGTTTCGAGCCTTCCGACACGAACAGCCAACCCAGCGCCTCGGCTTTGGCTGGACTCTTCACCGCCCCGGCGACGGGGGCTGGCGCTTCGGTTTCCAGATCTGCCAGGTCAGCCTTGGCCGCTTCAGCACGGCAGCGGGCAGGCAGGTCCGGGACGATGGCGGTCAATTCGGCATCGTTGTACAGCGACACCAGTTCCGACTGAAACAAATACTGCGCCACCACGAACCGCGCGAAGTTGGCTTGGGTTTCAAACGGTGCGTGGGCTTTGACCAAGGCATCAAGCCTGGTATGAGGCTCGTGGGTGATCTGGTTCAAACGTTGCGAACGCAGAGCAGGGCGTTGAGCAGTGTCCTGATTGGTCATGAGAAGTCCTTGAGAAAAAGAGGCGCTTGGTAACGAGACGAACAAGAACGCACCAGACAGTAAAAAAGACCTCACTGCGCCACTTCTCTAAAAGCAGCGCAACGAGGTGGCAGGGTCAGATATCCCAGACCAGATTGACCGCGAAGTTGCGACCCGGTTGGGTCAGGCGATCGAGGTTGGCCGGGCTCAGCACTGCCGCTTCGCCGACGCTGTCGTAACCGCGCACGT
Organism: Pseudomonas sp. 478; assembly: GCF_003254125.1. Taxonomy (NCBI): domain Bacteria; kingdom Pseudomonadati; phylum Pseudomonadota; class Gammaproteobacteria; order Pseudomonadales; family Pseudomonadaceae; genus Pseudomonas; species Pseudomonas sp. 478. The sequence goes on from NZ_QKZG01000011.1 coordinate 75,621, forward strand.
CATCCCACAGCCAGTACTTTTTGTCGGTCAGGTTGTAGACGCCAGCGCTGACGGTGACGTCGTCGGTGACTTTGTAGAAGCCGGTCAGATCGAGCACGCCGAAGCCCGGCGATTTGAACTGGCTGCTCACACCGTCCGGCGACTTGAAGTTGCTGTCGTCGACGCGATCCTTCTTCTTCACCAGCGTCCAGCTGAGCAAGCCGCCATAGTTGTCCTGGTCATAACCGAGACCGAATACACCGGTCAGCGGGTTGACGCTGTTGATCGGCTCGCCGGTGTCGTTGTTGCGGCCGTAGGCGTAGGCCATCGAGCCCTGGGTGTAGAGACCTTGTGGTGCGCCGAACGCGTCGAGGTTCAGGCGGCCCTTGATCTCTGCGCCCTTGATGGTCGCGTGTTTGATGTTGTTGCTCTGGAAGGTCAGCTCGCTGTAACCAGGAGTGACCGCGTCTTCGTTAATGAAGTCGCGGTACTTGTTATAGAACACCGCCACATCGAACGAGCCGGACTCGAAGTTGCCGCGCAGACCGGTCTCGTAGCTTTTGCTTTTTTCCGGTTCCAGGTCCGGGTTCGGCGCCACGCTGTAGCCGGTGGTGGTGTTCTCGAAGCGTCCGTACAACGCCTTGGCGGTTGGCGTGCGGAAACCTTCAGCGTACTGGCCATACCAGGTGTACTGATCGGTCAGGGCATAGGTCAGGCCAAACTTGGGTGAAACTTTGTGCCAGGTTTTGTTCTTATCGCTGACGGTTCCGCGACCGTCGGCGGCCACGGTATTGAGGAATTCCTGGGTGATGTGCGGCTTGAGCTGGGTGTAGTCGTAGCGCAGGCCCGGCAGGAAGGTCCACTTGTTCCAGCTGATCTGATCCTGGGCGAACAGGCTGTAGGTATTGATGGTCGGGTCCGGGAAGTCGCTGGATTTTTTCAGCACATCGGCCGCGCTGGTTGCGCCGATGGCCGTACAGCCGCGACCGACCGCCAGGCACTTGCCGTCGCCGCTGCGCGAGCCGGTGACTTTCTGTTGCTTGAGGGTGGTGCCGTAAGTCAGCAAGTGCCCGGTGTCAGCGATGTTGAAGGCTTTATCCAGTTGGGCATCGAAGACCCACTGTTTCTCTTCGTAAAGCGTGTCGCGGGTGCGCAGCACTCTACGGGTCATCGGGAAATAGAATTCTTCGGTGCTCTGATCGGTTTTGGCGATCTGATGGTTCAGGCTCCACTTGACGTTGTCTGCCAGCAGGCTGTCGAGTGCGAAGCTGTGTTCCAGGCCGAAACGCTCACGGGTAATGGTGTCGTTGCCGGTGCGCCACTGGTACATGCCGCCGGGCAGCATGCTGTTCGGGATCGTCGGCTGGCCATTGAAGTACGGGCCGCCGTAAGCGCTTTTCTGATCGGTGTCGCGATCGTCCTTGTACTTCTCGTAGGTCAGGCCAAGGCGTGAACTTTCATTGTAGTTCCAGCCAATCTTGGCCAATACGTTGGTGGCTCGCACGTCTTCCGGGTTGGCCGCGGTACGGTCCAGGCCGGTGCCGTTGTTGCTGCCAAAGGAATCGGTTTCGTGACCATCGCGTTGGCTGTAATGCAGCAAGCCATCGAACTGATCGGTACGGCCGGCGACGGTGGCGGACTTCAGCCAGCTTTCGTCAGCGGAGCTGTACCCGGTCTTCAGGCGAGCACCGACGTCCTGGCCGGGCTTAATGATGTCGTCCGCGTCGAGGGTGAAATAGCTGACCGCGCCGCCGATGGCGTTGCTGCCATAGAGCACCGAGGCCGGGCCGCGCAGAATCTCGACGCGCTTGATAATTTCCGGGTCGACGTAGTTACGCTGGGTTTTGGCATACGGGCCGTTGAAGAAACCGTTCGGAATCTCGACGCCGTCGATTTGGGTCAGGATCCGGTCGCCGTCGATGCCGCGAATGTTGTAGCCGCTGATTCCGCCTCGGGTCCCGGCACCACCCACCGAGACGCCCGGTTCGTAGCGCACCAGATCCTTGATGGTATTGACGTTGTTGCGGTCCAGCTCTTCGCGAGTGTGAACGGTGACGGTGCTCGGCACGCTGGCGATGCTTTGTTCCTGGCGAGTGGCGCTGATGGTCACCTGGTCCAGGTTGAGCGCGCTGCCGTTGCTGCGTTTCTCCAGCACTATGTTATTGGTGCCCAGTTTGCGATAGCTCAGGTTGGTCCCCACCAACAGGCGATCAAGGGCTTTCTCTGGCGGCAGCGAACCCCGCACACCCGGCGAGGCCACGCCTTCAGCCAGTTCTGCCGGCAAGCCGACCTGCCAGCCGGTCACGGCGGTAAAGGCATTGAGTGCCGAAACCAGCGACTGCTGAGGGATGGCGAACGCGTAATCGCCCATGTTGCGGGTCGGTTGCTCGGCCGAGGTGGCGGCGTAGAGCTGCGTGCTGCCGGCCATCAGGATGGCGGCGGTCAGCAGCGACAGCACGCGAGAAGGTGAAGAAGGTTGGCAGGTAAGGCGAGAGGACATCAATAGCGCTCCGTGTCGCACGAATCTTTATAGGTGCTGATCGGCATCTGAAGATGCGAATCAATTGCATTGGCTATAACGAGACGTACGGGGTTTGGCTATCGAGTAAAAATAATTCTCATCTAGGGGGCGTTCTCAATTAGTTTCCCCACCGCGCCGGGGAAAGTAATTGAGAACGCCCCCTAGTTCAAAATCACCAGCGCCGGGAATTCCTGGAGCCGTGCCGAGGTGATCTGGGCCAGCGAGCGGACCACGTCCAGCGGCTGGTCGAGGCGGTAGTTGCCGGTGACGGCGATGTCGGCCAACTGCTCGTTGTTGTTGATGATCCAGCCGGGGTAGTAACGACGCAGCTCCGCCAGCACCTGGCTCAGCGGGCAGTTTTCGAACACCAGTCGACCCTGGACCCACGCCAGGTCGGTCGCGGCATCAAGTTTGGCGGGACGATCGAAACCGTTGGGGCCGATGCGGATGCTTTGTCCGGCGGACAATCGAATTCGCGCGTCGTCGCGGGTCGCTCGCAAGTCGACATCCCCACGCTGCACCCGAACCTGTGCCACGCCGTCCAGATAGCGCACCGCAAACGCGGTGTCCCGCACGCTGGCCTTGACTGGCCCGGCGTCGATTTCCAGCGGCTGGCCGCGATCGGCCGCGACCTCGAAAAATGCCTCGCCCTGATACAAACGGGCCACGCGCTGTTGATCGTTGATGGTGCTGGAGAAGGCCGAATTGGTATTGAGCAGGACCTTCGAGCCATCCTCCAATCGCAGTCGTTGGCGTTCACCGACCACGGTCAGGTGATCGGCCTGCAGGCGAATCGGCAGATTGCTGAAGCTGAACAAACCGAGGATCAGCACGGCGGCGGTGGCCAAGGGTTTCCAGTGCGGTCGCAGGCGCGACAGGACGGTCACTTTCGGCGGCCGGGCGGCCAGGCTTTGCGCGCATAGTACGACCTGTGGCCCTTCCCAGATCACCTGAGCCTTGGCGAACGCCTCGGCATGCAACGGATGGGCGGCCAGCCAGTCGTGAAACTGTCGGGTCTGTTCTTCGCTCGGATTGTCCAGCACGATCAGCCAGTCCAGGGCCTGGTCCATCGCACTTGCGGGGTCCTGCGCCGGGGAAGGCGGAGAGGGGGCGGGGGGAGGCACTGGAAGCGTGTCCGTCACGGTGTTTCCTCGGCAGTGTCTTGGCACCGCTGTTTTTTTAATGAAGCTTGAAAGTGGGGCAAGGGTAGCAAAGCCCGATAGTCAGTGCAGGTCATCCTCACACATAGAGAATTAACCTACAGACTCAGTCGCCGTTTAACCGTTCGGCCACGCCGATGCAGATCGCCATGATCAATTTCAGCTCCTTTTGCACCGTGCTCAATGACACGCCAAGCTTCTCGGCGATCTCCAGATAGCTGTGCCCGTGCAGACGGCTGAGGATGAAAATCTGCTGCTGACGGGCGCTGAGTTCATTGAGGCTCACGTTCAAACGCTCAAGCAATTGTTCGGCATGGGCGGCGTCTTCCGCACTGCTGGCGGGGGCGGCGACGCTTTCCACCACGTCCAGCGGCACGTCGTCGAGCATCGTGCGGGACTGGATGCGCCGCGCGCGCAAATGGTCCAGCGCCAGGTTGCGAGCGGTCTGGAAAACGAAGGGTTCAAGGTGATCAATGGCCCGCTCACTAAGCGCCCGGGTCACTCGCAGGTAGGTCTCCTGCAGGAGGTCTTCGGCGGTGCTGTGATTGTTGACTATCCGCTCCAATGTGCGCAGCAGAGAGACTCGCTGGGCGATGAAGACGTGATTGAAGCGAGATTGACTCACGGGAGGACCTGATCCATTTCGAGCGAATGATAATGCTTATCATCCGCTCGAGTGGTCAAGTATTGATTTGTGAAGCTGATTTTTGAAGGGCTAGGCGCGGCCCAGCAGATAGGTCGCGTAATCGGGGATCCGATGTTCGTGCGCCTGCTCCATCATCGGGCTGCTGAGCAGGTAGTCGGCGCTGCATTCGTTGCAGGCGACGGGAATGTTCCAGACCGCCGCGACGCGCAATAACGCCTTGATGTCCGGGTCGTGCGGCTGTGGTTCGAACGGGTCCCAGAAGAACACCAGCATGTCGACCCGCTGCTCGGCGATTCGCGCACCGAGTTGCTGGTCGCCGCCCAATGGGCCGCTGATCATGCTCTCCACAGGCAAATCCAGGCGTTGTTGCAACAACAACCCGGTGGTGCCGGTGGCGACCAGTTCATGCTGTGCGAGCCTGTCTTTCTGCCGCTCGGCCCAGTCCAGCAAAAACACTTTGCAGTGGTCGTGGGCGACCAAGGCAATACGCTTGCGCGCTGCCATGGTCTTTTGCGTAAAGCTGATACCGATCATCGGTGCTGCTCCTGCTTTTTCACGGCGGGTTATTCAGCGTTGCACAGCGCCAGGCAGTTATCGAGCATGCGGTTGGAGAAGCCCCATTCGTTGTCGTACCAGGCCAGCACCTTGAGCAGCTTGCCGCTGGACTTGGTGTGGTTGGCGTCAAAGATCGATGACAGCGGGTTGTGATTGAAGTCGCTGGAGACCAGCGGCAGGGTGTTGTAACCGAGAATTTTCGAATGCTGGCTGGCTTCTTTCAGCAGCGCGTTCACTTCATCGGCCGACGCTTCGCGCTTGAGTTGCACGGTCAGGTCCACCAGCGACACGTTGATGACCGGCACGCGTACCGACATGCCGGTCAGTTTGCCCGCCAGTTCCGGCAGCACGAGACCGACCGCTTCAGCCGCGCCGGTTTTGCTCGGAATCATGTTCTGGGTGGCCGAGCGCGCACGATACGGATCGACATGATAGACGTCGGTCAGGTGCTGATCGTTGGTGTAGGCGTGAATTGTGGTCATCAGGCCGCTTTCGATTCCCAGCTCGCGGTGCAACACCTGGGCCACCGGGGCCAGGCAGTTGGTGGTGCACGACGCATTGGAAATGATCTGGTGCGATTGGCGCAGAATGTCGTGGTTAACGCCATACACCACCGTGGCGTCGGCACCTTTGGCCGGGGCGGAGATGATCACTTTGCGTGCGCCGGCCGTAATATGCGCGGCGGCTTTGGCACGGTCAGTGAACAAACCGGTGCATTCGAATACGACGTCGATCTGCTCGGCAGCCCACGGCAGCTCGGCCGGGTTGCGAATGGCGCTGACAGAAATACGGTCACCGTTGACGGTCAGGCTTTCCATATCATGCTGGACATCGGCATCGAACGTGCCGTGAACAGTGTCGTACTTGAGCAGATGAGCGTTCATCGCGCTGTCGCCCAGGTCATTGATGGCAACGATCTGCAGATCCTGGCGATAACCTTGGGTATACAGTGCGCGCAGGACGTTACGGCCAATTCGGCCAAAACCATTGATTGCGATTCGAAGAGTCATTTAACAGGGCCGCCGTCGTTTTGTTGTTGGAATTACAAGATTATTCGCATAAAAATAGAAAACAAGCCTTTTTAATGGCAATATTTTGTTCAATCTACAACGAGTGACCTGAATCAACTGGTCCGACCGATCAAGAAAACCGTCTGTCATCCCATCGACAACGGCTCTTGATCAGCATAGACAATCAGGTCGCCACATCCGTTAGCCTGGAGTTCTAAACATGCATCCCCGCGTCCTTGAGGTCACCGAACGGCTTATCGCCCGCAGCCGCGCCACGCGTGAGGCTTACCTTGCACTGATTCGTGGTGCTGCCAGCGACGGTCCCATGCGCGGCAAGCTGCAATGCGCCAACTTCGCCCACGGCGTGGCCGGTTGCGGCACTGACGACAAGAACAGTCTGCGGATGATGAACTCCGCCAACATTGCGATTGTTTCGTCCTACAACGACATGCTCTCGGCGCACCAGCCGTACGAAGTCTTTCCTGAACAGATCAAAAAGGCCCTGCGCGAAATCGGCTCCGTCGGCCAGTTCGCCGGCGGCACCCCCGCTATGTGCGATGGCGTGACCCAGGGCGAGCCAGGCATGGAACTGAGCCTGCCGAGCCGCGAAGTGATTGCCCTGTCCACTGCCGTGGCGCTGTCTCACAACATGTTCGACGGCGCGCTGATGCTCGGCATCTGCGACAAGATCGTCCCGGGCCTGATGATGGGCGCGTTGCGTTTCGGTCATCTGCCGACGATCTTCGTGCCGGGCGGGCCGATGGTCTCGGGCATTTCCAACAAGCAGAAGGCCGATGTGCGCCAGCGTTATGCCGAAGGCAAGGCCAGCCGCGAAGAGCTGCTGGAATCGGAGATGAAGTCCTACCATAGCCCGGGTACCTGCACCTTTTACGGCACCGCCAACACCAACCAGTTGCTGATGGAAGTCATGGGCCTGCACTTGCCGGGCGCCTCTTTCGTCAACCCGAACACTCCGTTGCGTGATGCCCTGACCCGCGAAGCCGCGCATCAAGTCACGCGTCTGACCAAGCAGAGCGGCGACTTCATGCCGATTGGCGAAATCGTCGACGAACGTTCGCTGGTTAACTCCATTGTGGCCCTGCACGCCACCGGCGGTTCGACCAACCACACGCTGCACATGCCAGCGATCGCCATGGCGGCGGGCATTCAACTGACCTGGCAGGACATGGCCGACCTCTCCGAGGTGGTGCCGACCCTGAGCCACGTCTACCCGAACGGCAAAGCCGACATCAACCACTTCCAGGCGGCGGGCGGCATGTCGTTTCTGATCCGCGAACTGCTGGAAGCCGGGCTGCTGCACGAAAACGTCAACACTGTTCTCGGTCATGGCCTGAGCCGCTACACCGTGGAACCATTCCTTGATAACGGTGAGCTGGTCTGGCGCGAAGGCCCGATCGAAAGCCTCGACGAAACCATCCTGCGTCCGGTGGCGCGTGCGTTCTCGCCAGAGGGCGGCTTGCGGGTGATGGAAGGCAACCTCGGCCGCGGCGTGATGAAAGTGTCCGCTGTCGCGTTGGAAAACCAGGTCGTCGAAGCACCGGCCATGGTATTCCAGGATCAGCAGGATCTGGCCGATGCGTTCAAGGCCGGTTTGCTGGAGAAGGATTTCGTCGCGGTGATGCGCTTCCAGGGCCCGCGTTCCAACGGCATGCCGGAGCTGCACAAGATGACGCCGTTCCTTGGCGTTCTGCAGGATCGCGGCTTCAAAGTGGCGCTGGTGACTGACGGGCGCATGTCCGGTGCGTCGGGGAAAATCCCAGCGGCGATTCACGTCAGCCCCGAAGCGTATGTGGGCGGCGCTTTGGCGCGGGTCCAAGAGGGCGATATCATCCGCGTCGATGGCGTCAAAGGCACCCTGGAGCTTAAGGTGGACGCCGAAGAATTCGCAGCGCGCGAACCTGCCAAGGGCCTGTTGGGCAATAACATCGGCAGCGGTCGCGAACTGTTTGGTTTCATGCGCATGGCCTTCAGCTCCGCAGAGCAGGGCGCCAGCGCCTTTACTTCTGCCCTGGAGACGCTTAATTGAAACTGGCTTTGGTCGGTGACATCGGTGGGACCAACGCACGTTTCGCGTTGTGGAAAAACCAGCAGCTGGAATCGATCCAGGTGCTGGCAACGGCCGACCATGCCAGCCCGGAAGAGGCGATTGCCCTCTACCTGAGCGGGCTTGGCCTGGCGCCGGGTTCGATCGGTTCGGTGTGCCTGTCGGTCGCCGGTCCCGTCAGCGGCGATGAATTCAAGTTCACCAACAATCACTGGCGACTCAGCCGCAAGGGGTTTTGCAAGACCTTGCAGGTGGATCAACTGTTGCTGGTCAACGACTTCTCGGCCATGGCGCTGGGCATGACCCGTTTGCAGCCGGACGAGTTTCGGGTGGTCTGCGAAGGCACGCCGGAACCGTTGCGGCCGGCGGTGGTGATCGGTCCGGGGACTGGCCTCGGTGTTGGCACGTTGCTGGATCTGGGCGAAGGTCGTTTCGCCGCGTTGCCAGGGGAGGGCGGTCACGTCGATTTGCCACTGAGCAGCCCACGGGAAACTCAACTATGGCAGCACATCTTCAATGAGATCGGTCATGTCAGCGCCGAAACGGCGTTGAGCGGCAGTGGCTTGCCGCGGGTCTATCGGGCGATTTGTGCGGTGGACGGTCATGAACCTGTGCTCGAAACACCGGAAGCGATCACAGCTGCCGGCCTGGCCGGCGATCCAATTGCCCTGGAAGTGCTTGAGCAGTTCTGCTGCTGGCTGGGTCGTGTGGCCGGCAACAACGTGCTGACCACAGGCGCGCGTGGCGGTGTGTACATCGTCGGCGGGGTGATTCCGCGGTTCGCCGATTTCTTCATCGAAAGCGGTTTTGCCCGGTGCTTTGCCGACAAGGGCTGCATGAGCGATTATTTCAAAGGCATCCCGGTGTGGCTGGTGACGGCGCCGTATTCCGGCCTTGTTGGCGCGGGTGTGGCGCTCGACCAGGCTTGAAATGCGATCAAATGTGGGAGCGGGCTTGCTCGCGAAAGCGGTGTGTCAGTCAACGATGATGTTGGATTTGATGGCCCCTTCGCGAGCAAGCCCGCTCCCACATGGGTTTTGTGGTGTTTGTAGAATCAGCGCTTAAGGCATAATCCGCCCAATTCAAACAACAAGGATGCCGCCCCTGTGAGCTCAGTCAACAAGTCGATTTTGTTGGTCGATGACGATCAAGAGATACGCGAGTTGCTGGACACCTACCTGACCCGCGCGGGTTTTCAGGTGCGAACCACGCCGGACGGCGCAGGCTTTCGTCAGGCGATGAACGAGGCGCCGAGCGATCTGGTGATCCTCGATGTGATGCTCCCGGACGAAGACGGCTTCAGCCTCTGCCGCTGGATCCGCCAGCACCCGCGTCAGGCGCAGGTGCCAATCATCATGCTCACCGCCAGCTCCGACGAGGCCGACCGCGTCATCGGTCTGGAATTGGGCGCCGACGATTACCTCGGCAAACCCTTCAGCCCGCGTGAATTGCAAGCGCGCATCAAAGCCTTGTTGCGCCGGGCGCAGTTCGGGCAGGAACGTTCCGGCAGTGAAGTGCTGGCCTTCGATGACTGGCGGCTGGACATGGTCAGCCATCGTCTGTTCCACATCGACGGCGAAGAAGTGATTCTCTCCGGCGCCGATTTCGCGCTGCTGAAACTGTTCCTCGATCACCCCCAGGAAATCCTCGATCGCGACACTATCGGCAACGCCACCCGTGGCCGTGATTTGATGCCGCTGGATCGCATCGTCGACATGGCCGTCAGCCGGTTGCGCCAGCGCCTGCGCGACACCGAAAAACCACCACGACTTATCCGTACCGTGCGCGGCAGCGGCTACCAACTGGCCGCCAATGTGGTTGCCAGCAATGGCCACTGAATTTTTCCGCAAACTCGCCGCGCGGATTCCCGTGCCACGTTCGCTGCTCGGGCGGATGCTGCTGCTGACGCTGTTGGCAGTGTTGTTCGCCCAGACGTTGTCGAGCGTGATTTGGGTCTCGCAACTGCGCGCCACCCAGCTTGAAGGCCTGGTGACCAGCGCCCGTAGCCTCGCTCATTCGATGACCGCCAGCGTTAGTTACTTCCGCTCTCTGCCAGTAGCGTTTCGGCCATTGGTACTCGACCAGTTGCGCAGCATGGGCGGCACCCGTTTTGTGGTGACGCTCAACGACAAACCCTTGGGCATGGAAGTGCTGCCGATCACCCCGCGCAAGGAAGCCGTACTCAAAGCGGTGGACGAAGTGTTGCGCCAGTCCCTGGGCCAGGACATTGATATCTCGGTGACCTTCGTCAGCCCCGAAGACCTGCGGATCTTCAACGGCGGTCTGAAACTCGATGAATTGCCGCGCTCCTGGGCGCACTACGCGCTGACCCTGGAGCCGGTGAACCCGCCGGTATTGGTCACGCAAATCCAGATGGCGCCGGGCGAGTGGCTGTACATCGCCTCACTGTTGCCCGAGCCCTACACCAGTCTTGAAGAGCAAGGCCTGCCGGCGCAGCAAGTCTGGTTCATTGTGCTCACCAGCGGCTTCTTGCTGTTGTTCATCGGCTTGCTGGTGCACTGGCAGAGCCGGCCGCTCAAGCGTTTGGCGCGGGCAGCACGGGACATGTCACTCGGCGCGGAAGTCGAGCCAGTGGCCGAGGGTGGCGGCAGTGAAGTGATCGAGGTCGGCCGCGCCTTCAATGCGATGCGCGAACGCATCAGCCGTTACCTGACCGAGCGCAGCCAGTTGTTCAGCGCGATTTCCCATGACTTGCGCACGCCGATTACCCGCTTGCGGTTACGCGTTGAATTGCTCGAAGACGAAACGCTGCAAGCCAAGTTCGGCCGTGATCTGGATGAGCTGGAGCTGCTGGTCAAAGGCGCGCTGCAATGCGTGAAAGACACCGACATCCACGAAAACATCGAACCGGTGGACCTCAACCATGTACTTGATTGTCTGGTGGAACCGTATCTGGCGCCCAACGGCAATGGTCGCGTTACTCAACAAGGGCGTGCGCTGGCGGCGTATCCGGGGAAGCCGCTGGCGCTCAAGCGTTGCATCGGCAACCTGATCGACAATGCCTTGAAGTATGGGCAGAAAGCGCATTTGCACATTGATGACGACCCGAGTGCGTTCATCCTGCATGTGGACGATGAAGGGCCCGGCGTGCCGGAACAGCGGATGGAGCAAGTGTTCGAGCCGCACTTCCGCCTGGCCGGGCAGCAGCAGGGGTATGGGTTGGGGTTGGGGATTGCGCGAAATATTGCGCATAGCCATGGGGGGGAGGTCAGCCTGCAGAATTTGCGTGAGGGTGGGTTGAGGGTGACGTTGCATTTGCCTCGTAGTGTTGATTAGTTAGACCGCGTTATCGTTCTTCGCGAGCAAGCCCGCTCCCACAGTGGATTTGCGTCGTACACAAATCCACTGTGGGAGCGGGCTTGCTCGCGAAGGCGTCAGACCTCTCAACACATTCCTCAGGCTGAATGTCACAACTCGGTGACATCACTCGCCCCCTTCGTTACAAGCCCACCACCGCCCGTTGTTTAGACTGCCCCCAGTCATAACAACAAAAAAAGGCATCCCATGGACACCTTCCAACCCGCTTTCAGCAGTTGGCTGAACGCACCCGCCCATCAACAATGGCTCGCCGCTGAAGGCCTGCGCCTGCTGGCGTTCGCCAAGGCTTCAAAGCTTCCTGAAGGTTTCGGCAATCTTGATGAAAAGGGCCGCCTTGCGGCCAACGCCCACGCTGAAACCATGAACACCGCGCGCATGACCCACAGCTTCGCCATGGCCCACATTCAGGGCTTGCCGGGTTTCGCCGAGCTGGTGGATCACGGCGTCAAAGCCCTCAGCGGCCCATTGCGTGACGCCGAACACGGCGGCTGGTTCGCTGCCCCCGAGCATCGTGACGGCAACACCGATAAAGCCGCTTACCTGCACGCCTTTGTCGCGCTGGCCGCCAGTTCTGCGGTTGTCGCTCAGCGTCCCGGTGCGCAGGCCTTGCTCGACGATGCCATCCGCATCATCGATGCGCATTTCTGGAGCGAGGAGGAGGGTGCGATGCGCGAATCCTTCAACCGCGACTGGAGTGAAGAGGAAAGCTATCGCGGCGCCAACAGCAACATGCACGCCACCGAAGCCTTTCTCGCGTTGGCGGATGTCACTGATGACAACCGCTGGCTGATCCGCGCCCAGCGCATCGTCGAGCGCGTCATCCACGGTCACGCCGCTGCCAACGATTACCTGGTGGTCGAGCATTTCGACCGCGACTGGCAACCCTTGCGCGAATACAACCACGACAACCCGGCCGATGGTTTTCGCCCCTACGGCACCACGCCGGGTCACGGTTTCGAATGGGCCCGGCTGATACTGCATCTCGAAGCGGCGCGGGTTAAGGCCGGGATGCTGACGCCGGGCTGGCTCGCCAGCGACGCGCAAAAACTCTTCGACCACAACTGCCGTCACGGCTGGGATGTCGACGGGGCGCCGGGGATTGTCTACACCCTCGACTGGGACAATCGCGCCGTGGTTCGCCATCGCCTGCACTGGACCCATTGCGAAGCCAGCGCCGCCGCCAGCGCGCTGCTTAAACGCACCGGCGATGCGCAATACGAACGCTGGTATCGACTGTTTTGGGAATTCTGCGACAGCCATTTCATCGATCGTGAAAGCGGTAGCTGGCGCCACGAGCTCGATCCGCAGAACCGCCCGAGCGCCGATATCTGGGCGGGCAAACCCGACCTTTATCACGCCTGGCAAGCCGTACTGATCCCGCGGTTGCCTCTGGCGCCAAGCATGGCGACTGCCCTGGCACAGTTATCCCAGAGCGCTCCTGTGTAACCATGTGGTGACATTCGAACGTCCCTTCGTTACCTGCGAAGGGATCACTCCTGTTTAGAATCCTATGCAGCGCAAGCACCAGACTTGCATGCATAACAACAAGAAAGGTACTACTAGATGAATGCGATTTCTCGCCTCGCTACTGTCATTTCTCTCGCTTCACTGCTTCCCCTGTCTGCATTCCCGCTGAGTACGCTTGCTGCCGATTCCAAAGGTTCGGTGGAAGTCGTTCACTGGTGGACCTCTGGTGGTGAAAAGGCTGCGGTCGATGTCCTGAAGGCCCAAGTCGAAAAAGACGGCTTTACCTGGAAGGACGGCGCAGTCGCCGGTGGCGGCGGTTCCACTGCCATGACCGTACTCAAAAGCCGCGCCGTCGCCGGTAACCCGCCGGGCGTTGCACAGATCAAAGGTCCGGACATCCAGGAGTGGGGCAGCACTGGCCTGCTCAGCACCGATACCCTCAAAGATGTTTCCAAGTCCGAAGGCTGGGATGGCCTGCTGTCGAAGAAAGTCTCCGACACCGTCAAGTACGAAGGTGACTACGTCGCCGTGCCGGTGAACATTCACCGCGTCAACTGGCTGTGGATCAACCCGGAAGTCTTCAAGAAAGCCGGGATCGAAAAAGCCCCGACTACCCTCGAAGAATTCTATGCCGCTGGCGACAAGCTCAAAGCCGCAGGCTTCATCGCACTTGCCCACGGTGGCCAGCCTTGGCAGGACAGCACCGTGTTTGAAGACGTGGTGCTCTCGGTCATGGGCGCTGACGGTTACAAGAAAGCCCTGGTAGACCTGGATCAGAAAACCCTCTCGGGCGCCGAGATGACCAAGTCGTTCGCCGAGCTTAAAAAACTCACTGGCTACATGGACCCGAACCGGGCCGGTCGTGACTGGAACATCGCTGCCGCCGACGTCATCAACGGCAAGGCCGGTATGCAGATGATGGGCGACTGGGCCAAGAGCGAATGGACCGCTGCCAAGAAGGTAGCGGGCAAGGACTACCAGTGCGTGCCATTCCCGGGCACCGAAAAAGCCTTCACCTACAACATCGATTCCCTGGCGGTGTTCAAGCTCAAGGCCGATCGCAAAGGTGACATCGCCGCTCAACAAGACCTGGCCAAGGTCGCGCTGGGCAAAGACTTCCAGAAAGTCTTCAGCATCAACAAAGGCTCGATCCCGGTGCGTACCGACATGCTTAACGACATGAGCGGCCTGGGCTTCGACTCCTGCGCTCAAGCGGCGGCCAAGGATTTCCTTGCAGACGAGAAGACTGGCGGCCTGCAACCGAGCATGGCGCACAACATGGCCACTTCCCTGGCCGTGCAGGGCGCGATTTTCGATGTGGTGACCAACTTCATGAATGACAAGAATGCTGATCCGGCGACGGCCAGCAAGCAACTGGCATCGGCCGTCAAAGCCGCCCAGTAATCCCTGACACCGCGTGTCCCCATGTGGGAGCGGGCTCGCTCGCGAAGACGGACTGACATTCAACATGGATGTCGACTGACACACCGCTTTCGCGAGCAAGCCCGCTCCCACAAGGGATCGCCGTGCGGATTTCATTTCTCTTCACCTGGATAATCCCGATGAGCTCTGTGGCGGTTTTCAGCAAAGCCTCACCGTTCGACGCACTGCAGCGCTGGCTCCCCAAACTGGTTTTGGCGCCAAGCATGCTGATCGTCCTGGTTGGTTTTTACGGTTACATCATCTGGACATTCGTTCTGTCCTTCACCAATTCGAGCTTCATGCCGAGCTACAAATGGGTCGGCCTGCAGCAATACATCCGCCTGATGGACAACGATCGCTGGTGGGTCGCGAGCAAAAACCTCGCGGTCTTCGGTGGCATGTTCATCGGCATCAGCCTGGTGCTCGGCGTCTTCCTTGCAGTGCTGCTGGATCAGCGCATTCGCAAGGAAGGTTTCATCCGCACCGTTTACCTGTACCCGATGGCGCTCTCGATGATCGTTACCGGTACCGCGTGGAAATGGCTGCTCAACCCAGGGCTGGGCCTGGACAAGATGCTGCGTGACTGGGGCTGGGAAGGCTTCCGTCTCGACTGGCTGGTGGATCAGGATCGCGTGGTGTATTGCCTGGTGATCGCTGCCGTATGGCAAGCCTCCGGGTTTGTGATGGCGATGTTCCTGGCCGGCCTGCGGGGTGTCGATCAATCGATCATCCGTGCCGCGCAAGTCGACGGTGCGAGCCTGCCGACCATCTATTTGAGAATCGTGTTACCGAGCCTGCGCCCGGTGTTCTTCAGCGCCTTCATGATCCTTGCGCACATCGCGATCAAGAGCTTCGACCTGGTGGCGGCCATGACCGCTGGCGGCCCGGGCTACTCGTCCGACCTACCCGCGATGTTCATGTATTCCTTCACCTTCAGCCGTGGCCAGATGGGCATTGGTTCGGCCAGCGCCATGATGATGCTGGGCGCGATCCTGGCGATTCTGGTGCCGTACCTGTACTCCGAATTGCGAGGCAAACGCCATGAGTAATCAACTCGGCAAACCAGCCTTGAGCTTCAGCCGAATCGCCATCTACGCCACGCTGTTGCTGGCCGCCGCGATCTACCTGATCCCGCTGGTGGTGATGCTGCTGACCAGTTTCAAATCCCCGGAAGACATCCGCACCGGCAACCTGCTGAGCTGGCCGCAAGTGATTGACGGCATCGGCTGGATCAAGGCCTGGGACGTGGTCGGCGGCTACTTCTGGAACTCGGTGAAAATCACCGTGCCGGCGGTTCTGATCTCCACCTTCATCGGCGCCATGAACGGTTACGTGCTGTCGATGTGGCGCTTCCGGGGTTCGCAACTGTTCTTCGGTCTGCTGCTGTTCGGCTGTTTCCTGCCGTTCCAGACCGTGCTGTTGCCAGCCTCGTTCACCCTCGGCAAGTTCGGCCTGGCCAATACCACCACCGGCCTGGTGCTGGTGCACGTGGTCTACGGCCTGGCGTTCACCACGCTGTTCTTCCGCAACTACTACGTGAGCATTCCGGATGCGCTGGTCAAGGCTGCACGCCTTGATGGCGCGGGCTTCTTCACGATTTTCTGGAAGATCCTGCTGCCGATGTCGATCCCGATCGTGATGGTCTGCCTGATCTGGCAGTTCACCCAGATCTGGAATGACTTCCTGTTCGGCGTGGTCTTCGCCAGTGGCGATGCCCAGCCGATTACCGTGGCCCTGAACAACCTGGTCAACACCAGCACCGGGGCCAAGGAATACAACGTTGATATGGCCGCCGCGATGATCGCCGGGCTGCCGACACTGCTGGTCTACATTTTCGCTGGCAAGTATTTCCTGCGTGGGCTGACGTCCGGCGCGGTCAAGGGGTAGAACAATGGCAACTCTCGAATTACGCAACGTCAACAAGACCTACGGCGCCGGTTTGCCGGACACCCTGAAAAACATCGAACTGAAGATCGATGACGGTGAGTTCCTGATCCTGGTTGGCCCGTCGGGCTGCGGTAAATCCACGCTGATGAACTGCATCGCCGGTCTGGAAAACATCAGCGGCGGCGCGATCCTGGTGGATGACGCCGACATCAGCGGCATGAGCCCGAAAGATCGTGACATCGCCATGGTGTTCCAGTCCTACGCGCTGTACCCGACGATGAGCGTGCGCGACAACATCGCGTTCGGCCTGAAGATTCGCAAAATGCCGGCCGCCGAAATCGACGAAGAAGTCGCTCGCGTGGCCAAGCTGTTGCAGATCGAACATTTGCTCGCCCGCAAACCCGGTCAGCTCTCCGGTGGCCAGCAACAGCGCGTGGCGATGGGCCGTGCCCTGGCGCGGCGGCCGAAGATTTACCTGTTCGACGAACCGCTGTCCAACCTCGACGCCAAGCTGCGCGTCGAGATGCGCACCGAAATGAAACTGATGCACCAGCGCCTGAAAACCACCACGGTCTACGTGACCCACGACCAGATCGAAGCCATGACCCTGGGCGACAAAGTGGCGGTGATGAAGGACGGGATCATCCAGCAATTCGGCACGCCGAAAGACATCTACAACAACCCGGCCAACCTGTTCGTGGCGAGCTTCATCGGTTCGCCGCCGATGAACTTCATCCCCCTGCGTTTGCAGCGCAAGGACGGTCGTCTGCTGGCGCTGCTCGACAGCGGTCAGGCGCGTTGCGAATTGCCATTGGGCATGCAGGACGCCGGTCTTGAAGACCGCGAAGTGATCCTCGGCATGCGCCCGGAGCAGATCGTCTTGGCGGGTAGCGAGCCGAATGGTTTGCCGATCATTCGCGCCGAAGTCCAGGTCACCGAGCCAACCGGTCCCGACACCCTGGTGTTCGTCAATCTCAACGAAACCAAAGTCTGCTGCCGTTTGGCGCCGGACGTTGCACCGGCCGTGGGCGAGACCCTGACCCTGCAATTCGATCCATCGAAAGTGCTGTTGTTCGATGCCAAGACCGGGGAGCGCCTGGGGGTGGCCGGTCAGCCGCAAGCCGAAACCCGGTCTGCGAACGTCGCCCAGTTCAAAGGTCGCTGAAGATCAAAAATGTGGGAGCGGGCTTGCTCGCGAAGGCGGTGTATCAATCGACATCCCTGTTGAATGTCAGACCGCATTCGCGAGCAAGCCCGCTCCCACAGGGGGATATGCGGTGGGCGGCCTGTCGCTCTTCGCACCAGATGTCACCGCGTTAGATAAAAACAGTTAATAACAATAAAACGAGGATGTAGGGATGAAGAAGAACAACAACGCTCAGCTTATCTGCCAGTTGTCAGCCGTTGCGGCAATGATGTTGGCCGGTAGCGTACACGCGGCTGACGCGTTCAGCGCCGATTCCGAATGGATGACCGGTGATTGGGGGGGCGAGCGGACCAGGCTGATCGAGCAGGGTATCGACATCAAGATGGACTACGTCGGTGAAGTGGGCGCCAACCTCCACGGCGGCTACAACGACGACAAGACTGCGCGTTACGCCGACCAGTTTGGCCTCGGCGTGGCACTGGACCTGCAAAAACTGTGGGGCTGGGATAACACTCAGGCCAAGATCCAGCTCACCAACCGTAATGGTCAGAACATCTCCAATGACCGTGTCGGCGATCCGCGTGCCGGCACCTTGAGTTCGTCTCAGGAAGTCTACGGCCGTGGCCACATGGTCCGTCTGACCCAATTGTGGATCAAGCACCAGTTCCTCGACGGTAAACTGGACGTCAAGGCCGGTTACTTCGGCGAAGGCGAAGACTTCAACACCTTCCCGTGCGAGTTCCAGAACCTGGCGTTCTGCGGTTCCCAAGCGGGTAACTGGGCGACCAACATCTGGTACAACTGGCCGGTCATGCAGGCTGCGGTTCGCGTGAAGTACAACATCTCGCCTGAGTTCTATGCGCAGATCGGCGCGTACAACCAGAACCCGTCGCAACTGGAGCACGGTAACGGCTTCAAGCTCAGCGGCAGTGGGACTGCTGGCACCGTCTTGCCGGTCGAACTGGTCTGGTCGCCGAACCCTAACAACCTGCCCGGCGAATACCGTGTCGGTTACTACAAAAGCACGGCCAATGCCGATGACGTCCGTAAGGATGCCGATGGCAATGATGCAGCCACCAGCGGTAACGCCTATCGCAGCCACGATAGCAAGCACGGTTACTGGTTCGTGGCGCAGCAACAGCTGACCGACCACAACGGTGACAAGAGCCGTGGTCTGAACATCGCAGCCAACGCCACGTTCCACGACAAGGACACCAACTTCGTCGACAACTACCAGTCGCTGATGTTTGTGTACAAGGGCCCGTTCGATGCACGTCCAAAAGATGACGTCGGTATCGGTTTCGCCCGCATCCATGTCAACGATGACGTGAAGAAAAATGCTGAACTGGTCAATGCCTCCAATGGTGTTACCGAGTACGAGGATCCACTGTTCTCGCCACTGCGTACTACCGAGTACAACTACGAGATCAACTACGGCTTCCACGTTACCAACTGGCTGACCGTGCGTCCTAACCTGCAATACATCACTCACCCGGGTGGTGTTGATGAAGTCGACAACGCGCTGGTCGCCGGCCTGAAAATTCAGTCGGTGTTCTAACGCTGTTGCGATAAGCTCCTCTCTATGTGCGCATTTTTGCGGACAGCCAAGGCTGTCCGCTTTTTTTTGTGTGGTATGCCAAAGCAACCTGTGGCGAGGGGATTTATCCCCGTTGGGTTGCGAAGCAGCCCCCAAATCTGGCACTGCGGTGTGCCAGGAACACCGTATGCAATGGTTTACGACTGCTTCGCAGCCGAACGGGGATAAATCCCCTCGCCACAGTGGTTCACTGGGCACACGTATTGAGTACACCCATGATTTTCAGGACCGTGGCACATGCATGAGCATCCGCTACAACGCTTCTTCAAATCCTTGCGCGAACGTCCGGTGTTTGCGTGGGAGCGCTATCAGAAGCGCGACGTGCTGGTGATCGACCATCCGCTGTGTCAGGCGGTGTTCAGTCGGCAGGGGGCGCAGTTGCTGCACTTCCAGCCAAAGGGCCAGAAACCCTGGCTCTGGTGCGCGGCGAAGTGGCCGCAGGTCGGTGCGATTCGTGGTGGCGTTCCGGTGTGCTGGCCGTGGTATGGCCGTCATCCGAGCGAAAACGCCTGGCCGTCCCATGGCTGGGCACGGCTGATCGACTGGAAGCTGCTGGACAGCAGCACTGATGACGATGGCGTGCGCTTGCACTGGCAACTTCAGTTGTGCGACTGGCAAGTGGACCTGCACGCGCACTTGGGCGAACGCATGGATTTACGCCTGAGTACCGAGCATCAGGACAGCCTGCCGTGCCAATTGAGTCAGGCGTTGCATGCGTATTGGCGTATTGGCGACGTCGGTGAGGTAGCGCTGTCTGGCCTCGACGGCGCGCAGGGTTACGACCAGTTGAACCGGCAGATTTGTCATCAGGAAGGCGAATTGCGGGTAGAGGGCGGCTGTCAGCGGGTGTTCCAGCATGACGGCGAATTACAGCTCAAGGACCACGCCTGGCAGCGGGAGTTGTGCATCGATACGGGAGACAGTGCGGACACGGTGGTCTGGCATCCGGGCTCGCGGCCGTTGCTGGGGGTGAGCTGGAATGAGATTTCGGAGTTTGTGTGCGTTGAAGCGGCGAGTGGCGGGACCGATAGCCTGAGCCTGGCGCCGGGGGAGAGGGCGCATTTGAGTTTGCAGGCGCGGGTTGGGGTTTAGCTCAAGATCCATGGTGTTGCGGGTATCGCCTTCGCGAGCAAGCCCGCTCCCACAGTAGATTTTCAGTGGACACAGCATTTGTGTTCAAAGCAGATCCACTGTGGGAGCGGGCTTGCTCGCGAAGGCGGCTTATCAGGCGACAAAGAACTCAGATCGGACTAATTAAACTCATCTCCAATCGGATACCGACTGGCATTCAGGCTTTCCTTGATCTTGCGCAAATGCGGCTGGAAGTCCACGCCTCGGCGCAAGGTCATGCCGGTGGCGAGCACATCCAGCACGGTCAGCTGAATGATCCGCGACGTCATCGGCATATAGATGTCGGTGTCTTCCGGCAGCGGAATGTTCAGGCTCAAGGTGCTGGCCTTGGCCAGTGGCGAACCCTCAGCCGTCAGGCCCAATACCGATGCACCGTTTTCCCGGGCAATACGCGCCACTTCCACCAGTTCGCGGGTACGGCCGGTGTAGGAAATGATCACGAACAACTCGCCGGTGTGTGCCACCGACGCAATCATGCGCTGCATCAGCACGTCCGCGTGGGCGGTGACTGCCAGGTTGAAGCGGAAGAACTTGTGCTGCGCATCCAGCGCCACCGGGGCCGAGGCACCGAGGCCGAAGAAGTGGATCTGCCGGGCCTGGATCAACAGGTCGACGGCGCGGCTGATCAGGTTCGGGTCAAGCGCCTGCAACGCACTGTCCAGCGAGGCGATGGCGCTGCCGAAAATCTTTTTGGTATAGGCCTCGGGATTGTCGTCGGCCTCCACCGCACGGCTGACATACGCGGCGCCACTGGCCAGGCTCTGGGCCAATTGAAGCTTGAGTTCCGGGTAGCCGCTGACGCCAAACGAACGGCAGAAACGGTTGACCGTCGGCTCGCTGACCTTTGAGGCCTGGGCGAGGGCGGCGATGCTGAACCGGGTGGCCTGCTCTGGGTTGAGCAGGATGACTTCGGCGACTTTGCGTTCTGCCTTGTTCAGGTCTTCAAGGCGATTCTGGATCTGTTCCAGTAAATTTCGCACGCGGTCCATATATGTTCCTTAGCTCCGCAAACATGAGAGCAATGCAAATAAGGGCCCCGGCTATGCAAATTGGGACTTTGATCGGGCCCGTAACGGTGGCCTATCCTACTGATGGCTCCGACCGTCCACCACTCGGAATCTGTATTTTGCGAAAATGTTGTGGTTATTACTACATTTTCCCTTGAGTGATGCCTTGAAAAAAGGTATTTGTAGCTTAACTTGATAAAAGAACAAACATCATGCCTTCGATTACGGTTGAACCGTGCACCTTTGCCTTGTTCGGCGCCCTCGGCGATCTGGCCCTGCGCAAGCTGTTTCCTGCCCTTTATCAGCTCGATGGCGCAGGCCTCTTGCACGAGGACACGCGAATTATCGCGCTGGCCCGTGAGCCTGGCAGCGAGCAGCAGCATTTGGCGTTCATCGCCTCCGAGCTGCGCCGCTACGTCGTCGCCAAAGAGCTGGACGAGGCCGTGGTCGAACGCTTCCTGGCCCGCCTGAGTTACCTGCACGTCGACTTCCTCAAGGCTGACGATTACGTCGCCCTGGCCGAAATGGCTGGCAGCGCGCAGCGGGTGATTGCCTACTTCGCGACACCGGCCGCCGTTTACGGCGCGATCTGCGAGAACCTGTCGAAGGTCGGCCTGACCGAAAACACCCGCGTGGTGCTGGAAAAACCCATCGGTTCGGACCTGGAATCCTCGCGCAAGGTCAACGACGCCGTGGCGCAGTTCTTCCCGGAGAACCGCACCTACCGTATCGACCACTACCTGGGCAAAGAAACCGTCCAGAACCTGATCGCCCTGCGTTTCGCCAACAGCCTGTTCGAAACCCAGTGGAACCAGAATTACATCTCCCACGTGGAAATCACCGTGGCCGAGAAGGTCGGGATCGAAGGTCGCTGGGGTTACTTCGACAAGGCCGGTCAGCTGCGGGACATGATCCAGAATCACCTGCTGCAACTGCTCTGCCTGATCGCCATGGACCCGCCGGCCGACCTGTCCGCTGACAGCATCCGCGACGAGAAAGTCAAAGTGCTCAAGGCGCTGGCGCCGATCAGTCCGGAAGGCCTGACCACTCAGGTCGTGCGCGGTCAGTACATCGCGGGTTACAGCGAAGGCAAATCGGTTCCCGGTTACCTGGAAGAGCCGAATTCCAACACCCAGAGCGACACCGAAACCTTCGTTGCGCTGCGTGCCGATATCCGCAACTGGCGTTGGGCCGGTGTGCCGTTTTACCTGCGTACCGGCAAGCGCATGCCGCAGAAGCTGTCGCAGATCGTCATCCACTTCAAGGAACCGTCCCACTACATCTTCGCTCCCGAGCAGCGTCTGCAAATCAGCAACAAGCTGATTATCCGCCTGCAACCGGACGAAGGCATTTCCTTGCGCGTGATGACCAAAGAACAAGGCCTGGACAAGGGTATGCAGCTGCGCAGCGGTCCGTTGCAGCTGAATTTTTCCGACACTTATCGCAGCGCACGGATTCCCGATGCCTACGAGCGGTTGTTGCTGGAAGTGATGCGCGGCAATCAGAACCTGTTTGTCCGTAAAGATGAAATCGAAGCCGCGTGGAAGTGGTGTGACCAGTTGATCGCCGGGTGGAAAAAATCCGGTGATGCGCCCAAGCCGTACGCGGCCGGGTCCTGGGGACCGATGAGCTCCATTGCTCTGATCACGCGGGACGGGAGGTCGTGGTATGGCGATATCTGAATTGAAACTGCCTCAGGGTGTCAGCGCCCATGAGTTCAAAAGCCCGGTGTTGCTGGCCGAAGGCCTGGCGCTGAATGTGGCCAAGCGACTGAGTGACGCGATCGATGCGCGCGGCACCGCGACCTTGGTGGTTTCCGGTGGACGCAGTCCGGTGGCGTTTTTTCAGCACCTGGCCAAGCAGACGCTGGACTGGTCCAAGGTTGTCGTCACCCTGGCCGACGAGCGCTGGGTACCGGTTGAACACGCCGACAGCAATGCCGGTCTGCTCAAGCGTTACCTGTTGCAAGGCCCGGCGGCCAAGGCTCAGTTCCTGAGTCTGTACAGCGCCACCGCCAACCTTGAACTGGCCGCCGAGCAGGCGGATCGCTTGCTCGCCGAGTTGCCGCCAATCGACGTGCTGATACTTGGCATGGGCGACGACGGTCACACCGCCTCGCTGTTCCCGAATAGCCCGAACCTGGCCGACGCCTTGAAAGCCGACGGCACACGTCGTTGCTACCCGATGCTGGCGCCAACCGTGCCGCATCAGCGCCTGACCATGAGTCGCGCGCTGCTGGCGTCGGCCAAGACCAGCGTTCTATCGATTTCCGGTCAGTCCAAGCTGACCACCTTGAGTGCCGCATTGGCCGGTGACGATGTCGCCGCCATGCCGATTCGCGCGTTTCTGCAACCTACGTTAGAGATTTACTGGTGCCCATGAGCCAAGGAACAGCCGCTATGACAACCCCATCCCCGACCGTTTCCATGGCGGACAAAGTTGCCCTGATCGACAGCCTCTGCGCCAAGGCGCGGATCTTGCCGGTGATTACCATCGCTCGCGAACAGGACATCCTGCCGCTGGCCGACGCCCTCGCGGCCGGTGGCCTGACAGCCCTGGAAGTGACCTTGCGTTCACAGTTCGGCCTCAAGGCTATCCAGATTTTGCGCGAGCAGCGTCCAGAGCTGGTGACCGGTGCCGGCACTGTGCTCGATCGCAACATGCTGGCGGCTGCCGAAGCGGCCGGTTCGCAGTTCATCGTCACGCCGGGCATCACCCGTGACCTGCTGGAAGCCAGCGTCAACAGCCCGATTCCGCTGTTGCCGGGCATCAGCAACGCTTCCGGCATCATGGAAGGCTACGGCCTGGGTTATCGTCGATTCAAGCTGTTCCCGGCGGAAGTCAGCGGCGGTGTCGCGGCTATCAAAGCCCTTGGCGGCCCGTTTGGCGAAGTGAAATTCTGCCCGACTGGCGGCGTCAGCCCGGCCAACATCAAGAGCTACATGGCGTTGAAAAACGTGATGTGCGTGGGCGGTAGCTGGATGCTTGATCCCGAGTGGATCAAGAACGGCGACTGGGCCCGCATTCAGGAATGCACCGCCGAGGCATTGGCGCTGCTGGACTGATCGGCTTTTACCAAACACTTCGTTGTGTGTTCTACGGCTTTACGGTGCGCTTGGTCGGTGCACCGTTTTTTTTGCCTGCCAAAAACCTGTAGGAGCGGGCTTGCTCGCGAAGGCGGCCTGACATTCGACATCTGCATTGAATGTAGCGGCCTCTTCGCGAGCAAGTCGGATCGCCGCACCGCCGCTCCCACATGGACATCATGCGATACATAGTTACCGCATCTCGCTGCTCGGCCAGCGTTAACCTGCGTTCATCTTATGGAAGAGAGAACGTTATGGACGACAACACTCCGGTTTCACCCGAACCAGCGGTTTACCTGCTTTCACCCGAACAGATCGCCGGTCCATATTTCCGAAATCCGAAATTGATCAGACGAAACATCAGCGAAGGGATGGATGGCATTCCCTTGGTGCTGAGGCTGACGATCGTCGATGCCATGACCGGTCAACCAGTGGCTGACGCGCTGGTGGATATCTGGCACTGCAACGCACGCGGGGCGTATTCGGGCTGGAGCAAGGTCAATCCAGACACGGAAATCGACGTCGACGACATAGGTTCTATCCCGCGAACCGACGACGACACTTACCTGCGAGGCGGGCAATTCACCGACAAGAACGGCATCGTGCGGTTTACCACGATCTATCCGGGGTTCTACGCCGGCCGTGCCCTGCACATTCACGTCGTGGTACGCATTATGGAAGGCAACAACTACCTGGAAGAGCGGCATGTTGCCTGGGTCGGTCAGCTCTACTTTCCCGAGGCGGCCTCGCGCTCGGTACTCAACGCCAGGGAATACCGCGGTCGAGCCGTTTCGCCGCTGACCAACGATCAAGATTTTTTCTATGAAAACATGGGCGGCGAAGCATCGACCTTGAACGTTCACACCCTGAGTCGAGACTCGAATAAAGATGGCTACTTCGGGCACACGACCATCGGCATCGACACCTTTGCGGTATCGACGCAGATCAAGCCCGAGGACTTCGACAAACACACCGTGTGACGTCAACGCAGTTCGGTGAGCGCCCGGGTCAGCAAATCCATGTCTGCAGCGGTGTTAGTGAGCCCCGGGGTTATGCGAATGCACGGACCACTCGCGGCACCACTGCGGGCCACGGTAAACAGGTTGTAGTCCTTGAGCAGCCGCTCGACCATCGCCTGTTGATCGGCATGCCGGGTAAAGCGCATCGACGTGATGCCGCAATACAGTCGCGGGTCGTCCGGGGTCATGACTTCGATCCCCGGCAACTCGCGTACCGCGCTCACCCAGCGGTTGCGCAGGTAATTGAGCCGAGCGCCCTTGGCGGCGGAACCGCCCATGGCCCGATGTTCCTCGAACACCAGCGGCAGGGTCAGCAGCGCCGGAATGTTGGGCGTGCTGTACGGCGTGCGGGCGCGAATGTCGGTGACCGGAAAATGCATCTCGCCCATGTCCGGGTCGATGTCGGCGAGGCGCTCGGGGGCGATGTAAATGAAGCCCAGGGTCAGTGGCGCACCGATCCATTTGTGCAGGGTGTAGCCAGCAAAGGCGATGCCCAGTTCATCGAGATTGAACTCGAACTGGCCGAGCGCATGCGCGCCGTCGAGGATCACGTCGATGCCATGTTCCCTGGCCGCTGCAGCAATGGCCTGCACCGGCATCACCAACCCGGAGCGATGGGTGACGTGGGTCAGGGCCATCAGTTTGAGTCGCGGATAACGCACGAAGGCCTCGCGGTAAGTGGCCAGTAAACTGTCGAAACTGGCGGGGTGCGAGTGTTCGATCTCGATCACCTCGACGCCGCGATGACGTGCCAGCCAGCGCATGGCCCCTTTGACCGTGTCGTATTCCAGATCACTTATCAGCACCTGATCGCCCGGCGTCAGACGGTTGTAGTTGCGGATCAGCGATTGCAGGCCGTCCGAAGCATTGCGGGTGAGGGCGACAGTGTCGGCAGGTACGCCCACCAGATCGGCGAGCTGTGCGCGGATTTCAAGGCTTTCGCCCTGTTCGAAGCGTTGGCGCACATGCACCGAGTTGCTGCGATTGATCAGTTCGATGTTGCGCTGATACTCCTCGACCACTGTGCGCGACATGCGCCCGAAGTACCCGTTTTCGAGGTTGACCGGGCCGGGTTCAACCGCGTATCGGTCGGCAAAGGTTCGCCAGAAGGCTTCATCACGGGCACGGCGAGTGTTATCGGGCATGGGCTACTCAATCAGGGGCCAGGAATGGGGGGGCGGGTCAATGGCGAGGGGCGGGTTTGCCATGTTTGGCGCGTAGCGGTTCGAGCAACTCCGACAGGCCGTTGTGATCGATTTCCTGCATCAAGGCCAGCAAGCCGCCGAGTTCTCCATGGGGGAAACCTTCGCGAGCGAACCAGTTCAGGTATTGGCCGGGGAGGTCGGCAATGATTCGGCCCTTGTTTTTGCCAAAGGGCATTTCACGGGTAATCAACAGTTCGAGCTTTTCAGGGTTCATCAATCAGTCGTCTTGATTCAAACAGTCTGGAAAATACAGGCATTCTGCATGCAGGCCAAATGACAGATCATGCAAAAAAAACGGATACAGATTTCGCGTTAAACGGTAAGTGATTGAAATATAAGTAGTAAGTAGTCGATTCATTGCTGGCATGCAGGATGCAACACCTATTGCATCTTTCATCAACCCGCGAGGAATTGAAAATGACCGACATGAATAAAGAAGCCATCTCTGTACTCAACGACCTGATTGAAACCAGCAAAGACGGTCAGGAAGGGTTCAAGACTTGCGCTGAAGACATCAAACACCCAGAACTGAAATCCCTGTTCATGCAGCGTTCCGCCGACTGCGCCACTGCGGCTTCCGAACTGCAAGCGCAGGTGCGCTCGCTAGGCGGCGATCCGGAAACGTCCACCAGCGTCAGCGGTGATATGCACCGTCGCTGGGTCGACGTGAAAGCGATGTTCACCGGCAAGGATGAAGAGGCCGTGCTGAACGAAGCCGAGCGGGGTGAAGACCACGCACTGAAGGCTTACAAAGAAGCCATCGAAAAAATCAACAAATACAACCTGGTGGGCATTCGTGACCTGGTTGAACGTCAGTACCACGGCGTGCAACGCAATCACGATCAGGTAAAAGCCCTGCGTAACCAGGCGCGCGCACGCTCGTAAGCGTTCGTTGCCTGTCAAAAACGCCAGCCAGTCTGGCGTTTTTTTTGTGTCTGGGAATTAGCACTGGACGGATGTTAGTTAGCTAGCTAATAATTTGTTTATCAAGTGACTGAACCGATCCCGACTATCGTTAAATCGCCTTTCCAAGAGTCCTTTACGTGCCTATCACCTTGCAGGCTTTGTTTGCGCCTGACCGCCGCGCCTTACAGTTCGCGATCAAAACCTTGATCGGCGGCGGCCTGGCGCTGTGGCTGGCATTACGCTGGGGTCTGGAGCAACCGGCCTGGGCGTTGATGACGGCGTTCATCGTCGCTCAGCCCTTGTCCGGGATGGTGGTGCAGAAGGGCCTGGCGAGGTTGCTGGGCACCCTGGTCGGGACGATGATGTCAGTGGTGTTCATGGGGGTGTTTGCCCAGACGCCTTGGCTGTTTTTGTTGGCCTTGGCGTTATGGCTAGGGCTGTGTACGGCAAGTTCGACCTTGCTGCGCAGCGCCTGGTCCTATTCGTTCGTGCTGGCCGGTTACACGGTGGCGATCATCGCGCTGCCGGCCATTACTCATCCGCTGACGGTGTTCGATCAAGCCGTGGCTCGCTGCACGGAAATCTGCCTGGGCATTCTTTGCGCCACCGCCGCCAGTGCGCTGCTCTGGCCGATGCGGGTCGAACGGCAACTGGCGGATCAGGCGCGGGCAGCGTGGCAAAGCGGTATGAACGCCGCGCGTGCAACCCTGGCCGGTGATGGTCAGGCGCGTAAAGGCTTACTGGAAATCCTCGGCAAAATCGTCGCCGTCGATGCCCAGCGCGAGCATGCCTGGTTTGAAGGAAGCCTGGGGCGGCAACGAGCGCGGGGGATCAGCGGCTTGAGCCAGAAGCTGTTGATGCTACTGCGCATCGCCCGTTCGGTGCGCCGTCAGTGGAAGCAATTGGAACCCCAGGAAGCCGAGCAACTGTTGCCCTGGATGACCGAGGTTCAAGAGGCGCTCGACAGCCCGGATTCCGTGACCCTGCAAGCGCTGCGTCCGAGGTTGCTCGACGCTTCCCACGATCCGCACATCAGCTCCGCGCAGAGTTACTGCCTGGCCCGTTTCACCTTGTTGCTCGATACCGCCATGGCGGCCAGCGCCGCGTTGAACGCCGTTGAGGAGGGCAAGGAGACGGTCGACCCACCGAGAACCCTGACACCGCACCGCGACCTGTCATTGGCGCTGATGTTCGGTGCCCGCAGTGCGTTGGCGTTTCTGGTGGTCTCGTGCTTCTGGTTGGCGACCGCCTGGCCAGCTGCCTCCGGCGCGCTGCTGTTGACGTGCGTGGTGTGTAGCCTGTTTGCCAGCCGCGAGAATGGCGCTCAAATCGGCATGAGTTTTATGCGCGGGATCTTCCTGGCGATTCCGGCCGCGTTTATCGTCGGGCAGATTCTGCTGCCGCAATGGAGTGGTTTTGCCTTGCTGTGCATGGGCATGGGCGTGCCGTTGTTCCTCGGCGCGCTGGGCATGGCCAAACCGCAGATCGGTGCGACGGCGACCTCATTTTGTCTGCACTTCATCGTGCTGGTCTCGCCACTCAATGCGATGAAATTCGATGTCGCGAC
This sequence comes from Pseudomonas sp. 478, assembly GCF_003254125.1. Lineage (NCBI taxonomy): Bacteria > Pseudomonadati > Pseudomonadota > Gammaproteobacteria > Pseudomonadales > Pseudomonadaceae > Pseudomonas > Pseudomonas sp. 478. The sequence continues at coordinate 104,337 of NZ_QKZG01000011.1, forward strand.
GTTCTTCAACAGCGCTCAATCCATCGTGGTCGGTGTCGGCGCCGCCGTGCTGGCGTTCCATTTGTTGATCCTGCGCAACCCGACGTGGCATGGCCGACGTTTGCTGGCGGCGACCCTCGACGATCTGGTGCGCCTGACCCGGCGCAATCTGCGCGGTGCCGAAAGCTGGTTTGGCGGGCGCATGGCCGACCGCTTGCTGCAATTGGCGCGGCACTATCCCGAGTTGCCGGAGCCGGCGCGCAGTCGCTGGGACGACGGCTTGCTCGGCCTGGACATCGGCGACGAACTGCTGCATTTGCGTTTGAGTCTGGCGGTGGCGCAGGTACCGGTCAGTGCGCCTCAGCGGCGTTATCTCGAACAGCTGGAAAAAATCCTCGAGCAAGGCCCGGCCGGCAGTCGTGCCGAGGCGTTGGCGCAGCCGAGCGAAGAATTCTTGAAGACTTTGTACGCGTTGCCCCCCAGCGATGCGGTGAAACTGGCCCAAGGCGCGGTGCTGCAATTGCAAAGCAGCTGGCGCGCCTGGTGCCGTCAACAGGAGCAAAGCCATGGGCTTGCGTGAGTGGTCGGTGGGTGGCGTGCTGCTCAGTCCGTTTCTGATTTATGTGCTGCTGGCGCTGCTCGTCACTGGCGCCTTGCGCATGCTCTTGCGCCTGACGCCGGTGGGCCGCTGGATCTGGCACGAAGCATTGTTTGATTGCGCCTTGTACGTCTGTGTATTGACCTTGATCACCGTCGTCCTCGGACCTTTATAAGGAGTTGAAAATGCGAACACCGATACGTGTCGCGGTGACCTTGTGCCTGGTAGCGGCGGCGATATTTGCCGGCTTCCATTTGTGGCAGTACTACATGCTCACGCCCTGGACTCGGGATGCGCGGATCCGCGCCGACGTGGTGGTGATCGCCCCGGACGTCTCGGGTTGGGTGCGTGAGCTCAAGGCTTTTGATAACCAGCAGGTCAAGGCCGGCGATTTATTGCTGAGCATTGATCGTGAACGTTTCGAAGCGGCGCTGGAGAAAGCCCAGGCGGTGGTGCAGACCCGTCAGCAGCAACTCAATCTGCGCGAGAAAGAAGCCAGTCGCCGCGCGGCCCTCGGTCCGCAGGCCATCAGTGCCGAGCTGCGCGAGAACGCGCAAATCAACGCCGGCATCGCCCGTGGCGAACTGCGTGAAGCCCAGGCCGAAGCCAAGGTTGCGGAACTCAACCTCGCCCGTAGTCAGGTCCATGCGCCGCGCAATGGTCACATCACCAATCTGCGTTTGGCCGAAGGCAACTACGTGAATGCCGGGCAATCGGTGATGGCATTGATCGACGATTCGACTTTCTATGTGCAGGCGTATTTCGAGGAAACCAAACTGCCACGGATTCGTGTTGGCGATCCGGTGAAGGTCTGGTTGATGAGTGCGGGGGAGGGGTTGCAGGGGCATGTGGAAAGCATCAGTCGCGGGATTACCGATCGCAATACCACGCCGGACGGGCAGTTGCTGGCAGAGGTCGAGCCGACGTTTAACTGGGTGAGGCTGGCGCAGCGGATTCCGGTACGGATCAAGATTGATAAGTTGCCGGAAGGGATGAGTTTGAGTTCGGGGATGACGGCGAGTGTGCAGGTTGGGGAGGGAGAGCGGTCGCGGTGAATTTTAGATCTTTATCTGGCTTTAGAACCACCCCTCACCCCAGCCCTCTCCCCACGGGGGAGAGGGGGAAAGGGAGCTGATCTCGGTTGTTTTCAGAGCCTGAGTTCGACTTGGAATTGCAGGTCGCAGTAGCTCGTCCAAACACCTCGGTCAGTCCCCTCTACCCCTTGGGGAGAGGGTTAGGGTGAGGGGTGGATTCAACTGACACCCCTCCCCGAATCAGCCGATGCTGATCGCCGGCAGCTTAGGCAACGTCACCGTCTGTTGCTTACGCGGCGCCAGAATCTCCGCCTCGCCGTCCACTACCAATTCATCGCGCTGGTTAAACACGCGAGTGGCAATCCGCACACGAAACTTCGGCAGCTTCTCGAGGATCTCCAGACGCACGGTCAGTGTGTCGCCAATTTTCACCGGCTTCTGAAAGCTCATTTGCTGACCGATATAAATAGTCCCCGGCCCAGGCAACTCGCAGGCAACGGCAGCGCTGATCAGCGCGCCGCTGAACATGCCGTGAGCAATGCGCTCCTTGAACATGGTGCCGGCGGCGAATTCAGCGTCCAGGTGCACCGGGTTGTGATCGCCGGACATCGCGGCGAACAACTGAATGTCGCGCTCTTCGACCGTCTTGCTGTAGCTGGCGGTCTGGCCGACTTCAAGGGCCTCGTAAGGGGTGTTGGTAACCTGGGTCATCTGTTTCAATTCCTGTCACGAATAAATAAATTCAAAAAAACTATTCCGATCTGGGTGGCCGACGGTGGCTCAGCGCCTGAGCGATCCAGTTCAACACGTCATTGATCACTTCATCGCGATTGCTCTCGTTGAACAGTTCATGCCGTGCCTGCGGGTAAATAGTCAGTTGCAGGCTCTGGCTGCCGGCAGCGCGCAGCGCATGGGCCAGATCTTTCAGACGCTTGCCATCGCTCACCGGATCACATTCACCACCGATGACCAGCAACGGCAGGCCCGGATCAATCTGAGCGAGATTGGACGCTTTGCTGATTTGCTGCAACCCACCGAGCAAATCGATCCACAGCTGATTGGTGCAGCGAAAGCCGCAGAGCGGGTCGTTGGCGTACAGATCGACCTCTGCCGGGTCGCGGCTGAGCCAGTCGAACCGCGTGCGCACCGGTTTGAATTTCTTGTTGAACGAACCGAACGACAGCCATTCGATCAGCGCGCTGCGACCCTTCGGGCCTTGGCGCAAACGTTCCAGCCGTGCAATCTGCCGCGCCGCGCGATAGAGCGCCACCGGTTGGAAGTTCGACCCGCTGAGAACGGCCCCGTGCAGGCTGGCGCTATGGTGCAGCAGATAGGCCTGGGCGATGTAGCTGCCCATGCTGTGACCGAGCAGCACAATCGGCACGCCCGGATGTTGTTGGCCGATGTGCTGGTTGAGGCTCGCCAGGTCGCCGACTACCTTGCACCAACCGTCATTGTCGGCGAAATGGCCGAGCGTCCCGTTTTCGGCAGTTTTGCCATGTCCACGCAGGTCCGGCGCATACACACCGTAGCCTTGAGCACAGAATTTTTCCGCCAGACGGGCGTAGCGGCCACTGTGTTCCGCCATGCCGTGGGCCAGCAGGATCACTGCTTTTAAAGGCGCGGCGGGCAGCCACTGGTTGACGAAGAGGCGGCTGCGGTCGCTCGCGGTCAACCAGAAAGTGTCGTGGATCATGGCGGTTCCTTTGCATTGGGCTGCATGTGGCATGGGCGTCGTTGCATTGTATAGCGCATCCAAAGCGTGCCGTCTGATCAGGCCACGCCACGGCAGCAAGATTCACACGATCAATGTCGACCGTGCGCATATTTGCCTGATTCGCCATAGCTGCTAGTGTCCGTGGAGCCCCGCTTTTTCGCCCTTTGTTTTGAAGAAGGACAGAAAAGCGGCCCCGGATAGGTTCAGGTAAAGAGGACAAGAACAATGCAACCTGATTTCTGGAATGACAAACGCCCGGCCGGCGTGCCCCTGGACATCGATCAAGGGGCCTACAAGTCGGTGATCGAGGTGTTCGAGCGTTCCTGCAAGAAATTTGCTGACCGCCCGGCATTCAGCAACATGGGTGTAACCCTGACCTACGCCGAACTGGAACGCTACAGCGCTGCGTTCGCCGGTTACCTGCAAGCCCACACCGACCTGGTGCCGGGGGATCGCATTGCGGTGCAGATGCCCAACGTCCTGCATTACCCGATTGCCGTGTTCGGTGCCTTGCGCGCCGGGCTCATCGTGGTCAACACCAACCCGCTGTACACCGCGCGTGAGATGCGTCATCAGTTCAAGGACTCCGGTGCCCGGGCGCTGGTGTACCTGAACATGTTCGGGCAGAAAGTCCAGGAAGTGCTGCCCGACACCGATATCCAGTACCTGATCGAAGCGAAGATGGGCGACCTGATGCCCACCGCCAAGGGCTGGCTGGTCAATACGATGGTGAGCAAGGTCAAGAAGATGGTCCCGGCGTACTCCTTGCCGCAGGCCATTTCCTTCAAGAGCGCGCTGCACCTGGGCCGGGGCCTGGGCATCAAGCCGCTGAAGATCGCGCTGGACGACATCGCCGTGCTGCAATACACCGGCGGCACTACTGGCCTGGCCAAGGGCGCGATGCTGACCCACGGCAACCTGGTGGCCAACATGCAGCAAGTGCGGGCGTGCCTGGAGCAGTTCGGCAACGACGGCCAGCCGCTGTTGCGCGAAGGGCAAGAGGTGATGGTCGCGCCGCTGCCGCTGTACCACATCTATGCCTTCACCGCGAATTGCATGTGCATGATGGTTTCGGGCAACCACAACGTGCTGATCACCAATCCGCGAGACATCAAGGGCTTCATCAAGGAGCTGAAGAACTGGCGATTCTCGGCGTTGCTGGGGCTCAACACCCTGTTCGTCGCGCTGATGGACCACCCGGATTTCAAGACCCTGGATTTCTCCAGCCTCAAACTCACCAACTCCGGCGGCACCGCGCTGGTCAAGGCCACGGCCGAGCGCTGGGAAGAACTCACCGGTTGCCGCATCACCGAAGGTTACGGCCTGACCGAAACTTCGCCGGTGGCCTGCACCAACCCGTACGGCGACAAGTCGCGCCTCGGCACGGTCGGCCTGCCTGTGCCGGGCACCACGCTGAAAGTCATCAACGATGAAGGTGTCGAGCAGGCGCTGGGTGAGCGCGGCGAACTGTGCATCAAGGGCCCGCAGATCATGAAGGGCTACTGGCAGAAACCCGAAGCCACCGCCGAAGTGCTGGATGCCGAAGGCTGGTTCAAGTCGGGCGACATCGCGGTGATCGACCCGGACGGTTTTGTGCGCATCGTCGATCGCAAGAAAGACATGATCATCGTCTCGGGTTTCAACGTGTACCCGAACGAAATCGAAGACGTGGTGATGGCTCACCCGAAAGTCGCCAACTGTGCGGTGATCGGGGTGCCGGACGAGCGTTCGGGGGAGGCAGTGAAGCTGTTTGTGGTGGCCCGTGAAACGGGTGTCAGCCTTGAAGAACTGAAGGCCTACTGCAAGGAAAACTTCACGGCGTACAAAGTGCCCAAGCACATTGTCTTGCGTGAGTCGTTGCCGATGACGCCGGTGGGCAAGATCTTGCGGCGGGAGCTGCGTGATATCGCCTGAGTGGTGAATAGCCGCGCTTCGCGCGGCTCGCGGGCAAGCCATGCTCCTACGGGTTCAGTGTTGTTCACAAGCAGGGTGAGCGACGCAAACCTGTAGGAGCATGGCTTGCCCGTGATGCTTTTAAAGGGGCGAAAGCCCCGGATTCACGGCCTTTCAAGACTGTATAGGGTTTTTGCTCTAAAATGACCGCCTTCTATTCTTGAGTCATTAAAGTGACTGTAGAGGCGACTTTTGGCTCTAGTCGGCCCTTGGCAAAGCTGCTACTCTCGGCGCGCTTTTGTGACTTCTCGGCCTATATAAAAGCCAGATTCACCAATAAAAAACATACACCAATAATAATCGCATCAAATGCGGTGATGAATTCGCGTTGCTGAGGAGTGGGCTTCCATGATCGAAGACTTTTGGAAGGATAAGTACCCTGCCGGGATTGCTGCCGACATCAATCCAGACGAGTATCCGAATATTCAGGCAGTGTTGAAGCAGTCCTGCCAACGCTTCGCCAACAAACCGGCATTCAGCAACCTGGGCAAGACAATCACCTACGGTGAACTGTACGAATTGTCCGGTGCCTTTGCCGCTTACCTGCAACAGCATACCGACTTGCAGCCGGGCGATCGAATCGCCGTGCAGCTGCCTAACGTGTTGCAGTACCCGGTCGCCGTCTTCGGTGCCATCCGCGCCGGGCTGATCGTGGTCAACACCAACCCGCTGTACACCGCGCGGGAAATGGAACACCAATTCAACGACTCCGGTGCCAAAGCCCTGGTCTGCCTGGCCAACATGGCGCACCTGGCCCAGCTCGTCGTGCCGAAAACCGGCGTCAAGCACGTGATCGTCACCGAAGTGGCCGACCTGCTGCCGCCGCTCAAGCGCCTGCTGGTCAACAGTGTCATCAAGTACGTGAAGAAGATGGTCCCGGCGTATCACTTGCCCAAGGCCATCAAGTTCAACGACGTATTGAGCAAGGGCCACGGCCAGCCAGTCGCCGAAGCCAACCCGGCCAGCAGCGACGTTGCCGTGCTGCAATACACCGGCGGCACCACCGGCGTGGCCAAGGGCGCAATGCTGACCCATCGCAACCTGGTGGCGAACATGCTGCAGTGCAAGGCGCTGATGGGGTCCAACCTCAATGAAGGTTGCGAGGTCCTGATCACCCCGCTGCCGCTGTACCACATCTATGCCTTCACCTTTCATTGCATGGCAATGATGCTGATCGGCAACCACAACATCCTGATCAGCAACCCGCGCGATTTGACGGCGATGGTCAAGGAACTGTCGAAGTGGAAGTTCAGCGGTTTCGTCGGGCTCAATACGCTGTTTGTCGCCCTGTGCAACAACGAAGCCTTCCGCAAGCTGGATTTCTCTGCACTGAAAGTCACCCTGTCCGGTGGCATGGCCCTGCAACTGGCCGCCGCCGAGCGCTGGAAAGCGGTCACCGGTTGCGCCATCTGCGAAGGTTACGGCATGACCGAAACCAGCCCGGTGGCCACTGTCAATCCAATCCAGAACATCCAGATCGGCACCATTGGTATTCCGGTGCCGTCGACCCTGTGCAAAGTCATCGACGATGCCGGCGTTGAACAGCCGTTAGGCGACATCGGCGAGCTGTGTGTGAAAGGTCCGCAAGTGATGAAGGGCTACTGGCAACGTCAGGACGCCACCGATGAAATCCTCGACAGCGAAGGCTGGTTGAAGACCGGTGACATCGCGCTGATCCAGCCTGACGGTTACATGCGCATCGTCGATCGCAAGAAAGACATGATCCTGGTCTCCGGTTTCAACGTGTACCCGAACGAACTGGAAGACGTACTGGCGACCCTGCCGGGCGTTCTGCAATGCGCAGCCATCGGCGTGCCGGACGAGAAGTCGGGCGAGGCGATCAAGATCTTCATCGTCGCCAAACCGGGCGTGACGCTGACCAAGGAACAGGTGATGGAGCACATGCGCGCCAACGTCACCGGATACAAAGTGCCGAAAGCCGTGGAATTCCGCGATGCGCTGCCGACCACCAATGTCGGCAAGATCCTGCGCCGCGAGTTGCGCGACGAAGAGCTGAAGAAGCTCGGCGTCAAGAAGGTAAGCGCGTAACCAACAAAAAGCCCTGCAGATGCGGGGCTTTTTGTTTAATGCGATATCAGAAGTGCCCTTGTGGCGAGGGGATTCATCCCCGTTGGGCTGCGAAGCGGCCCTAGCGTCTTTTCAGCCAGACTAAGTTGTATGGATTTACGACTGCTTCGCAGCCGAACGGGGATGAATCCCCTCGCCACAAATGTGGACGCCGCGCTTAAGTGAACAGCATTGCCGCAGATGCGAAGCTTTTGATTTTAGAGGCGGAACTGCGCGAAATTGACGTTGGTACCCGCCGGGCGCATGTCCTGGAGGTACGAGTCCTTGTCGGCGCTCAGTTCCAGGCTCAGGGCCGCTTTGCGTTTGCCTTCGTTGCGCACCACCAGGCCTTCGAGCTTCTCGCGCAGGAACACCGTCGGCACTTTCAGGTGCAGCAGTTCGTCGGTTTCCGGGGTGTGCATCAGCAGGTGAACCCACTCGTACTGACCAATGGCCAGGCGCGCGACCGGAATATCGAACCACCAGATGTTGCGATTGCGGTTCAATTCGGTGAAATGGCAGTTGTTGACGCCAAGCACAGCACCGCCAAGTTCCTGGTTTCTGCGGGCAATGGCCTGCTTTTTATCGAGTTTCATAACATTCCTACGGGATTGGATCTTCAGCGCCATGGCCTGAATACGTTGCGCATTCTCGGGGGTTGGTCGGCAAACATAAAGCCCAACCTGCACTGAACGATGAAATGTCGCCGTGAAAATAAATGAAACTCCGCGCAAACGCCTCCGGTCAATCCTTATGTAAAGACTTTTCCGTTGAATTGTTCACAGGAGAAACACCATGAGCAGCACTGGCGATAAAGTAAAAGGCATGGCCAACGAAGCCGCCGGCAACGTCAAGCAAGGCGTCGGCAAGGCCACTGGTAACGAAAAAATGCGCTCTGAAGGCGTCGCTCAGGAAAGGAAAGGCGAAGCCCAGCAGGCGGTCGGCAAAGTCAAGGATGCTCTTAAAAAAGGCATCGACAAGGCCTGATCAGGCCTTTGATGAGCAACAGAAACGGCCATCCGCGGATGGCCGTTTTTGTGTCGGCCTGAACTTGCACAAGGAAATTGTTTCAAACTCGCCAAGTACGCTACTTTGATGTAGAAAACGGCCCCTGAGTCGCCACGACTTCAACCAAATTTGCGGCGAAAGGAGACGCTAATGTTTTTCCCACACATGAAAGGCCAGCGCCTGCACCGTGTCATGGTGCGCACGATCACCGAGTTCGTCGACGACGAGATGTCGACCTATGCCTCGGCGTTGGCCTATCAAATGCTGTTCTCACTGTTTCCCTTCATTCTGTTCCTGATCGCCCTGATCGGTTTCCTGCACCTGCCGGACTTCTTCTCCTGGCTGCGCCTGCAATCGGAACTGGTCCTGCCGCCCCAGGCGCTGGAGCAGGTGAACCCGGTCATCGACCAGCTCCAGCAATCCAAGGGTGGCTTGCTGTCGGTCGGTATCGTGATTGCCCTGTGGACCGCGTCCGCCGGTGTTCGGCTGATGATGAGCGCGATGAACGCCGCCTACGACGTGGTCGAAGGCCGGCCGGCGTGGAAGCGTTTCCCGCTGTCGATTTTCTACACCATCGGCATCGCCGGTATGCTACTGATCGCCGCGGCGCTGATGGTGCTCGGGCCGCAGGTAATGGGCTGGATCGCCGCGCAAGTCGGCCTCGAAGACTTCATCGTGACCCTTTGGACTATTGTGCGCTGGCCGGTGGTGGTGATTCTGTTGATGATGGCGGTGGCGCTGATTTACTACGTCATGCCCGACGTCAAACAGGAGTTTCGCTTTATCACCCCCGGTTCGGTGCTGGCCGTGGTGGTGTGGATCCTTGCATCGGTGGGCTTCGGTCTGTACGTCAAAACTTTCGCCGACTACAACGCCATGTATGGCAGTATCGGCGCGATCATCGTGCTGTTGCTGTACTTCTACATTTCTGCCGCGGTGCTGTTGCTCGGCGCCGAGATGAATGCAGTGATCGAACACATGTCGACCGAGGGCAAGGATGATGGCGAAAAATTCCCCGGCGAGCACGATCACGAACACAAACAACATGTGTCGGGATTGGGTCGGGACCACTCGATCAAGCCGACCACTGACGAAGTCATCAAATGATCCGTGAAATCCTGAAAATGGGCGACGAACGCCTGCTGCGCATTGCCCCGCCAGTGCCTGCCGAAATGTTCGACAGCCCGGAGCTGTGGCAACTGATTGACGACATGTTCCAGACCATGGAGAGCGTCGGTGGCGTTGGCCTGGCTGCGCCGCAGATAGGCGTCGACCTGCAACTGGTGATCTTCGGTTTCGAGCACAGCGAACGCTATCCGGACGCCGAAGCGGTGCCGCAGACGATTCTGATCAACCCGTTGATCACGCCGTTGAGCCCGACGCTGGAAGAGGGTTTCGAAGGCTGTCTGTCGGTGCCCGGCCTGCGCGGCGCGGTGGATCGCTATCAGCACATTCGGTACGAAGGTTTCGACCCCAAAGGGCAGCCGATTGTGCGCATTGCGTCAGGCTTCCACGCGCGGGTAGTGCAGCATGAATGCGATCACCTGATCGGCCGGTTGTACCCCTCGCGTATCAGTGATTTCAGAAAGTTCGGGTATACCGAAGTGATGTTTCCGGATCTCGATCCGAACGCAGACGATTGAAACCACCACAAACCAAATGTGGGAGCGGCGGTGCGACGATTCGACTTGCTCGCGAATGCAGAGTGTCAGTCGACATCAATATTGACTGACATGGCCCTTTCGCGAGCAAGTCGAATCGTCGCACCGCCGCTCCCACATTTAATCTTCATAAGGCTTTCGTTATCTGATCGGTTCCAACCCCATGGCGATCATCGGTTTGCTCCGTGCATAACGGCTCAAGCGTTCGGCCATGGAGTAGGGCAGTGGCGGGTCGAAGGTAAAACCGCGACGTTCATAAAACCCGCGCAAGTCCGGATGACAAAACAGCCACACCGGGCCTTCAAGCTCCTTGAGCGCCTCGGCGATCAACGCAGCAGCGATGCCCTGTTCACGGCAGGCCGGATCGATAAACAAACCCGTCAGCCAATGCCCGTCCGCCACCGGTCGCAAACACAGTGCGCCAATGATCTCCTCGCGCCTGGCCACCCAGAGTTGAGCGTCGCGGACGGCTTTCATCGACGATTGATGAGTGCGATAAAACTTGTTCATCAAGGGCCACAAAGGCTCGGCGAGCAAGGTGTACTGGGTGTTGGGCATGGTCTTCGACTGTCGGTGCGCAAAGCGGGCGATTATAAAAGAACGCGCGCGCAGCGATAGGTGTATACCTGATCTCACATCCCGTATGAGTGGAGTAAGTATCATGGCCAAAGGCATGGATTCAAAAAAAGCGGCAAAGAAAAAACCGGCAAAAACCGCCGATGAAAAGCGCGCGGACAAGAAGGCCAAGAAGGTGGATGTGTTCGGTCATTGATCCCGCATTGATTGATCGTTCCCACGCTCTGCGTGGGAATGCGGCCCGTGACGCTCCGCGTCACTGGACGCAGAGCGTCCCTAGAGGCATTCCCACGCAGAGCGTGGGAACGATCGTCATACGATCCTTGAAATAATCTGCAAGATTTTCCTGCGTCATTGCACAGAAGGGGACTGGTCCCCGATCTGAGCAACGCCATGCCCCATTATTTCGATACCGCCCACCGTGAAGAAATCGAAACCCTGCGCCAACGCCTGACCGCTCGCACCGAGTGGCCGACCTGGTTGCTGCTGATCGGCGTGTACGTCGGCTGGTTCAGCATCGTGCTTGCCAGTGGCTGGTTGGGCCTGTGGTGGAGCACTGTGCTGTTGATTCCATTGGTGGTGCTCTGGTTGTCGGTGCAGCACGAATTGCTTCACGGTCACCCCACCCGCTGGACATCGCTGAACAAGATCCTCGGCTACGCGCCGTTCGCCGTCTGGTATCCCTACACCCTGTATCGCGACAGCCATTTGCTGCATCACTGCGACGAAGACCTGACCCTGCCCGGTCGCGATCCGGAAAGCCGTTACCTGAGCGCCGAGCAATGGCAGGAGAGTTCGCTGTTCGAACAAGACCTGCACTGGCTGAACAAAACCGTGCTCGGACGCTTCGCCCTCGGTGCACCGCTGGCCTTGCTGACGCTGGCCAGGGAAGAACTGCAACGTCTAAAAGCAGGTGAGCGACAGGCTTGGTTGATGTGGTTGAGCCACGGTGCGTTGACCCTGCTGATGTTGCTGTTTATCGCCCGTTACAGCGTGCTGCCGGTGTGGCATTACCTGTTGCTGATCAGCGTGCCGGCGCTATCGATTGCGATGATTCGCTCCTACTATGAACACCGTCCCCACGCCGAGCCCGAGCAAAGGACGGTCATCAATGAAGCGGCCTGGCCGTGGCGCTGGCTGTTCCTCAACCTCAATCTGCATTTGGTGCATCACGACTTGCCCGGGCTGCCCTGGTACGACTTGCCCCGCGCCTACTGCGCGCGTCGCGAGCAATGGCTGGCGCGCAGCGGCGGGTTTCTGGTGCAGGGTTATGGGCAGTTGTGGTGGGAGAATGGAGTGAAAGCCATCGATAGCCCGCGACATCCGTTTCACTGATTTCATGATCGACCCCCCCCTGTGTGCGAGCCCTGTGGCGAGGGGATTTATCCCCGTTGGGCTGCGGAGCGGCCCCGGCATTTCAAAGTTAAAACGCGTTTACGACTGCTTCGCAGCCGAACGGGGTGGTGCGGCATTCCGATAAATCCCCTCGCCACAGGGCTCGCTCCCACATTTGAATGTCGTTGTATTGGAAGATTTCGATGACACAACACCTCGCTGAACTCCTGATGTACGTCGCCCCCGAACCGATCCGCGAGGCCAACGAGCGCTGGCTGACGCGAATGCTTGAGCGACTGGGTGCCACCCGCCGCAACGCCGAAGGCCTTTCGCTGATGGACCTCTGGCTGTCCCCGCACCTTCTGCTGACTCAAACCTGCGGCTACCCGCTGATGACCGCGTTGCGCGGTCGGGTCCGGGTCGTCGGTCGTCCTCGCTATGAGCTGCCGGACGCTAACGGCGGCAATCATTGCAGCCTGTTGCTGAGTCGCGCCGATGATCCACGGCGCAGCCTGCCGGCCTTTCGCGACAGTCGTGGGGTGATCAATGGCGAAGACTCCAACAGCGGCATGAACCTGCTGCGTCATCGACTGGCGCCGCTGCATCAAGAGGGGCAGTTCTTCGCCAGTGTCAGCATCAGCGGCAGCCACCGCGAAAGCCTGCGCGGGTTGCGTGAAGGGACCGCGGACCTGGCGGCCATCGACAGCGTCACCTTCGCCTATCTGGCGCGACACGCCGAAGAAGAAGTGGCCGGCCTGCGGATCATTGCGCGAAGTGCGTTCAGTCCGACCTTGCCGTATATCACCGCCGCGACCGTCCCCGATGAACAGGCCGAGGCGTTGCTGCAGGTGATGAACACGACGTTGCAGGAATTGCCCGAAGTCAGGGAAATCCTCGGTCTGCAAGAGGTATTGCCGGCCAGCGAAAGCGACTATCAGATCGTGCTCGACTATCAGCAAGAGGCTGAGGCGTTGGGGTATGGGCGATTGCGGTAGGCTGCGTTCTTTTGATGTTTAATTCCATAACGGAATATAAAAATGCTTTTTAAATATTATTAATGAATAAGGCTCCTTGCTAGGATCGCGTCACCGGAACACCGGACATTCAGCGACCCCTAACCCTTGGAGCCTCTATGTCCGGCACCGACCTTTCCCATCGCAACGACGTGGGCGGAGTGTTCCGCGCGCATTACCCCTGGCTGTGCACACGGTTGCGACGGCATCTGGGCGCCAGTTCCAGCGTCGAAGACATTGCTGCCGAAACTTTTTTACAGCTGCTCGAATCGCCGGGGCTGACTCCGATGCGCGAGCCTCGTGCCTTACTCACCACCATTGCCCAGCGGTTGATCTATCAGCTCTGGCGCCGCCGTGAGCTGGAGCGCCAACACCTCGATCAGTTGCAACACCTCGATCAGCCTCAAGCAATCTCGCCCGAAGAACGGCTGCAACTGACTCAGGCCTTGCAAGGCCTCGACCGTACGCTGGAGCGCCTGCCGGGCAAGGTTCGCGCAACGTTCCTGTTGTCGCGAATCGACGGTCTGACCTACCCGCAAATCGCCGCCGAACTGGGCATTTCCCAGCGCTCGGTCAGCGTTTACATGACTCGCACTCAAGCCCTGTGCGCCCGGCACAGCGCCAACCAATCCTTGAATCCCCTGACCCGGAGGTCCGCATGAGATCGATCAAAACCCTGCTCGGCAGTTCGCTGCTGGCCCTGAGCCTTGTGGCAACCCACGTTCCCGCTGCGGAGAAAACCGCGCCGATCCATTTCGGTGACATCACCTGGGAAAGCGGCAGCCTGATCACCGAAATCCTGCGATTGATTGTCGAGAAAGGTTACGGCTACCCGACCGATACCTTGCCGGGCAGCACCGTCAGTCTCGAAGCGGCGTTGGCCAAGAACGATATTCAAGTGATCGGCGAAGAGTGGGCCGGGCGCAGTCCGGCGTGGGTCAAAGCCGCCTCGGAAGGCAAAGTGTTTGGCCTGGGCGACACGGTCAAAGGCGCCACCGAAGGCTGGTGGGTGCCGGAATACGTGATCAAGGGCGACCCCGAACGCGGCATCAAACCCCTGGCCCCGGAGCTGAAATCCGTGGCCGACCTGGCGCGCTACAAGGACGTGTTCCGCGACCCGGAAGACCCGAGCCGAGGACGCTTCCTCAATAGCCCGACCGGCTGGACCTCGGAGATCGTCAACAGTCAGAAACTCAAGGCCTATGACCTGACCGGCAGCTTCGTCAACTTCCGCACGGGTTCTGGCGCTGCGCTGGATGCCGAGGTGGCTTCGTCGATCCGTCGAGGCAAACCGGTGCTGTTCTACTACTGGTCGCCGACGCCGCTGTTGGGCCGTTTCAAACTGGTGAAGCTCGACGAGCCGGCCTTCGACGCCGACGCCTGGAAGACCCTGGCCGACGCCAACAACCCGAATCCAAAAGGCACGCGGTCGATGCCGGCAAGCCTGGCGATCGGCGTGTCCGCGCCGTTCAAGGCGCAGTACCCGGACCTGGTGGCGTTCTTCGAAAAGGTCGACCTGCCGATCGATCTGCTGAACCACACGCTCGGCCAGATGAGCGAAAAGCGCCTGCAACCGCGTCAGGTGGCCGAAGCTTTTTTGCGTGATCAGCCGCAGATCTGGAAGGGCTGGGTGCCGGGGGAGGTGGCGACCAAGGTGAGTGGGAGTTTGTAGTTTTTTCTGATGCTTCAGCGGTGTTTGTCAAATAGCTTTCGCGAGCAAGCCCGCTCCCACAGGGGATTTCTGGTGTTCACAAAATCTGTGTTCACTGGAGATCCCCTGTGGGAGCGGGCTTGCTCGCGAAGGGTCTTGCGCCTTACTCCGACTCAGCGGCCAATGCAGCCTTCACGCCAGGCCGAGAATCCACCCTCGCCTGAAACCGCACCAACGCCGGCCACTGCTTCAAATCAATCCCAAACAGCGACGTCCAACGCAACACCGTAAACAAATACGCATCGGCAACGCTGAACCCGTCAGCCATCAAATAATCCTGGCGCTCCAGCGTCTGGCTCAACACAACAAAACGCTTGAACAGTTTCTCCTTGATCAGCGCTTTCACCTCATCCGGGAACTGCGAACTGAACAGCCAGCCCAGCCCGCCATGAATCTCTGTCGAAACGAAATTCAGCCATTCCTGCAACCGTACCCGCTCGAACGTTCCGCTCACGGGTACCAGGTTCGCTTCGGGTCGCAGTTCTGCCAGGTATTGCAGGATTGCCGGGCCTTCGGTCAGTACTTGGCCATCGTCCAGTTGCAATGCCGCGACGTAACCCTTGGGGTTGATGGAGAGGAAGTCCTCGCCGTTAGCGGTTCGCTTGGTGGTGTTGTCGACGCGGATCAATTCGAACGGCAGATCGAGTTCGCGCAGCACGATATGCGGCGCTAGCGAGCAGGCGTGGGGGGCGTAATACAACTTCATCGGCAGGGCTCTGGCTGGGGATTTGCGCCAGTGTCATAGTGCGCGGCACCCTCGGTAAAATTAATCTTTCAGAAAACCACCATAAGGAAAGCTACTGCCATGATGAATCTGATGCATTGGCGAATGGTGGTGGCAGTGGCTGACACGGGCAACATTACCCGGGCTGCCGAGCGGATCGGCATGACCCAGTCCGGTGCCAGCCAGGCCTTGGCGTTGATTGAAGAAACCCTGGGCGTTCAGTTGTTCAGTCGGGAGAATCGCCAGACCTTGCCGACGGCAATCGGCTTGTCTGTGATCGAACACGCGAGAACCATGCTCGGTGCCCTGGAGAACATCCGCAGCAGCGTCGATGCCACCAAAGACATTCAGCGCGGGACGATTCGCCTGGCCAGTTTCCCCATGGTGCTGGCGACTTTCCTGCCGCCGCTGCTGCGTCAGTTCAATCGGCTTTATCCCGGCATTCAGGTGGTCGCGCTGGAGGTCAGCGATGATGAAGTGGAAACGCTGCTGGGTGCCGGGCTGGTGGATGTTGGCGTGGTGTTGAACCCGGCGCCTGAGCGCAATGCCGGTCGGCTGGGACGTGATGCCTGGATGGCGGTGGTGCCTGGCGGCCATCCCTTGGCTCGGCGTTCGAATGAAGAAGGCGTCTCCCTGGCGGAGTTGGTGGAGCAACCTTTTGTACTGGCCACGGGCGGTTGTTCGACCAACGCTCGCAGCCTGGCGGAGGATGCCGGACTGCAGCTGCGCGACGTTAGGGTTGAGGTCCGTGAATGGAGCAGTGCGTTCACCCTGGTGCGGGAAAACATCGGCGTGACGCTGGTGCCGGAGATGACACTGCCGAGCCAACTTCAGGGGCTGCGCGTGGTGCCGGTCAAACCGCGTATCGATCGCGAATTTGCCTTGGTGGCCGCTGCGAACAAGCCACCCTCGGCGGCGGTGCAGGTGTTGATGGGCATGCTCGCTGAGAAATGATGCATACCGATGCTGAACCGATTTTGTCCTCAATAGTGGCCGACTAGTGGCCTTGCGTACCGGCCTCGCCTGTCTATGCTGACTCGTAACTAACTATGTCGACCGCTATGTGAAGGCCGTCATACACGTGAAAAGTGTGCGCAACCCAAGGCACCGACGCTGAACAACACGGAGCTGTCCGGTCAATGGAATGTCTTATCAGAACGTTAGGGCTGGTCCGATTCCGGGCTATCAAGAGAAGGATGTCTTGATAAGAGCGTTGCTGCATGGACTCTCCGATTAAACATCATTGATCACCTGACCCAGTCCTTCCTGTGGAGGGATGCGTGTGCCTGTTCCTTGGAATGTAGTGGTGGAGCTGTTGAAAGACCAAAGAACTTTCATCAAACAAAAGACCGCGCTGAAGGTGATCTATGTTTAACCGACATCACAAATCTGACTTGCTGGAAATCGAACGATTCAGTTGCGCGCTGGCCGAGGCTAACGCGAAGTTGGCCGCGGTCAGTCGCTCGATGGCAATGATTGAGTTCACCCCCGAAGGCATCGTGCTCGATGCCAACGACAACTTTTGCAGTGTCATGGGTTACAGCGCCGAAGAAGTGCGCGGCAAGCATCACCGGATCTTTTGCGAAGAAGCGTTCTATCGCAGCGAAGCCTACGCCAAGTTGTGGCGTGACTTGGCCCGTGGCGAGCCGGTGAGCGGGACCTTTTTACGCTTGGACAGGAACGGCAAGGAGATCTGGCTTGAAGCCAGCTATATGCCGGTGTTCGGCGCTGATCGTCAGGTTCGCAGTGTGATCAAAGTCGCCACTGACATCACAGCCAGGACCTACAAGGAGCACGAAAACGAGAGCATGCTCGCGGCGATCGGTCGCTCCATGGCGGTGATTGAATTCACCCCGGATGGCAAGGTCATCACCGCTAACGACAACTTCTTGAAGACGATGCATTACTCGCTCAGCGAAGTGGTGGGCCAACATCACAGCCTGTTTTGTCATCGTGCCGAAGCCGAATCCCAGGCCTACAAAGCGTTTTGGGCCTCGCTCAATCGCGGCGAATATCACTCGCACCGTTTCGAGCGCAAAGACAAGCACGGTCATACGGTTTTCCTGGAAGCTTCCTACAACCCGCTGTTCGACACCAAGGGCCGGTTGTACAAAGTGGTCAAGTTCGCCAGCGACATCACCGCTCAGGTGACCACCCTGCAAACGGCCGCGGAGTCGGCCCACAGCACCTCGGTTCAAAACGATGCTTGTGCGCAGAAGGGGTCGCAGGTGGTGCAGCAAACGGTGCAGACCATCCAGGACATTTCCAAAGACTTGAACGAAGCGGCGCTGAGTATTGATGCCGTGAGTAAACAGTCCGACATCATCGGTACCATCGTTCAGACCATTCGTGGCATTGCCGATCAGACCAACCTGCTGGCGCTCAACGCCGCGATCGAAGCGGCCCGGGCCGGGGAGCACGGGCGCGGG
This sequence comes from Pseudomonas sp. 478, assembly GCF_003254125.1. Lineage (NCBI taxonomy): Bacteria > Pseudomonadati > Pseudomonadota > Gammaproteobacteria > Pseudomonadales > Pseudomonadaceae > Pseudomonas > Pseudomonas sp. 478. The sequence continues at coordinate 122,142 of NZ_QKZG01000011.1, forward strand.
TTCGCGGTCGTCGCCGATGAAGTTCGCAGCCTGGCGGCACGAACGAGTCAGGCAACGGTGGAGATCGTTGAAGTGGTGCGCAAGAACCACGATTTGTCATTGAGTGCGGTGTCGAGCATGCAGTCCAGTTTGAGTCGAACCGGGCTTGGGGTGGAACTGGCGAACGAGGCGGGAGCGGTGATTATGGAGATTCAGCAAGGATCGCGGCATGTGGTGGATGCGATCAGTCAGTTCAACTCGACGTTGCAGATCAGTTAGCGTCGGCCTGAACGAATTGCCCCTTAATACTTTAAAGGGGCAATTCTTATCACTCGAAACGTTCATGTTTTACAAGTGGCGCCTGACCTATTCGGTGAGTGAGAAACTGCCTTCTATCTCCGCACTTTTCTGCGGGTCATGACTGCTTACAGCGATGAATTGATACGTGCCCCTCACAAATTTTTTTTCAAGGTCCACTTCGATCAAGGTGATATTTCCCGACTGTTCTTGCCCGATCCAGGAACTATCAGGGTCTCGAGGGTTGTAAAAACCTCCGACTCTTCTACCGTTGTCGAACGGATATGAGCCAGGTTTGATTTCGCCATCATATATACCTAACTGGACTCCCCAGCCTACAGGGAAGTCATCTCGGGCGAACCCGCCAACTATGAGTTCATATTCTTTAACGCTGAAAACGATTTGCTTGGCTGGAAGGATTAGCTCTTCGCCGCCATGTTCCCTGATTGTTGCACTGAACAGCCCGACGGCTTTTTTATTACTCATGGGTCATCTCCTTTGCCACTTTACAAACAGAGCCGCGGTGAACTATCGACGCGGAGGAGACACATGATTTTCCACTCGGATAATGCTGTCTACTGACAGAAGTGACAGTCAGGTTCTTTGCGGAAGAAGAATTGGACCAACGGTCATACTGTTGAAAACTGCAGCCGAGAAAACGCGGGCCGCTCAAGGCAGGCCATTGCAGCCATGTTTCAGGAATCCCGGGCGTTGTGCCAACCGTTGGAAATACTCGTCGATAGCCGGGTAGTCGGGGCGCTCCATCGGTGTCATCAGCCAGCGGTTGATCGACAGCCCGATGACGATGTCCGCCAGCGTGAAGTGCGGCCCGGCGACATACGCTTTGGTGGCCGCGAGCTGATGCTCGAGGATGCCCATTTTCTGATTCCAGCCGTGTACACCGGCGGCAATGTGATGCGGGTCCTGGAACTCCGGATCTTTGCGTACCAGCGCCGTGAACGCATAGCTCCAGGAGGCATTGAGTTCAGTCGCTTGCCAATCCATCCACTGTTCAACCCGAGCGCGGGCCGCCGGATCGTGGGGTAGCAGATCGGTGTTGTGGTGTTTGCCGGCCAGATAGCGGCAGATGGTGTTGGACTCCCACAGCACGCCTGCCTCATCGATGATCACGGGCACCAGTGCGTTGGGATTGAGCCTCAGAAACTCCGGCGTGTGGGTCGACGCATAACCGCCGCCCCAGTCTTCACGTTCGTAGGCAACACCCAGTTCCTCACAGGTCCACAGGACTTTTCTGACGTTGATGGACGAGGCTTTGCCCAGAATCTTCAGTGCATGTTCCATTGAGCTACTCCGTTAGCGATTCGACGCTTCAGGAATCTAACAGGTATTCAGCGTTTTCAAACCGGATCCGACAGCGCCGAAGTTGGCGAAGTTGGAACACTATCAAGGTTAGTTGAAAACCCACGGCATGGGCGATGCGCCGTTCTGACGCTCTGCGTGGGAGCGATCACAGCGTCAGGTACTCTCGCGCACCTTCAACTCAAACCCCATGTCCTGCACCGGTTTGGCCACGGTGTTGCCAGCCATCAACGTCAACATCTGCTCCGCCGCGCGGCGGCCGATGGCTTCTCGCGGGGTGCTGATGCTGCTCAGGCGCGGGACCATGTGGGCCGAGGCCGGCAGGTCGTTGAAGCCGAGGATCGCCACTTGTTCGGGGATCTTGATCCCGCAGCGCATGGCTTCGAGCAGTGCGCCCTGGGCCAGGTCGTCGTTACCGAAGAAGATCGCGTCGACATCGGGATGAGTGACGAGCAGTTGCAGGAACAGTTCGCCACCAAGGCCGACGGAGGAAGAGCGAGGTGTCAGGACTTCCAGGTCCGGGTCATACAAACCGGCCTTTTGCAGGGCTTTGCGGAAACCTTCGCCACGCAGCAACGTGCGTTGATCCAGTTGCGCGCCAATGTAGGCCAGACGCTTACGACCCCGTGACAGCAAATGCCCGGCCGCTGTCTCGCCAGCCGCGAGTTGCGAAAAGCCCACGCAATTGAGCCCGGCTGCGCTGTCCAGTTCCATCATGTACACGCATGGAATGTTGCTGGCCTCGATCATCCGGCGCGAACTTTCAGTGCGGTCGAAACCGGTCAGCAACAAACCGCGAGGCTGATACGCCATGTAGTTGCGCAGCAGGTTTTCTTCTTCATCACGTGAGTAATGGAAGTTCCCGATCAGTACTTCGAAGCCCTTTGGTCGCAAAACCTGATGAATGGCTTCCAGCGTGTCGATGAACAGCAGGTTGGACAGTGACGGCACCAAAACCACGACGGAATGGCTCTGGGCCGAGGCTAACGCGCGGGCGGCGGGGTTGACCACGTAGTTCAGGTCGAGGGCGGCTTTCTGCACTTTTTCCACCAGTTCGGTGGCCACCGTGCTGACCCCGCGCAGGGCGCGAGAGGCGGTGATCGGGCTGACACCGGCCAGGCGTGCGACTTCGTTCAAAGTGGGGCGGCCAGTGGTGCGCGTATTTTTATCGTTTTTAGGGGAGATCATCGGACGGCTTGCCAAACAAAATTCGAGGCACTAAGGTAGCGCTGTCTCGATGCAGCTGCAAATGCGTGAGCGGGGTTTGCCTGATCCCCGTTTTTTGGCGTTGGGAACGAACATGCTGCAACCCACAAAAATGACAAGAAGGCGTCGGCAACTTCTGCTTTTTCTGGTGTCATAACTGGCAAAGGTAGCGCTGTCTGCGCGCTGAGGTGTTACATGAATCATCCCATCACCGCCCTGGTCATCATGGGCGTTGCCGGTTGCGGCAAGACCTGCGTCAGCGAGGCCTTGTGCCAACTCAGCGGCGCGACCGCCATTGAAGGCGACACTTTCCACCCTGCCGCCAATATCGAAAAGATGAGCGCGGGAATCCCCCTGAACGACGAAGACCGTGCCGGCTGGCTCGACAGCTTGTGCGATGAATTGCGCCGCATAGACGCCAAGGGCGAACGCCCGGTGCTGACCTGCTCGGCCCTCAAACACAGTTACCGCGAACGTCTGCGCAGCGCCTTGCCGGGCCTGGGCTTTGTGTTCCTTGAACTGACCCCTGAAGTGGCCGCCGATCGTGTCTCCCATCGGCCGGGCCATTTCATGCCGTCGACGTTGATCGACAGCCAGTTCGCCACCCTTGAATCGCCCGTTGGTGAGCCCCTGACCCTGGCTCTGGACGCGTCGAACCACAGCGTCGAGCAATTGGCGAAGCAAGCTCATGACTGGTGGCAGGCTCATGGCCTGAAACACGCCGTATGAGTTTTGCCAGAAGAGATAGCGCTGTCCTGTTGGCTTGCGAATTACCCGCTTTAATAACAACAACAACCAGGAGACACCCCTAATGTTTGGCATGTCCCACGAGACGTTCCTGCTGCTCGATGCAGTGGTCACGGTGATCGGGCTTATCGTCCTGATCACCAAGTTCAAGCTTCATCCGTTCATTGCCCTGATCATCGCCGCCGCCTTTCTCGGGCTGACCTCCGGCATGCCGATCGGCACCATCATCAAGGCGTTCCAGGACGGCTTCGGTGGGGTGCTCGGTTTCGTCGGGATCATCCTTGCGCTGGGCACGATGCTCGGCAAAATGATGGCCGAGTCGGGCGGGGCGGATCAGATTGCCCAGACCCTGATTCGCGCGTTCGGCAAGGACAAGGTGCAGTGGGCGATGATGTTCGCGGCCTTCCTGGTCGGCATTCCGCTGTTCTTCGAAATCGGTTTCGTACTGCTGATCCCGCTGGTGTTCATCGTGGCCCGGCGTACCGGCGTGTCGATCATCAAGATCGGTATCCCGCTGCTGGCCGGTCTGTCCGCCGTGCACGGTCTGGTTCCGCCGCACCCGGGTCCGTTGCTGGCCATCGGCGTGTTCGGTGCCGACATTGGTAAAACCATCCTCTACGGCCTGATCGTTGCGCTGCCAACGGCCATCATCGCCGGCCCGATCTACGGCACATTCATTTCCAAGTACATTCCGGGTCATCCTAACCAGGAACTGGTCGATCAACTGGCGCGCGAGCCAGAGGCAGCTGAGCTGCCGAGCTTCAGCATCACCCTGATCACCGTGCTGCTGCCGGTGTTCCTGATGTTGCTCAAGACCTTTGCTGATGTAGTGCTGCCGGACGGCAATTTCTTCCGCACCTTCATGGACCTGATCGGTCACCCGATCTCGGCGCTGCTGCTGGCGTTGCTGCTGTCGCTGTACACCTTCGGCCACCGTCAGGGCATGGGCTCGAGCAAGATCCTCAAGTTGCTCGACGCAAGCCTTGCGCCGACCGCCGCGATCATTCTGATCATCGGTGCCGGTGGTGGCTTCAAGCAGATGCTGGTGACCAGCGGCGTGGGTGATGTAATCGGCCACATGGCGGTGAACGCGCAGATCTCGCCGATCCTGCTGGCCTGGCTGGTAGCCGCGGTGATCCGTATCGCCACCGGTTCGGCAACCGTGGCGACCATTACCGGCGCGGGCATCGTGGTGCCGGTGGTGGGAATGATTCCGGGTGTGAACCGTGAGCTGCTGGTACTGGCGACCGGTGCCGGTTCGTTGATCCTGTCGCACGTGAATGACGCGGGTTTCTGGCTGGTGAAGCAGTACTTCAACATGACCGTGGCGGAAACCTTCAAGACCTGGACCGCGATGGAAACCATCCTGTCCGTGGTGGGCCTGGGCTTCATCCTGCTGTTGTCGTTGTTCGTCTAAACACACCGCAAAACCAAATGTGGGAGCGAGCCTGCTCGCGATGAGGGCTTAACATTCAACAAAGAGGTTGAATGTTAGTCAGTCATCGCGAGCAGGCTCGCTCCCACAGTGTTATGTGCAGGGCATCAAGATTTACTAATCAACCCATCCGCCCGGAACATCCCGCGAATTCCGCGAATGGCCTGACGTATCCGGTCCTGGTTTTCGATCAGCGCGAAGCGCACATGATCATCGCCATACTCACCAAACCCTACGCCCGGCGAGACGCAAACCTTGGCCTCGGCCAGCAGTTTCTTGGCGAACTCCAGCGAGCCCAAATGCGCATACGCCTCGGGAATCTTTGCCCAGACGTACATCGACGCTTTCGGATTCTCGACCATCCAGCCCAGTTCATGCAGGCCTTTGACCAGCACGTTGCGACGCTGCCGATACTGCTCGGCGATGTCTTTGACGCACTGCTGATCACCTTCCAGCGCCGCAATCGCCGCGACTTGCAGCGGGGTAAACGTGCCGTAGTCGTGATAACTCTTGATCCGCGCCAGGGCGTTGACCAGTTCGGCGTTGCCGACCATGAAACCGATGCGCCAACCCGCCATGTTGTAGCTCTTGGACAGGGTGAAAAACTCCACCGCGATGTCCTTGGCGCCTGGCACTTGCATGATCGACGGGGCTTTCCAGCCGTCGTAAACGATGTCGGCGTAAGCCAGGTCGTGCACCACCAAAACGTCGTACTGCTTGGCGAGGGCGATCACCCGCTCGAAGAAATCCAGCTCCACGCACTGGGCGGTGGGATTCGACGGGAAGCCGAGGATCATCATTTTTGGTTTCGGGATCGAGCCGCGAATGGCGCTTTCCAGTTCGGCGAAGAAGTCCACGCCCGGAATCAACGGCACCGAACGCACCTGCGCGCCGGCAATCACCGCGCCGTAGATGTGAATCGGGTAGCTCGGGTTCGGCACCAGAACGGTATCGCCCTGGTCGAGGGTGGCCAGCATCAAGTGCGCCAGGCCTTCCTTGGAACCAATGGTGACGATGGCTTCGCTTTCCGGGTCGATGTCGACCTCGTAGCGATCCTTGTACCAATTTGATATCGCCCGGCGCAGACGCGGAATGCCCTTGGACGTCGAATAACCGTGGGTGTCTTCGCGCTGGGCGACAGTCACCAGTTTTTCGACGATGTGCGGCGGAGTAGGGCCATCAGGGTTGCCCATGCTGAAGTCGATGATGTCTTCGCCACGACGACGGGCGGCCATCTTCAGCTCGGCAGTGATGTTGAATACGTAAGGGGGGAGTCGATCTATGCGCGCAAAGCGGCGCGGCGAACCTGGGTTAGCCATTGTTGCCTCGGATAACGTGAGCGCCCGGAACCGTCCGAGCGACGCTGGTCACTGCGGTGACCTGTGGCGGAATGTAAGGGGTGATGTGGCAAACTGTCCAGCGACTATGTAAACAAATTTGTCCGAAGGAAATCGGTTGATGGAATTTACCAGTGGCTTCTTGCTGAGCCTTTCGCTGTGCCTGGACATCGGCGTGGCCAACATTGCGATGATCACGCTGGCGATGCAGCGTGGCTATTTTCAAGGCTTCGCGCTGGGTTTGGGGACGTGCGTCGGCGACCTGATCTACGCCGTGCTGGCCTTGGCCGGGATGACCGTTTTGCTGCAATACGAAAGCGTGCGCTGGGTGCTGTGGATCGGCGGTTCGGCGCTGTTGTTGTACTTCGCGGCGAAGATGATCTATTCGGCGATTCACCATGAGGCGGTACTGGCGCAGGCCGAAGACGTGGGACAGAACTCCCATCGGCGCGAGTTTTTCCGCGGGATCTTCCTCGCCATGTCGTCGCCCAGCGCCATTCTCTGGTTCGCGGCGGTGGGCGGCACATTGATCGCTCGCTCCGGCGGCGGTGGCGCCCTCAGCTCGGCGCTGTTTCTCGGCGGGTTTCTGTGCGCCGGGGTGCTCTGGTGCGTGGCTTTGTGTTTCGCCGCGAGTCACGGCGGCAAGTTGCTGGGCGACAAATTGCTGCGTTATTCCTATATGGCATCGGCAGCGATCTTCTGCTATTTCGCGGTCTACGTGATCCTATCGGGGTATAACGAGTTCGTTGGTGCAGGTGCTGTCGAACCGTTGAATGCACTGTAATTGGGCGAATTCGGTTTGGCTTCTATACTCCCAGCCGAACCCACTTTTTTGTTCCAGGAGTTGAGCCATGGATGAGCAAACAGGCGTCGAAACGGCCACGCCACGCTTCGAGCACGGGCACTTCCTGCTCATTGCCGGGCTTGGCGGCCGATTTACCCAGGAAACCTCCAAGAAAATCCCCGAACTCTGGGAGAAATTCATCCCCGAGATTGGCAAAATCCCTGGTCAAAAAAACGAAGTGACTTACGGCATCTGTTGCAATCCGGATGGCAAGGGTGGCTTCGAATACATTGCCGGCGTTGAAATCAGCAAGCTCGACGACTTGCCGGATAAATACCGTTGGGTCGAGGTCCAGCCTCAGCACTATGCGGTGTTCGAACACAAAGGCCCTCTCGATCAGTTGCCCCAGACCTTCCAGTACATCTGGAAAACCTGGCTGCCGCAGTCCGGTTATCAGGCGGCGGACGCACCGGAGTTCGAACGCTACAGCGAAGACTTCAACCCGAAGCTCAACACCGGCGTGCTGGAAATCTGGCTGCCGCTCAAGCCTTGATTGCCGCAGGAGGCGGACTCGGCGTCCGCCTCCATCTCGTTACTTGCCTTGCTTCATCCGTCGCGCTCGCAACAGGTCAATCGTCAACGTGATAAAGCCAAACGAGCTGATGCCCAACAACATAAGAAGTCCGATCTGAACGCTGCTCATGGTGTGTTCCCCTTATTGATGGCCAGAGACAGGACACATCAATAATCCGCACTGACAAGCAATGACAGCGCCTATACGCAGGCTTTACGGCGCCTGCGGTGATCGATATGAACACCTTATTAATTTATGATCCCCAGCCTTCCTCTCGCTGATTTCGAGCTGCCATGAACACCGTCATCCGCCACGTCACACCTGCTGATCTGGACCGCTGCTACGCCATCGAAACCGTTGCCTACGAAGGCGACGAAGCCGCCACCCGCGAAAAAATCGCCACGCGCATTGCCACCTGGCCCGAAGGTTTCATCGTGGCTGAAGTCGACGGCGTTGTAGCCGGTTTCATCAATTCCGGTGCGGCGTTTCAAGTCGAGATGTCGGACGAGGCGTTCAAGGAACTGATCGGCCACGACCCGGCTGGCCCGCACGTAGTCATCATGTCGGTGGTGGTGCACCCGGATTATCAGGGGCAGGGACTGGCGAAGCGGTTGATGGGCGAATTCATCGAGCGGATGCGCGCGCTAGGCAAGACCCACATCCATCTGATGTGCAAGGAGCGGCACATTCCGCTGTATGCCGGGTTTGGCTTTGCCTACATCAAGCCTTCAGCGTCTGACCATGGCGGGATGGCGTGGCATGAAATGGTGTTGGCGTTGGGAAAGGAGCAAATGAGTTCTTGAGATAAGTTTTTTAATGGCCTAAATTCAGACCTTGTTGCATTGGCCATCCTGTTCGGGTGGTGAGCAGAGGAATGAATGATGCGAGTTGAAACTATCAGTTTTGTTAAAAAGAATGCGGCAGCGCTGGATCTTTCCGAGCCGATGCTCGTCACTCAGAATGGCGTTCCGGCTTATGTGATCGAATCCTACGAGGAGCGTAAGCGGCGAGATGAGGCCATCGCGCTGATCAAACTTCTTTCGTTTTCTTCTCGCGACAAAGAGCAGGGTAAGCTGATTTCCGGCGACACTTTGCTGGCCAGACTGGCGCAGCGGCGACAATCGCAGCAAGACGATAACGATGCCTGAGGCCTTCAGGGTAGAGTTTGCGACCGCTGCGGAGCATGGCGTTATTTCGCTGGAGTACTATCTCACGCAGCAATGCGGTCAAAAAAAAGCCGCAGAGCAGGTTGATCAACTGGTGATGCAGATCGTTACGGCTCTGAGCAATCAGGCCCATGTTTACGGTGTTTGTCAGGAAGCAGCATCGCTTGGGGTCACTCATTTTCGTGAGTACTTACCCATGGGACAGCGGGTTTTGTATGAGGTGTTCCCGAGCGAAAACCTTGTAGTGGTCGCTTTGGTTATCGGTCAGCGTCAAAGTATCGAGAAGCAGTTGCTCGACTACTGTCTTCTCCTTTAACCGCTAGTCAAATCTCAAAAGGGTTGCCGCAAGGCAACCCTTTTTCGTGTTCGTTCAAGAGCATCCCGTTCTTCAATGCTGTTGAGCATAACCACCTCAGAAAAACAGGCCCATGCGCCGTTCGTAACCGATCCGGCCCCTGTAGGCTTCGCCGCTGTCGACCCAGCCGAATTTTGCGTAAAGCGCGATGGCCGATGCGTTATCCGCATCCACCGACAACTCCAGCCCTTTTATTTCCGGAAATGCCTGGCGCGCCACGTCGGGCAGGGCTTGCAGACAGGCCTTGCCATAGCCTTTGCCCTGAGCCCGATGATCGACTTGCAGTGCGTGAAGGGTGGCGCTGTGTTCATTGGCCCACGCCGGCAATACGGGCGGGCGCTTGAGCAGCAGAAAGGCCACGGGAACATCTTCGACCAGTAGCGCGAATCCTTTGACGCCGGGACCGGGTTTGGACAGCAGGGTGTGCAACGCACCGTGAATGTCGCCGGAGAACCTGATTTGTTCTTTGTGAACTTCAATGGCCTCGACCTGCTGGCGCTGGAGCGCGTTCAGACTGTCGTAAGGCACGAGTCGGGCTGTCACTGGAGTGTCCTTTTTCCAACATAAATGTGTTTCGGATTCTAACGAGTTTGCGTCCATGGATTATTTTTATTTGGACTGTCGATTTGGCTTTTCGCCAGACGACTAAGGGTGTCTTCACAACAAAAACCACGGAGAACCACCATGAACGCTACCCACGAAATCCAGACCCTGATCGACACCTATCGTCAGGCGGTCATCGCCAAGGATGTCGAGAAACTCATGCCCCTGTATGCCGAGGACATCGTCTCCTACGACGCGGTCAAGGCCCTGCAGTTTCGGGGCAAGGCCGCCTACCGCGCGCATTGGCAGGAATGCATGGAAATGTGCCAGGGCGCGCACAAGTTCGACTTCGACCATATGAACATCGTGGCGGACGAGCACATCGCCTTCGCCCATTGGCTGGCCCATTGCGGCGGCACCAACGAGAAGGGCGAAACCCAAGCCTGCTGGATGCGCGTGACCGCCTGCTATCGGCGCGACGATGGGCAATGGCGCATCGTCCACGAACACTGGTCGGCCCCGTTCGACATGATGAGCGGCACGGTGCTGTTCAACCTGGAACCCTGAGCGCCCTGCTGATTCGTCGGGAATGTCGCGAAAGCGTCAATCTGCATCCATAGTTGATCCGTTCGATTCAGGAGAGCCCCATGAAGTATTTATGCCTGGTCTACAGCAACGAGCACGAGTTGCACTCGCTGCCCGAAAGCCCGAATGACGCTGAATGCATGGCTTACGCCGAGGCGATCCAGGGCAGCGGCCGAATGGTCGCCGCCGAGGCGCTGGAATCGGTGCAGACCGCGACCACGGTGCGGATGCGCAACGGGAAGATGTCGATCACCGACGGCCCGTTCGCTGAAACCAAGGAGCAGTTGGCCGGCTTCTACCTGATCGATGCCAAGGACCTCAATGAAGCCATCCAGGTCGCCGGCAACATTCCGGCGGCCCGGGTTGGCTGTGTCGAGGTGCGTCCCGTTCGTCAGTTGAACCCCGGCGCCTGATGTCGGCCGAGTCGGTACGGGCGCGGGTCGAGCAGGTTTACCGCGAAGACTCACGGCGGATTCTGGCGACCCTGATCCGTTTGCTCGGCGATTTCGATCTTGCCGAAGAAGCCTTGCACGAGGCGTTTTTCGTCGCGGTCGAGCGCTGGCAGCGTGACGGTGTGCCGGACAATCCGCGTACCTGGCTCGTGTCCACCGGGCGTTTCAAGGCCATTGATGTGTTGCGTCGGCGCGCACGCTTCATCGCGTCGCAACCGATGCTGATCGCTCAACTGGAGGCGCTGGAGCAGGCCGACTGGAGTGACGAAGACGTGGAAGACGATCGCTTGCGCCTGATCTTCACCTGTTGTCACCCGGCACTCGCGGCGGACGCCCAGGTGCCGTTGACGCTGCGCGAAGTCTGCGACCTGACCACGGAAGAAATCGCCCGGGCTTTTCTGTCGGCGCCAGCGACCATCGCCCAGCGCATCGTGCGCGCCAAGGCGAAAATCCGTGACGCAAAAATTCCGTATCAAGTGCCGACCCTGGCGGAATTGCCCGAGCGCCTGGACAGTGTGCTGCGGGTGATTTACCTGGTGTTCAACGAAGGCTATTCCGCGTCCATGGGCGCGGAACTGACCCGTGAGGATTTGACCCGCGAGGCGATTCGGCTCGCTCGTTTGTTGATGGAACTACTGCCCGAACCCGAAGTGATGGGGCTGCTGGCGCTGATGCTGTTGCACGAGTCCCGACGCCCGGCCCGGACGTCGGCGAGCGGGGAATTGATCGTGCTGGATGAGCAGGACCGTTCGTTGTGGAACGCCGGGATGATTGCTGAAGGTTGCGCACTGGTGGAGCGTGCACTGACAACCCGGCGCTTCGGGCCTTACTGCCTGCAAGCGGCGATTGCGGCGTCGCATGCCGAAGCGCCCACGGCAGCGGAAACGGACTGGCTGGAGATTGTGGGTCTGTATGACGTGCTGTTGCGGGCAGCGCCTTCGCCAGTGATCGAATTGAACCGTGCGGCGGCGATCTCCAAACGGGATGGGCCGTTGGCGGGGCTGACGTTGATCGAAGGGATTCTGGCGCGGGGTGATTTGCTGGATTACCACTTGGCACACGCGGCGCGGGCGGAGTTTTGTCGGCAGTTGGGAAGGGTTGATGAGGCGCGGGCGGCTTATGAGCGGGCGTTGGAGTTGACGCAGCAAGTGCCGGAACGGCGGTTTATCGAGGCTCGGTTGCGGGAGCTGAAGTGATGTGATCTTGCGGGCCTCTTCGCGAGCAAGCCCGCTCCCACAGGTTTAGCGCAAATCCTGTGGGAGCGGGCTTGCTCGCGAATGGCAGCACCGCTATTCCAACATCTTGCCAAGCAACCAGCTCCCCGCCGGCCCTGGCGGATGCAGCCGCGACCACAGTGCATCGACGAACACCGGTTTCGGCCAGCCGCGCACGTCCAGTTCCAGCAACGTCCCGGGCCCAAATCGCTCCACCAGCCACCGGGGCAACGGCGCCCAACCGAATCCGCCCTGAGCCATTTCCAGCAGCATCAGGTAACTCGGCGCCGACCAGACGCGCCCCTTCGAACGGCTTTCATACGGATTGACGATCGTCGCCAGACGCAGCTCCCGGTGTTGTCGCAACACGTCCTGATCAATGTGGCTCAGCGCCGCCAACGGATGCTTGCGGGACACGAACAAGGCAATCTCGGTCCGTTCTTCCACGGTCGAACTGACCAGGTCCGGCGGGTAACTGTCTTGTTTTTCGGCGAAGGCCACCTGCGCCCGACCCCGTTGCACCAAGGCCACCAGGTCGTCGCACTCGGCGATCAGGCATTCAAGTTCCAGGTCCGGATAACGCTGCTCGAAGGCGCTGAGCGCCGCTTCGAATCGGTCGGACTGATACGTATCGGAAATCGCCACGGTCAGCTTCGGCTCGACCCCTTGGGACAGTTGGCTGGCGGTCATTTCCAGTCGGCTGGTGGCGGCCAGAATGTCCTCGGCCCGTTGCAGCATCACGTGCCCGGCCGGGGTCAGGCTCGGTTTGCGGCTGCTGCGGTCGAACAGCGTCAGGTTCAAGTCGATTTCAAGGCTGGCCACGGCGGCGCTGATGGTCGACTGACTGCGGCCCAGTTTGCGCGCCGCGGCGGAAAACGAGCCTTGAGTCGCGGCCTGAACGAAGGCCTGCAACACTTCTTGAGAGGCCATGAACTATCGCCTTGATCGATGGTTATTGGTTATGAAGTATCGGTGTGAAGCAGGATCATGGCAACCACAGTCACTCAGAGGAGTCTGGCCATGAGCGCCAACAAATCCATCACTGAACGTATTTTCCAGGCCATTGGTTTCGAATTGCTGGCCATCCTGATCTGTACGCCGCTGCTGGCGTGGATCATGGACAAACCGATGCTCGACATGGGTGTCGTGACCATGGCTATCGCGGCACTTGCCCTGGCCTGGAACGTGGTCTTCAACGGATTGTTCGACCGTGCGCTCAAACACTACAACCTCGTGCGCAACGCGTGGGTACGTGTTGTCCATGCGCTGTTGTTCGAAGGTGGACTGGTCGCGGTGGGCGTGCCGTTGATTGCCTGGTGGCTGAACGTCAGCCTATGGCAAGCGTTCCTGCTGGATATCGGCGTGCTGCTGTTTTTCCTGCCGTACACCTACGTCTACCACTGGGTCTATGACGTGGTGCGCGAGCGGTTTGTCATGCGTCAGTCTTGCGAAGCTTAAAAGCAAAGATCGCAGCCGGAGGTTGCGATCTTTTGATCTTTGACGGGGTTACTTACAAAAACATCCCACCCGACGCTTCCACGCGTTGCCCGTTGATCCACTGACTGCCCGGCGCCAGCAACAGCGCAATCGCAGCACCGATGTCATCCGGCTGACCGACGCGCCCCAACGCGGTATTGCTGGCGACATAGCTGTTCACGTCGCTGTTATCACGCACCGTGCCGCCGCCGAAATCGGTTTCGATCGCCCCGGGCGCCAGGGTGTTCACGCAAATGCCGCGCGCACCGAGTTCCTTGGCCTGATAACGCGTCAGCACTTCCATCGCGCCTTTCATCGCCGCGTAAGCGCCGTAACCCGGCAAGCTGAAGCGGGTCAGACCGCTGGAAACGTTGAGGATACGACCACCGTCAGCCATCAGCGGCAGCAGGTTCTGGGTGAGAAAGAACGGCCCCTTCAAATGGATGTTCATCAGTAAATCGAACTGGGCGACGGTGGTGTCAACGAAGTTTGCATGCAGGCCGATGCCGGCGTTGTTGAGCAGAAAGTCGAAGTGCTCGCGATCAAAACGGCTGCGCAACACCTCGGCGACCTGGGTGGTGAAATCTGCGAAGCCTTCACTCTGACCAACGTCCAGTTGCAGCATGACGGCGCGACCGCCGAGGCTTTCGATTTCTGTGACCAGTGTTTGTGCCTCTTCGGCGCGGCTGTTGTAGGTGCCGATGACGTCGATGCCTTGGGCTGCCAGATGCAGGGCTGCGTTTTTGCCGAGGCCGCGGCTGGCGCCAGTGATCAGTGCGATTTTACGGTTCATGGGACTTCCTCAAGGAGCAGTAGGTGATGACGTGGAGGAAGTTTATTTATCCGTCCTGAAGTGATAAACAGGCTTAAATCGGAATCACTGGTCGGTTAATCCGAACAATACAGGTCGGCCCATGAACAAGCTGGAACTGCTGCGTACCTTCGTTCGCGTCACCGAGATGTCGAGTTTTACCCTCGCCGGTGAAAGCCTGGGTTTGCCCAGGTCCACCGTGTCCGAGCACGTCCAGGCCCTCGAAATATTGGTCGGCACGCGCTTACTGCAACGCACCACGCGCAAGGTTCAGGCGACTCAGGACGGCCTGGTGTTGTACGAGCGCAGCAAGGATTTGCTGTCGCACATGGACGAAATCGAAGGGCTGTTCCGTCAGGACGAAGCGTCGCTCGTTGGGCGGATTCGCATCGACATGCCGAACATTCTGGCCCGTCGGGTGGTGATGCCGCGTCTGCCCGAGTTCATGGCTCAGCACCCCAATCTCGAGCTGGAGATCAGCAGCACCGACCGCCGGGTCGATGTGCTCAGCGAAGGGTTTGATTGCGTGGTGCGAGTCGGCGCGCAACCGGATCAATCGGTGGTCGCGCGTCACCTCTGCGATTTCACCATGGTCAACTGCGCCAGCCCCGATTATCTGCGGCGTTATGGCGTGCCTGAACGGCTCGAAGACTTGACGCAGCATCGGCTGGTCCATTACGTCGGCGTATTGGGTTCGCGGTCGGAGGGCTTTGTGTACGAGCAAGAGGGCACGTTGCATCGAGTGCCGATGGCGGGCAGCGTCACGGTCAACAGCACCGATTGTTACGAGTCGGCGTGCCTGGGCGGTTTTGGTTTGATCCAGGCGCCGCTGACGGGCATGCAGCCGCACCTGCTCAGCGGCGAGCTGGTGGTGGTGCTGCCGCAATTCAATGCGCCATCCATGGAGGTTTCGCTGCTCTACGCCCGGCAACGGCATTTGCCGTTGCGGGTCAGGGCGTTCATGGATTGGTTGGGACACGTCATCCAGTCCGCTACCTGACTCATTTTGAAACCAGCATCAAACCCATGTGGGAGCGGGCTTGCTCGCGAAGGCGTCGTGTCAGTCGGCGTTAATGTTGCCTGACAGACCGCTTTCGCGAGCAAGCCCGCTCCCACAGGTACTGCTGCGTATCAGAAGAGTTGGGTGAACAGCCAATACAAACTGCCCGACAACAGAATCGCCGCCGGCAAGGTCAGCACCCAGGCCATCAACAGGTTGCGGATGGTCTTCATCTGCAAGCCGCCGCCGTTGGCGACCATGGTCCCGGCCACCCCCGAAGACAGCACGTGAGTGGTCGACACCGGCAGGCCGAACATGTCCGCTGCGCCGATGGTCAGCATCGCGACGGTTTCCGCCGAGGCGCCTTGCGCATACGTCAGGTGGGTCTTGCCGATCTTCTCGCCAACCGTCACCACGATACGTTTCCAGCCGACCATGGTGCCCAGCCCCAGAGCGATGGCCACCGCGATTTTCACCCACAGGGGAATGAACCGCGTGGCGTTGTCGATCTGCTGCTTGAACAGTTGCAGCTTGTCGTTGGTGTCGGCGTCGAAGTTGCCGACCTGGTTTTTGTCCATCAGGCGAATGGTTTCGCTGGTCAGGTACATGTCGTTACGCACGTTGCCCATGGCCTCGGCCGGGACCTTTGCGAGCGAGCCGTAGCCTTTCACTTCGTTCCCGATAGTGCCGGTTAACGCGGCGAGAGCGGGGATCAGTTGTGGTGAGGCTTCCTTGCTGCGCATGTAGTCGGACAGCACCGCGCGAGGATCGGCAGGCGCTGGCAGCGGCGTACTTTTGACCAGCGCTTGCTGGGTGACTTCGGCCACAGCGGCAAACTGCAGCGCCTGGTCCGCTGGCATGGTGCGGTTCAGCGCGTAAGCCATCGGCAGCGTGCCGACCAGAATCAGCATGATCAGGCCCATGCCTTTCTGGCCATCGTTGGAACCGTGGGCGAAGGACACGCCGGTGCACGTCAGGATCAACATGCCGCGAATCCACCACGGTGGCGGAGTGTCGCCCTTCGGTGCTTTATACAGCGCACGATTCTTCACGAAAGCCCGCAAGGCCAACAGCAACAGCGCGGCAAACGCGAAGCCGATCAGCGGCGACAGCAACAGTGCATAACCGACTTTGGTTGCCTGCGCCCAGTCCACACCGCTGGTGCCGTCGCGACCGTGCATCAGGGCATTGGCCACGCCGACCCCGATGATCGAGCCGATCAGCGTGTGCGATGAAGACGCCGGCAAGCCTAGCCACCAGGTGCCGAGGTTCCACAGGATCGCGGCGATCAACAGGGCGAAGATCATCGCGAAACCGGCGGAGGAACCGACTTGCAGAATCAGCTCCACCGGCAGCAGGGCGATGATGCCGAACGCCACCGCGCCGCTGGACAGCAGCACCCCGAGGAAGTTGAAGAACCCGGACCAGGCCACCGCGAAATTAGGCGGCAAGGAGTTGGTGTAAATCACCGAGGCCACAGCGTTGGCGGTGTCGTGGAAACCGTTGACGAATTCAAAGCCGAGGGCAATCAGCAGCGCCACGCCCAACAGCAGAAACGGCGTCCAGGTGGTCACCACGGTGCCGAGTTCGTTCATGTCGTGCATCAGGCTGTAGGCGGTGAACAACAGCCCGCTGCCCAGCACCGCGAAGAAAATCACGATGGTCAGCAGGCCGGGTTTTTTATCGAGTTGCGGTTTGGCGCTACTGGCGGGCGCCTGGGCGGCGGTGAAGGAAGGAGTCGCCATGACGGACAATCCTGAGAAGAGAAGGAATGTCGCCCATGATCGTTGCTGAGTGTTACAAAGAGGCTGCGTTGGATCAGTGTTTGGGGCTATTTGTGTATCCGTTGATCTGATCAGTTTCGGACTGGGTGGTGACTGTGCTGCCGTCTTCGCGAGCAAGCCCGCTCCCACACGTGTACGCAGATTTTGTGCCCGGCAGCGATCTAGTGTGGGAGCGGGCTTGCTCGCGAAGGGATGTAAGTCGTACTCAATAATCCTGGCGCTTACGAAACGCCCATCGCCCGGCGATCACGGTAAACGTCGCGACCAACGCCACCAGAATCCAGAACCCTTCCGGGTCGCCGGAAAGCGGCACCCCACCGACGTTCATGCCGAAGAACCCGGCGATGATGTTGATCGGCAATGCCAGCACCGTGACCACGGTCAGGGTGAACAGCGTGCGGTTGCTCTGCTCGTTGAGGTTGGCGGCGATTTCTTCCTGCAACAGCTTGATCCGTTCGCCCAGCGCCGTGAGGTCGTTGATGATCAGCGCGAACTCCTCGGTGGACTTGCGCAGCTCCTTGACGTCTTCCTTTTGCAACCACTGTGGCGGGCGGTTGAGCAGACGCAGCAACGAGCCCGGTTCCAGCGCCAACAAGCGTTGCAGGCGCACCAGCACCCGTCGGTTGGCGCCCAGCTCAGCCCGGTTGGTCGACAGCCGCGAGGACAGCAACTCATCTTCGATCTGATCGACACTGAGGCTGGTCTTGCGCACGATCTGGGTCAGCACTTCACCCTGATCGCGCAGCAGATGCACCAGCAATTCCAGCGGCGAGCGAAAGCACTCACCGGCCTTCACCGACGAGCGCAGCTTGTCCACCGAGTGCAGCGGTTGCAGGCGTGCGCTGACGATCAGCCGACTGCGGGCGCAGACCCACAGCGTCGAAACATCTGAAGAAACCATGCTGCTGAGATTGAACACCACGTCGTTGACCACCGCCAGCAACGCTGAATCCACATGCTCGATGCGCGTCGAACGCGAACCTTCATGCAGCGCTTCGAAAAATTCGTCGGGCAATTCCAGATGGCTTTTCATCCAGCGCTCGCATGCGGCGTGGGCCAGGTTCAGGTGCAGCCAGAGAAATTCGTCGTTGTCGCCGGGTTGTTGCAGGCACTGCAACGCCTTGGCCGAATCGAGCTCAAGGCCGCGCTCGCCGGGGCGAAAACTGAAACCGTACAGCAGACCGAACAGGTCCGTGTCGCGATGACTTTGGTCGATGCTGTGGTTCATGGGGTCTCACTGTGAGGAGGCGCCTGTCGCGGGTTTCACAGGTTCACTTGAGCCGCATCATCGCAAGGAGTTTTGACGGTTTTGTGACGGTTGTCCGCGACGGCGGCGTTGTTGCAGGCGTTGCAGGCGTTGCAGGATGAGGGGGGCAATACTTCCGGTTCCTTGGTCAGTACGAGCGCTTAACTCCGTGTTGGAAGACTGAACGTAAACGTCGTGCCCTGTTGCGCGGTCGAGACCACGTCCAGTTTTCCGCCATGGGACTGCGCAATCTGACTGGCAATGTACAACCCCAACCCGAGGCCGGTCCGCGGTGTTCCGCTGGCCGGTCGCGAGTAAGGCCGGAACAGATGGGGCAGCGCATCCTCGGCAATCAGCCCCTGATTTTTCACGCTCAGCACGAACTGTCCTTTATTGATTTGCGCGCTGATGTCGATCGGGCCGTCGGGATCGCCATGAGCAACTGCGTTCGCCACCAGATTGGAGAGTAACTGCGCGACCCGCTCGCGATCGCAATGAACGCCGCGCAGGTCGCCGATGGACGATGCAATGGTGCGGTCGGGATGGATGCTCTGAACCTCTGAAATCACATGCCGCAAGGCATCCGCGAGATCCGGGCACGGCTCGATGTTCACGGGAATGCCACGGCCCAAAGCGCCGCGAGCGAAATCCAGAACGTCATCGACCAGTTTGGTCGCACGACGGGCGCTGGTGAGGATGTTCCGGGCCCGCTGCAGATTTGCCGCATCGGGTAGTTTGCGCAGGAGCATTTCGGCGCTGGCGCTGATGGCGAACAAAGGGTTGCGCAGATCATGCCCGAGCACGGCGATGAACTGTTCGCGCAGTTCGGCGGTTTCCCGTTCCTGCTTCAGCGCGGCTTCGGTCTTTTGCAGGTTTTCTTCGGCTTCGATCTGCAACGCCAGCATTCGGGCGAAGGATTCCATGGTGCTCTGGATCGTGCTGGATTTGAGCGGCGCAGGGTTGGGGTCAAGGGCGCAGATGGTGCCGAAAAAGCGTCCGTCGGTGCGGAAAATCGGCACGGCGATGTAGCTTTCGAACTGATAGAGGCGAGGGGTGTGGTGATCGCGGTAAAGCGGGTCTTCACTGGCCTTGTCGATGACCACCGAATGATGTGCCTGGCGAATTTCATGGCACAGGGTCGTGGCAAGATCCAGCTCACCGCCGACCTGCATGCCGAAATTCAGTTGGTCGAGCACCGCACACGCCGTCCACGAGTCTTCGGTGACCCGGGCCACGGCGACGAAGCGCAGGCCCGTCAGTTCACGGACCACTTGAAGAATCGCCGGCACCGCCCTGATCCGACCGATCGTGGCGATGTCTGCTGCCGCTGCTTGCCCCATTTCAAACTATCCCTGCATGAAAAGTGTGTTGGGATTCTAGCGGGCTGACGCCGTGTTGGCGCGACTTGATTGCCTGAATTTGACGTGCAAAAAAGCCGCGCGATCCGAAGATCGTGCGGCTTGGTGCTTGTGCATCAGGTGTCTTGTTTGTTGCTCAGTACTTTGCCGGTGGTGGCATCGAAATCGACGTCAAATTCTTTGCCGTCAGCGGTTTTCAGTTCCACTTCGTATTCATAGTTATTGAAATGGTTGTCCAGATCCGTGTCGGTGATGGTCGAGCCTGGATGCAGTTTCAGAGCAGTCTCGTTCATTACTTCCAATGGCTTGATCTTGCCGCTTTTGACCAGCTCAGGGATCTGGTCGACGCGCACATCAGCCTGGGCCAGGCCAGCGGTGAGCGTCAGGGCCGCGGCAGTGAACAGGGCAGTCAGGATTTTCATGAAGTTCTTTCCTTGGGTGATCCGTTTAAGTGGGATCAGGTTATCCAGCGCAACTTAATCCACCCTTAATTCCCCGAACGCGACTGGGTATAGATCGTTCACATGTTCATCAGTAACCGTTGTTCTGCAGCAATTGAGCAACACTGGCCGCCGCCGGGCGTTTGTAGAACTTGAGCAGTTCGCTGGCGCGGTTGGTGAAGATGCCGTCGACGCCGGCGTCCATGACTTTCTGGTAATCCACGTCATCGTCGATGGTGTAGACGTGCACCAACAAGCCCTGATCGTGGGTGTACTGGTTCATCCACGGTTGCACCAGGTCCGAGTAACTCTGATCGCCACCCTTGGTCAGCGCAGCAGAAGGGCCGGTGCCGATCGCGCCCTGGGCTTTGGCGTACTCGACCCATTGCTGGAATTCGGCTTTGTCTTTCGGTTGTTGTTTGGCGTAGTAAGTGGCTTTGTCCTTGTCGCCGGACTCGGCAAACGTGACCTTGGATTTTGGCTCGATGCTGCCTTCGCCGACCCACAGCAGGAGGATTTTCGGTACTTTCGGCATTTCCTTCTCGAGCAGTTCGAGGCTGCTCTTCTCGAAGGTTTGCAGCACGACTTTACCTTTGCCCTGGCCAACCGCCAGATCGCTCTTCGCCAGTTTCGAACCCGCCGGGCTCAACCAGCCGCGATCCTGGAGTTTTTCCTTGAGATCGCGCTCGATCCCGGGAAACTGCTTCGGCTCTTTGGTTTCGATGTACAGACCGGGCTTGTGCAGCGGATTGCCTTGGGCAATGTCGATGATTTCGTCCAGGGTCAGGATTTTCAGACCGACGTACGAAGGACGCGCGCGATCCGGGTAGGCCGCGTTGAACCAGCTGCCGGCATCGAGGGTTTTCAGCTCGGCAATGGTGAACTCGTTGGCCGGGCTGTCCTTGCGCTCAGGGAATTTACTGGCGACGTCGGTGGTGCGTTGCAGGTTGTTGTCGTGCAGGGCGAACAGCACGCCATCCTTGCTGCGTTGCACGTCCAGTTCCAGGTAGTCGGCGCCCAGATCGCGGGCCAGTTTGTAGGCGGCGGCGGTGGATTCCGGGGCATCGAAGGACGCGCCACGGTGAGCGATCACGGCCGGATGCGGGATGCCCGTGCGGGTTGCCAATGCGGTGGGGCTTGGCTCGCTGGCGGCCTGTGCCTGGCCGAGGCCCAGCATCAGACTCAGCAACAGGGCGCTCTTGGTGAAGGTAACAGGCATGGTCGAGGTCCTTTCGCAGATTTTCAAAGACGTATCTTTTAACAACTGAGCGCCGCTTGCGCTATCGCCGGACCGACATAAACGTGTTTAAAGCAGTTTTTTCAGCGCTTTTGTGCGCTTCTTTGCAGTACTCTTGGCACCGGCAGTTACCCCGGCAGAGGGAACGCCCATTCGTTTGCCCTGCGTGTAAACCATTGATCACCGGTCCTTTGCGACCTTCTGTGAGGTTTATCATGCGCATCACTTCCGAGCTCATCTGTCAGGCCGCCGACCAACTCAAAGGCTTCGTCGGCCTCAATCGCAAGACCGGCCAGTACATTGTTCGTTTCAGCGAAGACGCCTTCGGCATGGACGTGGCTGACGACGGCATTATTCCCACCAGCGAATTCGTCTGGGCCCCAGGTTCCGCGCAGGCCATGACACTCAAGCGTGAGTTGATTCAGTTGTTGCTGGATCAGAACATCGATGACCGGATCAACATCACCGAGCCGTTGCGGGTGTACATGAATCGGCGGGAAGTGCCGGAGATTTCGGCGGTTCGCAGTTTGGTGCAGGGCTGAGTTTTGCGGTGAATGTGCGGGCCTCTTCGCGAGCAAGCCCGCTCCCACATTGGATTTGTGTTGATGCACAGATCAAATGTGGGAGCGGGCTTGCTCGCGAAGACGGCCGGAAGAGCGCCGCATCATTTACTGGTTGAACGCATACGCCCGCTCAACCTTGCACACCCGCGTATGACAAGACGAATACCAGGTCGACCGCCCGCGCTCGCGAATCTCACTGTGCTCGGGATGATGTTTCCACGCCAGAATCGCCGCTTCGCTGGCCCAGTAGGACACCGTAATCCCGAGCCCGTCTTCACCCCGAGCCGATTCCACCCCCAGGAAACCGGGTTGCTCACGGGCCAGTTCGACCATGCGCGTGGCGGCTTGCTCGTAACCGTGATCACCGTCGGTGCGCAGGGAGGTAAAAATCACCGCGTAGTAAGGCGCTGGCGCAGTCTTGGCGATCATGACTTCTGCCCCTTGCAGGCTGCGATCAACGCACGGACCAGCGGCGGCAGCGTGCCCTTGAGGGCTGCGCGTTCAGGTTGGAACAGCGTTGCGACGAAGAACGGATGCCCTTTGAGTTCCACCGCCCGTAAGTCACCTGAAGCATCGTGGCCAACAGCGCACAACTGTTGGCTCAACAACTCACGTTCGAACGCTGGATTAACGCCGTAGCGACAGCGATAGCCTTCGACAATCTCCGCGCTTTCGTACGCCTCGGCGATCAACGAGCCTTCAACCAGATGAATGCTGTCGACGGCTTCTACCAGCGAACAGGTCAGTGGCGTGAGCAGCGCTCGCGCCGCGTCCGGCGATATTTCACCGTGTTCGGCATCGTCCCAGCCCAGAACATTTCGGGCGTATTCGAGTACGGCGTGTTGAAAGCCGCCGCAGGTACCCAGGAACGGCCGTTGCTGTTCACGGGCAAAACGAATCGCCCGCAACGCACCGTCCATATCGCGGTAAGGGCTGGCAGGCACGCACCAGAAACCGTCGAAATCAGCCAATGGCGCATCGGCGCTGATGCGGTCGGTGGCCAACCATTGGAACTGCACGTCGGTGTTCGCCTGTTCAGCGGCCATGCCGAGGGCGACGGGAATGGCCTGGTGAGCGGTGACGTGCGGGTCGTAATCGCCGATCAGGGCAATGCGAATTGGGCGGGTTTCCATGAGTGAGCTCCACGCTTGTTGATTCCTGGCACCCACTATAGATTGGCGTTCACGCACTCAATATTGGCGTTATCCCAATTGATCAATGCACCGATGCACTATCGACTGGATTACCCCGACCTGTCCCTGATCCTCGCGCTGGTGCGCGGCGGCTCTCTGGCCCGGGCATCTACGCTGTTGAAGGTCGACGTCTCGACCGTATTTCGCGCCGTGCGCCGACTGGAAGCCGCGCTGGGCCAGCAACTGTTCGAAAAAAGCCGCGCCGGCTACTTGCCCACCACCTTGGCGCAAACCCTGGCCGAGCAGGCTGAGCGGGCCGAACAGGCGCTGGAGGCGGCGCGCATTGGCGTGGAGCAGGGCGGTGAAGTCATCAGCGGCACGGTGCGCCTGACCTGCACCGATTCGGTCTTGCAAGGCTTGCTGCTGCCGGCGTTGGCGAAGTTCATGCCTGGTTACCCGGCGCTGACCATCGAGTTGAGTACCTCCAACGACTTCGCCAACCTCAGCCGCCGGGATGCCGATATCGCCTTGCGCCTGACTCGAACGCCGCCCGAGCACTTGGTGGGGCGGCGATTGGCCCAGGTGTCCTATCGAGTCTGTGCCAGTGAGGCGTATCTGAAATCGGTCGATTCCGAAGACTTGGGGTCGCTGACCTGGATCGCCCCGGACGACTTCCTACCCGATCACCCCACCGTTGTGTGGCGCCGTCAGCAGTTGCCCGGCGTTACCCCGGGTTATCGCTGCAACAGCATGTTGTCGGTGACTGAGCTGGTGCGGGCCGGGCTCGGTGTCGCGGCATTGCCGGACTTCCTCATCGGTGACGGGCTGCAGCCGTTGAGCGAGCCGTTACACGGTTACGACACGGCACTCTGGTTGCTGACCCGCCCGGACTGCCGCGCCTTGCGCTCGGTGGTGACGTTGTTCGATGAGTTGGGGCGGGCGCTTCGATTGCCTTGACCGAGCGCTAAACCTTCGGTTGATCCTTGTGCACGAAGTGCTGATGCATTTCTGAGGTCAGGCTTTCGATGCGTTCGGTGAGGGCCTTGGTCATTTCGGTGAGCCGGGTGTTTTGCTCCAGCAACTCCAGCAGTTGCGCGGTGTTCTGCGCCGCTTGCGCCTGGCGCTCACTGTTGGCCACGGCCAGTGCTTCGCGATGCAGCGCATCGGCTTCAGACTGGGCTTTGTCACGTGCTGCCTGGCGGGTCTGGGCCAACAGGATCAGCGGCGCGGCATAAGCCGCTTGAAGGCTGAAGGCGAGGTTGAGCAGGATGAACGGGTAGAGATCGAAGTGGGCCACGCCGAACAGGTTGAGGCAAATCCATACCACCACGATCAGCGTCTGCGCCCCGAGAAAGGTCGGCGTGCCGAAGAACCGCGCAAAGGCCTCGGCACGCAGGGCAAACTTGTCGTTGCCAAAGGTAGGCGCCAGGTGGGCGTGGGGGCGATGAAAGCGCAGGTGGTCAACTGGGGGGTGGGCGGGTTTTGTGTCGGAAGTCGTGGTGGTCATGGTGCTCTCTGCATGGCGCTGGGACTGAGGCTCACTATAGCCCCAGCGCCAGTTTCATTCTGAAACACATTACGGTGTTTTTTTCAGCGCCACCGATCACTGCTCAAACAGCGGACATTGTCATTTATTGCAACTCGATTTAGAGCTGATAGCAGGCCAGAAACATGTCCAGCGCCGACTCCACAACAGTGGTCTGCATCTCGGCTGACAAGCCGGGTAGCCCCATGGAAATCTGTGGCCAGAACGCAAAGGATTTGAGCATTCCCTGAATCTGTTGTGCGGCGAATTCGGGGGCGACCGGTCTCAAACGACCATCGGCCTGGGCGGCGCGGATCCATACGGTCAGGCCTTCTTCGCGCTCACCCATTCGGCACACCATATTTTGGGCGCGCTCAGGGGAATGGATGGTGGCGGCAATGGCCACTCGCGCCAGGTCGAGAAAGTTGTCATCGCCCAGCATCTGCATTTTCGCCATCAGCATCCGGCGCATCTGGTCGCGCAGCGGCAGGTCAGGATGGTAGGGCGTTTCCTGTTCAGCCGTCACCCGCGCCCATAATTGATTGAGGATTTCGGCGAACAACTCTTCCTTGCTGGGGAAATGGTTGTACACCGTGCGCTTCGACACGCCGGCGGTGGCAGCGATCTTGTCCATGCTGGTGATGTCGAAACCGTTGGCACGGAATTCGGCAATCGCCGCCTGAATGATGGCTTCGCGTTTTCGGTCGGTGAGGCGCTGTGGAGCTGTCATAAGTACGCTTTTGGCAGGAAGAAGTGAGAACTACACTTGGCAGTTTACTTGTGATCAGCTTTGATGCAACCTTGAAACTACACTGTGCAGTGTAATGTTTTGTTAATCCTGCACAGTGAAAAATAGAATCTCCGGCTGATGCGTGCGTGCCTTGGCCATTTATCGTCCCGAGCGGAAAACTGCGAATCAGGTGGTTTTCCTGGAGTCATTCAGTCATGGCCACTTCAACTTCCCCTGCGGACAACGCCTCCACGCCTGAAGCTTCCCGTCAGGTAGAAGGGCTCTTTCGAAACCATGCGCTGGCAAAGCGCGAAGGCTTTCGCAAAACCCTGCGCATCATGTGGAACATGATCTTCCACAAACCGCATAACACCCGTCCGACGGCGCCTGTCCCGGTACAAACCCTGACTCAAGCAGCGTTGATCGCCGCCCCCAACCACAGCGTTTACCGCCTCGGCCATTCCACCGTACTGCTGAAACTGCAGGACAAATTCTGGATCACCGACCCGGTCTTCGCCGAACGCGCCTCACCCGTGCAATGGGCCGGCCCCAAGCGCTTTCACCAGCCGCCGATCAGCCTCGAAGAACTGCCGCCGATTGAAGCGGTGATCCTGTCCCACGATCATTACGACCACCTCGATTATCAAGCGGTGCTCAAACTGGCGGACAAGGCCAAGTACTTCCTCACGCCGTTGGGCGTGGGCGACACCCTGATCAAATGGGGCATCGACGCCAGCAAGGTCCGGCAACTGGACTGGTGGCAAGGCACTGAGGTCGACGGTATTCAGTTCATCGCCACACCTTCGCAGCACTTTTCCGGTCGCGGTCTGTTCGATGGCAACAGCACGCTGTGGGCCTCATGGGTGATGATCAGCGGTGACACGCGAATCTTCTTCAGCGGCGACAGCGGTTATTTCGACGGCTTCAAACGCATCGGCGAACAGTACGGCCCGTTCGACCTGACCCTCATGGAAACCGGTGCCTACAATGTTGAGTGGCCGCATGTGCACATGCAGCCGGAGCAAACCCTGCAAGCGCATATCGACCTCAAAGGCCGGTGGTTACTGCCGATTCATAACGGCACCTTCGATTTGTCGATGCACGCCTGGTACGAACCCTTTGACCGCATTCTGGCGTTGGCCTGGGAGCGGAATGTTTCGATTACCACGCCGCAGATGGGGCAGGCGTTCAACGTGATGTATCCGCAGCGGGGTAGCACTTGGTGGTCGGAGTTGGAAAGTGTTGGCGATCAGGTGGAACCTCAGAACGCTTGATGATGTGAAACCGGGCTGCTTACCCTGTAAGCGGCCCGGGCCGACACCTCACTCAACCATCGCATAATCCGCCCGCCCCACCGGATCAGGCGTTGTCCCTTTCACATTCATCCCTCTCCCCGGCGCAAACCCCGGGAAGAACACCAACCCCTCCGATTCAAACCGATAAGCCAACGCCAGACGCGTAACATCCAGCACATCGCGTTCATCCTCAAATCGCTGAATAGCGTCGACCGAAACCCCGGATTCCCGAGACAGTTCCTCCACACTCCAACCCAGCATCGCTCGGGCCTGAACGCTATGCGCGGGGGTGAATTGGAAAAGGGCGATACGTTCCAGGGTGATTTTCATCGCAAGAGAGGCCATGGTGTTCTCCGGGCTCAAGAGTGCTGATTCAAAATGTACTGTGTTTTTGTACAGTTGTTTTGAGCTCGAATCAAACTCATTTTTTGATCGGTTCTATCTCGTCCCCTCCAGCCAGGTCGTTGGCGCTTGTCCCAGGATGCGACGGAACATCGTGGAGAACGCCGCCGGGCTGTCGTAGCCAAAATCCAGGGCAATGCGCGTCACCGGTTCGCCCCCCACCAACCGCGCCAGCGCCAGCACCACGCAAGCCCGCTGCCGCCATTGGCTGAAACTCAGACCCGTCTGTTGGCGGAACAGGCGATTAAAGGTGCGCAGGCTGATATGCAACTGATCGGCCCATTGCTGTGGCGACTGGTGAGCGTCGGGCCGCTGCACAAAGCCCTGGCACAACGTGAGGAGCCGCGCATCGATGGGCAGGGGAATGTGCAACGGCAGGTGAGTGCTGCGCGCCAGTTCATGCAGCAGCAAGCCGATCAGCGTACCGTCGCGCCCACGCTCGTCATACGCCAGCGGGATCTCCACCGCCTCCATCAGCAAATGCCGCATCAACGGCGAAACGCTGATCACCTGACAACGATCCCCCAGATCCACCGCCCCCGGCTCGATATACAAACTGCGGGTGCTCACGCCCAGCATCAACACCTCATGCGCCACCCCCGGCGGAATCCACACCGCCCGCTGCGGCGGCACCACCCAATTGCCGTCGTGCGTACTCACCTGCATCACCCCGGTGGCGCCGTACAACAACTGCGCCCGTCGATGGGTATGGCGCGGCAATAGATGACCGTTGGGGTAATCCGTGCCGATGGCCACCACCGGTCGTGGCGTGTCGTCCAGCAGATCAATCGAAACATTGCGCATCAAGCGTCATCCAGCGGTTGGCGTAAACGCAAATATTATTGGCTGACTTGCTGAAGCAGGCCAAGCCCTAATATCCGTAAGTTAAGAGCAATCCTTGTGGGAGCGGGCTTGCTCGCGAAGACGGCGGCACAGCCAACATTGATGTCGCCTGACACACCGCTTTCGCGAGCAAGCCCGCTCCCACAAGGATTGCTCTTACTTAACTTACCGGCGATAGGCCAACCCCCATCGCTCTATCGTCGGCCACTCTCAACCAACGGACGATGCGCGATGTTCTTCTACCTCTTGCTGGCACTCTTCGGCTGCATGACCGGCATCACCGCAGTGCTGTTCGGCTTCGGCGGCGGTTTCGTCGTTGTGCCATTGCTGTACCGCATGCTCATGACCCGCCACGGCACAGACGACCCCGTCACCCAATCGGCGATGCACATTGCTGTGGCAACCTCGACCTGCGTGATGATCGTCAACGCAACGATCGCCACCGGAAAACACCGCCGCGCCGGTAATCTCATTCGTCATTACCTGTGGCCGTTGGGCGGGTTTATCGGCGTGGGCGCGGTCGTCGGCGCCGTCGCGGCGATGTGGGCCAGTGGCGAGGTGATTCGCTATGCCTTCATCGCGTACCTGGGCGTGACCATCGCGGATTGCCTGTTACGACGCGGCTTTCTTACAGCGCCCAACACCGCCATCCCACGGCGATTGGGAAGGGCAGAAGTGTCTGGCGGGGGCGTAGGAATCGGCACCATCGCCACCTTTCTCGGCGTAGGCGGCAGCGTCATGACCGTGCCGTTGTTGCGGCGTTGTGGGTTAAGCATGTCCCAGGCGACGTCCATGGCCAATCCACTGAGTTTGCCCGTGGCGCTGGCCGGGACGCTGACTTACATGGCCATGGCTGGGTTTACCGAGTTTGATCTTGGGCCGTGGTTTGTCGGTTATGTGGATGTGCTGGCGTTTGCGGTGTTGACGGTGGGGTCGCTGGTGGGGATTCGGTTGGCTACGCCGTGGATTGGGCGGATACCGGATCGAATGCATGCGCGGGTGTATGTCGGTTTGCTGGTTTTGGTGATGCTTGGTATGTGGGTCAAGTAGGGTTGGAATCAGCAGGTTTATTCGCAAGAATAAGTCTTTGCATTGATCAAGATTTCACGCAGGAGAACGTCATGTCGATCCTCGAAAGTGACTGGAAGAAGTTCAAGGAACTGCGCAAGATTGCGCTCGATCGGTTTTGCCAGGGTGTTCTTGCCGATGCAAAAGCCATTGCCCAGCACGGTGCTTTGTCTGCTCACGCTCGATACGGAATGCTCTACGGCTTGATCCATGATCGCAATAAGGACATGTCCCGAGCCTTTGACCATAACAGCCAATCCCGCTCCAGTGCTCTCATCGCTTTAAGGTTGTTTGTCATGCATGACTTGCTGACCGACGCAGAGTTATCAGTGCTCAGTGAAGATGCGCTGGACTACATATCGGATGTCGTTCGCCGGCCTTATGAGCTCGAATGGGTCGATGAGATCGTGAGGCAGGACTGACAGTCGTACAGCTTTCATAAAAAGGATCCTGCATGTTGATCTTCAACTGCACCGAAGCAGCCAGCAACTTTTTCAGCCGCGTCCACATGGGTAAGAAAATGACCCCGGTGGAAAAACCGCCATCCCCCGTTATCAAGGACGATGAACAAGGTGAGTTCATCGAACAGTGGCTGGTCCATGCCATCACCGTGCAACGCAAACACGTGCTGTTCGTCATTCACATACAAACCCGCTACTGCATGATTTTTGCGGATGCGAAGAAGGCCGACGTTAAAGGTTTCATTCAGCGTTTTTCTGATCGTTGGATGAACGGACTGATGCGTGATGCACTGCACCATGATGTCCTGCAATGGGTTGGTCATGACTCCATGCTTGAACGATTCAATGAAAGCTGCCGCCAATACAGGCTCTACAAACGCGGTCATCGCAGTGCGCAAGGCCATATAGGCGAAATCGCCTGGATCTTTGAGGATTACGCCGCAGAGTGGGGTTGTTTGCCGACTGACGAGATCATGGCTGGTCGCTTTGATGCGAAGATGAACCACTTCATTAGAGGCAGCAAAAACGTCAAAGGCTATTTAGTGCCGGATGAGGAGATGATGGCTCACTGGATGCGTCAGTACTGTGGACTCGACGAGCCTGTCATCCAGGCCGCACGCAATCGACGTGATGAAGTCAAACGAGAAATACGGGAGCTGGAAGCGGCCTACGCGAAGCAGGGCCAGCCACCGCAATAATGCTATGAAGCAAGTTACTTATCCGCCAACCCCGGCGCCTCACGAACAATAAAGTGATCCAGGTTCTCAATATTCGCACTGAACACCCCGAACGTCTGCTCGGGGTTTTTCTTGCTCGGCACCATCTTCAACTCCGGCGTCACGCCATAAAAGAAGCAATACAACTCTTTCCCGCTCTCACTGGCGTGCTTGATCTCTTCCAGAAACGCTTTGCGCTTGCGGTAGTTGTCGATCAGCTTTTTGCTCAAGTAAACGTTGACTGAGTAAGGCTTCTTCTTCGCCTCGTCCGCTTGCTTGAACCAGACCTTCTGTTCGAAATCGATACGAAAGCTCTGGGTGTAATCCTTGATCTCCTTGATCTTGCCCCAGTAAATCAGCCCCTTGTTGTCCTGCAGATACTCGATCTTCTTGAAGAACGACCCATAAGGCGCCGTGTGCTCGCCAATCTTCAGCGGCATGCGCTTGAGCAACTCCTTGTCCTCGAAGTTCGACACAAAACACTCCACCGGGTGGGCGAAGACACTGGTCTTGTCTGGTGCAGATTCGCGGCTTGGGGGTTCGACGTCACTGGCCGCTGAAGAGGGTTTCGAATCGCCCCGCATCACATCAGCCGCCACCGCTGGACTCGACGGCTTACGCACATACTCGCGTCGCGTCAGCAACAACTCCGACGGGAAATGCTCCTCGCGACTGTCATCCGTTTCCGCACCGTCCGCGTCCACACCGGATGTCGACGCCTTGAGACTGACATAAGGACAATCCGCCACATGCCGGGTGCTGGGCGTGTTCTTGAAGTGCGGGGTGCGCACGTAGTTCACGTTTTTGGCGTTGAACGTGGTCAACACATTCGCCGCATCGAAGGCCAAACGGCAGGCATCGTTGGGGCACTGGAAGTGTTCTTTGGCGGAGTCGAAATCCATGGTCTCGTCGAAATTCAAATCGCGCACGTCATAGATCGACAGCTTGTCGTCGAGGCTGAGGCAGTAGGCGAGGTCGAATTTCATGGCGGGCTCGGGTCCTTGAGTGGGGAAGGGTATTAATAGCGGGAGGTGGGGCGGGTTGCACTGAATGTTTTTCAGATAAAGTTGGCGCTGCTGAGCATCGGTCTAAACTCTGAGCCTCAATTGTGCTCCGTAGCGAGGCTAATGTGCCATGCAGTCCACCATCAAACTGCTCGATCAGCCCACCAAATATATGTTCTTCACTGGTAAGGGCGGGGTTGGCAAAACGTCGGTTTCCACTGCGGTATCAATCGCCTTGGCTGATGCAGGCAAGAAGGTGCTGCTGGTTAGCACAGACGCGGCCTCTAACCTTGATGAGATGCTCGGTGTCGAGCTGAGCAATCAGCCTGTAGCGGTGCCGAACGTGCCTGGAATGTTCGTGCTCAACATCGACCCCGGGACCGCTGCCATCGACTACCGGGCCCGGGTGGTCGAGCAAATGGGCGCCCAGACCAGCGATCAAGATATTGCTCTGGTGCGTGAGCAACTCTCGGGAGCATGCACGACCGAAATCGCAACGTTCGATGAGTTCTCCCACCTCCTGTCACAGGGGGGTGCGGCCTATGATCATGTCGTGTTCGATACCGCGCCCACGGGGCACACGCTCAGGCTGTTGAGCCTGCCCAAAGCGTGGAGCGGATTTTTGGAAGGCAATGATCGTGGTGCGTCATGCCTGGGGCCGCACTCGGGGTTGAAAATGCAGGAGCAGCTTTTCAATCAGGCGTTGGCGGCGCTCAACAATCCAGCCCTGACCACCGTCGTGCTAGTGGCTCGTCCTGACAAAGGCGCACTGGGCGAGGCTGCGCGTTCCTCCGACGAGCTCCGTGAGTTGGGTCTGGAAAACCAGCGTTTAGTGGTGAACGCTGTGTTCAAACGCAGCAACTTGAATGACCCGATCGCAGCCGCCATCGAAGCGATCGGCCAGCAGGCGCTCGACGAGATGCCCGCGTCGCTGCGCCAGCTTTCAGCCGACTACATTTCGCTCAAGGCTGTAGATTCCGTTGGCTTGCCCGCGCTCCGCAGTCTGCTTTCCCCGGAACTTGCCAGGCCAACAACGGCTGCAACACAAACGCGCTCACCCCTGGAACACCACACCCTCTCGGAACTGGTTGCCGAGCTTGCGAATGACGAACGCGGGTTGATCATGGTCATGGGCAAAGGGGGAGTAGGCAAAACCACCATTGCCGCCGCCATCGCCCTGGGCCTGGTACAGCACGGCAAGTCCGTGCACCTGAGCACCACGGACCCTGCGGCGCATCTGGCGGTGACCCTCAACGCCGATGTGCAAGGGCTCGACGTTGGCCGCATCGACCCCAAGGTCGAGACCCAAAAATACGTGGACAAGATCGTCGCCTCCCGCGCGCCGACCTTGACGGACGATGAAATAGCCTTGCTCATCGAGGATCTACGATCCCCCTGCACCGAAGAGGTCGCGGTCTTCCACGCGTTCTCCCGCGTGGTTGCTCAAGCCAGGACGTCGTTCGTGGTGCTCGATACCGCCCCCACGGGTCATTCACTGCTACTGATGGATGCCACAGGCGCCTATCACCGCCAGATGGTTCGGGAATTCAAAGGCGACTCGGACCACATCGTCACGCCTTTGATGCGCCTGCAAGATGCGCACTACACCAAAATCATTCTGGTGACGCTGCCCGAAGCCACACCGGTGTCTCAGGCGGCAGCACTGCAGGATGACTTGCGCAGGGCCAAAATCGAACCGTTTGCCTGGGTGGTCAATAAGTCTCTGTTGGCCACAGACACCGATGACCCGCTGCTGCGAGCGCGCCTGGACAGTGAGCGCAAGCAGATGGCGCGGGTTGCAGACCAAACCAGCCACGATGTCATCGTGGTGCCCTGGACGGCGGAGCCACCTGTTGGGGTCGCAGCGCTGAAGCGCCTGTTGGATTGACGCGCCAGCGTCGGCTCAACGCTCTTCCAAAATCGGAGAATGACCGTGCTAAAAACTGCTATTGCCTCAATCATTCTCTCGGCGCTTGCTGCAAACCTTCACGCTCAGACCATGGATCATTCGAACGACGCGCAACGGCAAGCCGAGGTTGCAGGTCGCGGCAAGGATGTCATGCCGTTCAGCCTCGCAGCGACGACCCATGTCTTCACCAAGACCGCTGAAGGCGGCATTCAGCAAGTGGTCGTCAAAAAGCCTGCGGATGCTGCCCAAGTGCAGTGGGTTCGCCAGCACCTTCAAGACATCCGCGAGCGGTTTCTCAAGGGCGACTTCTCAGGCCCGGCGCACATCCATGGCCAAGACATGCCTGGCCTGGCAGACCTGAAAGCTGCCAAGCCTGGGCAAATGGCGATCACCTACAAAGACATCGAAGGTGGCGCCGAGTTGGCCTTCAAGACCTCGGATCCAGCCTTGATAGCGGCGCTTCACCAGTGGTTTGATGCCCAGCTTTCCGACCATGGCAAGGACGCGATGGAAGGAGACGCACATCATAGCGAGATGATGAACAAGTGAACGAGGGGCCATGGGCGGCGATCGGCTTAGGCTGGGTAAAAACGTTGTAGAGCAGGTTTGACAGTCAGAACCAGAACAAAAATCGCTCGCCGTCTTCGTGCGCATGTGCCGATGAAGTTCTACAGGCCTAATCACTCAAACTTCAACCGTTCCACCTTCTGAAACAGTGAGGCAGTGAACTCATCCCGGTCACCGGAATGGTGACAACGTCGATGACAGTTCGGACACAGCGCCACGGCATTGCTTGGCCGATCCGAACCGTCCTGTGCCAAATGCTTAACGTGATGAACCTCAAGAAACGGCCTGCCATCCTTTTCAAACGGAGCAGGCTCGCCACAGCCTTCGCATCTACCGTTAGCCTGTTGGCGAACCCAAGCTCTCACCTCGGGATCGCGAACAAAAGACTTTCCGCTGGACTGAGTCTGTTCTGGTCTCTCAATCCCTTTCGGCATGTCTTTAATCGGTTGTTTTTCAAGTCTGGCAGATCGCTGTTCCAGCGTTGCCTCGTCCGCTGTCGGGACAAAATCCTCAGGTGTCAAAGTACTTGGAGCGTTGAGCGCTTCTCGAATGCTTCGCGCAACGTTCGCGCCGACATTCTTGGCGGGTTTGTAGCCCTTGATAGGCTCTCGACCCAACTCGACCATGATCGTAGAAATGTTCTGCATCCGAAACTCAACCGACCCTTTGGTCCGACCGGCTAAGGCTCCCTCACGCAGGATGCGATTCTCCTCAGTCTTAACGACTTTCTGACCACTCTGCTCGCGGGACAACATGCTGAGATAGGCGTCTACCGCAGCCTGAATCTCAATGTCAGTCCAATCGCTGTTGCTCTTTTCAGTGTCCATACAATCGCCGAGGGTTGAAAACCCTCGGACGATACTGAGTGGCCATTACGACTGTCTACGAAAATTCCTACAGAAAAGACCGACGCTTCTTTCAGTTGATCCTACAAAGGCTATCCAACCGAATGCTTCGAAGACTGAAACGCCTCCAAAACCTTCCGCCACCAAGGCTTAACCGCTGGTACCCGCCGCCGTGTGCGATTGAGCAACAGATAAGGCATATCCCGCAGCCGAATCCAGCCTTCGTCCTGCCAATGCAACAGACTCAACGACATCTCCGGCCAATCCAACAAGCTCAGCATCGGTCGATCGGCGTTCTTCGACTGCCCCGCATCGCGTAAGGCTGGCACTACTTGATGAGTCAGCCATTCACGCAACAACCGATTCCCCGGCGCGTAGTGATAGACCAACAACGCATAGACGCCGGACTCGCTGAGCATCAGCCTCTTTTCCGCTTGGCCGTGGTAGTCGATCAGCAATGTGTGCCGCTGATCCTCGTCCAATTTGCTGACCACGCGATCATTCAGGTGGAAACCCATTAAGCGACCCAAATCGCGGGCGCAGAACCATGGTTGATTTTCCAGGAGGAGGGCGTGGAGTTCTAGGTTTTGGCGGGTAAAAACTGTGGGGATGTAAGGATCAGACATGATCGGCCTCCTGGAGCGGAAGCAAATTGTCTGCGGTGCAGATGTAGGTCATTTCCTTCAATAGGAAGGGAAAACGCTTAGGCATATCCATTACCTCTACTTGATAGCTTCTTAGGGCTAAGGCGCCGGGAGTTAAGAAACCCCAAGTAGAAGGCCGGACATATTCCCCTTACGGGTCTTGTATTAGCCCACTCCCGACATAGCAGAGGTTTTTCACGCCCACGAGAAATCCATAGGCACAAAAAAGCCGCATCTTTCGGGAGCGGTCAGGCCGCTACTTGAGGCGTTTCTTAGGCGCCGGAGGAAGGAGGGTAGGTGGTTGGAAATGCTGGGTCAAGTCGAGGAGCATACGGGACCTGTGAGCAGATTTTGCTTAATGCTTGAACGACTCCATTTCGACCCTATTTTGGTAGAACTCCAAATGAATAGCCGCGCTGAGCGCGGCTATTTCAATCCGGCTTTCAAAGCTGGGCAAAAATACTAATCATGTCTGGATCTCCTCGGCGATAACCTGATCGAGGAGTTTGGAAGCGAGTCCCAGAGACCTTTAAATCAGAGATTTTTCTCATCTCGCAGAGAACCCACTTGTGACCGGAAGTTACATGGCCTCCGTGTGTTTGAAAGCAACGAAGTATTTCTTTTCCAGTGCGGGAGATGCCGAAGGCATGAGGCTCAACGACACGAGGAATACCGCTGTATATGAATGTCAAAACTTGAAAGTTACTGATAGCATCAATAATTGTCTGCTTCATATCAATTACTCAGGGCGTGATTATAGAGCGGGACAGTTGCCTGTCCCGCACGGTTAGGCTTTTATAAAGAAGCAGAAAGGACGCCCGTCTTTGCGAAAGACGTCTTTTCCGCTACGCCAGTGCTTAAAGCTCATACAGAAAACAGCTCTGTATCCTGGCGGTGCTACCGGATATCCGTTCATAACGAATTCTCCGACGCGAGGCCGTTGTAACCGTCCGAAAGATGTCTATAATCACGTCGCGCATTTTCCTAATGCATCGTGATTTGAGTTCCTTCAGTCACGGCCCGCACCCTCGGGCTTCTGTTCAATGGTGCGGTCAAGACCCGCAGCAATCGTTGGCGCGATTGCTGCGGGTTTCTTGTTTCTGCCTTCTGAATTACAGCTTTTGACGTTTTTATGGCCCTGTTGTCATTGGAGCAGCAGGGCCATACAAATCAATCCCAGCTCAACGCCCCACCAGTCTGATACTCAATAACCCGAGTCTCAAAGAAGTTCTTCTCTTTCTTCAAGTCCATAATCTCGCTCATCCAAGGGAACGGATTAGTCGTCCCTGGATACTCTTCTTTCAACCCAATCTGCGACAAACGACGGTTAGCGATGAACTTCAGGTAGTCCTCCATCATCGCCGCGTTCATGCCCAACACGCCGCGAGGCATGGTGTCACGCGCGTATTCGATTTCCAGTTGAGTCCCCTGCAGAATCATCTGGCTCGCTTCTTCCTTCATTTCAGCGTCCCACAAGTGTGGGTTTTCGATTTTGATCTGGTTGATCACGTCGATGCCGAAGTTCAGGTGCATGGATTCGTCGCGCAGGATGTATTGGAACTGCTCGGCGACGCCGGTCATTTTGTTGCGGCGGCCCATGGAGAGGATCTGGGTGAAGCCGCAGTAGAAGAAGATGCCTTCCAGAACGCAGTAGTAGGCGATCAGGTTGCGCAGCAGCTCTTTGTCGGTTTCGACGGTGCCGGTTTCGAACTTCGGATCGGAGATCGAGCGGGTGTATTTGAGGCCCCAGGTGGCTTTTTTCGCGACCGATGGGATCTCGTGGTACATGTTGAAGATCTCGCCTTCATCCATGGCCAACGATTCGATGCAGTACTGGTAGGCGTGGGTGTGGATCGCCTCTTCGAACGCCTGGCGCAGGATGTACTGGCGGCATTCCGGGTTGGTGATCAGGCGGTACACGGCCAGTACCAGGTTGTTGGCAACCAGGGAGTCAGCGGTGGAGAAGAAGCCGAGGTTGCGCATGACGATGCGGCGCTCGTCGTCGGTCAGGCCTTCCGGGTCTTTCCAGAGGGCGATGTCGGCGGTCATGTTGACTTCTTGCGGCATCCAGTGGTTTGCGCAACCGTCCAGGTACTTCTGCCAGGCCCAGTCGTACTTGAAGGGTACGAGTTGGTTGAGGTCGGCGCGGCAGTTGATCATGCGCTTTTCGTCGACGGCGACGCGGGCGGAGGCGCCTTCGAGTTCGGCGAGGCCTTCGGCGATGTCGAGGTTGTCCAGGGCAGCTTTTGCACGGGCGATTGCGGCGGAGTCGGACGCGGTTACAGCGCGGGCTTCTTGAGCCGCAACGCCACCAGCGGTATCGAGGCGGTCCATGTTGGCTTCAGTGGCGTGCCCGGCGTTGGCGCCTTTTACAACGGTTTCGCCGCTGTCTTCTTTGTCGAATTCGTCCCAGCTCAGCATGACGTGTCGTCTCCTGCGTGAGGGCCAGATGCCCGTGTGAAAACTGATTGGTTGTTTTTCACACGGCCGTACTGGCCGCGTTGGATAGCGTTTTTTGCAGCGGTACACGCAGGCAAATAAACATAAATTTGTACGGGGTTCCGAGAGCCTCTGAGGGGCGCAGAAATCGGTGAAGACTTCGGCGTGGGCTTCAGACTGGCTGTTATCCCTGTAAGGGAATATTGCAGGCCCGTTTAAGGCGGCATTATAGGGAAATTTTTGCTGCCGTGGTGGGGCGAATCCGCGCATGGAGCGGTCGAGAAGGAGGGTTTTTCGGTCGGAGCGAGGGTTTATAGGGCTTTGGCTGGATGTCGGGCGTGAAGATTTTTTTTCATAAATTTTGGCTAGTCATTTTTTTGTTCAAAAAACAGCCAAAAAACTGCGTTTTTCACTACATGTTGTGTTTTGAGTCACTTTTCGATGCCCCCAGACACAACTAAGCCCGACCGAAGTCGGGCTATGAAGTCGCACTCAATGATCAGCTGAGGCGGGCTGCACCCACGTGGTCGGAACCATCAGCTGCCACCTTGGCTGCACCGGTGTGATCGAAGCCGTCAGCAGCGACTTTGGCGGCGCCAGTGTGATCAAAACCGTCAGCAGCGAGTTTGGCAGCGCCCGTGTGATCGGAGCCATCGGAGGCGAAAGACGCCGAGCCGGTATGGTCGTAACCATCAGAAGCGACAGCCGCTTCGGTAGTGAAAGTTGCCGAGCCGGTACGGTCGTAGCCGTCAGCGGCGAAGGTGTTAGCGGCCAGGACAGAGAGGGTCAGGGCGAGGATCAGTTTGGTTTTCATGGTAGTGGCTCCAGGTTCGTTGGCGTTTTGTGCCTTGGGTATGGAATTCATGCTACGCCAGTTAATTTGATTAAAAAGCGCAAATAAACGCTTAAATCAATCGTATATATCGATATATAAGGTTCGGCGCTTCATCTGCCTGAATAGCGGGCGGGTGGGTCGAACCTTGGGAAGGTGAGGGCGGGTGATCAGCCGTTAGAGCAGCCGTTGCCCATGACGCTGTAACGAAGAATGTGGCGTTGCCCTTTGGAGTCGTCGTATTCCATTTTCGCCGGAACAACTTCGCAGACGTTCGGGATTTCGCTCATGGAGATAACTTTGGCGATGTCCAGGTGAGTGGAGTAAGTGTATTCCTCAACGGCGGGTTGCTGCTGTGCGACATCAGTCGGAACCTCGTCTGCCATGGCGGTTGCGCACAGGCTGCTGAGGGCCAGAACTAATAAAGCTTTCATTTCAGATTTACCTTTTAGAGGGCGAATGGGGTCACGCAACCTTTTTGGGGTTGCGTGTAGAACTTAAGTACTAGGTTTTGGATTAACTGCCTTCGTGGGGGCTGCAACTTGGTTAATCACGTTGCCGGGTTGGCGAGGCTGATTTTAGGCGTGGGATTTACATTCATATAGGCGTGCTTTTGATAAACACTATTGGCAGATCCTGTAACAATCCCCGAAAAACGACCTTTGGCTCGCTGATGAAGCCATGATCGTTCCCACGCTCCAGCGTGGGAATGCCTCAAGGGACGCTCCGCGTCCAGTGACGCGGAGCGTCACGGGCTGCATTTCCACGCAGAGCATGGGAACGATCAAGCCCCTGAAATCACCGCTCTTGAGCGCGTCGGCGAGGTATAGCCACATTTTGTAGGGGCTTGTTACTACCATCGTCGAATGGTTCTATAGGCCCGGCCCGGCTACAACTGGGTCATACAAAAACAACTATTCCACCGAGGTAACAAAGATGAGTGCGGCTTCTCTGTATCCCGTTCGTCCCGAGGTTTTGGCCAACACGCTGACTGACGAGGCGACCTACAAGGCCATGTACCAGCAGTCGGTCGTTAACCCGGACGGCTTCTGGCGCGAGCAAGCCAAGCGCCTCGACTGGATCAAGCCTTTCACCACGGTGAAACAGACTTCCTTCGACGATCACCATGTCGACATCAAATGGTTCGCCGATGGCACCCTGAACGTTTCCTACAACTGCCTCGACCGTCATCTGGCCGAGCGCGGCGATCAAATCGCGATTATTTGGGAAGGGGATGACCCTGCCGAAAGCCGCAACATCACCTACCGCGAGCTGCACGAACAAGTCTGCAAATTCGCCAACGCCTTGCGCGGCCAGGATGTGCACCGCGGCGACGTGGTGACTATCTATATGCCGATGATCCCCGAAGCCGTGGTCGCCATGCTGGCGTGTACCCGGATCGGCGCGATTCACTCGGTGGTGTTCGGTGGTTTCTCGCCGGAAGCCCTGGCCGGCCGGATCATCGACTGCAAATCCAAAGTGGTGATCACCGCCGACGAAGGTGTTCGTGCCGGTAAGAAGATCTCGCTCAAGACCAACGTCGACGATGCGCTGACCAACCCGGAAACCAGCAGCATTCAGAAAGTCATCGTGTGCAAGCGCACCGGTGGCAACATCAAGTGGAACCAGCATCGCGACATCTGGTACGAAGACCTGATGAAAGTGGCGGGCAGTGTCTGCGCGCCGAAAGAGATGGGTGCTGAAGAAGCGCTGTTCATCCTTTATACCTCCGGCTCGACCGGCAAGCCGAAGGGCGTGCAGCACACCACCGCCGGCTATCTGTTGTACGCGGCGATGACTCACGAGCGCGTGTTCGATTACCGTCCGGGCGAAGTCTACTGGTGCACCGCCGACGTCGGTTGGGTCACCGGCCACAGTTACATCGTCTACGGCCCGCTGGCCAATGGCGCGACCACGCTGCTGTTCGAAGGTGTGCCGAACTACCCGGACATCACCCGGGTGGCGAAAATCGTCGACAAGCACAAGGTCAACATCCTTTACACCGCGCCTACCGCCATCCGCGCGATGATGGCGTCGGGCAAGGCCGCTGTGGAAGGCGCTGATGGCAGCAGCCTGCGTCTGTTGGGTTCGGTCGGTGAGCCGATCAACCCGGAAGCGTGGGACTGGTACTACAAGAACGTCGGCCAATCCCGTTGCCCGATCGTCGACACCTGGTGGCAGACCGAAACGGGCGGCAACATGATGAGCCCGCTGCCGGGTGCGCACGCGCTCAAACCGGGTTCTGCGGCGCGTCCGTTCTTCGGCGTGGTGCCGGCGTTGGTGGACAACCTGGGCAACATCATCGAAGGCGTGGCC
The DNA here is from genome assembly GCF_003254125.1 of Pseudomonas sp. 478. NCBI lineage: Bacteria > Pseudomonadati > Pseudomonadota > Gammaproteobacteria > Pseudomonadales > Pseudomonadaceae > Pseudomonas > Pseudomonas sp. 478. The sequence continues at coordinate 162,780 of NZ_QKZG01000011.1, forward strand.
GAGGGCAACCTGGTGATTCTCGATTCGTGGCCAGGTCAGGCGCGGACCTTGTACGGCGATCATGACCGCTTCGTCGACACCTACTTCAAGACGTTCCGCGGCATGTACTTCACCGGTGACGGTGCGCGTCGTGACGAAGACGGTTACTACTGGATTACCGGTCGCGTGGATGACGTGCTCAACGTCTCCGGCCACCGCATGGGGACCGCCGAGATTGAAAGCGCGATGGTCGCTCACCCGAAAGTTGCTGAAGCGGCCGTGGTCGGTGTGCCGCACGACATCAAAGGACAGGGCATTTATGTCTATGTCACCCTGATCGCTGGCGAAGAGCCGAGCGAGCAGTTGCGCCTGGAGCTGAAAAACTGGGTGCGCAAGGAGATTGGTCCGATTGCCTCGCCGGATGTTATCCAGTGGGCGCCGGGGCTGCCGAAGACTCGCTCGGGCAAGATCATGCGCCGCATTCTGCGCAAGATTGCTACCGCCGAATACGATGGGTTGGGGGATATCTCCACCCTGGCCGATCCGGGTGTGGTGCAGCATTTGATTGATGAGCACAAGATCATGAACGTCGCATAACAGCGGTTCCTGAGTCACCAAAGCCCCGCTCGGCATTGCGCCTGGCGGGGCTTTTTACTGCCTGGGGTTTTTGTGTTGGCAGGCCGGGCCTTTTCGCGAGCAAGCCCGCTCCCACAGTTGATCTCCAGTGAGCATAAGATTTTGCCAAGCGCAGATCCCCTGTGGGAGCGGGCTTGCTCGCGAAGGCGTCCTGTCAGACACCACATCAACAACAGCCAATAATTATCGGCTTCGTCTGTAGGCGATTTCCCATTGTTACCCGCAAGCCTTCAAGTAACTAAATGTGTAACCTTCCGCCCGGCAACGGGGCATTGGGAAACGCAAAGCTCGGTTTCAGGTCCTCTCAATCACCCATAAAAAATAAGACACAACGCTGCGCTTGCCGGATTAGAAGGGTTTGCCAATAATAGGCCCGCAATTTGCAGCATAGATCGGTTCACTGTCTTTTGCTCTTGCATGAATTTGCAAGGCTGTCAACGCGCCCAGGCGGCTTTCTCGGTGCTTCTGTAATTAGTTGTCGCATTGAAGAAATATCGGCTTCGGGCCTGTCGTTAGAATGCCGATCACTCGCTCGTTGTTGCTCGCGTTGAAAAAAGCGCGCGATTGGTACGACGCAGCACCGCTTTGCGGTTCCACTCATTCGCATATTGGGCTATCGCTCACTCTGCCGTTTTAGCCCTTTACCGATGGAGTCCCAAGATGAAGAAACTCGTGCTGCTTGGCGCCCTGGCACTGTCCGTGCTGTCCCTGCCGACTTTCGCCGATGAAAAGCCTCTGAAAATTGGTATCGAAGCGGCTTACCCTCCGTTCGCTTCCAAAGCGCCGGACGGCAGCATCGTTGGTTTCGACTACGACATCGGCAATGCGCTGTGCGAAGAGATGAAGGTCAAGTGCGTTTGGGTCGAGCAAGAGTTCGACGGCCTGATCCCGGCACTCAAAGTGCGCAAGATCGACGCGATCCTGTCGTCCATGTCGATCACTGAAGACCGCAAGAAGTCCGTGGACTTCACCAACAAGTACTACAACACCCCGGCTCGCCTGGTCATGAAGGCCGGCACTCCAGTCAGCGACAGCCTGGCTGAGCTCAAGGGCAAGAACATCGGCGTGCAACGTGGTTCGATCCACGAGCGTTTCGCCCGCGAAGTGCTGGCCCCGCTGGGTGCCGAGATCAAGCCTTATGGCTCGCAAAACGAAATCTACCTCGACGTGGCTGCTGGCCGCCTCGACGGCACCGTGGCAGACGCTACGTTGCTGGATGACGGTTTCCTGAAAACCGACGCTGGCAAAGGTTTCGCCTTCGTTGGCCCGGCGTTCACCGACGTCAAATACTTCGGCGACGGCGTAGGTATCGCCGTTCGCAAGGGTGACGCGCTGAAAGACAAGATCAACACCGCGATCACCGCCATTCGTGAGAACGGCAAGTACAAGCAAATCCAGGACAAGTACTTCGCCTTCGATATCTACGGCAAGTAATACGCCCCGGCGACAAGTCCGAAATGGCGCAAGCAACAGGATCTCTGAGGTTTGCGCCATTTTTTCATCCCCCTTTTCGAGGACCTGAATCATGTTGAAAGGCTACGGGGCTGTCATCCTCGATGGCGCATGGCTGACGCTTCAGCTCGCCTTGTCGTCCATGGTCTTGGCCATTGTTCTGGGTCTGATCGGCGTTGCGCTGCGTCTGTCCCCGATTCGCTGGCTGGCCTGGCTGGGCGACCTGTATTCCACGGTGATCCGCGGGATTCCCGACCTGGTGCTGATCCTGCTGATTTTCTACGGCGGTCAGGACCTGCTCAACCGCGTCGCGCCGATGCTCGGTTTTGACGAGTACATCGACCTGAACCCGTTGGCCGCCGGTATCGGCACCCTTGGCTTCATCTTCGGTGCGTATCTGTCGGAAACCTTCCGTGGCGCCTTCATGGCGATCCCGAAAGGTCAGGCAGAAGCCGGCATGGCGTACGGCATGAGCAGTTTTCAGGTGTTCTTCCGGGTGTTGGTGCCACAGATGATTCGCCTGGCGATTCCGGGTTTCACCAATAACTGGCTGGTCCTGACCAAGGCCACCGCGCTGATTTCGGTGGTGGGTCTGCAAGACATGATGTTCAAGGCCAAGCAGGCGGCAGATGCCACCCGCGAGCCTTTCACCTTCTTCCTCGCAGTGGCGGCAATGTACCTGGTGATCACCAGCGTTTCGTTGCTCGCATTGCGTCACCTTGAGAAGCGCTACTCGGTAGGCGTAAGGGCGGCTGATCTATGATCTTCGACTACAACGTCATTTGGGAGGCCCTGCCGCTGTACTTCGGCGGCCTGGTGACCACCCTCAAATTGCTCGCGCTGTCGCTGTTTTTCGGCCTGCTGTGCGCGTTGCCGCTGGGCTTGATGCGCGTCTCCAAGAACGCAGCTGTCAACATGTCGGCCTGGCTCTACACCTACGTGATCCGCGGCACGCCGATGCTGGTGCAGCTGTTTTTGATCTACTACGGTCTGGCGCAGTTCGAAGCGGTTCGTGAAAGCTTCCTCTGGCCGTGGCTGTCCAGCGCGACGTTCTGTGCGTGCCTGGCCTTCGCGATCAACACCAGCGCCTACACCGCTGAAATCATCGCCGGCAGCCTGCGGGCCACGCCGAACGGTGAGATCGAAGCCGCCAAGGCCATGGGCATGTCGCGCTTCAAACTGTACAAGCGCATCCTGCTGCCATCGGCCCTGCGCCGGGCACTGCCGCAGTACAGCAACGAAGTGATCATGATGCTGCAGACCACCAGTCTGGCGTCCATCGTGACCCTGATCGACATCACCGGTGCCGCGCGCACGGTCAACGCTCAGTTCTACCTGCCGTTTGAAGCCTACATCACCGCCGGCGTGTTCTACCTGTGCCTGACGTTCATTCTGGTGCGGATGTTCAAACTGGCCGAGCGCCGCTGGCTGGGCTATCTGGCCCCGCGGAAGCACTGATATGGAACGCATCGATCATTCATTGCCGTGGAGCCACTTGGGCAGCGAGCGCCAGATTTCGGTGTTCCGCTTCGGCTCTGGCGAGCGCAAGGCCTACATCCAGGCCAGCCTGCACGCCGATGAATTGCCGGGCATGCGCACGGCCTGGGAGCTGAAAAAGCGCCTGACCGAACTCGAAGCCCAAGGCTTGCTCAACGGCGTGATCGAACTGGTGCCGGTGGCCAATCCACTGGGTCTCGGCCAACTGCTTCAGGGCAATCATCAAGGGCGTTTCGAGGCGGGCAGCGGCAAGAACTTCAACCGGGATTTCGTCGAGCTGAGCGCGCCAGTGGCCGCCGAGCTGGACGGGCACTTGGGTGATGATCCGCACGCCAATATTCAGCTGATCCGTCAGACCATGAGCGATGTGCTCGCCGCATTGCCGCCCGCCGCCAGTCAGTTGCAAGGCATGCAGCGCATTTTGCTCAGCCATGCCTGCTCCGCTGACGTGGTGCTGGATCTGCATTGCGATGCCGAAGCGGCGCTGCACATGTACGCGTTGCCGCAACACTGGCCGCAATGGCGTTCGTTGGCCGCGCACCTGAACGTAAAGGTGGGGCTGCTGGCGGAAGATTCCGGTGGCAGTTCGTTTGACGAAGCGTGTTCGCTGCCGTGGTTGCGTCTGTCGCGTCTGTTTCCGGATGCGCAGATTCCCCTGGCCTGCCTGGCGACTACCATTGAACTGGGTGGTCAGGCCGATACCGGGCGCGCTGAAGCCAGCGCTTACGCCGAAGGCATTTTGGCGTTCCTTGCCGAGCAAGGCTTGATCAGCGGCGAATGGCCAAAACCTGCGCAAGACGCTTGCGAAGGCATGCCGTTCGAAGGCACTGAATTACTGTTTGCGCCACACCCTGGCGTGATCAGTTTCTTGCGTAAACCCGGTGAATGGATTGAAGCCGGCGATGAGATTTTCGAAGTGATCGATCCGTTATCGGATCGGGTCAGCACGGTGTGTGCTGGTACGCCCGGGGTGCTGTTTGCCATTGAACGGCTGCGTTATGCCCAACCCGGTTTCTGGCTGGCCAAGGTGGCGGGGCGCGAAGCGCTGCGTCACGGGCGCTTGCTCAACGACTGACTGACTGTTTTTGTGAGAACCGACCGCATGTACAAACTTGAAGTCCAAGACCTGCATAAACGCTATGGCAGTCACGAAGTGCTCAAGGGCGTGTCCCTGAAAGCGGCGGCTGGCGATGTGATCAGCATCATCGGCTCCAGTGGCTCCGGCAAAAGTACTTTCCTGCGCTGCATCAACCTGCTCGAGCAACCGCACGCGGGCAAGATTCTGCTCAACAACGAAGAGCTGAAACTGGTCGCCAACAAGGAAGGCGCGCTGAAAGCCGCCGACCCGAAACAGCTGCAACGCATGCGTTCGCGCCTGTCGATGGTGTTCCAGCATTTCAACCTGTGGTCGCACATGACCGCGATGGAAAACATCATGGAAGCGCCGGTCCACGTGCTCGGCATGTCCAAGGCCGAAGCCCGCGAGAAGGCCGAGCACTACCTGAACAAGGTCGGTGTGGCCCATCGTAAAGATGCTTACCCGGGCCACATGTCCGGCGGCGAGCAGCAGCGTGTGGCGATTGCCCGTGCGTTGGCGATGGAACCTGAGGTAATGCTGTTCGACGAACCGACGTCGGCGCTCGACCCGGAGCTGGTGGGCGACGTGCTGAAAGTCATGCAGGCCCTGGCGCTGGAAGGCCGGACCATGGTGGTGGTGACGCACGAAATGGGCTTCGCCCGTGAAGTGTCGAACCAGCTGGTGTTCCTGCACAAAGGTGTCGTCGAAGAAAGCGGCAACCCGCGTGAGGTGCTGGTCAATCCACAGTCCGAACGTCTGCAACAATTCCTCTCGGGTAGCCTGAAGTAAACCGAACTCCCCGTTGCGCACCGGGATAGTGCATGCTTCGCAATCTAGAGGCTGGCCCCTATCCCTTGTGGGAGCGGGCTTGCTCGCGAAAGCGGTGTATCAGTCAACATCATTGCTGTCTGACCCACCGCTTTCGCGAGCAAGCCCGCTCCCACATTTGATCTCTATTGGTTTCGAGATTTGCGTTCATTTACGGGCTAGCATTGGCCCATGCCTTCATCACTGTTTTCGTTTCGGATTGCCCGCCATGACTGCCCATCGAATTGGTTTCCTGATTTGGCCCAGCACTAAAGCACTGACGCTTGCGCTGGCTGAGGAGGCCTTGCGTGTTGCCCAGCGTGTGCATCCGGACGTTGTCTACGAACTGTCGTTTTTGCAGGCCGAACCGCCGACCGAAGGTGCCTGGCAATTGCCGGGTGAACCGTGGGCCGGCAAGCTCGAAAACTTCCAGAAACTGTTCCTGCTCGCCGATGAGCCGCCGACCACACTCGCGCCAGCGCTCAGCAGTGCGCTGAAACAACTGGTGCGAGCTGGCTGCGTGATCGGTGGTTTGTCGGCCGGTGTTTACCCATTGGCGCAACTGGGTTTGCTCGACGGTTACCGCGCTGCCGTGCATTGGCGCTGGCAGGACGATTTCACCGAACGCTTCCCGAAAGTCATCGCCACCAGTCATCTGTTTGACTGGGATCGCGATCGCCTGACCGCGTGCGGCGGCATGTCGGTACTCGACTTGCTGCTGGCCGTGCTGGCACGTGATCACGGCGCCGAACTGGCCGGTGCAGTCTCGGAAGAACTGGTGGTCGAACGCATCCGCGAGGGTGGCGAACGCCAGCGCATCCCCCTGCAGAACCGTCTCGGCTCCAGCCATCCGAAGCTCACCCAAGCGGTGTTGCTGATGGAGGCCAACATCGAAGAGCCGTTGACCACTGACGAAATCGCCCAGCATGTGTGCGTGTCCCGTCGGCAGCTGGAGCGGATCTTCAAGCAATACCTCAACCGCGTGCCGAGCCAGTACTACCTGGAACTGCGCCTGAACAAGGCCCGGCAGATGTTGATGCAAACCAGCAAGTCGATCATCCAGATCGGTCTGTCGTGTGGCTTCTCCTCGGGGCCGCATTTCTCCAGCGCCTACCGCAACTTCTTCGGTGCCACGCCGCGGGAAGATCGCAACCAGCGGCGTAGCAGCAGCCCGTTCGAATTGTCGTCGGTGCCCTCGGAGCGTGGGTGACCGGGCAACGCGTCACCTGCCGAGGCTGGTTTACTCCTCTGTTTCGGAGCCTTCCGACGTCGAGACCTCCATCTCTCCTCGATTGATCACTTCTTCCACACCAAAGTCTATGCCCGTCCGTTCGAAGTAACCGATCAGCCGCAGCAGGCTCTCCTCGGAAAACCGATTACCTCGAAAACTGATGTTTTCAGCGACTTCCGTCGGCAGTTCCATTACGTCGCTGGGGACTTCGGTAATGGCGTTGCCACTGAGGTCGGCCCAGTCCAGCTCTGTCATTTGCAGCAGGCCGGGCGGGATTTCGGTGATGCCGGTGTCATTCAGCAGTACGGTAACGAGCTCCGTCATCTGACTCAGGTCTGGTGTTTGCCCCAGAGGGTTGTGGGCAAGATCGAGATAATCGAGCTGTTCCATACCCGCCAGCGCACTTGCCGATTCCGCTGAAAGTCTGACGCGGCACTGCGGAAGTGACAGCGACCGCAGTCGACCCATCTTGAACACAGCATCGGGAATGTTGCCCAGATTACAGTCGCGCAGTCGCAGGCTTTTGAGGTGGGTGAACGACTCCAGAAAATGCCCGATGCGGGTCACTCCGTCGACGCTGCGCAACTCCAGCGATGTCACATGACTGAAGTCGGCGTTCAGGGTCGGCAGCTCGCCGTTGATGTCGGACTCGAAAAAGAGTTCATAGGTGGGCTCCAACGCCTCATTGAAATCATCCAGTTCGCTCTCATGCCGCCAGCACTGCTCCAGCGTCTGTTTGAACTGGTCGCGGTTCATGTGTTCGACAAGCTGTTGTTGAGCGGTGAACGGTTCACCCGTCAACGGGTGCTGGGCCGGAAGGTCGGAAGTCCATACCGCCAGGTCGTTGCTCAGTTGAGCCAACTCCGCTTCAAGGTGTGTCAGCTCGATCCGACCGTCAGCCAGAGTGCCTGCCAATTCATAGACAAACTCGCTCGCCTGTTCGACCTCCAGGTTCGGGTACAGCGCCCTGACTCGGTTGATGTCCGCCTCTGGGGCATAGACGCCCAAATCGTATGAACTGCTGAAGTAGTGATGCTTGATCAGTTGGCGGGCGTTATCCGAGAGCGGGTTATGCGTCAGGTGTATGCCGTGCTTACCGTACACCTCACTTTGAAAGAGCTCCGTAGGCAACTCGCTGATCTTGTTGCCCAGGAGTTTGGCGGTATCGAGTTTTGAGTGGCTGATTACGCTGGGGGGGATTTCCTTCAGGCCGGTACGGCTCAGGTCCAGGTGAACAAGCTCAGGCATAGATTCGATACTGGGCACCGTAGTGAACGGGTTTTGGTACAGATCCAGTATCACCAGTTTGTTCAATGAAGACAGTTTCGCCCAGTTGGCTGCATCGAACCTGATACCGCAATCGCTGAGCGCTAGCGCATCGAGGTTCACCATTCGAGGAATGGCCTCGGGGAGGGCGGTCAGGGAAAAGCGTTTTAAATCGAGGCGACGCAAGCCATTGAAGCGCTGCAGGAACTCAGTAACACCCTGTGCAGCATGATTCCCTTCAAGAGACAGCAATGACACATGGGGGAAATCGGCCGTCAGCGTGGGTAGATCGCCAAGAATCGGCTCGGCGAATCTGAGCGCATAGCGCGGCGTGTCATTCGAGCCATCGAGGTCCCGTTCTGATTGTCGACGCCAGCTGCGCTGGATTTCCTGGGCCAGCAGCCTGCGATTGTGTCGAGCGGCTTGTCGTTCCAGTTCGCTCAGCGGGGCTCGGGTTTGCGGGTGAACAGTGGGCGAGTCATTTATCCAGGTGTTCAATTCCTGATGCAGTCGCGAGAGCTCGCGGGACAGGCGTGAGATCTCTATGCCAGCGCCATCGGGATGCGTTTGTAACTGCTGAACAACAGACTGGAGTTCCTCCTCGGTAAGGCTGGGGTAAACCTCGCGAACACGCTCGTTGAGCGATGACGTCGGGGAGGGCATGCGCCGGTATCCATCGGAGCCGCCAGGCAAGCGCATGGTCGTCGGATCATAGAACGGTCTTCGATTGGGATTTTTTGCGAACAGCTTGCGAAGTTTCGGTTGGTTTAATGCGTGTTCGGCGATGCGCAGTTTGAGTGCCTGGGCATTTGCCATCGATGGGCTTAACGCATTGCGCTGCGCTTGCGACAACGCCTGAAAAAGACCCTGATAAAAATCACCGGGCACCGATTCGCTGTCTTGATAAACCTGATAGGTGCCGTCTTCGGCGCGCACCAGCGTTTTCAGGATCGGTGCATCGTCCAGGCCAATGCTGTCGCGCACTAGTCCGTTATAGGTGTAATCCCTCACTTCAATCCGCAGTTCGGCGGGAAAGCCGGGCAGTGAGTTCAGGCTTTGCAAGGCCAGTCGGTGGGTGTCGGTGTTGTCCAGAACGTCGGAATAAAGGCCTTCGCAAGCTCGGGTTGCGCGTACGGCCTCCATGGCTTTTAGAGCTGCCTCCTTCAGCCGCGGGGGCGTGCGACCGTTGTGCAGTAGGCGTAACTCGGTCCCGGTTGCATTGCTCACCAACTCTTGCGCGACATCGGTCGGCAAACCCCTCACATCGTCGAGCAATCGCTGAACGTGCCGATCATTGGTTTTTTCCTGTGCGCGGTAGCGGGTCTCGAACAGCGATTGGTGGTGCTTTCGGGCGAGTTCGGCCGTTTGTTTTCTGAAGGCTTGCGTTTGGTTTTGCGGTGCAGGCATTGGCGCGTCGACGGGCCACGAGTCGTAGCTGCTCAGCAGTTGATGTTGCAGGGTTACATCGGCCTTGCGATAGCGCTCGGGTTGGTCGCTGCCGATCTGTTCGATAAAGGTTTCGATGTCCCGGTTGATCCTGAAGCGCTTGATCGTGTCTGTCAGCAGCGAAGGCGGACGGTAATGTTCGACATGCATTTCGCGCATGACGTCGTCGTGGTAACCGCTGACCCGCAGGATCTGTTCGCGCTCGGCGTTGGTGAACGACTCGACGCTATGGCCGAGGCGGCGCATGACCTTTTCCCGGTCCCAGTTCAGGGGTTGCTCCAGTTCTGTATGCCAGGCGCCGTGGTTGTTATGCAGCAGAGACGGTTGATAGGCATCGGTTCGGTTTGGATGCTCAACCTGAAACGTGCCTGACACGCGGTCGGGCTTCACGGCATACAGTTTTCCTTCCAGTGGCAGCAGCGTCTTGCCCTCGTTTTGATAGAGGCCGAGATGATCGGGTTTTACTCCTTCCGGCAAAATAAGTGCTTGTTCGTAAGGCTTGAGATCCGGCTTCCAGTAGCGGGTTTTTCCTTGGGGCGTTGTGACGGGTTTGAGTGGGTCGACAAGTGCAATAGCTTCACGAGAGAGCAGGGGGCTGAGGGTCCGGGCAGCGATGGCGCCGCCCACTGCAAATGTCCCCACCTGAACTACCGTTTCGACGAACGTCACCAGATGTCCGAGCGCTTCTTTTTTCAACCCTTCAGCCAGGTCCACGATGCCTTCGAAGGTTTCGTCGAGTAACTGGTAGGCCATGTAGGCGAGCATCAATTCGCCGAGAAACGGGACGAAAGGCAAGGCAACGAACGTCGCGATTTCAAGGATTGTCGAGGCCACTTTGCTTAAGGCATTCCACAATGCCCAGCGCGCGTCGCTGTCGACAGAGGCGGTGGAGACGGCGAGTGTGCTTGCATCGTTGAGGATCTTGTTCAGCTGTCGCTGATAGAGATGGTTCCACAGGTCCGCTCTGAACGGGATCGCCGAAAACCGCAAATCAGGCTTGTCGATGGGCGTTTCGCGCCAGCTCGGCAGTGGGTCGCCGTATCGGTGTTGATGCCAGGTCACGCTCTGGAGGCGACGGTTGAGGTCCGCGAAAAAGTGTCCTCTTTCCTTGTGGTCGACGAATCGACTGAAAAACGTTTGATAAGCGGGCGAGCGCAGTTTGCGGGTCAACTCTGCCATGAACGCCAACGTGTTCGGGTATTCCTTGAGAGGATGCTCTGGATCATCGGGAATGTAGGCAATGATCCGTGTTGCCGTGCGTGCGCGCTCCAGGCTCGCCGCGAAAATGACAATGCCGGTCAGCGAGGAGGACATCATTGTCAGGTCGTGACCATACAGCGGTTGCCCACCCAGTCGAGCACCCGAACGCCCCTCCAGAATGCGCTGGATCGAGAGATGGGCATCCGCTGGAATGTCCTTTCGAATTTGCGCCATCTGCAGTGCAGATTTGAGTGCTGTTTTGTGCGAGCCGATCACCTTCGATTTCAACACCGCACCGGCTACCGGGTTCGACAGCCCCAGATTGTCTTTGAGGTAAGCGGTGTACCGGGCGCCGATATCCAGTTCCCGGCATAACCGGGTAAAGGCCGGGATAGAGAGCTTTTGCTTGACTGCCGGCAGCGTATCGAACTGCCCTGTGGGTGAAGGTTGGGTGATGAACGTTGAGGCTGGCTCGTAAGCCCCTGCCGCTGTTTCCGATTCCTGGAAGTTATGCAGGGCGGCATCGAGCATCGACACGGTCCAGGTGCGCGCCGCGCCAGTCTTGATTCCGAAAAGCGGCACGGTTTGAGGGATGTACAGGCGCAGGAAGGTGGTTTTGACGTCCAGATCCAGGTCAAACCGGGTTTTCAGGGCGTCGCTCAGCAGCGGTTCGGCGAAGGCTTGTGCGCTTTGCAGGTTCGACAGCATTGAGTCCAGACGATTTCGATGGGTCCAGTGTTCCTGACTGAGCTTTTTCAGCGACTGGTGCTGCAGCGGTGTTGCGGTGCCATGCCAGTCCTGCGTCATAGGCGTGGCGTTCTTGAGGGCGCTGTGTGTACTGGACGATGCTTCTAATACCCAGGCTGGCAGGTTGTTGAACAGGTGATGGTAGTGATCGTCCGGTTGCGTAGCGGATTCGCTGTTTCCCATTGTGGAAAGACGATCGTTCTCGTATCGGCTCATGCGCTATTCCCTTAGCGTTTTGAATGAGCCGCCAGCAAAACAGACGATGATCGGTTCCGTGCGGTACATATTTACCGCACCGCTCGACAACCCTGCCTATAACCTGTGCCGGCAGTTTAAACTGCGCCTTTGCGACGCTATATGTCGCATTGCCGTAAACCCGGCTGAAACCGGGGTTTGCGCTATAAGAAGTTGTCGCTTGGCGGCAAGGCCGGGCTGAAAACTGTCCTTACAATCCCCCTCATCGCTCGCCAGTTTCAGGCGAGTGTTCCTCATCAGGAGACTCCGATGTCCGTTGAGCACGCTGCGGTACAACGCGCCGATTTCGACCAGGTAATGGTTCCCAACTACGCGCCTGCCGCTTTCATCCCTGTGCGTGGCGCCGGTTCCCACGTCTGGGACCAGTCTGGCCGCGAGCTGATCGACTTCGCCGGCGGGATTGCCGTTAACGTATTGGGCCATGCGCACCCGGCGCTGGTCGGTGCCTTGACCGAGCAGGCGAACAAGCTGTGGCACGTGTCCAACGTGTTCACCAATGAGCCGGCCTTGCGCCTGGCCCATAAGCTGATCAACGCCACGTTTGCCGAGCGCGCGTTTTTCTGCAACTCCGGCGCCGAAGCCAACGAGGCCGCCTTCAAGCTGGCCCGTCGCGTCGGTTTCGATCGTTTCGGCAGCGAGAAGTACGAAATCATCGCCGCACTCAACAGCTTCCACGGTCGTACCCTGTTCACCGTGAACGTCGGTGGTCAGTCGAAGTATTCCGATGGCTTCGGTCCGAAAATCACCGGTATCACCCACGTGCCGTACAACGATCTGGCCGCGCTGAAAGCGGCTATTTCCGACAAGACGTGCGCTGTGGTTCTGGAACCAATCCAGGGCGAGAGCGGCGTCATTCCGGCCGAACTCAAGTACCTGCAAGGTGCCCGTGATCTGTGCGACGCGCACCAAGCGCTGCTGGTGTTCGATGAAGTGCAGACCGGTATGGGTCGCACGGGCAAGCTGTTCGCCTACCAGCAATACGGCGTGATTCCGGACATCCTGACCACTGCCAAGAGCCTGGGCGGCGGTTTCCCGATCGCCGCAATGCTGACCACCGAAGACCTGGCCAAACACCTGGTCGTCGGCACTCACGGCACCACCTACGGCGGCAACCCGCTGGCGTGCGCTGTCGCGGAAGCCGTGATCGACGTGGTTAACACCCCAGAAGTGCTGGCCGGCGTCAACGCCAAGCACGACAAGTTCAAGGCCCGCCTTGAACAGATCGGCGAGAAGTACGGCCTGTTCACCCAGGTCCGGGGTATGGGCCTGTTGATCGGTTGCGTGCTGAACGACGCCTGGAAAGGCAAGGCCAAGGACATCTTCAACGCCGCTGAAAAAGAAGGCCTGATGATTCTGCAAGCCGGCCCGGATGTGGTTCGTTTTGCGCCAAGCCTGGTGGTTGAAGACGCTGATATCGATGAGGGTCTTGACCGTTTCGAGCGCGCCGCGGCGAAACTGACGCAAGCCTGATAGACCCTTCGACGCCTGACTGTTCAGGCGTCGAACCAAATTTTTGTACCGGGCTGGATCAAATGTGGGAGCGGGCTTGCTCGCGAAAGCGGTGGGTCAGACAGCAACGATGTTGACTGATGCACCGCTTTCGCGAGCAAGCCCGCTCCCACACTGATCTCTGTGTCTGCAATGACTTCCCGGTTATTTTCCTCATAGAGTTTTTCGAGAAAGGAGTGACACCATGCTGGTGATGCGCCCCGCGCAAATGGCTGATCTGGGCGAGGTACAGCGTCTGGCTGCGGACAGCCCGATTGGTGTCACTTCCTTGCCGGATGACGTTGAACGCCTGAGCGACAAGATCGCGGCAAGCGAAGCCTCGTTCGCCGCCGAAGTCAGCTTCAACGGTGAAGAGAGCTATTTCTTCGTCCTTGAAGACACCGCCACCGGCAAACTGGTGGGCTGCTCGGCCATCGTTGCGTCGGCCGGTTATTCCGAGCCGTTCTACAGCTTCCGTAATGAAACCTTTGTGCACGCCTCCCGCGAGCTGAAGATTCATAACAAGATCCACGTGCTCTCCCAGTGCCACGACCTGACCGGCAACAGTTTGCTGACCAGTTTCTACGTGCTGCCGGAGCTGGTGGGTTCGGCCTGGTCGGAACTCAACTCTCGTGGTCGCTTGCTGTTCGTGGCCAGCCATCCGGAGCGCTTCGCCGATTCCGTGGTGACCGAGATCGTCGGTTATAGCGATGAAAATGGCGATTCGCCGTTCTGGGATGCCATCGGTCGCAACTTCTTCGACCTCAACTACGCCGAAGCAGAGCGTCTGTGCGGTCTGAAGAGCCGGACGTTCCTGGCCGAGTTGATGCCGCATTATCCGATCTATGTGCCGTTGCTGCCGGACTCCGCTCAAGAGGCGATGGGGCAGGTGCACCCTCGGGCGCAGATCACCTTCGACATCCTGATGCGCGAAGGCTTCGAGACCGATCACTACATCGACATTTTCGACGGCGGGCCGACCTTGCACGCCCGAGTCTCGGGGATCCGTTCGATCGCCCAGAGTCGGGTAGTCCCGGTGAAAATCGGCGAGCCGGTCAAAGGCGTCGGTCGTCAGTACCTGGTGGCCAACGCCCAGTTGCAGGATTACCGCGCCGTTTTGCTTGAGCTCGATTACGCGCCGGGCAAACCCGTGACCCTGGATCTTGAAGCGGCCGAAGCCTTGGGCGTCGGTGAAGGTGCCAGCGTGCGCCTGGTGGCGGTTTAACGCCTGCTGCTATGCCTATAAAGAGTGAATGCTTAGTAAAGCAGCGAGTTTCACGGGTGGCGCAAGCGGCCCGTTTGAGGAGATAGCATGATCGTTCGTCCCGTACGCAGCAGCGATTTACCCGCTCTGATCGACCTGGCCCGCAGCACCGGCACCGGCCTGACCACCTTGCCGGCCAATGAAGAGCGTCTGGCCCATCGGGTCGGCTGGGCCGAGAAGACCTTCCGCGGCGAAGCCGGGCGGGGCGATGCAGACTACCTGTTCGTGCTCGAAGATGATGACGGCCGCGTGGTGGGAATTTCCGCCATCGCTGGCGCCGTCGGTCTGCGTGAGCCTTGGTACAACTTCCGGGTTGGCCTGACGGTCAGTGCTTCGCAAGAGTTGAACATCTACCGCGAAATCCCGACGCTGTTCCTGGCCAACGACCTGACCGGTAACTCCGAGCTGTGCTCGCTGTTCCTGCACGCCGACTACCGCACGGGCCTCAACGGTCGCATGCTGGCCAAGGCGCGGATGCTGTTCATCGCCGAGTTCCCGCAGTTGTTCGGCAACAAGATCATCGCCGAGATGCGCGGCATGTCCGACGAAGCGGGGCGTTCGCCGTTCTGGGAAAGCCTGGGTCGTCACTTCTTCAAGATGGAATTCAGCCAGGCTGACTACCTGACCGGCGTGGGCAACAAGGCGTTCATCGCCGAACTGATGCCGAAATTCCCGCTGTACACCTGCTTCCTGTCGGAAGATGCGCGCAACGTGATCGGCCAGGTTCATCCGGACACCGAGCCGGCGTTGGCCATGCTCAAAAGTGAAGGCTTTAGCTATCAGGGCTACGTCGACATCTTCGACGCGGGTCCTGCGGTGGAGTGCGAAACCGGCAAGATCCGCGCAGTGCGCGACAGCCAGGCGCTGGTGCTGGCCATCGGCACGCCGGGTGACGACGCCACACCGTTCCTGATTCATAACCGCAAGCGCGAAGACTGCCGGATCACTGCTGCTCCTGCACGTCTCGCCGCGGGTACGCTGGTGGTTGATCCGTTGACCGCCAAACGTCTTCAACTCAACGCCGGCGATCAAGTGCGCGCCGTTCCGTTGTCCGCTGCCAGGGAGTCGAAATAATGAATTCGCTATACATCGCAGGTGAATGGCTGGCCGGCCAGGGTGAAGCTTTTCAATCGCTGAACCCGGTGACCCAACAAGTGCTGTGGGCCGGCGAAGGCGCTACCGCTGCTCAGGTTGAATCGGCCGTACAAGCCGCGCGCCAGGCATTCCCGAGCTGGGCCCGACGGACCCTGGAAGAGCGCATCACCGTGTTGGAGGCCTTTGCCGCCGCGCTGAAGAACAATGCTGACGAACTGGCTCGCACCATCGGTGAGGAAACCGGCAAGCCTTTGTGGGAAGCGGCGACCGAAGTCACCAGCATGGTCAACAAGATTGCGATCTCGGTGCAGAGCTACCGCGAACGTACCGGCGAGAAGAGCGGCCCGCTGGGCGACGCCACCGCCGTGTTGCGCCACAAGCCACACGGTGTGGTCGCGGTGTTCGGGCCTTACAACTTCCCGGGTCACCTGCCGAACGGTCACATCGTTCCGGCGCTGCTGGCCGGTAATAGCGTGCTGTTCAAACCCAGCGAGCTGACGCCGAAAGTCGCCGAACTGACGGTCAAGTGCTGGATCGAAGCCGGTCTGCCGGCAGGCGTGTTGAACCTGCTGCAAGGCGCTCGCGAAACCGGTATCGCCCTGGCGGCAAACCCGGGCATCGATGGCTTGTTCTTCACCGGCTCCAGCCGCACCGGCAATCACCTGCATCAACAGTTTGCCGGCCGTCCGGACAAGATCCTCGCGCTGGAAATGGGCGGTAACAATCCGCTGGTCGTTGATCAGGTCGCAGACCTCGATGCGGCCGTTTACACCATCATTCAGTCGGCGTTCATTTCCGCCGGTCAGCGTTGCACCTGCGCCCGCCGCTTGCTGGTGCCGCAGGGCGCCTGGGGCGACACACTGCTGGCGCGTCTGGTGGCGGTCAGCCGTACGATTGAAGTCGGCGCGTTTGATCAGCAACCGGCACCGTTCATGGGGTCGGTGATTTCCCTCGGCGCTGCGAAAGCACTGATGGATGCGCAGGAACATCTGCTGGGAAATGGCGCAGTCGCGCTGCTGGAAATGACTCAACCACAAGCTCAAGCTGCCTTGCTGACCCCTGGCATTCTGGACGTAACGGCAGTGGCTGATCGCCCTGACGAAGAGCTGTTCGGCCCGCTGCTGCAAGTGATCCGCTACGCTGATTTTGAAGCGGCGATCGCTGAAGCCAACGACACCGACTATGGCCTGGCGGCCGGTCTGCTGTCGGATTCCGAAGCACGTTATCAGCAGTTCTGGCTGGAAAGCCGTGCGGGCATCGTCAACTGGAACAAACAGCTGACCGGTGCTGCGAGCAGCGCGCCATTCGGCGGTGTCGGCGCCTCGGGCAACCACCGCGCCAGCGCCTACTACGCAGCAGATTACTGCGCGTACCCGGTTGCTTCGCTGGAAACGCCGAGTCTGGTGATGCCTGCGACCCTTACGCCCGGCGTGAAAATGGCGTGATGCCCATTCGCGAGCAAGTCGAATCGTCGCACCGCCGCTCCCACATTGGAATGCATTTCCCTGTGGGAGCGGGCTTGCTCGCGAAGGCCGCGTCTCAGTCTTAAAGAATAGTTACACAAGCCATAACAACAGATTCTCGTGGAGCCTCGCTGATGAAATCCTATGAAGTCAATTTTGACGGTCTAGTGGGGCCGACCCATAACTACGGCGGTTTGTCCTACGGCAACGTCGCGTCCCAGAGCAACAGCCAGCAGTCTTCGAACCCGAAGGAAGCCGCGCTGCAAGGCCTGGCGAAAATGAAATCGCTGATGGAAATGGGCTTTCAACAGGGCGTGCTGGCACCACAGGAACGCCCGGACGTAGCAGCCCTGCGTCGTTTGGGTTTCAGCGGCACCGACGCTCAGGTGATCGAGCAGGCGGCTAAAGATGCGATGCCGTTGCTGGTCGCCAGTTGCTCGGCGTCGAGCATGTGGGTGGCCAACGCCGCCACCGTCAGCCCGAGTGCCGACACCGCGGATGGCCGTGTGCATTTCACCGCGGCCAACCTGAACTGCAAATATCACCGCAGCATCGAACACCCGACCACCAGTCGCGTGCTGGGAGCGATGTTCGCTGACCAGAAACACTTCGCGCACCACGCTGCATTGCCAGCCGTGGCGCAGTTCGGGGACGAGGGCGCAGCCAACCACACCCGTTTCTGCCGTGAATACGGAGAGGCGGGCGTCGAATTCTTCGTGTTCGGTCGCAGCGCGTTCGACACCCGTTACCCGGCACCGCAGAAATACCCGGCCCGCCAGACTCTCGAAGCCTCCCAGGCGGTTGCCCGCCTGCACGGCTTGAGCGAAGACGGCGTGGTCTACGCCCAGCAGAACCCTTCGGTGATCGATCAGGGGGTTTTTCACAACGATGTGATCGCGGTGGGTAACGGCGAAGTGTTGTTCTATCACGAGGACGCGTTCCTCGACACGGAGCAGATGCTGGCCGAATTGCAGAGCAAACTCGCCAAAGTCGGTGGGAAATTTCAGTCGATCTGCGTACCGCGTTCTGCGGTCACCGTGGAAGACGCCGTTCGGTCCTACCTGTTCAATAGCCAACTGCTGTCGCGTCCTGACGGCTCGATGCTGTTGATCGTGCCGGAAGAATGCCGTGGCAACGAGCGTGTCTGGCAGTACCTGCAAGGTTTGACCAGCTCCGGCGGCCTGATCCGCGAAGTGAAAGTGTTCGATTTGAAGCAGAGCATGCAGAACGGCGGCGGCCCGGCTTGCCTGCGACTGCGCGTCGCGCTCAACGAAACCGAACTGGCGGCCGTCAACCCAGGGGTTATCATGACGGCACCGTTGTACGGCACCCTGACCGAATGGGTCGACAAGCACTACCGCGACCGCATGACCGAAAACGATCTTGCGGACCCGCAATTGCTGCTTGAGTGCCGGACGGCACTGGATGAACTGACGCAAATCCTTAAACTGGGCGCGGTTTATCCATTCCAGATCAATTGAACGTCGAGAGCGTAAAAAACATGAGCGATACCCTGCAGCTGATCCTTGAAGACACCGACGGCACGCAACTGGAAACTTCCTGCACCCGCGTCGCGGTCATGTGGCAAGGCAAAGAGCTGTGGATTCAGCAAGACGGCCGCGGCCAATTGCTGATCGGCGTGGACGTCGAAGAAGGTGACGCTGAATACGCAAACCTGCTGCTGCGCCCATTGGCGACTAATCTGGTAAGTCTGCAACTGGAAATGGAACCGGCTGAAGTCGGTGACGAAGACCACGTGCACGGGCCGGATTGCCAGCACGACCACTAAGGAAACCGCTCTATGCTCGCCCTCGGCAAATTGCTTGAACTGACCCTCGCCGGCCGCGAACCGGCGGAGAAGACTCAACTGACTGTCGAAGGCGTGCGCATGCGCTGGTTGAGCGAAGGTGCGCTGGAAGTCCGGCCACCTGAAGCTCGCGACAATGGCCTGGACCTGCTGCTATCGGCCGGCATCCATGGCAATGAAACAGCGCCGATCGAGTTGCTCGATCGCCTGTTGCATGACATCGCCCGCGGCGACTTGAAACCGCGTACACGTATTCTGTTCCTGTTCGGCAACCCGGAAGCGATTCGCAAAGGCGAGCGTTTCGTCGAGCAGGACGTCAATCGGCTGTTCAACGGCCGTCACGAACAAAGCAGCGGCTCCGAAGCCCTGCGCGCATGTGAACTGGAGCGGCTGGCGGCGAGTTTCTTCAGCCTGCCGGATCGCAACCGTCTGCACTACGACCTGCACACCGCGATTCGTGGCTCGAAAATCGAGCAGTTCGCGCTGTATCCCTGGAAGGAAGGCCGACAGCATTCCCGCCTGGAACTGGCGCGTTTGCGCGCTGCCGGCATGGAAGCGGTGCTGCTGCAAAACAAGCCGTCCATCGTTTTCAGCTCCTACACTTACGACAAACTCGGTGCCGAGTCTTTTACCCTTGAACTGGGCAAGGCGCGGCCATTCGGGCAGAACGATGGGGTCAACGTCGATCTGCTGGAAACTCGCCTCAAACAGATTATCGAAGGCAACGAGCCAGCCCAGACCGAAGAGGCGCTGGACGGTTTGCAGCTGTTTAGCGTGGCGCGAGAAATCATCAAGCACAGCGATAGCTTCCGCTTGAACCTGCCAGCGGA
This sequence comes from Pseudomonas sp. 478, assembly GCF_003254125.1. Classification (NCBI taxonomy): domain Bacteria; kingdom Pseudomonadati; phylum Pseudomonadota; class Gammaproteobacteria; order Pseudomonadales; family Pseudomonadaceae; genus Pseudomonas; species Pseudomonas sp. 478. Next base: position 182,321 of record NZ_QKZG01000011.1, read on the forward strand.
CATCGAGAACTTTTCGGAGTTGGAAGTGGGTTACCTGCTGGCCGAAGACATCGCCCAGACCCGGTGGATCATTGAGGAGGAGGGTGCCCGGATCATCTTCCCGAACCCCAAGGTCAAGAACGGCCTGCGCGCCGGCATCCTGATTGTGCCGACCACCGACGAAAACCTCGCCTGAATTCAACGCATAACAAATGTGGGAGCGGGCTTGCTCGCGAAAGCGGCTTAACAGTCGACGGCTATGTTGACTGATACACCGCCTTCGCGAGCAAGTCGGACCGCCGCACCGCCGCTCCCACAGTTGATTTGAGTGAAGTCAAAGACCTCACTCACACCATGATCATCTGACTAGACAGCTACCGCACGTGGCTCGCTACGACGCAACGCACGCATCTTGTGCAACGTATCCGCGCACGTTTTCGCCGCTTCCTGGCCTTTATGCACAAAGTGCTCGAAGAAGAACTTCTGATGTTCTTCGCCCGCATGGAAGTGGTGCGGGGTCAAAACCACGGAGAACACCGGCACTTCGGTTTCCAGCTGAACTTGCATCAAGCCGCTGATCACCGACTGGGCGACGAATTCGTGGCGATAGATGCCGCCGTCGACTACCAGGCCCGCCGCGACGATGCCGGCATAACGACCGGACTTGGCCAGCAGCTTGGCGTGCAGCGGAATTTCAAAGGCGCCGCCGACTTCGAAGAAATCGATCTCCGATTCCTGATAACCCTGAGCAATCATTTCGGCCACAAAGCCCTTACGGCTCTGGTCGACGATTTCTTTGTGCCAGCAGGCCTGGATGAACGCAACGCGCTCGCCCTGATGGTTTTTACTTTTGCTATCGATTGCGGTGGGTTGCATGTTCTGACTCCTGTTTATGTAAAAAACAGGGCATATGAATCGAATGGGATTTAATGGCACGCAGGCACAAATGCCTGCGGACGGCGCTTTGGTATAGAGCCTAGGCGGCGCCAATCCCGTTCTCTCTTCATCCGGACTATGACCGTCGGCCCCGGGATCACACCGGGTCTGCTGACCTTGCCGCCATCACAGCCATTGCCGTGTCTGTCGCCAAGCGCTCGCGGGCTATGCGCATTGCGCGCAATTACCGCCGGTGGGGAGTTGCACCCCGCCCTGAGAACGTTTTGCCGCCAGATTGTTTGGCGGCGAAGCGTTTTTAACACATATTTCGCACCTGTGCATTGCTGCTATCTGATGATTGCTATCGACTTTTTCGTCGGTTCGAGAAGCCTTTTCGCACCCAAGGGTTGATTATTCGTCGGCATGACCGCAGTAATTCCTACTTGAAAGGGATTTTCCCCTGTTTACCGAGGCCAGATTCATGAGCGTTATCGATCTTCGCAGCGACACCGTCACCCAACCGACCGCAGGGATGCTCGACGCGATGGCCAGCGCGGCCACCGGTGACGACGTTTACGGCGAAGATCCGACGGTCAATCGACTGGAAACCGAGCTTGCGAATCAGTTGGGTTTTGCTGCGGCGCTGTTTGTCCCGACGGGCACCATGAGCAATCTGCTGGGCTTGATGGCCCACTGCGAACGCGGTGACGAGTACATCGTCGGCCAGCAGGCTCACACCTATAAGTATGAAGGTGGCGGTGCGGCCGTGCTCGGTTCGATTCAGCCGCAGCCACTGGAAGTGCAGGCCGACGGATCGCTGGACCTGGCCCACGTGGCGGCCGCGATCAAACCGGACGACTTCCACTTCGCCCGGACTCGCTTGCTGGCGCTGGAAAACACCATGCAGGGCAAGGTTTTGCCACTGGAGTATCTGGCGCGGGCTCGTAGTTTTACTCGCGAACATGGGTTGCAACTGCACCTGGACGGCGCGCGGCTGTACAACGCGGCGGTCAAATTGGGTGTCGATGCCCGGGAAATCACTCAGTATTTCGATTCGGTCTCGGTCTGCCTGTCCAAAGGCCTGGGCGCGCCGATCGGTTCGGTGCTGTGCGGCTCGGTCGAATTGATCGCCAAGGCGCGACGCCTGCGCAAGATGGTCGGCGGTGGCATGCGCCAGGCCGGGATTCTGGCGGCAGCAGGTTTGTACGCGCTGGATAACCATGTTCAGCGTCTGGCTGATGACCACGCCAACGCGCAGTTGCTGGCCGAAGGCTTGCGAGCGACGGGTTACGAGGTCGAGCCGGTGCAGACCAACATGGTTTACGTGCAGATGGGCGACAAGGCCGAGGCCATCAAGACGTTTGCCGCCGAACGCGGGATCAAGCTGAGCGCTGCCGGACGTCTGCGCATGGTCACGCACATGGACGTCAGCCGCGCTCAAATCGAGCAGGTCGTCGCGACATTCGTCGAGTTTTCGCGCAACTGATAGCGTTAGCGGTCCAATTGACCGTTTCTATCGTATAAACACGCTGTACCCCGCGCGCAGGGCCGATATAATGCGGCCCTTTGCCGTCGCTTCGTCTGTTGACGTTTCGCACAGGCCTTTGGCCGCAGCCTCCGTGGAAGAACCTAATGAAAAGCGCAGAAATCCGTGAAGCCTTCCTTCGCTTCTTCGAAGAGCAAGGCCACACCCGTGTAGCCTCCAGCTCTTTGATTCCGGGCAACGACCCAACCCTGCTGTTCACTAACGCGGGGATGAACCAGTTCAAGGACTGTTTCCTGGGCCAGGAAAAGCGCGCGTACACCCGCGCGGTCAGCAGCCAGAAATGCGTGCGCGCCGGCGGCAAGCACAACGACCTGGAAAACGTCGGTTATACCGCCCGTCACCACACCTTCTTCGAAATGCTGGGTAACTTCAGCTTCGGCGATTACTTCAAGCGCGATGCGATCACCTACGCCTGGAACTTCCTGACGTCCGACCAGTGGCTGAACCTGCCGAAAGAAAAGCTCTGGGTCACCGTCTACGCCAGCGATGACGAGGCCTACGACATCTGGACCAAGGAAATCGGGGTTCCGGCCGAGCGCATGGTTCGTATCGGCGACAACAAAGGCGCGCCGTACGCGTCCGACAACTTCTGGACCATGGGCGATACCGGCCCGTGCGGTCCTTGCACCGAGATTTTCTACGATCACGGCGCTGACATCTGGGGTGGCCCACCGGGCTCGCCGGAAGAGGATGGCGACCGTTACATTGAAATCTGGAACAACGTGTTCATGCAGTTCAACCGCACCGCCGATGGCGTGTTGCACCCGTTGCCAGCGCCGTCGGTCGATACCGGCATGGGCCTGGAGCGGATCAGTGCCGTGCTGCAGCACGTTCACTCGAACTATGAAATCGACCTGTTCCAGAGCCTGCTGAGCGCATCGGCCAAGGCCATCGGTTGCACCAACGACAATCAGGCGTCCCTGAAAGTCGTCGCCGACCACATTCGCTCGTGCGGTTTCCTGATTGCCGACGGCGTGCTGCCGTCCAACGAAGGCCGCGGCTACGTGCTGCGCCGGATCATTCGTCGCGCCTGCCGTCACGGCAACAAGCTGGGCGCCAAAGGCAGCTTCTTCTACCAGATCGTTGCGGCCCTGGTCGCCGAGATGGGCGAAGCCTTCCCAGAGCTGAAATCCCAGCAGGCGCACATCGAGCGTGTACTGAAGGCTGAAGAAGAGCAGTTCGCCAAGACCCTGGAGCAGGGCCTGAAAATCCTCGAGCAGGATCTGGCCGATCTCAAAGGTGACGTGGTGCCGGGCGACGTAGTGTTCAAACTCTACGACACCTACGGTTTCCCGATGGACCTGACCGGCGACATCGCTCGCGAACGCAGCCTGACCATCGACGAAGAAGGCTTCGAGCGCGAAATGGAAGCCCAGCGCGTCCGTGCCCGTTCCGCCAGCTCCTTCGGCATGGACTACAACAGCCTGGTCAAGGTTGATGTGGCCACCGAATTCACCGGCTATGAAGCGACTAAAGGTTCGGCGAAAGTCGTTGGTCTCTATAAAGATGGCCAGTCGGTCGACGTCCTCAGTGAAGGCGAAGAGGGTGTGGTCGTACTGAACCAGACGCCGTTCTACGCTGAATCCGGCGGTCAGATTGGTGACTGCGGTTACCTTCAGGTCGGCAACGCGCGCTTTGACGTGCGCGACACCACCAAAACCGGTGGCGCCTTCTTGCATCACGGCGTACTGGCCTCGGGCAGCCTGACCATCGGCGCACCGGTAGAAACTCATGTTGATGCCGAAGTACGTCACGCGACTTCGCTGAACCACTCGGCGACTCACTTGTTGCACGCCGCATTGCGTCAGGTGCTGGGCGACCACGTTCAGCAAAAAGGCTCGTTGGTCGACAGTCAGCGCCTGCGCTTTGACTTCAGCCACTTCGAAGCCATCAAGCCTGAGCAGTTGAAGGCGCTGGAAGACATCGTCAACGCCGAGATTCGCAAGAACTCCGAAGTTGAAACCGAAGAAACCGATATCGAAACCGCCAAGCAGAAGGGCGCCATGGCGCTGTTCGGCGAGAAGTACGGCGACAACGTGCGCGTGCTGAGCATGGGCGGTAGTTTCTCCGTCGAGCTGTGCGGTGGTATTCACGCCAACCGGACTGGCGACATCGGCCTGCTGAAAATTATCAGCGAAGGCGGTGTGGCTTCTGGCGTGCGTCGTATCGAAGCGGTCACTGGCGCCGCGGCGCTGGCATACTTGAACGCTGCTGAAGAACAACTCAAGGAAGCGGCCAACCTGGTCAAGGGTAGCCGCGACAACCTGATCGACAAGCTGTCGGCTGTGCTGGAGCGCAACCGTCTGCTGGAGAAGCAACTCGAGCAGTTGCAGGCCAAGGCTGCCAGTGCGGCGGGCGACGATCTGTCGGCTTCTGCCCTGGATGTCAAAGGCGTGAAAGTGCTGGCCGTGCGTCTGGACGGTCAGGACGGCAAGGCGCTGTTGGCGCTGGTCGATCAACTGAAAAACAAACTCGGCCGCGCAGTGATCCTGCTCGGCAGTGTCCATGAGGAAAAGGTCGTGCTGGTTGCAGGCGTAACCAAAGACCTGACTGGCCAACTCAAAGCCGGTGATTTGATGAAGCAAGCCGCTGCGGCAGTGGGCGGGAAGGGCGGTGGTCGTCCAGACATGGCGCAAGGCGGTGGTACTGACGCTGGCGCACTGGATGCGGCATTGGCCCTGACTGTTCCATTTGTAGAGCAGGGTTTATAAGGCAGTGTGTCCGGCCCGCAGTCTAGTGGCGGGCCAGAACGCTGTTTGAGTGATTATTTGGGCGCCCTTCATGGGCAGAGGCGGCTTTGAAATGGCTTTGATCGTACAGAAATTTGGAGGCACCTCGGTCGGCACTGTCGAGAGAATCGAGCAGGTCGCCGACAAGGTTAAGAAATTCCGCGAAGCCGGCGATGACCTGGTGGTCGTGCTGTCTGCAATGAGCGGCGAAACCAACCGTCTGATCGATCTGGCCAAGAAAATCAGTGGCGACGGCCAACCGGTTCCTCGTGAGCTGGACGTGATCGTCTCCACCGGTGAGCAGGTGACGATTGCACTGTTGGCCATGGCGCTGATCAAGCGCGGCGTGCCAGCGGTGTCCTACACCGGCAACCAGGTGCGGATTCTGACGGACAGTGCGCACAATAAAGCGCGTATCTTGCAGATTGATGACCAGAAGATTCGTGGCGACCTGAAGGCTGGTCGTGTGGTCGTTGTCGCCGGTTTCCAGGGCGTCGACGAGCACGGCAACATCACCACCCTCGGTCGTGGCGGTTCCGACACCACCGGCGTGGCGCTGGCGGCAGCCTTGAAGGCTGATGAATGCCAGATCTACACCGATGTCGACGGCGTCTACACCACCGACCCGCGTGTGGTGTCCGTGGCTCAGCGTCTGGACAAGATTACCTTCGAAGAGATGCTGGAAATGGCCAGCCTCGGTTCCAAGGTGTTGCAGATCCGTGCGGTGGAATTCGCCGGCAAGTACAACGTTCCGCTGCGCGTACTGCACAGCTTCAAGGAGGGTCCGGGCACCCTCATTACTATTGATGAAGAGGAAACCATGGAACAGCCGATCATTTCCGGCATCGCTTTCAACCGCGATGAAGCCAAGCTGACCATCCGTGGCGTGCCAGACACCCCGGGCGTTGCATTCAAGATTCTCGGCCCGATCAGTGCCGCGAACATCGAAGTCGACATGATCGTGCAGAACGTTGCGCACGATAACACCACCGACTTCACCTTCACCGTGCATCGCAATGACTTCCAGGCCGCGCAAACCGTGCTGGAAAACACCGCTCGCGAGATCGGTGCCCGTGAAGTCGTTGGCGACATCAAGATTGCCAAGGTGTCGATCGTCGGTGTCGGTATGCGCTCCCACGCAGGCGTGGCCAGCCGTATGTTCGAATCCCTGGCCAAGGAAAGCATCAACATCCAGATGATCTCGACCTCGGAAATAAAAGTCTCCGTAGTGATCGAAGAGAAGTACCTGGAACTGGCTGTGCGCGCTCTGCACACGGCTTTCGAACTGGACGCACCGGCCCGACAGGGCGAGTGATGCGTTTGCCGAAGGGCGCGGTCTGACCGCGCCCTTTGTTTTTTTGAATGGCGCGACTCGAGGCTGTTCTTTTGCTCGCGCTAGTCAATACTCAGGCATGTAGGGCTGCGATCGTTCAGGTTGTAGGTCGAGTGCCTTTTTTTTGCAGACTGTTGTCCCTGAAATGAAATGCGTGAGGAGAAAGGTATGCTGATTCTGACTCGTCGGTGCGCAGAAAGCCTGATTATTGGTGATGGCGAAATCACCGTGACCGTGCTCGGCGTCAAAGGAAATCAAGTGCGTATCGGTGTCAACGCCCCGAAAGAGGTTGCGGTCCACCGTGAGGAAATTTACCTGCGTATAAAGAAAGAGAAGGACGAAGAACCAAGCCATTAATTTTTATCGTTTTTTATGTTTGCAAACGGGGAAGAAGCTGGTTAATATACGCCCCGTGTTGCGGAGAGCTGGCCGAGTGGCCGAAGGCGCTCCCCTGCTAAGGGAGTACACCTCAAAAGGGTGTCGGGGGTTCGAATCCCCCGTTCTCCGCCATTATTTGCGTAGTACGTTGTAATCTGGCTTCTTCGGTAAGTGTTTGAAATTACTAGAAAAAGTGTTTGACATAGAGATTAGACGGCCTATAATGCGCGGCAACAAATGCACTCGTAGCTCAGCTGGATAGAGTACTCGGCTACGAACCGAGCGGTCACAGGTTCGAATCCTGTCGAGTGCACCATTTAAGAGTCATCTGCAGTAATGTGAATGACTTGGCTTCAACCAGTTGTGATCTGGTATAAAAACACAAATGCACTCGTAGCTCAGCTGGATAGAGTACTCGGCTACGAACCGAGCGGTCACAGGTTCGAATCCTGTCGAGTGCACCAAACACCAAAAAGCCCGCGTTTAACGCGGGCTTTTTGCCGTCTGGGATTTGGCTTTTCCTTTGGTGCATCCTCTCTCATCGAACTCAACGTGTGCGCTACGACCTCGCCGGGTGTCGTAACGGTAACTCGTGGCCGAATTGCGAATACTGATCTTGTCTGGCTTGCCAAGGGCGCTCTCGACGTCTTGCTGACTCATGCCGGCAACAACCCGCTGATTGATGATCGCTTCGCGGCGTTCTTTGGCGCTGATGAGGTTTCCACATTTGTCCTCGGTCTTGCCGACGACGGTCGGATCTCTCCTTTTGATTTTCATGCCTGATGTTCCGCGATTCTCGGCTTCCGGCATGAGAGTGGTCACGCTGCCCGGGGTGAAGGTGCGGACATCCTGAAGCGAAAGGCTGTCTCCGGCCGTACAGCTCAACGTAGTGAAGGTGATGCGCCCGTTGGCCGCCTCGCAGCGGTGAACGGTCGTGGCAAGCGCCCAGGGCGACGGGCAGAGCAGGGTGATCAACAAAAAACAATGTGCATTCGATCGCATCAAACGTCCTCCATGACGGTCCATCTGAAGGATAGTCGTTACATTTTTCCGCCGTGGTGTGTTTTCTTTTCAGGATGAGTCGTCGCAGTTTGGTGGATCAGGCGGCGCTCAGGTTTGTCTTGCAAGCACTTGTTTCAGCCGCGATTTTTTAACGTTTAAAACCGTCGGGCGGTGTATCATTGCGCCCGTCAGCCCCGCCGGGGCTTGTGGAATACCTCCATGGACTTACCCAGTAGTTACTCAGTACCCCGTTTTTCCAATCATGAATTGACTGATTGATCCTTCCGGCGTGCCCCGCTGCTGGGAGTGGAGTTCGCCTATGTCTGAAGTTGAAGTAAAGAAAACGCAGGAAAGCTTGCAGGACCGCCTCGCTCAAGTTGTTGAGCTGCTGCAGCGTCAGCGGGTGGTAGAAGACCTGACTCACCGCCAGGAAGGTCCGCATCACGACCGGGTCGAGAACCTGGTTCACCGGCAAAACCTCGTCGAGTTGCAACGCAAGCTCGATGATCTGCACTCCGCCGACGTCGCCTACATCCTTGAAGCCTTGCCGCTGGACGATCGTCTGACGCTCTGGCAATTGGTCAAGGCCGATCGCGACGGCGACATTCTGCTCGAAGTATCCGATTCGGTTCGTGAAACGCTGATCGCCGACATGGACGATCACGAGCTCTTGGCTGCGGCCAAGGACATGGATGCCGACGAACTTGCTGACCTGGCCTCCGAGCTGCCGCGAGACGTCGTCCACGAGCTGATGGAAACCCTCGATGGTCAGCAGCGTGAGCGCGTCCGCTCTGCGTTGTCCTACGACGAGGAGCAGGTCGGTGCGCTGATGGACTTCGAGATGGTGACGATCCGTGAGGATGTCAGTCTCGAAGTGGTTTTGCGTTACCTGCGGCGCCTCAAGGAGTTGCCAAGCCACACGGACAAACTGTTCGTGGTCGATTACGACGGCGTGCTCAAGGGCGTGCTGCCAATCAAGCGTTTGCTGGTCAACGACCCGGAAAAACAGGTTTCTGAAGTCATGGCCAGCGACCCGGTGAGTTTTCACCCGGACGAAGACGCCTATGACGCTGCTCAGGCGTTCGAACGTTACGACTTGATCTCGGCGCCTGTAGTCGACAAGAACGGCAAGCTGATCGGCCGTCTGACCATCGATGAAATGGTCGACTTGATTCGTGAAGAGAGCGAAAACGAAGTTCTCAACATGGCGGGTCTGCGTGAAGAGGAAGATATTTTTGCGTCAGTCTGGAAATCCCTGCGTAACCGTTGGGCCTGGCTGGCAATTAACCTGATCACCGCATTCATTGCATCCCGGGTGATCGGTCTTTTCGAAGGCTCCATCGAGAAATTGGTGGCGTTGGCGGCACTGATGCCGATCGTGGCGGGTATCGGTGGCAACTCGGGTAACCAGACGATCACCATGATCGTTCGGGCCATGGCGCTGGATCAGGTCAGCACCGGCAACACTTCGCGCCTGATGCGCAAGGAATTGGCGGTAGGTCTGATCAATGGCCTGGTCTGGGGGGGGGTGATCGGTGTCGTCGCCTATCTGCTGTATGGCAGTTGGTCTCTGGGGGTAGTGATGACTGCTGCCATGACGCTCAACCTGTTGCTGGCGGCATTGGCGGGGGTGTTGATTCCCATGACCCTGGCGCGGCTTGGGCGTGATCCTGCGATGGGCGCCAGTGTGATGATCACCGCTATGACGGACAGTGGCGGGTTCTTCATCTTTCTCGGGTTGGCGACGATCTTCCTGCTCTGACTTATCGACATAAAAACCCGCCAATCAATCGGCGGGTTTTTTTATGTCCGAATTTCAGGCAAAAAAAAGCCAGCGATTAAGCTGGCTTGAACTTTCGGATGAAATCAGGAAGCGTCTGTGGCCATTTCGGCATCATGCGCAATCAGCGAAACAAGAGCATTCTGCTGACGGTGGGAGAGTTGGCGGAAGCGTTGCAGCAGTTCACGTTCGTGCAATGACAGCTCCGGGCTGTCCAGGCGCATGCTCAATTCTTCGCCCAGCGCGCCTTCCTGAATAAGGCTCTGCTCAAGGCGCGCGATGATTTCGGAGTTCATGCTGCGATGATGATTGCGAGCCACCTCGGCAATGCGTTCACGCATTCCGTCTGGCAGACGTACGACGAACTTGTCAGCCGTACGGCTGGAATAAATTGCCTGTTTCAATGGGCGCATATATTTAACCGGTTAGTTCAGGGGAGCGGTTCTCGGGATTGGCCGCAGGATGTCTGATATGACAAGCGGTCTGGCCAAATGTTCAACCTGAATTGATAGAGGCTCGCATCATGCCTCAAAGTAGCCAGTTCGTTGGCGTCAATTCTGTGACAAATATTGAACTGGATAAAGGCGTTATGCCAGCACCAATTATCAGAAATGCGGACTGGTTTGAAAAGTTTGCCCTGGTCCGTATTGCTGGCCGTTTCCTCTTGCCTGACAGGTGATGTCCTGAGACGCCTGAAGGCGCATGCTGTGCAGATTCGATCAGCGTTCCTTACTTGTACAGGATAGTGGCAATTGGCCGATTTACTAGGGGAAGACATGCAGTGCGAGGTGATTTCAAGATGGATGGCAGGCTGATTTACTTGATGGGGCCTTCTGGGTCCGGCAAGGACAGCCTCATCGAAGCCGCTCGTGAGCCGTTGCAGACGCTCAATTGTGAAGTGGTGCGTCGGGTCATCACGCGGTCGACCGAATCAGTGGGCGAGGATGCGATTGGCGTTTCCCGGGAAGAGTTCGAGCAACACAGAGACGAGGGTGATTTCGCGCTGTGCTGGAACGCCAATGGCCTGGATTACGGTATTCCGATCGAAATAGATCAATGGCTCAATGACGGTCGGCACGTCTTGGTCAACGGCTCTCGCGGCCATCTGGCTCAGGCGCTGCACCGGTATCCAACGCTATTGCCGGTTCTCTTGACGGTCAAGGATGAAGTGCTGCGAGAGCGCCTGCTGCGCCGTGGTCGTGAAAGTTTTGCTGAGATTGAAGCGAGGCTGCACCGCAATGGGTTATTCACGGCAGAGGGTTCAATCGGTGAGGCGCAGATCCATCGACTCGACAATTCAGGCGAACTGTCCACCACGGTTGCCAATCTGCTGGACCTGTTGAGGATTAACGCAGTACCGGATCGAACTTGATCTTGCGCCCGGCAATCAGCGCCAGCACAAACAGCGCACCGAACACGCCGCTGGCGATCAAAGGCAGGGTGACGACCGTATCCTGGACCACTGACAGATGAAGAACGCCACTCAGTAAGGCGAGGATGAAAAACCCTGCGGCTGATTTGGACATGCGGTGCTCCTGATGGGGGTGATTCAAAATACCAAACGTTCTGAAGACTGAGCCGGCAGCAGAATGCCCTCCTGGCTCACCTCTTGGCTGACAAAGCTACGCTGATCGCTCATTACCGCCAGTTGAGGTGCTCTTTGCACCTGAAGGTAATGAGGCATGCGTTGAGCAACCGGCTGAACACCGCTCTCGGGGGCAAAATGAAAGCCCAGCAGAATCGCCAGAGCGGTCGCGATCGAGAGTAAAAGGGCGCTGTTCATGAGGCTTGCCTCCGTTGTTCTTCGAGAACAGCTAAAGCAGCCCGCATGCCAAGAGTCTAACGGTAATTAAATCCTTTAAAAACAATGAATTAAGATATTTATACGAAGTGCCTGCATTGCATTTTGCAATGATGGCCTTTTGCGGTGATGCAATTTGCACGGTAAACAAAGCCACGCTCCGGCGAGGCGTCTGCCTACACTTAAAAAGCCCAAAGGACGACATGACAAAAGCAGGCCTGCCCGTTAACATGCACGCCGTCCATCGCACCGCGTTTCTTCGTGGTCGATTTGTGTCTCAGTAGCTCAATTGGATAGAGCATCCCCCTCCTAAGGGGAAGGTTGGCAGTTCGAACCTGCCCTGGGACACCATAAATTTGAAAGCCCCACGCAGAGTGATCTGGTGGGGCTTTTTTGTGGCTGTCTACAGCGGTGGATTCAACTCCAGCCCAACATCAAGCCGTCAGCGTATGGTCAGCCTCTCCAAACCAGGTGCGCACCAGATCGGTACCGCTCGTGCCCGTGTTGGCAAGGACCGCCACATCGGCGAAGTTCGTACCATTGGCTGCGCCATCGACATCCACCTTCACGGTGACGTCGCTGCCGGACTGCGCCAGTTGGACAAAGTCGGACACCTGGCTGGTGCCGTTAACGAAGTTGGCGTTAAGCAGCGCGGAGAGGTCGACTGTGTCTCCTTCGGCGAAGTTGTAATCGAGAATATGGTCGCCGCCTTCATTCACGTTGAAGTAGGCGAACACATCGGCTCCCGCGCCACCGCTGAGCGTGTCCTCCCCGCCACGGCCCACAATGATGTCGTTGCCGTCGCCGCCACTGATTACGTCCGCCGCCATAGTCCCCACCAGTGTGCCGCTGGATTCGCCGTGGTAACTGACTTGGGTGCCGGCCTCGCCGCCGTCGGTGGCCTGGAAGTCATTCACCGAGTAGTGCCCCAGCAGATTTACTTCAGCCCGGTGCACACCGTCGTCCACCGTCAGCAGGCCGCCGGCGCCAGAGGCGTTGGCGTTGTAGCTGAGTTGGGTGTTGGCGCCGAAGGCGAGATCGCCGAAGGTCAGCATGTCATCGCTTTCCAGACCGAGGATGCCGACCAGCGAGCCCGCCGCTTCGGCCTGTGCGATCACTAGCGTGCCCGCACCTTCGCCGTGGAAGGCGACTGAGGTATGGGCGGTGCCATCGAAGCTCAGGGTTGCATCGCCGTCGATGGTGGCGCTGCCATTGCCGGTCACGTCGGCCAGCAGGTGCAGGTCGCCACCATTGGCCCACAGGTGGCCGGAGTTGTCGACCGCACTGGCCACCGTCATGCCGCCTGTACCCGTAGATTCCAGCACTCCGCTGTTGGTTATGGTGTGGGTGCCGGTGTCGAGCACCAGGCTGTTCACTCCGCTGGCCAGGATCAGCCCCGCATTGACCAATACCATCTGCCCGGCGCCCAATTGGCCGGCGCCGGAAATGCGGTTGTCGACGTTGGTCAGCACGGTGTCGGCGCTGCCGCCGAAAATCACGTTCTGCGCGCTGTCGGATAGCTGCACCTGACCGCCACCGGTCAAGGTTGCGCCACGAAACAGAATCTCAAGGTGGGTCGCACTGCCGACGGAGCCGAGCTCGATCGTGCCGCTGTTATGGATGCTGCCACCGAACGGCATGATCGCGCCGTCGGCAATGCTGAGGGTACCGGTGTTGTTGGTGAGCGGGTCCACATCGAACTGGAAGTTCGCTTCGCTCAAGTCCGCCGCATCGACACCTTTGAGGGTGACCGTCTGGCCGGAGCCGATGTTGACCAGCGCATCGCCGTTTGCATCGTTAGCGATACTCAAGTCAGCATAACCAGTGACACCGGTGAAGCCGATCAAGTCGATCTTGTCTGCCGCCGCATCGAAGCTATGGATGACGTTATTGCCAATCGGCTGGGCGAACACGAACAGGTCGGCGCTGCTGGAACCGGTGAGGTTGTCGTCCGCTGACAAGGCGAAGATTGGCGAGCCAGGAGCGTAGGCCTCGACATTGTCACGAATGACTTCGCTTTCCACCGTGCCATCGGCATTGGTCCAGGTCATGGTGACCGGCAAAACCCTGGCGCCCACGAAATCCGCGGCTGTCGTGACCGTCAGTGTGTCCAGGCTGCTCTGGTCCACCGTCCAGGTGCCATTACCATTGTCGGAGCCCTGGTTCAGGGTCCAGCCTGCGGGAAGACCGGAAATGCTCACCGTGGTGACACCTGCGTGAGTCACCGCATCGGCCAGGCCCAGGTTAATCGGGCTGCCCGCAATACCGGCTGGACCGAAGGTATTGTCATGGACAACGATATCTGAGGCTGTGATGTTAGCGACCCCGGCCAACGTCGTAACGTTGTTCAGCGTTGCCACTTGTACCCGACTCGCCGTATTGCTCCAGTCTGTGTCAAACCAGATTTCGCCCTTGCCGGTCGTCGAGTTGAATACGATCACGTAGGTGTTGGTGGCACCGCCGCCAGTGCCGGTTGTGATCTGTGCCGTCGTCTGCGAACTCGAGTCGATCACATCAATCTTGTTGTCGTCATTGATGTTGATGTTGCTGATGCTGTTGCGGGTTTGAAAGTCGGCGGAGAGCAGCGCTGTACCGGACGAACTCCCGACGGTTGTGAAGCCGACACCACCCGTCACGGCACCACCCAGGAAGCCAATCTTGTCGGTGTTGTCCGTGTAGTCGGTGATCGTGTCCGTGCCACCGTTGGTGCGCAGTCGGAACTGGTCAGCCCCACCATTACCGGTCAGCGTATCGTTGCCCGCCTGGCCGTTAATGGTGTCGGCCCCGCTGCCGCCGCTGATGTTATCGACGCCGGATGAACCATTGATATTGAAGGCTTCGGTCTGGTTGCCAAGGTTGAGCGTCAGCCCGGAAGTCGTCAGCGTCACGTTTTCGATATTGGCGATCTGGGCATTGCTGGTGCTGGTGAAGTTCGCGTTGACGTTGAGCGTATCGGTATTGGTTCCGCCGTCGAGCAGCGTGTCGTTCTGCGCACCGTTGATGATGTCGTTGCCACCCGCCGCACTGATGCTGTCTGCACCGGTGCCGCCGGTGATGGTGTCGACACCCGAAGAACCGGTAATGGTGAAGCCTTCGGTCTGGTTGGAGAGGTTCAGGGTCGCAGCCGTTCCGATCAATACATTCTCGATACCGGTAATTTGCCCGTCGCTTGTGCTCGTGAAGTTGGGACCTGTACCCAGGGTGTCGGTGCCAGTACCGCCATCTAGCAGTGTGTCGTTGTCAGTGCCAAAGATCGTGTCATTCCCGCTGCCCGCGACGATTTGATCGGCACCCGAAGTACCAAAGATGGTGAAACTTTCGGTTTGGGCGTTCAGGATCAGTATTCCTGACGCAGTGGTGAGTTGTATGTTTTCAATATTCGCGATCTGGCTGTCGCTCGTATTGACGAAGACATTACCGACATTGAGGGTATCGGTTCCGGTGCCGCCGTCGAGCAGACGGTCATTCGCTGCGCCGACGATCACGTCGTTGCCCGCGCCACCAAAAATCCAGTCAGCACCGGCACCGCCGGACAGATTGTCCGTGCCACCGAAGCCGTAGATTGCTGTGTCGGGGCTGCCTGCTTGGATGTTGTTGCCCGCGCTCGTGCCGAGATAGAGCTCCACTACGCCCGCCGCGACGCTGCCATCTTTCACCTGCAAGGTACCCAACACCACGGAGCCTTGCTCCACGGGGGACAGATTCGTGCTGGCGCCGCTGGTGATCGAGGGGTTGCCGAACGCTGCGGCAAACGGACTCTGCAGCGACAGCGTCGCATTGTCCGGGTCGGCCGCGACGAAGCTGATCGACGTCTCGGTTATGGCCAAGCCAGAAGTCGTCGGTGCGTCGTTGACTGCCGACACCGTGACGGTCGTTGTCGCGACATTGCTGGCATGGTTGGCCGCCGCCCCATCATCCACCTGGA
The DNA here is from genome assembly GCF_003254125.1 of Pseudomonas sp. 478. NCBI lineage: Bacteria > Pseudomonadati > Pseudomonadota > Gammaproteobacteria > Pseudomonadales > Pseudomonadaceae > Pseudomonas > Pseudomonas sp. 478. The sequence continues at coordinate 197,670 of NZ_QKZG01000011.1, forward strand.
AGCTAATGGTGCGCGCCGTCGTTGAAGGGTTGTCGCTACTGTTGGAGTAGGTCACCGAGCGCAGTGCGGCCTGGTACTGCACCACCGTCGCGGCTCCGGTCAGTGTCAGCACGCCAGTGCCAGCGTTGTAGCTGCCGGTAATGCCATTCTGGTTGGTGAACGCGAGTACGTCTTGACCCGTGGCGAAGTTACTGGTGATCGATACTGTGGCGCCCGTCAGGTTGCTACTGTCGATATCGGTGATCGTCAGCGCCGAGTTGATCGTCGTCGCTACCTGGTTTTCTGTGTATGACAGCGACCCACCAGTCGTCATTACCGGCGCATCGTTAGTCCCGGTGATGTGGACTGTGACCGAGGTAAGGGTGCCGTCGGCACTGCTCACCGCGAAGGTGTCGGTGTAGGTGCTGCCGGCTACGAACTCGTTGTGGGCGGAATCGGCGACGTAGCTCCAGGCACCATCAGTGCCGAGGGAGAACTGGCCATAGCTGCCGGCGGTGTTGGACTGGGCGATGAAGGTTGCGGCGCTGTCGACGTCGCTGATGGTCAGGGTGCCGTTGGTGGTCACTGGGGCATCGGTTTCGGTCAGCGTGACGCTGGCCGAGGACAGCACCGCGGCGTCGTTGCTGCCGGTGATGGTCACCGTCACGGCGGTCGCGGTGCCGTCGGCACTGCTCACGGTGAAGGTGTCGGTGTAGGTGGTGCCGGCGACGAACTCGTTGTGGGCGGAATCGGCGACGTAGCTCCAGGCACCCTCAGTGCCGAGGGAGAACTGGCCATAGCTGCCAACAATGTTGCTCTGCGCGACGAAGGTCGCGGCGCTGTCGACATCGCTGATGCTCAGGGTGCCGTTGGTGATCAGTGGGGCATCGGTCTCGGTCAGCGTGACGCTGGCTGAGGACAGCACGGCAGCGTCGTTGCTGCCGAGAATATGCACGGTGACCGAGGTGAGGGTGCCGTCGGCGCTGCTCACCGTGAAGGTGTCGGTGTAGGTGCTGCCGGCGACGAACTCGTTGTGGGCGGAGTCGGCGACATAGCTCCAGGCACCGTCGGTGCCGAGGGAGAACTGGCCGTAACTGCCGGCGGTGTTGGACTGGGCGACGAAGGTCGTGGCGCTGTCGACGTCGCTGATGGTGAGGTTGCCATTGGTGGAGATGTCGACGACGGCATTGGTCTCGGTCAGGTTGGCAATATCGGCGGACAGCACGGCGGCATCGTTGGTCCCGTTGATATGCACGGTGACCGAGGTGAGGGTGCCGTCGGCACTGCTCACCGCGAAGGTGTCGGTGTAGGTGGTGCCGGCGGCGAACTCGTTGTGGGCAGAGTCGGCGACGTAGCTCCAGGCACCGTCGGTGCCGAGGGAGAACTGGCCATAGCTGCCGGCGGTGTTGGTCTGCGCGACGAAGGTTGCGGCGCTGTCGACGTCGCTGATGGTCAGGGTGCCGTTGGTGGTCAGTGGGGCGTTGGTTTCGGTCAGGTTGGCAATGTCGGCGGACAACACCGCGGCATCGTTGGTCCCGCTGATATGGACGGTGACCGAGGTGAGGGTACCGTCGGCACTGCTCACCGCGAAGGTGTCGGTGTAGCTGCTGCCGGCGGCGAACTCGTTGTGGGCGGAGTCGGCGACATAGCTCCAGGCACCATCAGTGCCGAGGGAGAACTGGCCATAACTGCCGGCGGTGTTGGGCTGGGCGACGAAAGTCGCGGCGCTGTCGACGTCGCTGATGCTCAGGGTGCCGTTGGTGGTCAGTGGAGCATCGGTTTCGGTCAGCGTGACGCTGGCCGAGGACAGCTCCGCCGCGTCATTGCTGCCGGTGATGGTCACCGTCACTGCGGTCGCGGTGCCGTCGGCACTGCTCACGGTGAAGGTGTCGGTGTAGGTGGTGCCGGCGGCGAACTCGTTGTGGGCGCTATCGGCGACGTAGCTCCAGGTACCGTCAGTGCCGAGGGAGAACTGGCCATAACTGCCGGCGGTGTTGCTCTGGGCGACGAATGTCGCGGCGCTGTCGACGTCGCTGATGCTCAGGGTGCCGTTGGTGGTCAGCGGGGTATCGGTTTCGGTCAGCGTGACGCTGGCCGAGGACAGCACGGCGGCATCGTTGCTGCCGAGGATGTGGACGGTGACCGAGGTGAGGGTGCCGTCGGCGCTGCTCACCGTAAAGGTATCGGTGTAGGTGGTGCCGGCAGCGAACTCGTTGTGGGCGGAGTCGGCGACGTAGCTCCAGGCACCGTCGGTGCCGAGGGAGAACTGGCCGTAACTGCCGGCGGTGTTGGACTGGGCGATGAAGGTCGCGGCGCTGTCGACGTCGCTGATGGTGAGGTTGCCGTTGGTGGAGATGTCGACGACGGCATTGGTCTCGGTCAGGTTGGCAATGTCGGCGGACAGCACCGCGGCATCGTTGGTCCCGTTGATATGCACGGTGACCGAGGTGAGGGTGCCGTCGGCGCTGCTCACCGTGAAGGTGTCGGTGTAGGTGGTGCCGGCGGCGAACTCGTTGTGGGCGGAGTCGGCGACGTAGCTCCAGGCACCGTCAGTGCCGAGGGAGAACTGGCCGTAACTGCCGGCGGTGTTGGACTGGGCGACGAAGGTCGCGGCGCTGTCGACATCGCTGATGCTGAGGGTGCCGTTGGTGGTCAGTGGGGCATCGGTTTCGGTCAGCGTGACGCTGGCCGAGGACAGCACCGCGGCATCGTTGCTGCCGGTGATGGTCACCGTCACTGCGGTCGCGGTGCCGTCGGCGCTGAGTACCGTGAAGGTGTCGGTGTAGGTGGTGCCGGCGACGAACTCGTTGTGGGCGCTATCGGCGACATAGGTCCAGGCACCGTCAGTGCCGAGGGAGAACTGGCCGTAGCTGCCGGCGGTGTTGGTTTGCGCGACGAAGGTCGCGGCACTGTCGACGTCACTGATGGTCAGGGTGCCAGCCGTGGTCAGCGGGGCATCAGTTTCGGTCAGCGTGACGCTGGCCGAGGACAGCACCGCGGCATCGTTGGTCCCGTTGATATGGACGGTGACCGAGGTGAGGGTGCCGTCGGCGCT
>NZ_QKZG01000012.1:0-82813 GCF_003254125.1 Pseudomonas sp. 478
GCTTGCTCGGGTGGTATTCGCCTTGCTGAAAGGTCAAAGCGAATATCAGCCAAAAGCCAGTTGAGGGCTTTCCCTCAACCATAGAATCTCCCACATTTGTTCGGGGTTGTGTGTGAGTTTAGTGACCGACACGGAGTTGCTCCTGCATTGAGCTATCATTGCGTCTTTCCCATTCAAAGATTGACTGCCATGACCGCCCCAACCGACACCTTGCTCGCCACCCTCGAACACTGCGATATGGTGGAAATCGACGGGCTGCATGCCTTCGAATTCTCCCTCGATGAAGACGATAACCTGCACATCGAATGCCTGGACGGTCGTGTGTCCAAGCACTGGGAATTCTCCCCGGCCGAGGTCGAGGCCGCGACCTTCGATCCAGACCTGCAAAGCTGGCTGATCACCGGCAGTTCCGGCGAGCACCGGTTGGTGTGCATGACCGCGTTCCGCGGTGATGACGACGAGGAAGAAGCGAATGAGGATGCGTAAGCTCTGGCCATTGTTGATGGCCGGCAGCGTCGGCGCGATTGGTTTTCAGGCTGCGTCGGCCGACGACTATCAGTTGCTGGTCGGTTCCTACACAGCCGGTCAGAGCCAGGGGATTTATCGCCTGAACTTCGACAGCGCTACCGGGCAGATCGACGCCAAGCCGTTGCAAGTGATCAAGAGCGAAAACCCATCCTGGCTGACCCTGTCCAAGGATCAGCGTCAGCTGTTCGTGGTCAACGAAAACGGCCCGGGACAGAGCGATCCGGTAGGGCGCGTCAGCAGTTATGCGATCGATCCGAAAACCCATGAACTGAGCCTGATCAATCAGGTGCAGAGCCTGGGCAACGAGCCGACGCATTCGGGCCTCAGCGCTGAAGCCAGTCACCTGTTTGTCAGCAACTATTCGGTGTCTGAAGATCCGGGCGGCACCCTGGCGGTGTTGCCGGTGGACGCCGATGGCAAACTCAAACCCGTGGTGCAGATGAGCAGCCATCCATCGAGCCGGGTCAATCCTGAACGGCAGATGTCGGCACACGTGCATTCCACGGTGTCCTCGCCGGACGGCCAGTATGTGTTCTCCAATGACCTGGGCGCCGACAAGATCTTTGCCTACCGCTTCGACCCCACGGCTAACCCGGAACTGCCCTTGACCGCCGCTACACCGGCGTCCGTCCAGTTGCCACCCGGCAGCGGTCCGCGTCATCTGCTGTTTAGCGCCGATGGCAAACACGCGTGGCTGACCATGGAAATGAGTGCGCAGGTTGCGGTGTTCGATTACAAGGATGGCCAACTCAAGCAAACGCAGATGGTTGAGCTGGCGGCGGGGCAACCCGTTTCGGACAAGGCAGCCGCTGCACTTCACGCGTCAAGCGATGGCAAGTTCCTCTACGTCAGCAACCGTGGCACCGCCAATCAGTTGCTGGTGTTCGCCATCGATCCTGCGACCGGGCACCTCAAGGAGCTGCAGCGCCGTTCCGTAGAAGGTGATCACCCGCGCGAGTTCAGCCTCGATCCGAGTGGCAAGTTCTTGTTGATCGCCAATCAGAAAAGCAACCAAATTGTCGTCGTCGAGCGCGATTCCAAGACAGGCCTGCTGGGTAAAACCGTGCAAAAACTGCCGATGGATGCCCCGAGCGACCTCAAGTTCATGGTGCGTCAATAAGCCGCAGGCCCCGGTTGATGGGGCCTGCATCCTTCTATTAATGACGCTGATATCTGCTAATGCTACAAAAGATTTCAAGGCGCCAACCTCGAAGGTTAAGTTTGCTTCACGGCCCCACCGGGCAAGCAAGCCAACCGAATCCGAGGAACACCGCCATGAACTTCAATCTCTTCTCTGTAATCGCCGCTTCCGCAATCTCTGCCACCGTTGCGTTGCCAGCCAGCGCCAACGTTGAAATCAGCGACCAAAAATCCCACGCCCAAAGCTACACCCAGAAATACTTGCAACAGAGCGCCAACTTTTACGCGGCTCTGGATCACAAGACCCAAGGCTGAAATTTGAACCCTGCACCTTTTATGCAGGAGCGAAGTCACTTGAGTGGATCGAGCTGAAAAGCTTTGAGAAACCTGAGTGATGTCGCTCCTGCATAACGCGTTTACGACAGCATTATATTGCCATCAATGTAATGCTTGATATCACATGGCCACACGTTTAAATTTGACGCTGATTTTTTGACTCCTTCTCCTGATAAGGATCGACAGCATGGCAATGCGTCTGGCCGTGGTTCTTCTGTTTCTCTATTCCACTCCCATTCTTTCGGCTGCCCAGCCCGTTCCAGACGAGCCGGATGCGGCCCGCGAGCGCTTGATAAGTTTTATTGAAGACTAAGATAGTTTGGTTCAATGATTAACGAAGCTGATGGTTACTATGGGTAATCCTGAGTGGTTACCACCGGTTTTTTGATCGATTCTGTGGGCATCGAAACATGCCTGCGGAGAACATCATGGCCAGCGCAATCATCACTTCTGCCAAACACGGCGCCTACCTGGCTATCGCTCTTTACGTGGTCCTGGTGCTGGTTGTCAGCCTCTCGCCACAATCGCGCCAACCACTTGAAGCGCCGATTCAAGTCGCTCATCCCGGCATCCAGTTTGAACACCGTTCGCAAACCGCGATGGTCGATCAAGCTGAACTCGCGGGAGTCGCCGGGGAATGAAAGGGCACAGACTTTGGGTCATCGCCTTCCTGGCGTTCATGACCAATGGATCTTCCTTGCTGGGGATCGGACAGGGCTCGGCGGGGTCGGTGGCACGGACTATCGAAGCCAATCACAACCTTGCTCGTAACATTGAAACCGCGAAGGCTTTGGGGCTGCTGGCCGGCAACCCGCCAATCGAACGCCAGAACGACTTCTTCGGGCCGTTCCACGTGGATTGCTCGGTGTTGCAGATGTGTGAAGTGTTTGCGTAAATGCCGGCAGCGATGAGGTCCATTGTGGCGAGGGAGCTTGCTCCCGCTGGGCTGCGACGCGACCCCAAAACCTGCAACCTTGTCCCTTCAGGAATACTCTATCCGTCGATTCACGACTGCTTCGCAGCCGAACGGGAGCAAGCTCCCTCGCCACAATTTATGTATTTTCTTATTTTTGCATCACGCCAATAAATAGCTCCGACTCCAGAAACCGCTGCAACCAGGCCTGCAAACGGCGATAGGGCGTCTGCCCAAACCACTCGCGATCCACATGGGCGAACTGCCGCACGAACGGCATCAGCGCCACATCCGCCAGGCTCGGATGCTCGGCCAGCAAGTAGTCGCGTCCCTCCAGCAACTCATCGAGCCTGCGCAAAAACACCTCGCCCTCAGCTCGATAAACCGTCATTGGCTGCTCGGGGTATCGCTCGGCGTACTTGTAGCGATTCAGGTGCACTTTGAACACCTGATCGTTTTCTTCGATCAACCCGGCAATGAGTTGCTGCCCGGCAGGAGCATCCTTGAGCAACCAATCCTGCGGATCATTCTGCGCCAGGGCCCAGTGCATGATCGCCAGGCTTTCATCGATCACCTGACCGTCGACGCTCAGCACCGGCACCGTGCCTTTGCTCGACAGCGCGAGCATTTCGGCAGGTTTGTCCTTCAGGCTGACCTCGACAATATTCACCGCAACCCCTGAATAGCGCAGGGCCATGCGCGCCCGCATCGCGTAGGGGCAGCGGCGGAAGGAATACAGCGTATTCATTTCACCTCCAGCGTACTCAGGCCGTTGCCCTGACGGCGCACCTGAATCTGCACCGGAATCCGTTCATGCATTTCCTGTACGTGTGAAATCACCGCGACTTTTCGTCCCTGGGCTTGCAAGCCGTCGAGAGCATCCATGGCCAGTTGCAGGGATTCCGGATCGAGGCTGCCGAAGCCTTCGTCGATGAACAACGATTCGATTTTCAACGTGCTCGATGCCATCGACGCCAAACCGAGCGCCAGGGCCAGTGACACCAGGAACGTCTCGCCGCCGGACAACGAATGCACCGAACGCAGTTCATCACCCATCTCGGTGTCCATCACCAGCAAACCGAGCATGCTGCCGCCACGTTTGAGGCGGTAGCGCCGCACCAGTTGCCGCAACTGAACGTTGGCGTGATGCACCAGCAGGTCGAGGTTGTAGGCCTGGGCGATCTTGCGGAAGGTGTCGCCCGTGGCCGAACCGATCAGGGCATTCAAACGTGCCCAGCGCTGGTATTCGGTATAGGCGTCGGCAATCTGCTGCGCGAGGGCCTGATTGGCGTTTTGCCGGCGCTGATCCTCGGCCTGTTCGGCGCGCAGTTCGGCGCAACGGTGTTCGCTGGCGGTGAACTGGTTTTGCAATTCGGCAAGCGCCGTCGCCAGCTGTTCGAAGTCGAGATTGCCGTTGTGCTGTGCCTGGTGATTGAGCAGACGCTGATCGCGTTCCTGTAACAGGACCTTGGTCTGTTCGATGGCTTTTTCGCTTTGCTGCAATTGCCGGCGCAGTTCGCTGAGCTGCTGGTCGTCGACACTCAGCAGATCTTCCAGACCACCGTCATCCAGCTCCGGATGCAATGCGCGCCAGTCGGCAATCTTGCCGCTCAGCTCGCGATCTTCGGTGTCCAGTGCCTGCGAACGTTCTTGCTGAGCCTTGAGTTCGGCGCCCAGCTGCACCAGCCGCGTACGCACGGTTTGCAGTTCCTGATTGGCCGTGGCTTCGGCATTGCGCGCCTGTTCGACGGCTTGATCCAGTTGCTGCTGCCACTGCTCGGCGCTGGCGTGTTCGCCGAGCAATTGCGTGAGTTTTTGCTGGCAGGCCTGTTGCTGGTCGGCGAGGGCGGTGAACTGCTGGCGGGCCGTTTCCAACTGCTGGAGGCGAGTGAGCTGGCGGTCCTGTTCTTTCTCCAGCGTCTGCTGCCGTTGTTGCTGTTCGCTGAGTTCATCGCGTTGCTGATCGAGTTGTTCCAGGCGCTGGCTGATCTGCCGGTCCAACTGCATGAAGGTCGCGGCCGGCTCGTTGCGCAGCGCTTGCAGCGTATCGGCCGGGAGCAGGGTGCTGAACGCCGTCAACTCCTCGTCCAGACGCTGGCGATCACTGCTCAACTCACGTTGCTGGTTGGCCAGGTGCTGGGCAGCTTGCTGGCTCGCCGCTTCAGCGCTACGCAGTTGCTGTTGAAGGCGCGCGGCGTCTTGCTGCAGGGCCAGCAGGGCGGTTTGCCGTTGTTCGTCCTGAGTGATGCTTTGGTTCAACTGGTTATTTTGCTGCACCAACCAGGCATCGCGTTTAGCCGCATCCTGCGTGAGCAATTGCGCAGACAACGGATGGGCTTCAAGGCTCGGTGCCAGGCTCTGCTGCTGCGTCGCGAGGTGTTCTTGTTGTTGCAGCAACTCTTTTTGCTGGGCAATCACGCCGCCCACTTCAGCGCGCAGGTCAGTGAGTTTTTCTTTCAGCAGGTCGACGGCTTTCTGGGCGTTGGCCTGTTCGCTTTCATCATGCCGGCCAAGGCTCTGCAGCAGGGCTTCGGGCTGATGATAGGGATGGTCGGGGCTGCCACAGACCGGGCACGGCTGATCGTCCTGCAACTGCTCGCGCAGTTCTTCGACACTGGCGCTGCGGGCCAGGCGTTGGCGCTCCAGCAGTTCGCGGGTGACGCTCAGGGTCTGTTCGGCAACGACCAATTCGTTCTTGGCTTTTACACCGTCCTGGGTCAGACGTTCTCGTTCTTGCTGAGCGGTGAGCTGGCGCTGCTGGAGTTCGGACGCGCGCTTGTCCAGTTCCTGCTGACTGGCCCACAGGCGTGTCAGCTCCTCAAAAGCTCGCTGCTGCTTGCGGTTATCCTGCAACAGACTCCCGAGAATCCGGATCTGCTCGGCCACCGCTTCCGGTTCGGCGCCGGCTTCCTTGTACAGCACTTCAAGGCTCTGGCGCTGAGTGGACAGGTCCTCGGCAGCGCGAGCGGCGCTTTGTTCCAGGGCGGCCAGTTCGGCCTGGCCCTTGTTCAGGCGATTGCCGATCAACATCAGCTGTTGCAGGCGATCACGGTAGGCGTTCCAGGCATCGCTCAAGGGCGCCAGAGGGGTGCTTTGTTCAAGCTCCCCGGCAATCCGCTGCAAACGTTCGGCGACCTGTTTCTGTTGGTCGAGCAGGCCTTGGATCGTGTTTTGGCCCTGAGTCCAGGCCAGTTCCGTCTGCTGCTTGAGCTCGGCACTGAGGCTGGCGTCCTTGACCAGACGGGCGAGGGTGCTTTGCTCTTCGAAGGCCTGACGCAGCAGTGGCGCGCTGGTGGTGTGTTGGCCTTGGGCTTCGACGAGGGCGGCCTGCGCAGCGCTCAGGCTGTGTTCGAGTTGCGCCTGACGCTCGTTCAGCTCGGTTTGCTGTTGGGTGTGTTGCTGAATCTGCGCGGCCAGCGGTGTGAGCTGGGCGGTGAGTTCAGTCTTGCGGGCGAACTGGTGCCGTTGGGGGGCCAGTTGCTCCAGGCGAGTCAGCTTCAAACGTTCGCCGGCCAGACCTTCCCAGTGCTGCCGGGCCGATTGCAGCTGCTCGGTGGCGCTCTGTTGTTCGTCCTGCAACTGACGCAAATCCTTGAGCCAGGTGTGTTGCAGTTCCAATTGCTTGAGCTGCGCTTGCTGGGTCTTGAGTTGTTGCTGAGCCTCGTTGAAGCGTTCATCGAGTTCCGCGCGCGCTTCGGGCGACAGCGGCGTCACGCCGGTGGCCTGGTCCTGCAACAGCTTGTGGGTTTCGCGAGCCTCTTTGGTTTTGTCGAACGCTCGTCGACCGAGGCGCGTATACAGCGCGGTGTCGGTGAGTTTTTCCAGCAGTTCGCTACGTTCGTTGTCGTTGGCCTTGAGGAATGCACTGAATTCACTCTGAGCCAGCAGCACCGCACGGGTGAATTGCTCGAAGTTCAGGCCCAGAACGGATTCGAGCTGGGTTTTGAATTCAACTTTCTGACTGGCCAGCAGTTGATCCAGATCGATGTCGCGCAAACTCTGACGGCTGGCTTGCAGCTTGCCGCCGGCCTTCTCCCGGGCGCGATTAGCTTCCCAGCGAGCGCGGTAGCGACGGCCATCGATGCCAACGAAATCGACTTCGGCATAACCTTCACCCGTGCCGCGACGCAGCAATGTGCGGGGGTCGCCAGTGCTGATCTCGCCGTCGGCGTCTGGCGCTTTGGCAGACACCTGGGCATTGCTCAGCCGAGGCACAGCACCGAACAGCGCCAGGCACAAGGCGTCGAGCAAGGTGCTTTTACCGGCGCCGGTCGGCCCGGTGATCGCGAACAGACCGGCGCTGGCCAGCGGCTCAGCGGTAAAGTCGATTTCAAAAGGCCCGGCCAGTGAGGCGAGGTTTTTCAGGCGGATCGCGAGGATCTTCATGGTTGTTCGCTCTCCATCTGCACGTCTTGCAACAGCTCGGCGAAGTCCTTGAGGGTTTGCTCGTCGACCTCGCTGCCGTAGTTGTCCTGCCAGGCGCGGCTGAACAGTTCCTGAGGCGAGAGCTGGTCGAGTTCGATCAAGGTCGTGCCGTCATCGACGCCATCGCGGCTGCCGTTGCCAGCGTATTCAGCGGCGATCCGCACCAGCCGCACGGCTTTGCCTTGCAGGGCGGTTTCCACTTGATAACGCAAGTCGGGTTGCGGCTCATCGAGGCGCACCCGAACTTCCAGCCATGGCTGGCGCTGGATATCGGCCAGTAGGTCGATATTTGGCAAATCGGCCAATTGCAGGAGGATTTCCGCCAGTGGCGCGGGACCGATGCGTTGCAGATTCACCGCCCGGGGGATCAGTTTGGGTTCGACGCTGACCAGGGTTTCGCCTTTCAGTGTGATGTCGAGAATCTGGTGCTGATAGCCAATCTCGGAGAACGACAACGGAATCGGCGAGCCGCTGTAGCGGATGCGCTCTTCACCATTGACCTTCTGCGGCTTGTGCAAGTGACCGAGGGCGACGTAACTGATGCTCGGCCCGAACAGGCTGGCGGGCAGCGCTTCGGCGTTGCCGATGATCAGGCTGCGCTCGGAGTCTTCCGACACCGAGCCGCCGGCCATGTGCGCGTGGCTGATGGCGATCAGCGCCTGACCCGGTTTGCGCTTGGCATTGGCGGCTTCGATCAGCCATTCGTGTACCTGACCGATACCGCGCAGGTAGTTGTCACCCAAATGCGCGCCAGTCACTTCTGCCGGTCGCAGGAACGGCAGCGCCAGGCACCAGGCGACGGTTTTGCCCTTGGCATCCGGCAATGGCAGCAGCAGGCGCTCAGCGTCGAGTTGACCATCATCCAGCCACAGCACACGACCCAGCGCATGCGTGCGCAAACGCCGCATCAACGGCGCGGGCAGTTCGATCCGCGAGCCGGAGTCGTGGTTGCCGGCGATCATCACGATGGTCAGCTTCGGTTGTTGTTCATGGGCACTGACGATGAAGTCGTAGAGGCGTTCCTGGGCTTTGACCGGCGGGTTGACCGTGTCGAAGATATCGCCGGCGATCAGCAGCACGTCTGGCTGGTCCAGCTTCAGCTGGCGCAGCAGCCATTCGAGAAAGCAGGCGTGTTCGAAATCGCGTTCCTGGCCGTGCAGGTTTTGCCCAAGGTGCCAGTCGGAGGTGTGAAACAGACGCAAGGTGAACTCCGTAGGAAATAAGGTGATGGCCGCGAGGAAAATGATGGCGGCTAAAGGGGAGGGAGTTTACTGGCAAACACGTTGGATGTGGCTATGTACTGACCTTGCTGTAGTGGCGGGGCTTTTGTGGCGAGGGGGCTTGCCCCCGTTGGGTCGCGAAGCGGCCCCTCCGTTTCTTCAGATACATCACATTACCTGGATTTACGACCGCTTCGCGGCCGAACGGGGGCAAGCCCCCTCGCCACAAAAGCCCCTTCCCTCAAGTGATAGTGATTTTACTTCGGATAAAGCGGCGGCAATCCACTGTCGCCCACCGGATCCTGAACCCGCTCGGCAATCGGAATCGCCTTGATCGCCCGCCACAAGTCTTCACCTTGCCAATGCTGGCCGGTTTCGCTGTAGAGCGCGCCGTTCAAGCCATCGAGGGCGTCGGACAACGGCACAAAGCGCGCCGCCATATCGGCCAGGGTTTCCGGTTGTTGTCGGGCCCAGGCGTCGAGGGCCTGGCGGGTGGCGTGGGAGTCGTTGGCCTGACAGGCGCGTTTGAGATCGTCGAGCACGGTGCGCGGGCTCGGGCCGGTCTGCGCCGCGCGCAGGATTGCCGGTTGCCAGCGGGCGCGCCACCAGAGACCGAAGCCCAGCAGGGTGGTGCAGGCCAGGATCAGGGTGCTGAGTTTCCACCACCAGAGGGCTTCGTTGTCGGCTGCGGAAAAGACTTGAGGCATGCCGGCCGGGGTGTCGACCATCAGGCTCGGGTTGTTCGCCACTGGCAGGGTTTGAGCCGGCAGGCTGCTGTGATCGAGGTGGTCCTCGAAGGTGTTCCACCAGATCACTTCAACCGCTGGCAATTCGATTGCGCCACTACGCGTCGGGACGAGGGCTTCACGGTCTTCGCGACTGCCGATCAGGCCTCGTTCGCTGTTCTGGTTGCCCAGTACCGGTTGATCCGGGTAGCGCCGCAAGCCGTTGACGTCGGTGGCGGGCAGCGGTGGCAATTGCGAACTGTCCAGCCCCTCAGCCTTTACCGTCAGGCTGCGGGTCAATGAATCACCCACCTGCGCATGATCCGGTTCCGGGTTCCAGCTTTCGCTCAGGCTGAGACTACGGGCCGGCAGCCATGGCACGTCGGCCGGGTAGGTGATGGGTTTGGCCTTGACCGTCAGCAGAATCTCGGCGGAACTGACCCGCATCAATTTGCCGGATTTCGGTGCCTGCGCGGCTGAGTCCTTGGCGGGTTGTGCGTCCACCAGTGCGGCATTGAATATCTGCGGTGGAATGACCAGCTCACCGCTGTGTTGCGGGTAGATCGCGTAGCGCATTTCGATCACGCCGTGGCGCAGGCCATTGATGTCTTTCTCATAGGTGCGTGCTTCGCCCAGTTGCTCGATGCGCACATCGGGGATTTGCAAAGGGGGCAGGCTGCTGTCGTCGTACAGCGACACCGAATGGTAGATGCGCAAGGTCAGGATCGCCTGGGCTTGTACGTACACGCTGTTTTGATCGAGGCTGGCGTCGATGAACACCGGGTCCCGTTGGGTCGGGCTGTCCTGGGTTTCGGTCTCGACCACTTGCACGGTGATCGGCTGGCTCTGCACGTCACCCAGTTGCAGTGACGGAATCACCACGCTGCCGTTTTGCCGAGGCAGCAGGGTGATGATCCAGCGAGTGGTCGCCCGGTTGTCGCCGTTCAGGGTGGTCAGCTGGTTGACCTGACGGGTGCCGCGCACGTCGAACAGCGGCTCCAGTGGTGTCAGGTCGGGCTTGCCGAACTGCGTCACGTCGTTGGTTTCCAGGGTCAGTTCAATCGTTTCGCCGCTGTTCAGGCGACTGCGATCCACACTGGCGACCAGCCCCGCAGCCTGGGCCTGAACAGTGCAGATCAGCAGTGCGAGCAAGAAAGTGGTGAAGCGGGTCATCGAGTTTTTCCCTGATCCTGATGTTGTTGCTGTTCGTACCAGAATTTGCGCCTGAGCAATTCACCCGGGTCATCCGGGATCTTGCGCAGCCATTGCTCCAGCGCCTGGCGCTGTTCGCCGTCGATGCTGTCGTTGGCCGGGCGCATCGGTGGTCGGGTGCTGTCTTCATCCCCCAGTTCACTGCCCGGGACTTCATTGGTGCCGGGTTTCGACGGCGTTTTGCTCTGTTGGTCAGAGTCCGTCGTGGTTGGTTGGCCGTCGCTTTTCGGTTCGCCCTTATCCGACGGTTGCGTGGCCGCGCCCGGCGGCGGTTCTTGCGTGGGGGGCTCGGTCTCGTTGCCGGCGTTTTTGTCCTGATCAACGGGCGGTGGAGTGTTTTTCTGCTTGAGCAGAGTTTCCACCAGCGCTTTGTTGGTCAGGGCCGGACGCAAATCCGGTTGGCGTTCCAGCGCCTGATCGTAGGCATCCAGCGCGGCTTCCAGCTCGCCGCTTTTGGCCAGGGCGTTGCCACGATTGTAGTGGGCGTGGGCGTCGCTGCCTTCGGCGAACCGCTGGGCGGCGCCGCTGTAATCGCCTGCCTCATAGAGCGCGACACCTTGCCATTGTCGATCTTCGAAATGCTGCGCCGCCTCGGCCGGGCGCTTTTGCTTGAGCAAGATCAGACCCTGTTGGTCGGGCCGCAGCCACAAATCGTTGAAGTCGAAGGCATAACTCGGTTGAGGCAGCAAAAACAGCAGTGGCAAGCAGAACAGCCAGCCGCGACGACCGGCGCACGCCGCCAGCAGCAGCAACGGCAACAACAGCCAGTAACCCTGATCGGCCCACGTATCGAGGCGCAGGGTATGGCCGTCGTTGCGCAACGTGCGTGGTCCCTCGAGCAAACCTAGTGCGCGCAAGTCGGCATCGTCCAGGCGCGCGTGGCGATAGCGTCCGTCCAAGTCGCTGGCAAAGGCTTTCAGGCCTGGTTCGTCCAGATGTGGCACTAGAATCGCGCCCTGGTCGTCCTTCAGGAAACTGCCGTCCTCCTGGGTGATCGGCGCGCCTTCGGCAGTGCCGATACCGAGCATCAGAAATTGTGTCGATTTGCCGTCCAGCGCCTGCTCAATCCCCTGGCGTTCCAGTTCGGTCAAGGTCGAACCGATCAGCAGGATCCGCCCGTCGCCGAGGGCGCCCTGTTTCAGCAGGGCAAGGGCCTTGGTCACCGCCAGGTCGGCGCGATGTCCCACTTGGGGCATCAGCGAAGGCTTGAGGGCATCCAATAGATTACGGCTGGTCGACAGGTCATCAGATAGCGGCACTAAAGTGTGAGCGCTGCCGGCGTAGACGACGATCGCGGTCTGGGCATCGCTGCGGTTCTCCAGCAGGTCGAACAGCTTGCGCCGAGCCTGTTCCAGCCGGCTGGGCGGTACGTCGGTGGCGAGCATTTCCGGGGTCAGCTCAAGGACCACGACCAGTGGGTCGGCGGGTTTCTGGCTGGCTTGCTCGACACGTTCCCAGCTCGGCCCAAGCAGCGCCAGAACAGTCAGCACCCAGGCACATCCAAGGATGACCCACGGCAATTTGCTGTCGCGACCGCTGCCACCACTGAGCAGCGCGGCATGGAAGGCCGGTGGCAGAATCATCTGCCAGCGCCCGGCGCGTTTCTGCCGATGCCAGAGTTGCCAGAGCAACCAGCCCAGCAATGGCATCAACAGCAACCACCAGGGGCGAAACAAGTACGGCCAGAGTGCACTCATCGGCGCCTCCGCAGACGCAGGCGTTTAAGCCGCTGGCGCCAGTCGGGCAGTTGAGTTTGCAGAAGGTCCTTGGTGAACAGTCGCCGCAACGGGTTATCCGGCCAGCGCTCGCGAACAACCAACAGCATGCTCAACAGCAACGCCAGCGCCAAAGGCCAGTGGTACAACGCCTGAGCCGGGCGGGCCTGAGTCGGTTGCTGCGTCACCGGTTCCAGTTGGTCGAGGGTGTCCTTGATCGCTTGCAGTTCCTTGCCATCATGGGCGCGAAAATACTGGCCGCCCGTGGCTTCGGCGATCGCCATCAAGGAGGGTTCGTCGAGGTCGAGGCTCGGGTTGACCCCCAGGAAACCCAAAGTGCCGCTTTGCTCCGGATCGGCGCCGATGCCGATCGGGTAGATTTTCACGCCTTCGCTAGCCGCCAGCCGCGCAGCCGTGAGCGGGTCGATTTGGCCACCGTTGTTGGCGCCGTCAGTGACCAGAATCAGTACGCGACTTTGTGCCGGGCGTTGGCGCAGGCGTTTGAGGGCCAGGCCGATGGCATCGCCGATGGCGGTGTTCTTGCCGGCGATGCCGATCCGCGCCTCGTCAAGCCACACGCGCACCGTGTGCCGGTCGAACGTCAGCGGTGCTTGCAGATACGCCTGGCTGCCGAACAGGATCAGGCCGACGCGATCGCCATCGCGACTTTCAAGGAAGTCACCGAGCAAGTGCTGAACCAGGGTGAGTCGACTGACTTCTTCGTCCTGCCACTGCATGTCGGGGAAATCCATCGAGCCGGACACGTCGACCGCTACCAGCAGATCGCGACCGCTGGCGGCGATGGGCAGCGGTTCGCCAAGCCATTGCGGGCGCGCCGCCGCGATCAGTAGCAACAGCCACAGCAGAATGAACGGTGCCTGTTGGCGCCAGGCCGGCAGGTTGGCCCGGGCGCGGCGGCGGACCAGGCCTTCGAGGTCGCCGAGGAAGCTGACTTTGAGCGCCGGCTCGCCACTGTCGGCGACAGGCAGCACGACGCGCATCAGCCAGGGTAGCGGCAACAGGGCAAAGACCCACGGCCAGGCGAACTCAAACATGTTTACGAATCCAGGTGTCGACCGCTTGAGTCAGGCCGGCGATGGCCTTGTCGTCGAGTTTGCATTCGGGTTTGTAGGCGCCTTCGACCAGCACCATCCAGCGGGTCAGGCCGGCGGCCGGGCAGCGATTGTCGAGGAATGCCAGCCATTTGCGCCCATTGAGGGTGTGGCTCTGGCTGTAGGGGTAATGGTTGCGGCACAGGCGTTTGAGCAAACCGTTGAGTTGCTGCAACCAGGCACCGGCCGGCGCGCCGTCGTAGGGTTTGGGCATCCGCACGAGTTCTGCCAGCGCGGCGAGGCGCACCGGGTCCAGCGGTTGTTCGGCGCGCACGATCGGGCGTTTGTTCGCAAAGAAGTGCCTGGCCTTCCACAGACCGAAACCAATGAACGGCACTAACACCAGCAACAGCCACCAGCCCGGTGCCGGTGGCCAGAATTCGATGGGTGGCGGGGAGATCAGCGGTTGCAGTTGATCGAGGCTGCTCATCGGCCTTTCCCCGGTTTCTGCGGGTTCAGGTATTCGCGCAATTGTTCGACCATCTCGCTCTGGGTGCTCAGGGGCATCAGCAATACCCGCAGCTTCTGCGCGAGCAATTCCCAGCGAGCGAGGCGCGCTTCGGCCTGGGCGCGATAGGTCTGGCGCAGCTCGAAATTCAGGGTGTCGAGTTCCAGTTGCGCACCGCGTTCGGCAAAACGTAAAAGCCCGGCGGCGGGCAGGGCGTGATCCAGCGGATCGGATACCGGCAGCAGCAATAGATCGCAATGCCGCGACAACAGACTCAGCTGTTGTTCGGCGCCCTCGGTCAGGGTGCGTTCGTCGCAGATGATGATCACCAGGCTGCCGGGGCGCAGTACTTCCCGGGCGCGACGCAGGGCAATGTTGAAGGCGTCCCGGTCCGGCTCGTTTTCCGTGTGCAGCGACTGATTGACCCGCACCAGACGGTTGAGCAATTGCAGCAGGCTCTGTTTGCTGCGTCGTGGCTTGATTTCATAGTGCTCGTTGTTGCCGAACACCAGTCCGCCGACCCGATCGTTATGACCCAGTGCGGCCCAGCCGATCAGGCTCGCGGCCTGGGCGGCGAGCACCGATTTGAACATCAGCCCCGAGCCGAAAAACAGTCGGCGGCTTTGCTCGACCATGATGAAAATCGGCCGCTCGCGTTCTTCATGGAACAGCTTGGTATGGGGTTCCTGGGTGCGGGCGGTAACGCGCCAGTCGATGCTGCGCACGTCATCGCCGGCCTGATAAACCCGCACCTGATCGAAGTCCACCCCGCGCCCGCGCAGTTTGGAGTGGTGCAGGCCGATCAGCGGGCTGCGCTGGCTCGGTGTGGAAAACAGTTGCACTTCACGCACGCGATGGCGCATCTCGATCAGCTCGGCGAGGCTGACACGGATGCCCGGTTCGGGCGGCAGGATGACGTTCATCGGGGTCAAGCGACGGCTACGACGTCGAGAATCCGCTGGACCACCCGGTCCTGGTCGATGCCCGCGGCTTCGGCTTCAAAGGAAAGAATGATGCGGTGGCGCAGTACGTCGAACAGCACGGCTTGAATGTCTTCCGGGCTGACGAAGTCGCGACCGGCCAGCCAGGCGTGGGCCCGGGCGCAACGGTCGAGGGCAATCGAGCCGCGCGGGCTGGCGCCATAGGCGATCCACTCGGCCATCTCCGGGTCGAACTTGGCCGGGGTGCGCGTGGCCATGACCAGTTGCACCAGGTATTCCTCCACGGCGTCGGCCATGTACAAGCCGAGGATTTCCTTGCGTGCGGCAAAAATCGCCTGCTGGCTGACCCGGCGCTCGGGCTTGGTTTCGCCGTTCAGCGCTTCGCCACGGGCCTGTTGCAGGATCCGACGTTCGACGGCGGCGTCCGGGAAGCCGATTTTCACGTGCATCAGGAAGCGGTCGAGCTGCGCTTCGGGCAATGGATAGGTGCCTTCCTGCTCGATCGGGTTTTGCGTGGCCATCACCAAAAACAGCGGCGACAGCTCGTAGGTGCTGCGCCCGACGCTGACCTGGCGCTCGCCCATGGCTTCGAGCAGGGCCGATTGAACCTTGGCCGGGGCGCGGTTGATTTCGTCCGCCAGCACCAGGTTGTGGAAGATCGGGCCTTGCTGGAACACGAAACTGCCGGTTTCCGGGCGATAGATTTCCGTACCGGTGATGTCGGCCGGCAACAGGTCGGGGGTGAACTGGATGCGATGGAACTGTGCTTCGATGCCTTCGGCAAGTTCTTTGATGGCCTTGGTCTTGGCCAGGCCCGGAGCGCCCTCGACCAGCATGTGGCCGTCGGCGAGCAAGGCGATGAGCAAGCGCTCGATGAGTTTTTCCTGGCCGAGAATCTGCGTTGAAAGAAAGGTTCGCAGCGCTAGCAGCGCTTCACGATGTTCCATCGATGACTGTTCCTGGAAAGGGTGACCGAAGACGTTCGAATAACGCCAGGGCTGGGGGCGTTACTTTAATCTATCGCGGGGGGCGGCGACTAACGGCATTTTGTGCAAAGTGCAGGAATTGATTGGCGAGATTGTTTGAATTTTGTAGGACTCAGAGGGTGATGGTGTTCTTTCGGGCCTCTTCGCGAGCAAGCCCGCTCCCACATTGGAATTGTGCTGGACGCAAATTTTTGCATCCGCAGGAGACCCCCTGTGGGAGCGAGCCTGCTCACGATGAGGCAGGTTCAGGTACCCGAGATTCAGGGGCTCAGAGCTGACTTATGTAGGTGCCAGTACCCTTGAGGATGTTCTGCAGTGTTTCTTCCACTTCCGCCAAGTCGCTCGCATCAGTGCTGTGAATGATTTCCAGCGAATCATCACCATTGAGCGCATCGGCGTCAGCAGCAGCGATTTCGATCAGCAGGCGTGTAGGGCTGAGGGTGACTTTTACGCCGTCCAGCGTCGAAGGCTCGTCGCCAAGGCTGATGTCCAGTGCGTCCTCGTCCGGGTAGCGGGTCATCAGGAACATATCGCCCTGATCGCTGTGGCAGCAGAGCATGGCCATGTTGTCTTCTTCGTCGTCGCACGGGTTGACGATCAAGAGGGCGGTGGTCATTTGCATGGGGAATTCCTGGCTCGACGAGCGTTGTGAAGACGAACAAAGGGCGATTCTGCCAGCCTTGGGGAATTTCTGCTCGCCTGAGTGTCTGAGGATGTGTCGTGAACATCTGGGGTGTTGCTGGTCATTTCTGGTACGGATGTGCCGTAAAACCGGGCTTTAACCCCCCGTTTTGCCGTGCGGCTGCTAGTGTTGTTCGATGCGCAAGGCGCAAGCTGCGTACCGATGACCGAATATGTCGCAGCGCTGCAAGCACGGGGCTTGCCGCACTGGTTAAGCTGCGCAACGGATGAGCACCTGTAAAGGCATTGCGCTGCACCTTGCCCAGTCGTTTTTGCAGATGCCCATTCATGGAAGGTGAATGTGACCTGAGTGTCTCGTCCAGCTTCACCCACCTGTCATCCTGTTTCCTCTGCCCGAGAATCAGGAACAGGGTGACGGATTGCCCCGAAAGGGGTTTGCACGCGACGCTTCCATCAATAACAAGCCCAAGCGGAGTACCACAGATGGCGTTCTTCACCGCAGCCAGCAAAGCCGACTTCCAGCACCAACTGCAAGCGGCACTGGCCCAGCACATCAGTGAACAGGCACTGCCACAAGTGGCGCTGTTCGCGGAACAATTTTTCGGCATCATTTCCCTGGACGAGCTGACCCAGCGTCGGTTGTCCGACCTCGCCGGCTGCACCCTTTCTGCGTGGCGCCTGCTTGAGCGCTTCGATCACGCGCAACCGCAAGTGCGCGTCTACAACCCCGATTACGAACGCCACGGCTGGCAGTCGACCCACACCGCGGTCGAAGTGCTGCACCACGACCTGCCATTTCTGGTGGACTCGGTACGCACCGAGCTGAACCGTCGCGGCTACAGCATCCATACTCTGCAAACCACTGTGCTGAGCGTACGTCGCGGCAGCAAAGGCGAGTTGCTGGAAATCCTGCCGAAAGGCACCCAGGGCGAAGGCATTCTTCAAGAATCGCTGATGTACCTGGAAATCGACCGTTGCGCCAACTCGGCCGAACTGAATGTCCTGAGCAAGGAACTGGAACAGGTTCTCGGTGAAGTCCGCGTCGCGGTCGCCGATTTCGAACCGATGAAAGCCAAGGTCCAGGAAATCCTCACTGGCCTGGACAACAGCCAGTTCGCGGTCGACCCTGAAGAAAAAGGCGAAATCAAAAGCTTCCTGGAATGGCTGGTGGGCAACCACTTCACGTTCCTGGGCTATGAAGAATTCGTGGTGCGCGATGAAGCCGACGGCGGCCACATCGTCTACGACCAGGATTCCTTCCTCGGCCTGACCAAACTGCTGCGTACCGGCCTGACCTACGATGACCTGCGCATCGAAGACTACGCCGTGAACTACCTGCGCGAACCGACCCTGCTGTCGTTCGCCAAGGCTGCGCACCCAAGCCGTGTACACCGTCCGGCTTACCCGGATTACGTGTCTATCCGTGAAATCGATGCCGACGGCAACGTGATCAAGGAATGCCGTTTCATGGGCCTATACACCTCCTCGGTGTATGGCGAGAGCGTGCGGGTCATCCCGTACATCCGCCGCAAGGTCGAAGAAATCGAACGCCGTTCCGGCTTCCAGGCCAAGGCTCACCTGGGCAAGGAACTGGCGCAGGTGGTTGAAGTGCTGCCGCGCGACGACCTGTTCCAGACCCCGGTGGACGAGCTGTTCACCACCGTGATGTCGATCGTGCAGATCCAGGAACGCAACAAGATTCGCGTGTTCCTGCGCAAAGACCCGTATGGTCGTTTCTGCTACTGCCTGGCGTACGTGCCGCGCGATATCTACTCCACCGAAGTGCGCCAGAAGATCCAGCAAGTGCTGATGGATCGCCTGAAAGCCTCGGACTGCGAGTTCTGGACCTTCTTCTCCGAGTCCGTGCTGGCCCGTGTGCAACTGATTTTGCGCGTCGATCCGAAGAACCGTCTGGACATCGACCCGGTTCTGCTGGAAAAAGAAGTCGTGCAAGCCTGCCGCAGCTGGCAGGACGACTACGCGAGCCTGGTGGTCGAAAGCTTCGGCGAAGCCCACGGCACCAACGTGTTGGCCGACTTCCCGAAAGGCTTCCCGGCCGGTTACCGCGAGCGTTTCGCCGCGCATTCGGCTGTGGTCGACATGCAGCACCTGCTGAGCCTGAAAGAATCCAATCCGCTGGTGATGAGCTTCTATCAGCCACTGGGTCAGGTCTCCGGTCAGCGCGAGCTGCACTGCAAGCTGTATCACGCCGATACCCCGCTGGCATTGTCCGACGTGTTGCCGATCCTGGAAAACCTCGGCCTGCGCGTGCTGGGTGAATTCCCGTATCGCCTGCGTCACAACAATGGCCGCGAGTTCTGGATTCACGATTTCGCGTTCACCGCCGCTGAAGGCCTGGAACTCGACATCCAGCAACTCAACGACACCTTGCAGGACGCTTTCGTCCACATCGTGCGCGGCGATGCCGAGAACGATGCGTTCAACCGCCTGGTGCTGACTGCCGGCCTGCCATGGCGCGATGTCGCGCTGCTGCGTGCCTACGCCCGTTACATGAAGCAGATTCGCCTGGGCTTCGACCTGGGTTACATCGCCAGCACCCTGAACAACCACACCGACATCGCTCGCGAGTTGACCCGGTTGTTCAAAACCCGTTTCTACCTGGCGCGCAAGCTGACCGGCGACGATCTGGAAGACAAGCAGCAACGCCTGGAACACGCGATTCTCAGCGCCCTGGACGACGTTCAGGTACTGAACGAAGACCGTATCCTGCGTCGCTACCTGGACCTGATCAAGGCCACCCTGCGGACCAACTTCTACCAGACCGACGCGCACGGTCAGAACAAGTCCTACTTCAGCTTCAAGTTCAACCCGCACCAGATTCCAGAGCTGCCGAAGCCAGTACCGAAGTTCGAAATCTTCGTTTACTCGCCACGTGTCGAAGGCGTGCACCTGCGCTTCGGCAACGTTGCTCGCGGTGGTTTGCGCTGGTCTGATCGTGAAGAAGACTACCGCACCGAAGTCCTGGGCCTGGTAAAAGCCCAGCAAGTGAAGAACTCGGTCATCGTGCCGGTGGGCGCCAAGGGCGGCTTCCTGCCGCGTCGCCTGCCACTGGGTGGCGGTCGGGACGAGATCGCGGCCGAGGGCATCGCCTGCTACCGCATCTTCATCTCGGGCCTGTTGGACATCACCGACAACCTGAAAGACGGCGCGCTGGTACCGCCGGCCAACGTCGTGCGTCATGACGACGATGACCCGTACCTGGTGGTGGCAGCGGACAAGGGCACTGCAACCTTCTCCGACATTGCCAACGGTATCGCCATCGACTATGGCTTCTGGCTCGGCGATGCGTTCGCATCGGGCGGCTCGGCCGGTTACGACCACAAGAAAATGGGCATCACCGCCAAGGGCGCGTGGGTTGGCGTGCAACGTCACTTCCGCGAACGCGGCATCAATGTTCAGGAAGACAACATCACGGTGGTCGGCGTCGGCGACATGGCCGGTGACGTGTTCGGTAACGGCTTGTTGATGTCCGACAAGCTGCAACTGGTCGCAGCGTTCAACCACCTGCACATCTTCATCGACCCGAACCCGGAGCCGGCCAACAGCTTCGCCGAGCGTCAGCGCCTGTTCGACCTGCCGCGTTCGGCCTGGTCGGATTACGACACCAGCATCATGTCCGAAGGCGGCGGGATCTTCTCCCGTAGCGCGAAAAGCATCGCGATTTCCCCGCAGATGAAAGAGCGCTTCGACATTCAGGCCGACAAGCTGACCCCGACCGAACTGCTGAACGCCTTGCTCAAGGCACCGGTGGATCTGTTGTGGAACGGCGGTATCGGTACGTACGTCAAAGCCAGCAGCGAAAGCCACGCCGATGTCGGCGACAAGGCCAACGAT
The DNA here is from genome assembly GCF_003254125.1 of Pseudomonas sp. 478. Lineage (NCBI taxonomy): Bacteria > Pseudomonadati > Pseudomonadota > Gammaproteobacteria > Pseudomonadales > Pseudomonadaceae > Pseudomonas > Pseudomonas sp. 478. The sequence goes on from NZ_QKZG01000012.1 coordinate 20,199, forward strand.
GCATTGCGCGTGAACGGCAACGAACTGCGCTGCAAAGTCGTGGGCGAGGGCGGTAACCTCGGTATGACCCAGCTGGGTCGTGTCGAATTCGGTCTCAATGGCGGCGGTTCCAACACCGACTTCATCGACAACGCCGGTGGTGTGGACTGCTCCGACCACGAAGTGAACATCAAGATCCTGCTGAACGAAGTGGTTCATGCCGGTGACATGACCGACAAGCAACGTAACCAGTTGCTGGCGAGCATGACCGACGAAGTCGGCAACCTGGTGCTGGGCAACAACTACAAGCAGACTCAGGCACTGTCCCTGGCGGCACGCCGTGCCTTCGTGCGGATTGCCGAATACAAGCGTCTGATGAACGATCTGGAAGGCCGCGGCAAGCTGGATCGCGCCATCGAGTTCCTGCCGTCTGAAGAAGCGATCAACGAGCGTCTCGCGGAAGGCCATGGCCTGACCCGTGCAGAGCTGTCGGTGCTGATCTCCTACAGCAAGATCGACCTCAAGGAAGCGCTGCTCAATTCCCAGGTACCGGACGACGATTACCTGACGCGCGACATGGAAACTGCTTTCCCGCCGACCCTGGTGAGCAAGTTCTCCGACGCCATGCGCCGTCACCGTCTGAAGCGTGAGATCGTCAGCACCCAGATCGCCAACGATCTGGTCAACCACATGGGCATCACTTTCGTTCAACGACTCAAAGAGTCGACCGGCATGAGCCCGGCGAACGTGGCCGGTGCTTACGTGATCGTGCGCGACATCTTCCATCTCCCGCACTGGTTCCGTCAGATCGAAGCACTGGACTACCAGGTTTCCGCTGACGTGCAACTGGAGCTGATGGATGAGCTGATGCGTCTGGGCCGTCGCGCTACGCGCTGGTTCCTGCGCAGCCGTCGCAACGAGCAGAATGCTGCCCGTGACGTCGCGCACTTCGGTCCACATCTGGCAGCGCTGGGCCTCAAACTCGACGAACTGCTGGAAGGCCCGACCCGCGAAGGCTGGCAGACCCGTTATCAGGCGTACGTTGCGGCTGGCGTTCCTGAGTTGCTGGCGCGCATGGTTGCAGGCACCACTCACCTGTACACCTTGCTGCCGATCATCGAAGCGTCCGACGTGACCGGTCAGAACGCCGCCGACGTGGCGAAGGCTTACTTCGCCGTGGGCAGTGCGCTGGACATCACCTGGTACCTGCAACAGATCAGCGCTCTGCCGGTTGAAAACAACTGGCAGGCCCTGGCCCGTGAAGCGTTCCGCGATGACGTCGACTGGCAACAACGTGCGATCACCATCTCCGTCCTGCAACAGGGCGACGGCACCCAGGACGTGGAAACCCGTCTGGAACTGTGGATGGAAGAGCACGAAGGCATGATCGAACGCTGGCGCGCCATGCTGGTAGAAATCCGTGCCGCCAGCGGCACTGATTACGCCATGTATGCGGTGGCCAACCGTGAGTTGCTGGATCTGGCGTTGAGCGGTCAAGCGGTAGTGCCCGTCACTGCCACTAGCATCGCCAGCGCTGAGTTGGAGCCGGCGGCCTGATCAGGCGTTGAATGAAGAAGCCCCGTCTTGAGAGAGACGGGGTTTTTTTTTGATGTTTGTGGCGTTTGGTCGGGCCCTTTCGCGAGCAAGCCCGCTCCCACATTGGTTTTGCGTCGTACACAGAGCTAATGTGGGAGCGGGCTTGCTCGCGAAGGGGCCATCAACCTCAATACAACTTTTTGCCTATATTATTATCGATCATCGACACTTTATCTGTCGGCCTGGTCAATAAATTACTGAGCGACTGGTCAAACTTCTGCAAAGCCCTGACTTGCACATTCTGTTGTTCGTTTATATCGGCAACGATCTCTTCGCTGCGTTTATAGTCCGCCCATAACGGACTCAGTTCTTTAGCGTCATGACCCTGCGCAGTGCCGATGTAGTTGAAGTTGGAATCGTAGAACGCTGCGCTGACATTTGCGCTGATGTCCGAACTGCGCGAGGTCATCAATTGACTGCGCGTGTCGACAATGGCGACCACGTCCGGTTTAGCGGCCTTGAGACTTTGCATGTCCGGATACACCGTCACCGAGCCAAACTGACGTTGCAAGGATGCTTTGACCCAGTCCACCGCCAAGTCCGGTTTGGAAGTGGCGACGTAGGCATCGTGAATCGACTGCACCAGCAGGCTCTGGCCGAAACCGGTGCCGGCGTTGGCCTGGTAATCCTGAAGGTAGTCGCGGTTGGTCTGCGTGTTGCGGCTGTACACGATGCCCAGGGACACGTTGCTGCCATGGGTGACATGCGTGGCGCTGCTGCGGCCGACCGGTCCGGTGAAAATGCCGTCGAGCGAAGAAACAGCTTTCGGTGCAGTGGGTATTGAACAACCCGTTAAAAGAATCGTTATCGTCAAGGTACTGACAAGTGCAAGTTTCATGGTGTTTCTCCCGTGAAACAACTTGAGTCGGAACGTTAATAGGCCGGACACAGTCGGCGGAGATTCCAGACTAAACCTGTCGACACTGAATGAAATAGACCATCACTGAACTTATCAGGAAAACTATAGTTTTGTTTGGTTTAAAAGGTCTCGGTTAATTGCGTCGGGAAATTAAAAGGCCCGAATGCTTAATTCGAGCCCGTTTATTTATGGCTGGCGCAACAGCTATCAGTTTTCCAAAGGGATCAATACTTTTTCGTCGGGCGCTAACACCATAAACACCAACAGTTTGGCGGGTTTGGTGGCACTGGCATTTTTCGAGACCAAATGCTCCGAGCCGGCTGGCTCGTACCAGTATTCACCGGCCTTGTAAGTGATCGGCTTTTCGCCTTTGACCTGGGAAATGATTTCTCCCGAAATGACGTAAGCCATGGCCGTGCCGTCGTGCTTGTGGGCGATGGATGATTGGCCGGGTTTGTAATCGACTTCGATCATCAGCGCTTTTTTGCCCGGTGCGTTTTTCAACATCTGGTCCTGCAACACCGTGACCTTTTCCGAAGGGGCGGCTTCGTGAGCGTATGTCGCGGCGCAAAAGGTCAGGGCCAGGGCGGCGAGGGGCGCAGCACAGTAGCGTAAGGCGTTCATGGGTTATCACCTGCTGTGGTTAGTGTCAGGGACCACAGTAAGTCTCGGCCAAGGCCAATCAAACAGCCAATTTTCGTGAAGGCGAGGGGACCAATCCTGCGCGTTGAACAAACAAGATCGCCGCCTCCAGCTACTTCTACAGAGGTACCCATAGCCCTGTAGGAGTAGCCGAAGGCGGCGACCTAATTTCTAAACGATAGGAAAGCTGTTGAAGTCGACGCTGTTGGCCAGGCGGCTGTCGATCAGGCTGATAAAGCCCTGTACTTCAGGGCAGTTGAAATGCATTTGCATGGCCGCTTCCGATTGCCAGCGGGCGCTGACCGTCCAGCGGTTGCCGTCCTCGGGGCAGCGGTCGACCATATAGGAATCGCAGCCCGGTAATTCGCGCAGGGTGTCGACGATTTTTTGCAGTTGCTTACCCAGTTCGTCCGAGCGGCCGGCGGCGGCCTGCACCTTAACGGTATTGATCACTTCGTTGGACATTGCTCACACTCCTGAATCAGGCCGGACGAATCCTGCTCATTGAGGGATAACGTTTATGCAGGATAGGCCTGCATTCCCGGACCACCAATAGCCAATCGCGGGATAAAAACGCAGACCAATCCGTCAGGCAACCTGCTGCAAAATGTCCCGCAGGCGGTCCAGGGCGATGTCGATGTCCAGGGTTTCGATGGCGCCAAAACCGAGGAACAGCCCGGACTGCGGCGCTTGCTGATAGAAAAAACTGTCGATGGGATACACCCCGACTTCGACTTTTTTCGCCAGTGTGATCACCAATGGAATATCGATAGACACTTTGCACATAACCACCATGTGGAACCCGGCAGTAGTCGGAACCGCCTCGAGCCACGGTGACAGATCGCCGGCCATGCGCTCGAGGATCCGCTCACGGCGTCCGGCATAGATCGTATGGCAGCGCCGGATGTGCTTGAGCAGACAGCCTTCGGCGATGAACTTGGCCAGCGCCCATTGGGGTAGGGTGGACGTGTGCAGGTCGGTGAGCTGCTTGGCGCGAATGACCGCTTCGAGTATCGCTGGCGGCAGGATCGCATAACCCAGGCGCAGCTCCGGTAGCAGGGTTTTCGAAAAGGTCCCGACGTAAGCGACGATGCCGCGTTCATCCATGCTTTGCAGCGAATCGGTGGGCCGGCCTTCGTAGCGGAATTCGCTGTCGTAATCGTCCTCGATGATGATCGCGCCCAACTCATGGGCCCGCTCCAGCAGCGCGACCCGGCGCGCCTGGCTCATCGGCATGCCGAGCGGAAACTGGTGCGACGGGGTGACGTAGATCAGGCGGGTGCCAAGGGGGATCTTGTCTACTTGAATGCCTTCGGCGTCCACCGGGACGCCGATCACCGTGGCGCCGTGGGTACCGAACAACAGGCGTGCGGGCGGGTAACCGGGGTCTTCCATGGCGACGATGCTGCCGGGCCGCGTGAGCACCCGGGAGATCAGGTCCAGCGCCTGTTGCGCACCGTTGCACACCACCACGTCTTCGTCCTGGCAATTGACCCCGCGGGAAAACGCGATGTGCCGGGCAATCGCATTGCGTAACGCCGGCAGGCCTTCGGGCAAACTGTAGAAGCCCTTGGACGCAGCGATCTGGCGCAAAGCGTGAGCGGTGCAGCGCCGCCAGTCATCCTGGGGGAACTGGCCCTTGCTGGTGGCGCCGCCGATGAAGTCGTAACGCAACGAGCCTTCCAGCGTCGGATGGCGCAGAAACACTGGCAAGTTGCGCCAGGACTCGATGACCTCGGCACTGGCCAACTCCGAATAGCTCTGTTTACGGGTGATTTTCGCCGGTCGGGCGTTGACGTAGGTGCCTTTGCCGATGACCCCGGTGAGGAAGTTTTCGTAGGTCAGTTGCGTGTAGGTGTCGGAAATGGTCTTGCGCGAAATGCCCAATTGTTCAGCCAGTAAACGACTGGGCGGCAGTTGCGTCCCAGCTGCCAGACGGCCGGATTCGATGGCGCTGCGCAGTTGGTTGTACAACTGGCCTGCCAGGTCCTTGCGGCCGTTGATGACAACGTGAAGTTCCATACCGGCGAAGCTCCTGGGGCGATTGAGGCGCGTGTGCGTCGGGCCAGATTACCCGCATGAGCGCCTGCGCAAAAGTTGCGTGGGCGAAAAACCTCCGATTGGTCTGGTGCCTGAGTGGTCCACGGGTATTTCGCAGAATTGGATCTGTAATGCCTGCGTATCAACGCCTACTTTGAGGGGGCACACATTCGATCCACGAGGTCATGCCATGAACGCCCGCCTGGATTACTACAGCGCATCGCCCAAGGCGATGAAAGCGATGATTGCCATGGAGGCGTTGACCAGCAACCTCAGCATCGAGCCGGCCTTGCTGCACTTGATCAAGATCCGTGCCTCGCAACTCAATGGCTGTGCTTTCTGCACCGACATGCACTCGGTGGATGCCCGGCGACTCGGCGAGACTGACCGTCGGTTGTATTCGATCGTGGTCTGGCGCGACAGCGGCTTCTTCAATGCGCGAGAGCGCGCGGCGCTGGCCTGGACCGAAGCCGTCACGTTGCTCTCTGAAAGCCATGTGCCGGACGACGTTTACACGCAGGCCCGGGAGCAGTTCAACGAAGGCGAGATGGTCGACCTGACCATCGCCGTCACCACCATCAACAGCTGGAATCGCTTGGCGGTGAGTTTTCGGCAAACCCCTGGAGGCTGAATCGATTTTCCGCCCCGAGTGTCACGTCAGGTTCATAAACCCTGCGCAGGATGAGGCTCTCAAGGACAGATCGACAGGGAGTCAGCGATGCGATTCATGGAAACCACAGCGCGTCAGCGAGTTGCCGAGTACCGCTTGCCCGTAGAAAAAACCTCATCCTGGCGCGCACTGGCGGCAGAGATCGATCCGGTACTGGCGCAGTCTTTTCGGGTCAGTGCCCGTTGCGGCTGTTTCATGCAGGCGGCCCGCAGTCTCAATATCAAGGCCACCCAACTGCGTAAACAACTGGCGCAGCTTGAATCGCAACTGCAGTGTTCGCTGTTCAGCCACTCAGAGAATGGCGTAGCCCTCAGTCGTGACGGATTGCAGCTGCAATCGCAGTTGATTGCCCTGGCCCACGAGCGCGACTTGCCGGTGATCGAACAGCCGTTGATTCGCCTGGCCGTCGCCGAATCGATCCTGCATGACATTCTCGGTCGCGATCTGGTTGCCTTGTTGCGGCGCAACGCCAGCGTGCGCCTGGACATCATCACCCTGGACAGTGAACTGTCCCTGCAAGCGGTCAGCGCCGATGTGGTGCTGTGGCTGGCCGGCACCGAATCACCGCTGCCCGGCCCGAGTTTTGCGGTCAGCGAGCCCCGGCGTCTGGCACGGCTCGACTACCTGCCTCACATCGCCAAACGGTATTCACGGGTCGCGTCGCGGCCAGACAGCCTCGACGACTTGACGGATTTCCTGTTGGTGCAATGGCAGCATGACCGTCAGGTCGACTGTTTCCGGCCGTGGAATACCCTCGTGGACCAGCGCCTGGCCGGGGTGGTGCAGTTGCATTCCTATGCGCTGATGCTGGAGATGATCCGTTGCAGTGCCTGCATTGGGCTGCTGCCCGGATACATCAGCCGCTTCGATCGCGGCCTGATTGAGTTGCCGGGGCTGTTCAGTCAACCGATGCAGCGTCAGGTGTGGATGGCGGTTAATGCCGAGTCCGAGGGTTCAGCGCAGGTGCAGATGATTGTTGAGCTGATCCAGAACACCTTCAACGAGCGCCGAGAGTGGTTCGAGGGGTGACCGCCATCCAAAATGTGGGAGCGGGCTTGCTCGCGAAGGGGGACTGGCAGTCAACATCATTGTTGAATGTGCAATCGCCTTCGCGAGCAAGTCGGATCGCCGCACCGCCGCTCCCACAATGGTTCTCGCCACACTGGAAGATTGCGGTTTAGAGTGGGCGGCCATGTCTGTCTCAAGGATGAATCACCCATGCCCGCCACTGACGCTGTCATCACCCTCGAACGTTTCAACGACTCCCACATCGACGGCATTACCGCGCTCTACAACGACCCGGCCATTGCCCGTCAGGTGCTGCAAATGCCGTTTCAGTCCACCGAGGTCTGGCGCAAACGCCTGGCGCCGGACAATGAGCGTGTGCTGCAGCTGGTGGCGCTGCATCAAGGGGCGGTCATCGGCAATATTGGCCTGGAGCAGTTTTCGCGGATCCGCCGCAGCCATGCCGGCAATCTCGGCATGGGCGTAGCGGTGGCCTGGCAGGGCAAGGGCATCGGCTCGAAGCTGTTGGCGGCGGCGTTGGACATCGCCGACAACTGGATGAACCTGCAACGGCTCGAGCTTTCGGTCTACGCCGACAACGAAGCCGCCATCGGGCTGTATCGCAAGTTCGGCTTCGACACCGAAGGGCTGTTTCGCGACTACGCCGTGCGTGACGGCGTGCTGGTGGATGCCTTGAGCATGGCGCGGCTGCGTCGCCCGCCCAAGGCCGGTTGAATCACTCGCCCAACGCGAACGCCACCGCTGCCTGTGCATGCAGTTCGGTGGTGTCGAGCAAGGGCAGGGCGCTGTGCTCGGGTTTGATCAGCAGGCCGATTTCCGTGCAACCGAGGATGATTGCCTGGGCGCCACGTCGGGTCAGTGATTCGATGATCTGCTGATAGACCTTGCGTGACGGCTCGCTGATCACCCCGACGCACAACTCGTCATAGATGATCCGGTGGACGGCCTGACGTTCATCGGCCTCCGGCACCAGCACGGTCAGCCCCATCGAGGTCAGGCGTTCCTTGAGGAAGTCCTGCTCCATGGTGAACGCTGTGCCGAGCAATCCGACCTTCAGCGCGCCAGCCTCGACGGCAGCCTGACCCGCCGGGTCGGCGATGTGCAGGAACGGAATACTGATCGCTGCCTGAATCTGCCCGGCCACTTTGTGCATGGTGTTGGTGCACAGCACCACGCAATCGGCGCCACCCGCCTGCAATCGCTGCGCCGCATCCACTAGAATCGCCGCCGCTTCGTCCCAGCGCCCGGCATGCTGAGCCTGTTCGACAGGGCCAAAGTCGACGCTGTACATTAGCAATTTCGCCGAACGCAACGGCCCGAGCCGGTCGCGCACCTGCTGATTGATGAGACGGTAATACTCGGCGCTGGACTCCCAGCTCATGCCGCCGATAAGGCCGATGGTGCGCATTGGTTTTCCTCAAGCTATGGCCTGCATTGACAGGCTTGGCTTGGGAGTTTCGATGTGTTCAAGGGCAGATGCCAGTGAAAAATAAACTGTAGCGCTCATCTTTCCGGGAAGTGTCATGGTGCCTTTTCAGGCAAGGGGATGACATGGTTGCATCCGGCGGCCAACGTCTTCTCATACCCTACATCAGGTCGCCACGGCTCCAGGTTCCATTGCGGTTTGTCTCTTGCTATCGCCAGATGACAAATCAATTGATGGCGCATGCCATGGGTGTTTTTCCAATAGCGGCTGTTGGAATAGTCGCGGGAGAGTTCGTCCCACAGGTAGGGCGTCCCTTCTGGCGGTGTCCGCCTCGCACAGGGTGTGGGCGTAATAGAAAATGACCACTCATAGTCCCGATAAATCCACTGTGCGCCTTCCACGTATTTCACACAGCGCTCCACGGTAAGGATGTAACTGTCAGGCGGGTCAGTTCTATTTTGCGCATACAGGGATGCACTCAAAGTCGACATCAACCCAACGCCTGACAGGGTATGACGGATAACGTTCAGTCCCGTACGAAAAGAGCGCGACGTTAGAGTGTTCATTGAGTCACCACTTGATCTGCGGCGACGAATGTAAAAGTAGCAACGCCAGTGGGGCTATTCGCGGGTGTCAGGCGAATGATCGGTACCACGATTTTGGGATTGGTCGAGTTGTAGAAGTCCCGTTGGTTGTACTGCGCATCGGCGAGCGGTTTCGTGTCGGTACCGCCGTAAATGTAAAAGAATGCCATGATCGGAAATGTATTGGGGCGACCGGGAGTCCAGGTCTTGATAATGGTTTCGTTATGCCCGTTAAACCCCGTAGCACCCAGCAGGCTCTTTGCTCGAAGGGATTGATAAAACGCCGGTGCTGCCAGGGCGTTGCGGTCATCGGTAATGTCGAAACCGCATTGTCGTAGGTTCGGGTTGCCGCCCGATATGTTCCATACAGCCAGCCATTGTTCTGCAGTGGTCACGCCCGCGTTGTGGCAAAGTTGACTTTGAACGGGGTAATCGCGATGGGGAACACAGACTGACGTTTGGCTTCGATGCCAGGTCCATCCGTCCATGGGATACGAGCACAGGTAGTCCAGGTCGATCTTGTCGGCGGGTGCTTCAAAGATGGGGTACAGGATAAAACCATTACCGTAGCCCCAGGCCAGTCGTCCAAAGTTGGTATCCGCTCTTAGGTAAGAGAACGAAACACCACCACTTTTTATCGACGTGGGGCTCGGGTCCCATACTTTATATTGGTTGGCTGGGTCCTTAACCGTAACTCTGAGTGTGACGCCCGAACAAAGAAATGCAGGTTGTGAATTCGAATTATTGCAGTTGGCAAATTTCCTGCCGTAAAGCGTATTAAGTTGTGCTGCGACAGTGATGCCACTTTGCGTACTGGCGTTGTTGAAGGCGCCGATTTCATTTTCTGAATGTCGATCGAGATGGCTGCAGCCCGCTATTAAAGCGAATAAAAGAAACCCGATTGTTTTAAACATGACAATCCCCTTGTGGAAGCCGACGTCGAAGTGGCGCGGCTTCAATAGTGCGTTTGTTTGTTTGCGTTGTTTAACTAAAACGGATCTGCATGCGTGGCGGTTATAAAGTAATCCTTAAGCACCATGAAAAAATAAGCGGCTCATTGGTGTCAGTCTTTTTAAGCGTGCAGTTGAACATGACCGGGAGGCCACGATTTTCAGTCAGCCACGACTGGGGAACCGCTATATTGGTGTAAGACGGCTGGATAATGTTGAACTCTTCACTGTAGCGAGTGACTTTGCCAAACACTGCAAGACGCACTTTGTAATCGCCATCCAATGTGGGGTAATACGCCCTGATGTTCAATTTGTCTGAGGAAAGCGTGGGTTCTGGAAGGTGATGCTTTTGGGGGGTAACCCTGATGCGTAAATCTTCAGAAGGCAAATCCTTGGCCGTACCTGGCAGCCTGACTGTGTAGCTGACCTGCGCACCAGTACCAATACAATCGATAACTTCCAGTCTGGGTACCAGGAATTTCAGGGTCTGGCCTGCAACGGAGACAGTTTGTATCTCGCTGCCATACGTCGAGTTTCGCCCGAGCCAATAAACTTTGACGGTTTGTCCGCGGGCGGATCCGGTGAAAGCGACTTCGACGGTGGCGGACGTGGCTTCGTAAAAGTCTTTTTCGAAGTCTAATACAGTACCGTTCTGTTCCTTGGCTTCCAGCACTTTGGGTGGCTTAAGATCGAGTTGTTCTTCTTTCAGATGTACGTCTACCTCGATACTCGCGGACGCGCCGGATGAATTACCTAGTTGATCAGTGACCCTGTACCAGAAGGGGGTGCGCGGGTTGTCGCCGGCTTTTTCGAAAGTGGGGGTGAAGAGCGTCTCGGTTACAACCGGACTGCCTGGAAGGGCTTCCCCGGGAGAAACTTTATGATCAACATAGGTTGTGCCAACAGTCAGGCGAATATCGTCATGGGCGCGTCTATTGGGATAATCAAACCCGACCACGACACCGCGCTCCGCCTGGGCTTTACCCACGCCGTTGGTTTGCACATCGGCAGAGACCTGAACCTTGCTCATCGCATGGCCGGGTTCTCCTGGTGCAAGGGTATGGTAGAGAACTTTTAATTTCAGCGACTCTTCGGGTGTTGTCTGACCTACCCTCAATACTTGGTAGAAGATCTCGTTGACACCGTCGTGAAGTATGCCTTTGGGGATATACAGTCGAACACGAACGTCTTCCTCGTCTGGCCCAATGGTTTTGCCAGTCACGGGAGTTGCTCTGCCGTCCACGAACAGATCAACGCGTTCGTCTATAGCCTTATTGAGCCAAGGGTCAATAACGCATAAAAGTCCCTCAGGATGTTCTTCGAAGAGGGAAAGTGGGATGCCCCCATGCGGATTGGACTCATGAATGACTGGCGTTTTCCACCCAGGGATGATCACCGGAAAAAGGACCAGAACATTGCTGTTGGTTTGATACTCCATCACCTGCCTCCTTGAGCGTGACTTTCACCATCCCGGTTATTTAGGTGGCGGTTCTATCAAACACTCGCTCAAACGAGTTGGCTACTGTCAGATATGACAGGTAAAGCTGCATAAATTGTGTTTTTCGGTACCGTTTGTCGTAATTTCCCCGGCCACTCACGCATCAGTCGCCGTTTTAATCGAACAGTCCTGTGCTCAATCTGCCATGCTCAAAAACCGCAACACCGCTTCAACAAAGGAACACCGCAATGGACGACGTACAGCAACTGGGTGAGATGCTTCGCCATTACGCAGAAAGCGAAGCGCACAAGAAGCAACTGTTCGAGTCGCAATCGGCCGTGTGGGCGACGCGCATTGGTGAACTGTTCGATCAGATCCAGCAATGGCTGGAACCGGTCCAGGCGCCGAATCTGCTGGAGGTGAGCCGCGAGGCCTATGTCGCCTCGGGACCGAGCGTGCCGGTCGAAACGTCGACCTTCAAGACCGAGAAGCTGTCCATTGTGATCGCCGGTAAGCCGGTGGAGTTTGTGCCCGATGTGAAGGGGGCCGGCGGTCAGATTTCGCTGGCTGTGATGGGCCTGACAGCGGCGCGGTACGGCAGCATTTCGCTGGTGTGCCTGCCACCGTCCAGCAGCTGGCAATGGCGCAAGACCAATGGCTTGAAAGACCCGGATACCTTTGCATTCGATGCGAATTTTCTGGCGCAGCAGTTGCAGAGCCTGATTCCCCGCGAGCGTGGCTGAGTCCTCTGACCTGACACATACCCCTGTGGGAGCGGGCTTGCTCGCGAAAGCAGTCTTACATTCAACAATGATGTTGAATGTTATGGCCCCTTCGCGAGCAAGGCGGATCGCCGCATCGCCGCTCCCACATTGATCGGCGTGGCGTCAGAATTCCAGGTTGTCCCAGCCCGGTTTCGCTTCTTCCGGCGCCACGGCCTTCACGGCCTTGCCCGTCGCCAACTCCACCCGCCGCGCCACCTCCGGGTCATCGGCAAACGGAATCAAACTGGCTTCATCCAGACTCTCTGTCGTCTGGTGTTTCAGGCAGTATTCAACCGCCAGCCAAAGCCCCACGACGCCCAACACATTCAGCACGACCTCAATCATCTCAAGCCCCTCGCCTCAGGCAATCTGCGCTTCGCGGTGGGCCATTTCGATGTCCGAAACCCGCACCGTGCGCCAGACGTTATAAGCCATCAACAACATGCCGCTGAGGAAGAACACACCGCCGACGAAGCGCACCACGAACCCCGGATGGCTGGCCTGTAAGGCTTCGACGAAGGAGTAAGTCAGCGTGCCGTCATCGTTGATCGCACGCCACATCAAGCCCTGGGTGATGCCGTTGACCCACATCGAGGCGATGTACAGCACGGTGCCGATGGTCGCCAGCCAGAAGTGCGCGTTGATCAGCCCGATGCTGTGCATCTGCGTACGACCGAAGATTTTCGGGATCATGTGGTACAGCGAGCCGAAGGTGATCATTGCCACCCAACCCAGAGCGCCGGCGTGAACGTGGCCGATGGTCCAGTCGGTGTAGTGGGAGAGGGCGTTGACCGTCTTGATCGCCATCATCGGCCCTTCGAAGGTCGACATCCCGTAGAAGGCCAGGGACAGCACCAGAAAGCGCAGGATCGGGTCGGTGCGCAATTTATGCCAGGCCCCCGAGAGCGTCATCATGCCGTTGATCATCCCGCCCCAGCTCGGTGCCAGCAGGATCAGCGACATCGCCATGCCGAGCGACTGCGCCCAGTCCGGCAGCGCGGTGTAGTGCAAGTGATGCGGGCCGGCCCAGATGTACAGGGTGATCAGCGCCCAGAAGTGCACAATCGACAAGCGATAGGAATACACCGGCCGCCCAACCTGTTTCGGCACGAAGTAATACATCATCCCCAGGAACCCGGTGGTCAGGAAGAAACCCACCGCGTTGTGCCCGTACCACCACTGCACCATGGCGTCGGTCGCCCCGGAATACACCGGATAGGACTTGAGCCAGTCCACCGGAATCGCCAGGTGATTGACCACGTGCAACATGGCGATCACCACGATAAACGCGCCGAAGAACCAGTTGCCGACGTAGATGTGCTTGGTCTTGCGCTGCACCACGGTGGTGAAAAAGACGATGGCATACGCGACCCAGACCACGGTCATCCACACCGCGCCGGAGAACTCGATCTCGGCGTATTCCTTGGTGGTGGTGTAGCCCAGGGGCAGGGTGATCAGCATAACCACAATCACCGATTGCCAGCCCCAGAAAGTGAATGCCGCAAGCTTGTCCGAAAACAGCCGCACTTGGCAGGTACGCTGTACCGCGTAGTAACTGGCGGCGAATTGCGCGCTGCCGGCAAAGCCGAAAATCACCAGGCTGGTGTGCAATGGGCGCAAGCGGCCGAAGGTGGTCCATGGCAGGTCGAGGTTCATCTGCGGCCACACCAGTTGCGAGGCGATCCAGACCCCCATCGCCATCCCCACGACACCCCAAACCACGGTTGCCACGACGAATTGGCGGACGACCTTGTAGTTGTAGGCCTGTCCGATTGTTGCTGTGCTCATGGTCAATGCTTCCACGGTTGCAAAGTCTTGCCAGGCCACCCGGACTGGCATGTCGTGCACTGTAGAAACCTTGCGAAAAACAAAACAGGCTCAGGAAAACATCATTTATGCGGATCAGACTTAAGGTAACCCTGCGGCCATCTGCCACAACCTGATACGGTTTTTTAGCGTCCAACTGAATCTGTAACGCATTGCGCCGCAGGTCCATAGTCACCTCAAGAAAACGGGCCATAGAGCTTCTAACTCACCCAAATCCCTGTGGGAGCGACCTGTGGTGAGGGGATTTAGCGAAACGTCGCACCGCCCCGTTCGGCTGCGAAGCAGTCGTCAATCCGGACAAAAGGATCTGTCTGGACGGACGCGGGGCCGCTTCGCGACCCAACGGGGATAAATCCCCTCGCCACAGGTCGCTCCCACAGGGGTTGTGCAGAGCCCGAGCAATCCTGATGAGGTAGCCACATGTATCAGTACGATGACTATGACCGGGCCCTGGTCTTTGAGCGGGTCGCGCAGTTTCGCGATCAGGTCGAACGCTTCATGGCGCAGGAGTTGAGCGAAGAAGAATTCCTGCCGCTACGTTTGCAAAACGGTCTGTACATGCAAAAACACGCCTACATGCTGCGCGTGGCGATTCCTTACGGCACGTTAAGCGCGCCGCAAATGCGCACGCTGGCGAGCATCGCCCGGGATTACGACCGTGGCTACGGCCACTTCACCACGCGGCAGAACATGCAGTTCAACTGGATCGAACTGGCCCAGGTGCCGGACATCCTCGAACGCCTGGCGCAAGTGGAAATGCACGCGATCCAGACCTCCGGCAACTGCGTGCGCAACATCACCACCGAAGCCTTTGCCGGGGTGGCTGCGGATGAAATGATCGACCCGCGACCGCTGGCGGAAATCCTCCGGCAGTGGTCGACCATCAACCCGGAATTTCTGTTCCTGCCGCGCAAGTTCAAAATCGCTATCTGCTCGGCGGAGCAGGACCGGGCGGCGATCATGATGCATGACATCGGCCTCTATCTTTACCCGGGACCTGACGGACAGATGTTGCTGCGGGTCATTGTCGGCGGCGGGTTGGGGCGCACGCCGATCCTTGGTTTACAGATCCGTGAAGGGTTGCCGTGGCAGCACCTGCTGTCCTACGTTGAGGCGGTGCTGCGGGTCTACAACCGCCACGGTCGGCGCGACAACAAGTACAAGGCGCGGATCAAGATTCTGGTCAAGGCGCTGGGCATCGAAGCCTTTGCCCGGGAAGTGGAAGAGGAGTGGCAGTACCTCAAGGACGGCCCGGCGCAGTTGACCGACGTCGAGTATGAGCGCGTGGCCAGTGCTTTTGTGCCGCCGGACTATCGCGCTCTGGCGGACACCGACCTTGATTTCGGCACACGCCTTTCCGAAAACCCGGCCTTCGCCCGTTGGGTATCGCGCAACGTCCAGCCGCACAAAGTGCCGGGCTATGCCAGCGTGGTGCTATCGACCAAACCGGGCATTGCCTCGCCGCCGGGGGATGTCACGGCCGAGCAAATGGAGGCGGTTGCCCGTTGGTCCGAGCAGTTCGGTTTTGGCGAAATTCGCATCGCCCATGAACAGAACATTGTGTTGCCCGACGTGCCCAAGGCTGATCTCTACACGCTCTGGTGCCTGGCCTGCGAACAGGGCCTAGGCTGCGCCAATATCGGCTTGCTGACCGACATCATCGCCTGCCCCGGCGGCGACTTCTGCGCGCTGGCCAATGCCAAGTCGATCCCCATCGCGCAAGCCATACAGGCACGCTTCGAAGACCTCGACTATCTGCATGATCTGGGCGACATCAGCCTGAACATCTCCGGCTGCATGAACGCCTGCGGCCACCATCACATCGGCAACATCGGCATTCTGGGGGTCGATAAGAACGGCAGCGAGTGGTACCAGATCACCCTCGGCGGTGCTCAGGGCAAGAACAGCGCATTGGGCAAAGTCATCGGCCCGTCTTTTAGCGCCGCCGAAGTGCCCGAGGTGATCGAGCAAATCATCGCCACGTTCGTCAATTACCGCGAGAGTGAGGAAGTGTTTGTCGACACCTTGCAGCGCATCGGTCTGGAACCGTTCAAAGAGCAGGTCTATCCGAAGCTGCTGGAGGTGTCGGCATGAACAATTTGCTGCGGCTGGAGGAGGGTGTGGCGCGGATTGTCGCTGATGATCCCTGGACCCTGGTCAGGAATGTCAACGATGAATGGCCGGCGGGTGCAGTGATTCTGCCGTTGGCCCGTTGGCTTGAAGGGCCACCGCAAAAGGGCGTGTGGTTGGGGCCGGACGATGAGGTGGAAAGCCTCAAACCGTGGTTTTCACACCTGCCGCTGATTGCCCTGGATTTTCCGAGTTTCCGTGATGGACGCGGTTACAGCCAGGCGTACTTGCTGCGCACTCGAATGGGCTGGACGGGCGAGTTACGCGCGGTCGGCGACGTACTGCGCGATCAACTCAGCCACATGCGTCAATGCGGGTTCGACAGCTTCGCGGTGCGTGAGGGCAAGTCCGCCGAAGATGCGCTCAAAGGGCTGGCTGGGATGAGCGTGCTGTATGGGCGTTCGGTGATTGAGCCGCGGCCGTTGTTCAGGCGACGTTGAGGGTTTCGCTTGGGTCGATGATGTCACTTTGGTAGAGTCCGCATCTCATAAGGAAGTCGTACCGAAAGGAGTCTGGTTTGAGTGTGGGCAAGAAGATTTTAGGGTTAACCCCGTTACTGCTGATGTTGACCCTGTGGGGCGGTTACTTTTATGTGTTTCAGGAAAACCGCGGCGGGCAGTTGGGTGGTGCGTTCGACAGTTACGCCTGGTGCGGCACGCCACCGGCCGCCGATGCGCTGTCGCTGGGCAAGGATCAACTGACCCTGCGCATCACCAACAATCTGCGTGGCGAGTTCATGCTCAGCGGCGCGGTGATTGTTTCCGAGCGCACCTTCAACCGCTACGACCTGGGCCATAACGAGCTGCGCTTGCGCCTGGAACCGCTGCAATGGTCCTACGGCGCCACGCCGATTTTCCTCGAACAGGTCAGGATCAAACCCCTGAGCCGTAACCTCGCCTCAGACAACAAAAGCGCCTACGCGGAGCTCGAGCCACGCCCGATTGGCGTGCAGGGGCGCGCCACCGAGTTTCCCTTCGACACCTACCGCTATGGCTATAAACCGGTGCTGTATTACCTCAAGGGCAATGAGCGCATCGACTTGCGCTTCCGCCACATCACCACGGTGATGGAGATGTCGAACACCTTTACGCCTATTCAAAAGTACAACCGGGTCGAGTACATCAATGAGAAAAACTCGCTGGTGCGCGACGAGGATTACAAACCTTACGCCGCCAATGAATGCGCGTTCAGCGTCGAGCGCAAGGGCTCGTTCAAGGTGATTGTCTTGCTGTTGCTGCTGGTCATTTGCCTGCCGCTGATGCACGTGTTTTATCGCGACGAGCCAGGCATTGATTTTCTGGCCACGCTGGTGAGTATCGGGGCGATCCGGGTGTTTCTGGTGGGGCCGTTGCAGGACTTTCAGCTGTACAACATTGACTTCCTGTTCGGTTCGGCGATTTTGCTGGTGGGCACGGTGTCGTTGATCAAGGCGATGCGGGCGAATAGTCGGCGGGAGTTGGCGGCCAAGAGTGGATCGTCCTGGTGAGGATGTGCGGTGTTATTTAGATCCACCCCTCACCCTAACCCTCCCGAAACGTCGGACCGCCCCAAGGGGTAGAGGGGACTGGCCGAGGAGTTTTTTCGAGTTATATCGACCTGAAATTTCGAGTCGATCTCCGGTTTTGAAAGGCTTGAAGATCGGCTCCCTTTCCCCTCGCCCCCGTGGGGAGAGGGTTGGGGTGAGGGGGTGGATCTCAAGGATGTACTCCAGATCACTTCAACGCCGGATCCCCCCTGTTCATTTTCTTCCAGCCCTGCAACAGCACCTGCGCCTTGGGTTCCTGCCCGTTATCCAGGTAGTACTGGATCAACGACAACCGGGCATTGCGATTGGCCGGTTGCACTTTCAGCAACCGCTCCAGCTCTTGGCAGGCTTCATCGACCTTGCCGCTGTACAACTCGCGGGTCAGGGGGCACGGCAGGTAGTCATCCATCAGACGCTTGTCGGCGGTGAAGCCGTCGCCCAGTGGCGCGCGGCGCGAGTGGCAGCGGGCGCAGGTTTCGATTTCGACAGTGGCGCTCTTGTCCTTCAGGTCGACGGCAAAACCGGCATGGACCAGATCGCCTTTTTTTGCCGTCCATTCCAGGTGGTTGGAGGCTGGGCCGTGGGGCTAGCTCACGGGGGCCGGTTTGCTGCTGAACAGAAACCAGCCGATGCCCGCTATGGCCAATAGCAAAACGCCGAGGGTGAGGCAAACCCTTGGAAAACGAGTCTCAGGTCATGAAGGCTGATGACGTGAAGGGTGTGATCGATGGCTGGGTCTCAGATCTGCATCAGTCGTATTTGAAGCTCAAGTCTAAATGATGTGTTGAGGCTGAGAGGCCCATCGTCGAATCGCCTGTTGGCAGTCCAGTTCGGCATAGCCTGGCGATCGATTCATGGGCTGGCATTTCGTGTTCCATCGCGATCTTGGCGATCCGCGTATCAAGCTCCTGGGCACCGACGCCGCAACTTACGAACATCGTCATCAGGCTGAAACCGGCTGCGCGAATTGCAATGTGCATATCAAAGTCCTCATTTGCCGAAGATGACGTTGATCCCGGTGAACAGCGTGAACTGTTGCCTGTTATTTCACCGGTACTGTAGCGCCGTTTGGATAGGGCGAGTGGCATTAGTGGCTCATTGGACGACCCGGCACTTCTCGACCATTACTGCGTAATCTCCTTCCTTTCAAGCCTGTAGGACACGTCTGTTGAAGCTAGCAGTTAACGCGGTGTTCGCCAGTCGAAGGGGGGGATTCTTGGTCCCCGTTGGGTGGAGCAGCCACCTCACACCGTCGGATTCGATTTGTCAGTTAAAACGCCTTTACCGGTTTTGTGGTTTCGAATGGCTATCACCTGAATCCACAGTGTTTGATCAGGCTCGGCACCGCAATATGCTGCGCTTGCTCGGTTAAGACCGCTTGCATGCAGTCGTCCTGAGGGAGCGAGCGCGCTCGCCCCCTCAGCGCCTCAATGTTTCTTCATCTGCGCACGCACCCGCTCTTCCTGCTCCCGCAGTTCCGGTGTGAACTCGTCCCCGAAATCTTCGGCTTCGAACACCTGGCGAATCTCGATCTCGGCGTCGGTGCCCGGCATCGGATTGGGGCAGCGCTTGACCCACTCGATCGCCTCCTGTTTCGACTTCACCTGCCATATCCAGTAGCCGGCGATCAGCTCCTTGGTTTCGGCGAACGGGCCGTCGATCACCGTGCGCTGGTCACCCGAGAAACGTACACGGGCGCCTTTGCTGCTGGGCTGCAGGCCATCGCAGTCGATGAGGATGCCGGCCTTGGTCAATTCCTCGTTGTAGTTGCCCATCGCGGTCATCAGTTCTTCGCTGGGCATCACACCGGCCTCGGAATCGGGGCTGGCTTTCACAATGATCATGAATCGCATGGTCTTATCTCCGGTGGTTGTGAGTGATTCACAGACTAGTCGAATGGCCGTCGCCTGAATCGACAACGCTGGCTGCCTTTCGTCATGAATGCCTGGTTGTGGCCGGCGAGGGCGGTACGCTGTACACCGACCCTGTGGGAGCGGGCTTGCTCGCGAAGGCGTCGTGTCAGTCGACATCTGCTTTGACTGGCACACTGTATTCGTCGGAACGCCGCCCGGAGCAAGCCCGCTCCCACAAGGGAATTGTGTTGATTGTTGGAGTTGTATCCAATTTAGGGGGCGACACTTCACAATTTGTATCTGGGCATAGGTCGTCGGGCCATTTCGTGGTTAACTTCGGCCTCTTCAAAATTCTCTACAACAACGTTCAGAAGGACTCCGTTCATGGCTCAAGTCACTCTTAAAGGCTCCCCGGTTCAAGTCAACGGCCAACTGCCACAAGCCGGTTCCAAGGCGCCAGCCTTTTCCCTGGTTGCCGGCAATCTGTCCGACGTGACCCTGGCGAGCTTCGCCGGCAAGCGCAAAGTGCTGAACATCTTCCCAAGCGTCGATACCCCAACCTGCGCGACGTCGGTTCGCAAGTTCAACGCCCAGGCCAGCGATGTCGCCAACACGGTCGTACTGTGCATCTCCGCTGACCTGCCGTTCGCTCAAGCGCGCTTCTGCGGCGCCGAAGGCCTGGAAAACGTACAGAACCTGTCGACCCTGCGCGGTGCCGAGTTCATCGAGAACTATGGCGTTGCCATCGCTGACGGCCCGCTCAAAGGCCTGACCGCCCGTGCCGTCGTGGTTCTGGACGAAAACGACAACGTTCTGCACAGCGAACTGGTCAAGGAAATCGCTGAAGAACCGAACTACGAAGCGGCACTTGCTGTTCTGAAGTAAGTCTAGTTTTACAATTGTTAACGGCCTGGCACTGTCCAGGCCGTTTTCATTTGTGATTCAGTGTCTTGGCAAAACATCCTGTTACGTAAGCCGAAGGTAAATTGCCGGTAAAGCCGCTTTGCTTAATGCCCGCCAGTGCTTATCGTTCAGCCTCCTGTAGAAGAAGCCCACGCGCCCAATGGTTGATCATTCCATGCAATCCTCCGTTTCCCGTAGTCCCCGTCGCTGGCTGTTCGGCCTGCTTGTCCTGTTGGTCATCGCTGGCCTGTGCTGGAAGTTCTGGCCCGCTGGCACTGCCCAAAAAGAGGGCGCAGGGCAAAAAGCCGTTGCCGGGCATACCGGCAAGTCGGGGGGGATGCGTCCGGGTTTCGGCGGGGCGACCGGGCCGGTTCCAGTGCGTGTCGCGCCAGCGGTCAAGGGCGACTTCCCGCTGTACTACAAGGCGCTGGGCACCGTGACGGCGCTGAACACCATTAATGTGCGCAGCCGCGTCGGTGGTGAACTGATGAAGATTTCATTCGAGGAAGGGCAGATGGTCAAGGCTGGCGATCTGCTGGCTGAAATCGACCCGCGTCCTTACCAGAACGCCTTGCTTCAGGCCGAAGGCACCTTGCTGCAGAACCAGGCACAACTGAAAAACGCCCAGGTCGATGTGGAACGCTATCGCGGCCTGTATCGCGAGGACAGTATCGCCAAGCAGACCCTGGACACCGCCGAAGCGCTGGTGGGCCAGTATCAGGGCACGGTCAAAACCAATCAGGCGGCGGTCAACGACGCCAAGCTCAATCTGGAATTCACCAAGATCCGCGCCCCGATTGCCGGACGTGTGGGCTTGCGTCAGCTGGATGTCGGCAACCTGGTGGCAGCCAACGACACCACCGCCCTGGTGATCATCACCCAGACCCAACCAATCAGCGTTGCCTTCACCTTGCCGGAAAACAGCCTGGAAACTGTGCTGGCCCGTTATCGCACCGGTGCCAAACTGCCCGCCGAAGCCTGGGACCGTGGCGACACCAAGTTGCAGGCCACTGGCGTCTTGCAGAGCCTGGACAACCAGATCGACGTCACCACCGGCACCCTGAAATTCAAGGCGCGCTACGAGAACCGCGATCAGGCGCTGTTCCCGAACCAGTTCGTCAACGTCCACCTGCTGGCCGACACCCTCAAAGACGTGGTGCTCGCACCTTCGGCAGCGATTCAGTTCGGCACCAACGGCACGTTTGTCTATGCCCTGGACGGCGACAAGAAAGTCGCTATTCGTCAGTTGAAAGTCGGCGCCAGTGATGGTGAAAACACCGTGGTTACCGAAGGCTTGGCCCCTGGAGATCGCGTGGTCCTTGAAGGCACCGACCGCTTGAAGGAAGGCAGCGAAGTGGAAGTGGTCAACGACACCAAGGATGTACCGACCACCCCGACCGGGCACCTGCAAGGCAAATCGGCCGCTTCGACGCCTGACGCGACGACCTCCGACAAGGCGAAAAAGGGCGGCGCATGAACATCTCGCGGCTGTTCATCCTTCGCCCGGTCGCCACGACCCTGAGCATGCTGGCCATTATCCTGGCCGGCGTGATCGCCTATCGGTTGTTGCCAGTGTCGGCATTGCCTCAGGTCGATTACCCGACCATCCGCGTCATGACGCTGTATCCCGGTGCCAGCCCGGATGTGATGACCAGCGCCGTGACGGCGCCCCTTGAGCGTCAATTCGGGCAGATGCCCGGCCTGACCCAGATGGCCTCGACCAGTTCCGGCGGCGCTTCAGTGCTGACCCTGCGTTTCAGCCTCGACATCAACATGGACGTCGCCGAGCAGCAGGTGCAGGCGGCGATCAACGCTGCGACCAATTTGCTGCCCAAGGACCTGCCGGCGCCGCCGGTGTACAACAAGGTCAACCCGGCGGACACCCCGGTGCTGACCCTGGCCATCACCTCCAAGACCATGCTGCTGCCCAAACTCAATGATTTGGTCGACACGCGCATGGCGCAGAAAATTGCCCAGATCAGCGGCGTCGGCATGGTCAGCATTGCTGGCGGCCAGCGTCAGGCGGTGCGGATCAAGGTCAACCCTGAGGCGCTGGCGGCCAATGGCTTGAACCTGTCGGACGTACGCACCCTGATCGGCGCGTCCAACGTCAACCAGCCCAAGGGCAACTTCGACGGCCCGACCCGGGTGTCGATGCTCGATGCAAACGATCAACTGACCTCGCCCAAGGACTACGCCAACCTGATCCTCGCCTACGCCAACGGCGCACCATTGCGGCTCAAGGACGTGGCGGAGATCGTCGATGGCGCGGAAAACGAACGTCTGGCGGCGTGGGCCAATGAAAACCAGGCCGTGCTGCTGAACATCCAGCGTCAACCTGGCGCCAACGTCATCGAAGTGGTTGACCGGATCAAAGCCCTGCTGCCGAGCATCACTGACAACCTGCCGGCCGGTCTCGAAGTGACCGTGCTGACCGACCGCACCCAGACCATCCGCGCCTCGGTCACCGACGTGCAGCACGAATTGTTGATCGCCATTGCGCTGGTCGTGATGGTGACCTTTCTGTTCCTGCGTCGGGCCAGCGCCACGATCATTCCGTCAGTGGCCGTGCCACTGTCGTTGATCGGCACCTTCGGTGTGATGTACCTCGCAGGTTTCTCGGTCAACAACCTGACCCTGATGGCACTGACCATCGCCACCGGTTTCGTGGTGGACGATGCGATCGTCATGCTGGAGAACATTTCCCGATTTATCGAAGAGGGCGACAGCCCCCTGAATGCAGCGCTCAAGGGCGCCAAGCAGATAGGCTTCACGTTGATCTCCCTGACCGTGTCGCTGATCGCCGTACTGATCCCGCTGCTGTTCATGGCCGACGTGGTGGGGCGGCTGTTCCGTGAATTTGCTATCACCCTGGCGGTGGCGATCCTGATTTCCCTTGTCGTCTCCCTGACCCTGACGCCGATGATGTGCGCGCGTTTGCTCAAACGTGAGCCGAAGGAAGAAGAGCAGGGCCGTTTCTACCGGGCCAGCGGCGCCACAATTGATTGGATGATCGCGGCTTACGGGCGCAAGTTAAAGTGGGTTCTCAAGCATCAACCGCTGACCCTGATGGTGGCCATCGGCACACTGGCGTTGACCGTGTTCCTTTACATGGTGGTGCCAAAGGGCTTTTTCCCGGTGCAGGACACCGGGGTGATCCAGGGTATTTCCGAAGCGCCGCAGTCGATTTCCTTTGCGGCCATGAGCGAACGTCAGCAGGAACTGGCCAAAGTGATCCTGGCGGATCCGGCGGTGGAAAGCCTGTCGTCCTACATCGGCATCGACGGTGACAACTCGACACTGAACAGCGGTCGGCTGCTGATTAACCTCAAATCCCACAGCAATCGCGACCTCAGCGCCACCGAGGTGATTGCACGCCTGCAACCGGAACTGGACAAACTCACCGGCATTCGCCTGTTCATGCAACCGGTGCAGGACCTGACCATCGAAGACCGCGTCAGCCGGACTCAATATCAGTTCAGCATGTCGTCGCCGGACTCGGAGTTGCTCACTCTGTGGAGCGGTCGTCTGGTGGACGCACTGGCCCAGCGGCCTGAGCTGACCGACGTCGCCAGCGATTTGCAGGACAAGGGCCTACAGGTCTATCTGGTGATCGACCGCGATGCGGCGTCGCGGGTCGGTGTGTCGGTGTCGAACATCACCGATGCGCTGTACGACGCCTTCGGTCAGCGACAGATTTCCACCATCTACACCCAGGCCAGCCAGTACCGCGTGGTGCTGCAATCGCAGTCGGGCGAGAGGATCGGCCCGGAGGCGCTGAACCAGATTCACGTGAAAACCACCGACGGCGGGCAAGTGCGCCTGTCCAGTCTGGCGCACATGGAGGAACGTCAGGCCCAACTGGCGATCACTCATATCGGGCAGTTTCCGGCAGTGATGATGTCGTTCAACCTCGCGCCCGGCGTGGCGCTGGGGCATGCGGTGGAGATCATCGACCAGGTGCAGAAGGACATCGGCATGCCGATTGGCGTGCAGACCCAGTTCCAGGGCGCGGCCGAGGCATTCCAGGCGTCGCTGTCGAGCACCTTGCTGCTGATTCTGGCGGCGGTGGTCACCATGTACATCGTGCTCGGCGTGCTCTATGAGAGTTACATCCACCCGATCACCATTCTCTCGACCTTGCCCTCGGCAGCGGTCGGTGCCTTGCTGGCGTTGCTGTTGAGCGGGAATGATCTGGGCATGATCGCGATCATCGGCATCATTTTGTTGATCGGTATCGTGAAAAAGAACGCGATCATGATGATCGACTTCGCCCTCGACGCTGAACGCAATCAGGGCGTGGACCCGGAAACGGCGATCTATCAGGCGGCGCTGCTGCGTTTCCGGCCAATTCTGATGACCACGCTGGCCGCGTTGTTCGGCGCGGTGCCACTGATGCTGGCGACCGGTTCCGGCGCGGAACTGCGTCAACCGTTGGGTCTGGTGATGGTGGGTGGCTTGTTGGTGAGTCAGGTGCTGACGCTGTTTACCACTCCGGTCATCTACCTGTACTTCGACCGCCTCGGTCGGCGCTGGGGTCGCAAGCCTGAAGCCGTGGAAGCGGTAGAGCAGCCATGAACCTGTCCGGACCCTTCATCAAGCGGCCGGTCGCGACGATGTTGCTGAGCCTGGCGATCCTGCTGCTGGGCGGCGTGAGCTTCGGCCTGTTGCCGGTATCGCCGCTGCCGCAGATGGACTTCCCGGTGATCGTGGTCCAGGCGAGTCTGCCCGGTGCGAGCCCGGAGGTCATGGCCTCGACCGTGGCCACGCCGCTGGAACGTTCCTTCGGCGCCATCGCCGGGGTCAACACCATGAGCAGCCGCTCCAGCCAGGGCTCGACCCGGGTGATTTTGCAGTTCGACCTGGACCGCGACATCAACGGCGCGGCGCGGGAAGTACAGGCGGCGATCAACGCTTCGCGCAACCTGTTGCCGAGCGGGATGCGCAGCATGCCGACCTACAAGAAGGTCAACCCGTCCCAAGCGCCGGTCATGGTGCTGTCACTGACCTCCGACGTACTGGAAAAGGGCCAGCTCTACGATTTGGCCTCGACGATTCTGTCCCAGAGCGTGTCCCAGGTGCAGGGCGTCGGTGAAGTGCAAATCGGTGGCAGTTCCCTGCCGGCGGTGCGCATCGAACTCGAACCGCAGGCGCTCAACCAGTACGGCGTGGCGCTGGACGATGTGCGTAACACCATCGCCAACGCCAACGTGCGCCGGCCCAAAGGGTCGGTCGAAGATAGCCAGCGGTTGTGGCAGGTTCAGGCCAATGATCAACTGGAGAAAGCCAAGGATTACGAGTCGCTGATCATTCACTACGCGGACGGCGCGGCCCTGCGCCTGAAGGACGTGGCCAAGGTCAGCGACGGCGTCGAAGACCGCTACAACAGCGGCTTCTTCAACAACGATGCGGCGGTACTGCTGGTGATCAACCGCCAGGCCGGCGCCAACATCATCGAGACGGTCAACGCGATCAAAGCTCAACTGCCGGCGCTGCAGGCCGTGTTGCCGGCCAGCGTGAAATTGAACGTGGCGATGGACCGGTCGCCGGTGATCAAGGCGACCTTGCACGAAGCGGAAATGACCCTGCTGATTGCCGTGGCGCTGGTGATTCTGGTGGTGTTCCTGTTTCTCGGTAACTTCCGCGCCTCGTTGATTCCGACCCTTGCGGTGCCTGTGTCGCTGGTCGGCACCTTTGCGGTGATGTACCTCTACGGATTCTCCCTGAACAACCTGTCGCTGATGGCGCTGATTCTGGCCACCGGGCTGGTGGTGGACGATGCCATTGTGGTGCTCGAGAACATTTCCCGGCACATCGACAAAGGCGTACCGCCGATGAAGGCCGCGTACCTCGGGGCGCAGGAAGTCGGCTTCACCTTGCTGTCGATGAACGCCTCGCTGGTGGCGGTGTTCCTGTCGATCCTGTTTATGGGCGGGATTGTCGAAAGCCTGTTTCGCGAGTTTTCCATCACGTTGGCGGCGTCCATCGTGGTGTCGCTGGTGGTCTCCTTGACGCTGACGCCGATGCTCTGCGCCCGCTGGCTCAAGCCGCATACGCCGGGTGAGGAAAACCGTTTGCAGCGCTGGAGCCAGCGCGCCAACGAGTGGATGGTCGGCAAATACGCCACAAGCCTTGACTGGGTGCTGCGTCACCGCCGGTTGACGTTGCTTAGCCTGATCGTGACAGTCGGCGTTAACATTGCGCTGTATGTCGTTGTTCCTAAAACATTTATGCCTCAGCAGGACACCGGCCAGCTGATCGGTTTCGTACGCGGTGACGACGGACTGTCATTCAATGTGATGCAGCCAAAAATGGAAACCTTCCGCCGCGCCGTGCTCAAGGATGACGCGGTGCAAAGCGTCGCCGGCTTCATCGGCGGTACCAACGGCACCAACAACGCCTTCATGCTGGTGCGGCTGAAACCGATCAAGGAACGCAACCTGTCCGCGCAAAAGGTCATCGAACGCCTGCGCAAGGAAATGCCCAAGGTCGCTGGTGCACAGCTGATGCTGATGGCCGATCAGGACCTGCAGTTTGGTGGCGGTCGTGAACAGACCACGTCGCAGTATTCCTACATCCTGCAAAGCGCCGACCTTGGTGAGTTGCGCGAGTGGTTTCCGAAAGTCGTGACCGCGCTCAAGGCCTTGCCGGAACTGACCGCGATTGACGCACGTGAAGGGCGCGGCGCCCAACAGGTGACCCTGATCGTCGACCGCGATCAGGCCAAACGCCTGGGTGTCGACATGGACATGGTCACCGCGGTGCTGAACAACGCCTATAGCCAGCGGCAGATTTCGACGATTTACGACAGCCTTAACCAGTATCAGGTGGTCATGGAGGTCAATCCGAAATATGCCCAGGACCCGAGCACCCTCAAACAGGTTCAGGTGATCACGGCTGACGGTGCGCGGATTCCGCTCTCGACCATCGCTCATTACGAAAACAGCCTGGAAGACGACCGCGTCAGCCACGAAGGGCAATTCGCCTCCGAGAGCATTTCCTTCGACATGGCCGAAGGCGTGGCGGTGGAGCAGGGCACGGCGGCCATCGAGCGGGCTATCGCCAGACTGGGTATGCCGGAAGACGTGATCGTGAAAATGGCCGGCACTGCCGACGCCTTTGCCGCGACCCAGAAGAGCCAGCCGTGGATGATTCTCGGGGCGCTGGTGGCGGTGTATCTGGTGCTCGGTGTGCTGTATGAAAGCTACATCCATCCGCTGACCATTCTTTCGACCTTGCCGTCGGCCGGGGTCGGCGCGTTGCTGTCCATTTACGCGCTGGGCGGTGAGTTCAGCCTGATCTCGTTGCTTGGGCTGTTCCTGCTGATCGGCGTGGTGAAGAAAAACGCCATTCTGATGATCGACCTGGCTTTGCAGCTGGAACGGCATCAGGGCATGGCGCCGCTGGAATCGATTCGCAGCGCTTGCCTGCAACGTCTGCGGCCGATTCTGATGACCACCCTGGCGGCGATCCTCGGCGCGTTGCCGTTGCTGCTGAGCCGTGCCGAAGGTGCGGAAATGCGTCAGCCACTGGGCCTGACGATCATTGGCGGACTGGTTTTCAGCCAGGTGCTGACCCTTTACACCACCCCGGTGGTTTACCTCTATCTCGACAAACTGCGCCATCGCTTCAACCACTGGCGTGGGGTGCGTACCGATGCTGCTCTGGAAACTCCGCTATGACTGACCGTTCGCTTATCACTCTGGCTGCACCGCTGGTAACGGCCCGAGGCTCGCGTTTGTTGAGCCTGGCGCTGTGCGTGGCGATGCTCAGCGCCTGCGCCATCGGCCCGGATTACCAGCGCCCGCAAGCGGCTGCGCCGGCGCAATACAAGGAAGCGGCAGGCTGGCGTCAGGCCAATCCCAGCGATTCCCTGGCCCGTGGCGCCTGGTGGGAGTTGTATGGCGATCAGCAGCTCAATGGCCTGATCGAAAAGCTAAACAGTGCCAACCAGACCGTCGCGCAGTCCGAAGCCCAGTACCGTCAGGCCCAGGCCTTGGTGCGCAGTGCCCGTGGCGCGTTTTTTCCGACCGTGGACCTGACCGTCGGGAAAAACCGCTCCAGCCAGGGCACCGGCAGCAGCAGTTCGAGCCTGACCAGTTCTTCCAGCGGGATTCGCGACACTTACACCGCACAGGCCGGCGTCAGTTGGGAGGCCGACGTTTGGGGCAAGTTGCGCCGAGGCCTTGAAGCCGACACCGCCAACGCCGAGGCGAGTTATGCCGATCTGGCGGCGATGCGCTTGAGCCAGCAGTCGGAACTGGTGCAGAACTACCTGCAATTGCGGGTGATCGACGAGCAGAAACGCCTGCTGGAAGCGACGGTCGAGGCCTATCAGCGCTCGCTGACAATGACTGAAAACCAGTACCGCGCGGGTGTCTCCGGCAAGGACGCGGTGGCGCAGGCCCAGACTCAGCTTAAAAGCACCCAGGCTGACAGGGTCGATCTGATCTGGCAGCGTGCTCAATTCGAGAATGCCATCGCCGTACTGATCGGGCTACCGCCGGCCGAGTTCAGCCTGGCTGAAACCAAAGACATTCCCGCGTTGCCCGAGATACCGCTGAGCCTGCCTTCGCAATTGCTCGAGCGCCGCCCGGACATCGCCTCCGCCGAACGCTCGGTGATGGCGGCCAATGCCAACATCGGTGTGGCCAAGGCGGCCTATTACCCGGACTTCACCCTGAGTCTGAACGGTGGCTATAGCAGCAGCACCTATGCCAACTGGATCAGCTTGCCAAACCGCTTCTGGTCGGTCGGACCGCAATTGGCCATGACCTTGTTCGACGGCGGTCAGCGCTCCGCGGAAGTAGACCGCAGCGAAGCGGCTTACGACGAGACCGTGGCCAAGTACCGCCAGACCGTGCTCGATGGCTTCCGTGAAGTGGAAAACTATCTGGTGCAGCTCAAGGTTCTGGAAGACGAAGCGGGCGTGCGCCAGGAAGCACTGGACGCGGCGCGTGAATCCTTGCGCCTGACCCAGAACCAGTACAAGGCCGGTGTGATCGCTTATCTGGGCGTGGTGGTCGTTCAGGCCACAGCGTTGAACAATGAACGCAGCATGCTGAGCCTGTTGCAGAGCCGGTTGATTGCCAGCGTGCAGTTGATCGCGGCATTGGGCGGTGGCTGGGATGGGGCATTGCAAGTAAGCGAAAAAGAGTAGGGGCTGCGACCTGTGGCGAGGGGATTTATCCCCGTTGGGCTGCGAAGCGGCCCCGGTTTTTTTTTTTTACAGTCACACACCACATCCGATGGATTAACGACTGCTTCGCAGCCGAACGGGGCGGTGCGACGTTTCGATAAATCCCCTCGCCACAACGCAACTGCTACTGCTACTGCTACTGCTGGACGTGGCCGTCGCGAGGTGTCAAACAAGTGCTTCATCGGCTTGATGGCCCTTTGCTTATTTTGTCAGTGCGTTCTTTTGCGCAATCAGTACAATCGCCCGATTTGCCCCCCCGAGAATGGAAGCAGTACGGAGGGGCTGTCGCGAGTAGTCTCATGCTTATCGGTAGCTATTCCCCCACGCTGGTCATCATCTCGCTTTTTGTGGCGATTCTCGCCTCCTATACCGCGCTCGACCTGACCGGACGCATCGCCACGGCCAAGGGCCGGGCCGTGCATCTATGGACGGCGGGCGGAGCTTTTGCCATGGGGGTTGGCGTGTGGTCGATGCATTTCATCGGCATGCTCGCGTTCAAATTGCCCATTGACCTCGGTTACGACGTCGGCATCACATTGCTGTCACTGCTGACTGGCATCCTGTCCTGCGGCTTTGCCCTGTGGCTGGTCAGCCAGCCACAATTGCCAGCCTGGCAATTGGCATTCGGCGCGCTGGTCATGGGTTCCGGGATCAGCGCGATGCACTACACCGGCATGGCCGCCATGCGCATGCAGCCGGGTATCGATTACGATCCGACGCTGTTCGGCGCCTCGCTGCTGATCGCCGTAGTCGCCTCGGGCGCCGCGTTATGGATCGCTTTCCGCCTGCGCCAGCACACGCCTTATGTCGGCCTGATCCGTGGCGGTGCGGCGGTGATCATGGGGTTCGCGATCGTCGGCATGCATTACACCGGCATGGCGGCGGCGCGTTTCCCGGATGGCAGCTTCTGTGGCGCGGCCGTCAGCGGTCTGAACGGCAAGGGCCTGGACAATCTGGTGCTGATCACCACCCTGGCAGTGTTGAGCCTTGCCTTGTTGACTTCGATCCTCGATGCGCGCCTTGAGGCCCGCACCGCAAGCCTTGCCCACTCATTGACCGAGGCCAACCGCGAACTGACTCAACTGGCCTTGCATGACACCCTGACCGGCCTGCCGAATCGCGTGTTGCTGGCTGACCGTATTGATCAGGCGATGTCCATGGTGCAGGAGCAGGGCGGTTGTTTCGCGTTGATGTTCATCGATCTGGACGGTTTCAAACCCGTCAACGATGCCTTCGGTCACCATATGGGCGATCTGTTGTTGCGTGAAGTCGGTCTGCGCTTGCGCGAGGATTTGCGCAGCCATGACACCCTGGCGCGGATCGGCGGTGATGAGTTCGTTTTACTGGTGCAGCTCGGCGAACAGAATGACGCATTGAGCCTGGCAGCCCGCCAGGTCGGGCTGATCGCGCGTTCGTTCCGGGTCGCCGAACATGACTTGCAGATTTCTGCCAGTGTCGGCATCGCGATTTATCCCGGTAACGGTGAAACCGCCGAAGAGTTGCTGATGAACGCCGACGCGGCGATGTATCACGCCAAGGGCGCCGGCAAAAACGGCTATAGCTTCTTTGATGCCTCAATGAACAGCAACGCGCGTAAACAGCTGCAATTGCTGCAGGACTTGCGTATCGCCCTCGATCAGCAGCAATTCAGTCTCTATTACCAACCCAAGTTCGATGCCAACAATGGCCGGCCGGTCGGTGCCGAGGCATTGCTGCGCTGGGAGCATCCGACCCAGGGCATGTTGCTCCCGGACAAGTTCATCGAACTGGCGGAAAAGACCGGGCTGATCATTCCGATTGGCGAATGGGTGCTCAACGAAGCCTGCCGCCAGATGCGCGAGTGGTACGTGCTCGGGTACACCGACTGGCGCATCGCAGTGAACCTTTCAGCCCTGCAGTTCTGCCACGCAGGCCTGGTCCAGAGCGTCGCCAAAGCCTTGGCCACTCACCATTTGCCGGCCAACAGCCTGACCCTCGAGATCACCGAAACCACCGCCATGAGCGATGCCGATGCGAGCATGACGGTGCTTCAGGAACTGTCGACAATGGGTGTCGACCTGTCGATCGACGACTTTGGCACCGGCTATTCGAGCTTGATGTACCTCAAGCGCTTGCCCGCCAACGAACTGAAAATCGACCGGGGTTTTGTCCGCGATCTGGAGCGTGACAGCGATGACGCCGCCATCGTTTCCGCCATCGTTGCCCTCGGCCAGGCACTGGGGTTGCGGATCGTCGCCGAAGGGGTGGAAACCGACTCGCAGCAAGACTTCCTGACGCAACTCGGTTGTGATTCGCTTCAGGGTTACCTGCTCGGGCACCCGCTGCCGGCTGAACGCTTCATGGTGGATATTCTGCGTGCAGAGCAATTGGCGGTGAGTTGAGAACGATGTGATTGATGTGAGCCCATGCAAAAGCCAGCGATGACGGTTATTCTTGGCCCCGACCGCTAACGCTTGGTATGGGGGAAATTTCGCATGGACAAAGTCATCGTCATCACTGGCGGCAGCCGTGGTATCGGCGCCGCCACAGCCCTGTTGGCCGCCGAACAAGGCTATAAGATCTGCATCAACTACCTGGCCGACGAATCCGCTGCGCAAACGGTGCTGGAGCAAGTCCGCGCCCTCGGCGCCCAAGCCATCGCGGTGCGCGCTGACGTCAGCATCGAAGATGAAGTGATCGCGCTGTTCCATCGTGTGGACACGGAGTTGGGCCGGGTCACGGCACTGGTGAACAACGCCGGCACCGTCGGACAGAAGTCCCGGATCGATGAAATGTCTGAGTTCCGTATTCTCAAGATCCTCAGGACCAACGTCCTGGCGCCGATCCTCTGCGCGAAACACGCGATCCTGCGCATGTCGCCCAAGCATGGCGGGCAGGGTGGCAGCATCGTTAACGTGTCCTCGGTGGCCTCACGCCTGGGCGCGCCCAATGAATACGTCGACTACGCCGCCTCCAAAGGTGCGCTGGATACGTTCACCATCGGCCTGTCCAAGGAAGTGGCTGGCGAAGGCATCCGCGTCAACGCCGTGCGCCCGGGTTACATCTACACCGATTTCCATGCGTTGAGCGGTGACCCGGATCGGGTCAGCAAGCTGGAGTCGGCGATCCCGATGGCTCGGGGCGGGCGTCCGGAAGAAGTGGCTGAGGCGATTGTGTGGTTGCTGTCGGACAAGGCTTCCTATGCGACCGGGACTTTTGTTGACCTCGGCGGCGGGCGTTAATACTGATCGTTCCCACGCTCTGCGTGGGAATGCAGCCCGGGACGCTCTGCGGCCCTTTCGAGAGCTGGAACGCGGAGCGTCCCTAGAGGCATTCCCACGCAGAGCGTGGGAACGATCATTCAGAACGACCGCACAATCCGCCCCAACGTCTCCATCGCCTTCTCGGCCGTCTCATCCCAGGGGCTACCGTAGTTCAGGCGGATACAATTCCTGAAGCGCTGGGTCGGTGAAAAAATCGGCCCGGGCGCAATGCTGATTCCTTGCGCCAACGCCATCTGAAACAACTTCAGCGAATCCATCTGCGGTGGCAATTCCAGCCACAAAAAGTAGCCGCCGGCCGGTTGGCTGACGCGAGTCTGCGCCGGGAAGTAGCGCGCGATGGCGGCGAGCATGGCGCTTTGCTGTTCTTCCAAGGCGTAACGCAGTTTTCGCAGGTGCCGGTCGTAGCCGCCGTGTTGCAGGTAATCGGCGATGGCCGCCTGGGCCGGCATCGACGCACACAGCGACGTCATGAGTTTCAGCCGTTCAATCTTCTGCGCATAACGCCCGGCGGCAACCCAGCCGATGCGGTAGCCGGGGGCCAGGCTTTTGGCGAACGAACCGCAGTGCATCACCAGCCCTTCGGTATCAAAAGCCTTGGCCGGTTTCGGCGCCTGTTGGCCGTAATACAGTTCGGCGTAGACGTCGTCTTCGATCAGCGGCACCTGATGGCTGCGCAATAGCTCAACCAGTTCCTGTTTCTTCGCCTCGGGCATTGTCGCGCCCATCGGGTTCTGGAAGCTGGTCATGCACCAGACAGCCTTGATCGGGTGCCGTGCCAGGGTTTGCGCGAGTACGCCAAGGTCGATGCCATCGCGCGGATGCACAGGGATTTCCACGGCTTTGAGCTTCAGCCGCTCCAGGATTTGCAGGCACGCGTAGAACGCCGGGGCTTCGATGGCCACCAGATCGCCGGGCTCGGTGACCGCTTGCAGGCACAGGTTCAGCGCTTCCAGTGCGCCGTTGGTGATCAGCAGTTCTTCCATGGGCAGCATCAACCCGCCGACCATGTAGCGCAGGGCGATTTGTCGACGCAGTTGCGGGTTGCCCGGCGACATGTCGGTGACGACCATGCGCGGGTCCATCTCGCGCGCGGCGCTGGCCAGGGAGCGGGACAGGCGCTGCAGCGGGAACAGGGTCGGGCTGGGGAAGGCTGAGCCGAAGGGCACGGTGTTCGGGTCCTTGATCGAGTCGAGGACCGAGAACACCAGTTCGCTGACGTCGACTTCGGTGGATTCATTGACCTGACTGCTGATCACCGGCTCCGAGAACGGACTCGGCGCGTGTGCGTTGACGAAGTAGCCGGAACGCGGACGAGCACGGATCAGGCCGCGGCGTTCGAGCAGGTAATAGGCCTGGAACACTGTGGATGGGCTGACCCCGTAAGTCTGGCTGGCGTAGCGCACCGATGGCACACGCTGGCCAGGGCCGAGAACGCCGGAGCGGATCAGTTCAGCGATGTCGTCGGCGAATTTTTCGTAGCGTTTCATCGGAGGGCCTTGTCGCCAGGTTGTTGTGTGGTGTGTCAGGGAAATCGACCCCTCACCCTAACCCTCTCCCCAGAGGGGCGAGGGGACTGATTGGGGGATATTCAAGGTAACGGCGACCTGAAAAATCTGCTTTGAATCCATAGTCGACTCGGAGTTTCAGGTCGCCGTAATTCGCTGGACGCCTCGGTCAGTCCCCTCGCCCCTCCGGGGAGAGGGTTAGGGTGAGGGGTGGCTTACAGATCATGCACGAAACTCAATCCCGCCTCTGACCGCTCCCCATCTTAAAGGCTCAACGATTCGTCGGCGCAACAAACCGGCTCTTCGCCACGCTATAAATCCCTGGCTCATCACTGTCGACAATCTTGAAACTGATCGTCTGCGAACTG
Organism: Pseudomonas sp. 478; assembly: GCF_003254125.1. Classification (NCBI taxonomy): domain Bacteria; kingdom Pseudomonadati; phylum Pseudomonadota; class Gammaproteobacteria; order Pseudomonadales; family Pseudomonadaceae; genus Pseudomonas; species Pseudomonas sp. 478. The sequence goes on from NZ_QKZG01000012.1 coordinate 54,746, forward strand.
CTGCTCGGCCGTTCCGTGGTCATCGCCACCGACACCGGCACATCCACAATCTCGCCCGGCGCCAGGCTCAGTTCGGTCTTGCCTTGCAACTGGAAGCCGTCACCATCGACCAGGGTCAGACGGTAATCCTGACGTTGTTGGGTCTTGTTGATGACTTTCAGGCTGTAGATGTTTTCGATCTGCCCCTGACTGTTCTCGCGGAACAGGCCACGGTCCTTGCTCACGTCCAGCGAGACCATCGGCCGCTCCACCAGCGCCAGGGCAAGCGCACCGATCATCACCAGAAGGACCGCGGTGTAGCCGATCAATCGCGGGCGCAACAAATGAGTCTTGCCACCCTGCAATTGATGCTCGGAGGTATAGCTGATCAGCCCGCGGGCGTAGCCCATTTTGTCCATGATCGAATCACAGGCGTCGATGCACGCGGCGCAACCGATGCATTCCATCTGCAAACCGTCGCGGATGTCGATGCCGGTCGGGCAGACCTGCACGCACAGCTGGCAGTCGATGCAATCACCGAGGCCGACTTCTGCCGGTGCCACGTCACGTTTGCGCGGGCCACGGTTTTCGCCACGGGCCACGTCGTAGGAGATGGTCAGGGTGTCTTTGTCGAACATCACGCTCTGGAACCGCGCGTACGGACACATGTGCATGCACACCGCTTCACGCAACCAACCGGCGTTGATGTAAGTCGCGCCGGTAAAGAACAGCACCCAGAACAGGCTGACGCCGCCCATCTGCAAGGTCAGCAGTTCTTCGGCCAGCGGGCGGATCGGGGTGAAGTAGCCGACAAAGGTCAGGCCGGTCAACAGGCTGATGGCCAGCCACAAGGTGTGCTTGGCCGAGCGCCGGACCATTTTGTTCAGGCCCCAGGGCGCGGCTTGCAGCTTGATCCGCTGGTTGCGTTCGCCTTCGGTGAGCTTCTCGCACCACATGAAGATCCAGGTCCAGGAACTCTGTGGGCAGGTGTAACCGCACCAGACTCGCCCGGCGAACACGGTAATCGCAAACAGGCCGAACGCGGCAATGATCAGCAGCGCCGACAGCAGGATGAAATCCTGCGGCCAGAAGGTCGCGCCGAAGATGTGGAATTTGCTTTCGGAAAGGTCCCAGAGCACCGCCTGGCGACCGCCCCAGTTCAACCACACCGTGCCGAAGAACAGCAAAAACAGAAACCCCGCGCCGCTCATGCGCAGGGTGCGGAATAAACCGGTGAAGCTGCGGGTGTGGATCAGGTTGTCGCTGGACTTGGCCTTCATCTTTGGACGCGAAGGCTCATAGCTTTGAACGGACGGGGCACTTTCAACAATTCGGACGGGGATTCTATCGCTCATGGTCTTTCGCTCATCAGCCTCCATCAGGCCTGAGCACTATGAGCGGCGATCTGTTTGCATAACAGACTCACCTATTGCAATAAAAAGCGGATCAGATGGCCATTGATCCGCTGCCTGCGACAAGTTGATGCACCCGCTACAGCAGGACGCAGACACCTATATCAAGCGTCTGCGGGTGGTATTGATGCTGATCAGTCAAATCACCGAACCACTGTCGGTGGCCTTCAAATGCTTACGCCCGTCGACTGCGCCTGCTACGGTCAATGCGTCGGCTTCTGCTTCGGTAATGTAGAAGCGCCGATCATTGAGCTCCACCGCCGACATGGCTTTTTCCGGGTCGGTAATGATGGTGACGTCGGGACACAAACGAATTTCTTCGCCGTTCGCGGTAATGAAGAAGCAGGTCTGGTTTTCGATGCGCACAGTCATGGAGGTGTCCTTTTTTCTGCGGGATCTAAAGCGTTAGGGCGCAGCCGAGGATCATCGTTCTGTGCAACCGATTAATGGTCGACGCGGTCCACCCTGAAACGACCCCTGACAAGGACAACACCATGAACGCCTGGTGGCATGAGGTTTGGGTGACCCTGCAAGCGGAGTTCGCCGACGTTGGCGACGCTTCACAACTGACGCGCATTACCGTGCGCTTGCTGATGGCGGCGGTGTTGGGCGGGATTCTCGGCTTCGAACGCGAGCACAAGGGCAAGGCCGCCGGGGTTCGCACCCACATGCTGGTGGCCCTCGGCGCCGCGCTGTTCGTGCTGGTGCCGCAAATGTCCGGCTCGCAAGCCGATGCCATGAGCCGGGTGGTGCAGGGTGTGATCGCCGGGATCGGCTTTCTTGGCGCAGGGACTATTCTGAAAAACAACGAGGGCGACGAGGGGCACGTCAAAGGCCTGACCACCGCCGCCGGGTTGTGGATGACCGCCGCCATTGGCGTCTCGGCCGGGTTGGGGCGAGAGGCGACGGCGGTGCTCAGTACGTTGCTGGCGTTGGCGATTCTCAGCGTGATGCCCGCCGTTGTGCGGATTATCGACAAGGACAAGGATCAAAGTCCGTGAATGATCGTTCCCACGCTCTGCGTGGGAATGCCTCAATGGACGTTCCGCGTCCGCTTCGGCTGCATTCCCACGCGGAGCATGGGAACGATCACTACTCGGGTGTGACAATCACCGGCGGTATCGTCGCTGGCGGGTCTTCGCGCGGTGGCGGGGTAGTGCCGGGCGGGTCTTGCTCAGGCACAGGTTCAGGCTCGGTCGGCGGAATGGTCGGGCTGTCGATGTTTGGATCAGGCGTTTCGGCAGGGATCGGAATGCTCATAAATTCAACCTCCGGTGGCACATGGCGTAAGTCGTGCTTAAGTGTGTTGACCACTGCGTACAGGAATTGATTCCTTCGAAGGCTTGGGCAAATCCTCGTGAACTTTTACCGGCGCCTGTCGCTCGGAACCTAAGTGAGTTCATTCCGGGGCGGACGATCCTGCGGGATGGCTATCCTGTTACAAGCCACAGACACAAGAGCGTCCATGGGGCGTAAAGGAGAGATGCTCGATGACTGCTGAAAAACCGACAGAGCTGAACTACAACCCTCATATGCCGCTGTCGCAGGCTTTACTGCTGCCGCGCATCGCCATCGAAAACACCATGCCGACCCTCGATGGCGGACAGTTCGCCGTCAAAGCCGTGATGGGTCAGGACGTGGTGGTGACCAGCAAAGTGTTTGCCGACGGTCACGACAAATTGGCCGTGCGAGTGCGCTGGCACGCCGAGGGTGAGGAAACCTGGCAAAGCGAAGTCATGGCCGCGCTGGGCAATAACGGTTGGCAGGGCCAGTTCCGGGTCGCGCGTCAGGGCCGTTATGTGTTTTGCATCGAAGCCTGGATCGATCAGTTCGCCAGCTTCTGTTACGAGCTGGAGAAAAAACATGCCGCCAGGGTGCCGATCAGCCTGGAGTTGCAAGAGGGGCGAACGCTGGTCCAGCAAGCCGCCGAACGCACCGAAGGACAGCTGAGCGAGCAACTGAAGGCGTTGCACCATGAATTGTCGGGGTTGCTCGAAATCGAGCAGGTCGAGCTGTTTCTGCACCAGCGTAGCGCTGAGCTGATGACGCAGGCCGATCATCGTCCCTATTTGAGCATCAGCCCTGAGTACCCGCTCGACGTCGAACGGGACCTGGCGCAGTTCGCCAGTTGGTATGAATTGTTTCCGCGTTCGATCACTGATGATCCGGCCCGTCATGGCACCTTCAACGATGTACATTCGCGGCTGCCGATGATCCAGGACATGGGTTTCGATGTGCTGTACTTCCCGCCGATCCACCCGATTGGCCTCAGCTACCGCAAAGGTCCGAACAACTCCCTGACCGCCGGCCCGGACGATCCGGGCAGTCCGTATGCCATTGGCAGCGAAGAGGGTGGGCATGAAGCCATTCATTCGCAGCTGGGCACGCGCGAAGACTTCCGCCGACTTGTCGCGAGGGCTGCAGACCATGGGCTGGAAATCGCCCTCGATTTTGCGATTCAGTGTTCTCAGGATCACCCGTGGCTGCAACAGCATCCGGGCTGGTTCAACTGGCGTCCCGACGGCACGATCAAATACGCCGAGAACCCACCGAAGAAATACCAGGACATCGTCAACGTCGATTTCTATGCCACCGATGCGATTCCGAGTCTGTGGGTCGAGTTGCGCGACATCGTGGTGGGTTGGGTCGAGGAGGGCGTGAAGCTGTTCCGCGTCGACAACCCTCACACCAAACCGCTGCCGTTCTGGCAATGGCTGATCGCTGATGTGCGGGCGCTGTACCCCGAGGTGATCTTCCTGGCCGAAGCCTTTACCACCCCGGCAATGATGGCGCGGTTGGGCAAGGTCGGTTACTCCCAGAGCTACACCTACTTCACCTGGCGCAACAACAAGTCCGAGCTGGCCACCTACTTCACCGAACTCAACGAGTCACCGTGGCGCGAATGCTTCCGGCCGAACTTCTTCGTCAACACACCGGACATCAACCCGGCGTTTTTGCATGAGTCGGGGCGCGCCGGTTTTCTGATCCGCGCGGCACTGGCCACCATGGGCTCTGGTCTGTGGGGCATGTATTCAGGCTTCGAACTGTGCGAAGCGGCACCGGTGCCGGGCAAGGAGGAATACCTCAATTCCGAGAAGTACGAAATCCGCCCTCGGGACTTCAATGCGCCGGGCAACATCATTGCCGAGATCGCCCAGCTCAACCGCATCCGCCGGCAGAACCCGGCGCTGCAGACGCATCTGGGCCTGAAGGTCTACAACGCCTGGAACGACAATATTCTGTATTTCGGCAAACGCAGCGCCGATGGCAGCAATTTCATTCTGGTGGCCGTCAGCCTTGATCCGCATAACGTCCAGGAAGCGAATTTCGAATTGCCGCTGTGGGAAATGGGCTTGCCCGACGACGCCAGCACCCAGGGCGAAGACTTGATGAGCGGTCATCGCTGGACCTGGCACGGCAAGTACCAATTCATGCGGATCGACCCGGCGCATCAACCGTTCGGGATCTGGCGAATCAGCATTTCCTGAGCCTGGCGAAGATCAAATGTGGGAGCGGGCTTGCTCGCGAAAGCGGTGTGTCAGGCGACATCAATGCTGACTGTTATGGCCCCTTCGCGAGCAAGCCCGCTCCCACACTGACCGTATTTCTTCAGGCAGATACTGTTTTCCCAGAATTTTTCAGGAGTTTCAAATGGCGAAGAAACCCAAGGCAGCCACCTTTATCAAAGACCCGCTCTGGTACAAGGATGCGGTGATTTACCAGGTTCACGTTAAGTCTTTTTTCGACTCCAACAATGACGGGATCGGCGACTTTCCCGGTCTTATCGCCAAACTCGATTACATTGCCGATCTGGGCGTCAACACCATCTGGCTGTTGCCGTTCTATCCCTCGCCACGGCGTGATGACGGCTACGACATTGCCGAATACCGTGGTGTGCATTCCGACTACGGCACCATGGCCGACGCCAAGCGTTTCATTTCTGAAGCCCACAAACGTGGCCTGCGGGTGATTACCGAACTGGTCATCAACCACACCTCGGACCAGCACGCCTGGTTTCAGCGTGCGCGCAAGGCCAAGAAAGGCTCGGCGGCACGGGATTTCTACGTCTGGTCGGATGACGATCATAAATACGACGGCACCCGCATCATCTTTCTCGACACCGAGAAGTCCAACTGGACCTGGGACCCGGTGGCCGGCCAGTACTTCTGGCACCGGTTCTATTCCCACCAGCCAGACCTGAACTTCGATAACCCGCAAGTCATGAAAGCCGTGCTGTCGGTGATGCGCTACTGGCTGGACATGGGCATCGACGGTCTGCGTCTGGACGCGATCCCGTACCTGATCGAACGCGACGGCACCAACAACGAAAACCTGCCCGAGACCCACGACGTCCTCAAGCAGATCCGTGCCGAAATCGACGCCAATTACCCGGACCGCATGTTGCTGGCCGAGGCCAACCAATGGCCGGAGGACACGCAACTGTACTTCGGCGACACCGACGCCAAAGGCCTGAACGGTGACGAATGCCACATGGCGTTCCACTTCCCGCTGATGCCGCGCATGTACATGGCGCTGGCCCAGGAAGACCGTTTTCCGATCACCGACATCCTGCGTCAGACCCCGGAGATCCCGGCCAACTGTCAGTGGGCGATTTTCCTGCGCAACCACGATGAGTTGACCCTGGAAATGGTCACCGACAAGGAGCGCGATTATCTGTGGAATTACTACGCGGCCGACCGTCGGGCACGGATCAACCTGGGGATTCGCCGTCGCTTGGCGCCGTTGATGGAACGCGACCGTCGTCGTGTGGAGTTGCTGAACAGTTTGCTGCTGTCGATGCCCGGCACGCCGACCCTGTATTACGGCGACGAAATCGGCATGGGCGACAACATCTACCTCGGCGACCGCGACGGCGTGCGCACGCCCATGCAGTGGTCGATTGACCGTAACGGCGGTTTCTCCCGCGCCGACCCGGCCAGCCTGGTGCTGCCACCGATCATGGACCCGCAATACGGTTACCTGTCGGTTAACGTCGAAACCCAGGCCGGCGACCCGCATTCGTTGCTGAACTGGACCCGGCGCATGCTCGCCGTGCGCAAGCAGTCCAAGGCCTTCGGTCGCGGCACCCTGAAAATGCTTTCGCCGACTAACCGGAGGATCCTGGCCTACACCCGAGAATTCACCGGGCCGGATGGTAAGTACGAAATCATTCTGTGCGTGGCCAACGTATCGCGCAGTGCGCAAGCGGCGGAGCTGGATTTATCCGCTTATGCCGGCATGGTGCCGGTGGAAATGCTTGGCGGTAACGCCTTCCCGCCGATCGGCCAGTTGAATTTCCTGCTGACCCTGGCGCCTTACGGCTTCTACTGGTTCGGCCTGGCAGCAGAAAACCAGATGCCAAGCTGGCACGTGGAACCGGCGCAAAGCCTGCCGGACTTCACCACGCTGGTGCTGAAGAAACGCATGGAAGAACTGCTCGAAGCGCCGTCCCGCAACACGCTGGAACAGGGCATCTTGCCGAGCTGGCTACAGAACCGCCGCTGGTTTGCCGGCAAGGACGCGGCCATCGAACAGGTCAACATCGCTTATGGCGTGCGCTTCGGCGATCCGCTGCACCCCGTTTTGTTGAGTGAAATCGACGTTACCAGTGGCGGCCAGACCAGCCGCTATCAGCTGCCCTTCGGTTTTATCTCCGAAGATCAGGTGGGTGCCGCGTTGCCTCAGCAACTGGCCTTGTCCCGGGTCCGGCGCGTGCGTCAGGTCGGCTTGATCACTGATGCCTTCAGCCTCGATACCTTTGTGCATGCGGTGTTGCAGGGCATGCAAAGTAATACCGTAGTGCCATCCAGTGCGGGCGATATCTGCTTTGAGCCGACGTGGGAACTGGCGAAACTCGGCCTGACCGGGGAATCGGAAGTGCGTTACCTGTCCGCCGAGCAGTCCAACAGTTCGGTGGTGATCGGCAACAGCCTGGTGCTGAAACTGATCCGCAAGGTCGCGTCCGGCGTGCACCCGGAACTGGAAATGAGCGCATACCTGACTCATGCCGGTTACCGCAACATCTCGCCGCTGCTGGGTTCGGTGGTTCGCCGTGATCCGGCGGGTGAGGAAAGTCTGCTGATGATTGCCCAAGGCTACTTGAGCAATCAGGGCGACGCCTGGGAATGGACCCAGAACAACCTCGAACGGGCGCTGCGCGACGAGCTGGCCGACGCCATGTCCGAGCAGGAGCAACACTACAACGCCTTGGGTGAACTCAGAGACTTCGCCGGCATGCTCGGTCAGCGTCTGGGTGAAATGCATCAGGTGCTGGCGGCGCCCAGCGACAACCCGGACTTCGCCCCGAAGGTCACCACCCAGAAAGATGCCCTGGCCTGTGCCAAGGACGTGGCGGCGCAATTGGAGCACGCGCTGAAGTTGCTCAAACAGCATCAAAGCGAATTGAACCCGGCAGACAAAGCCTTGGTCACTCGTTTACTGGACAACAAAAAAGACATCCTCAGTCATGTTCAGGAGCTGGGCAAAAAAGCCGTTGGTGGTCTGCGCATTCGCGTCCATGGCGACTTGCACCTGGGCCAGGTGCTGGTGATCAAGGGCGACGCCTACCTGATCGACTTCGAAGGCGAACCGGCGCGGCCGTTGCACGAACGACGGGGCAAACACAGCCCGTACAAAGATGTCAGTGGCGTATTGCGCTCCTTTGACTACGCTGCGGCGATGGCGATCAATGTGCACAACGTCGACAACACGGCCGATGCCAAAGCCGCTCGTCAACGTGTCGCCGATCGCTATTTGAATGAAGCAAGACACGCATTTGTCGACGCTTATCGGCTAGCGGCAGCTAGTCTTGCTCATGCATGGCAAGATCCGGAAGGCGAGGACGCCGCGTTGGCGTTGTTCGGCCTGGAGAAGGCAGCGTATGAAGTGGCCTACGAGGCAGAAAATCGCCCCACATGGTTGCCCGTGCCGTTGCACGGTTTGTATGGGTTATTGAGTGGGCTTAAACCCTTTTCCGATCTTGGTGGAGAGTAGTCATGAGTTTCTCGAACAAGGAACAGGGTCACGCTAAAGAAGCGTTGCTGCCCAGATCGCGGGACATCGACGCACTGGTACGCGCCGAACATCACGACCCCTTTGCAATTCTTGGCCCCCACGGCGATGGTGCCGGCGGGCAATTCATTCGGGCCTATTTGCCGGACGCCTTGAGCGTGCAGGTACTGGCCAGGGACTCCGGGGAAGAACTCGGCAACCTTGAGGCCACCCAGACGCCGGGCCTGTTCGTCGGGCACTTCGATCGGGCGCAGCCGTATCTGCTGCGAACCCGGTGGGCCGGCGGCGAACAGGTTTGCGAAGACCCTTACAGCTTTGGCCCGTTGCTCGGCGAGATGGACTTGTACCTGTTCGCCGAAGGTAATCACCGCGATCTCAGCGCTTGCCTGGGCGCGCAGCTGAAAACGGTCGACGGTGTCGATGGCGTGCGTTTCGCCGTGTGGGCACCGAACGCCAGAAGGGTGTCGGTGGTGGGCGACTTCAACAACTGGGACGGTCGCCGGCACCCGATGCGCCTGCGTCATCCTACCGGCGTATGGGAAATTTTCGTCCCGCGCATGCAAGCGGGGGAAACGTACAAATACGAAATCCTCGGTAGCCACGGCATTCTGCCACTCAAGGCCGACCCGATGGCGCTGGCCACCTCGCTGCCGCCGGACACCGCGTCAAAAGTCGCTTCACCGCTGAATATCGACTGGCAGGACCACGAGTGGATGCAATCCCGGGGCGACCGTCATCGGGTGAGTGCGCCGCTGTCGATCTACGAATTGCATGCCGGCTCCTGGCAATGTGAGCTGGATGATCTGGGCGAAGTTGCGCGCCTGTACACCTGGCATGAGTTGGCCGAGCGGTTGATTCCTTACGTGAAGGAACTGGGTTTTACCCACATCGAGCTGATGCCGATCATGGAACACCCGTTCGGCGGCTCCTGGGGCTATCAGCTGCTGTCGCAATTCGCCCCGAGCGCCCGCTACGGCTCGCCGGATGACTTCGCCGCGTTCGTCAATGCCTGCCACCAGGCTGACATCGGCGTGATCCTCGATTGGGTGCCGGCCCATTTCCCGACCGATACTCACGGTCTGGCGCAATTCGACGGCACTGCGCTGTACGAATACGGCAACCCGCAGGAAGGCTTCCATCAGGACTGGGACACGCTGATCTACAACCTGGGTCGCACCGAAGTGCACGGCTACATGCTGGCCTCGGCGCTGCACTGGCTCAAACATTTCCACGTCGATGGCCTGCGGGTCGATGCCGTGGCTTCGATGCTGTATCGCGATTACTCGCGCAAGGCCGGCGAATGGGTGCCAAACCGTCACGGCGGTCGGGAAAACCTCGAAGCCATCGACTTCCTGCGCCATCTCAATGACGTGGTCGACCTCGAAGCCCCTGGCGCGCTGGTGATTGCCGAAGAGTCCACCGCATGGCCGGGTGTCAGCCAGGGCACGCAACAGGGCGGACTGGGCTTCGACTACAAGTGGAACATGGGCTGGATGCACGATTCGCTGCACTACATCCAGCAGGACCCGGTGTACCGTGCCCATCACCACAACGAACTGAGTTTTGGCCTGGTGTATGCCTGGTCCGAGCGCTTTATCCTGCCGATTTCCCACGACGAGGTGGTACACGGCAAACACTCGCTGATCGACAAGATGCCGGGCGATCGCTGGCAGAAATTCGCCAACCTGCGCGCCTACCTCAGTTTTATGTGGGCACATCCGGGCAAGAAGCTGTTGTTCATGGGCTGCGAGTTTGGTCAGTGGCGTGAGTGGAACCACGATCAGCAACTCGACTGGTACTTGCTGCAGTACTCGGAACACAAAGGTGTGCAGAAACTCGTCGGCGATCTTAATCGGCTGTATCGCGAAGAACCGGCGCTGCATGATCAGGACGACGCGCCGCAAGGCTTCCAGTGGTTGATTGGTGATGATGCCGTCAACAGCGTTTACGCCTTCATGCGCTGGAGCAGGGAGGGGCGGCCGGTGTTGGTGGTGGCTAACTTCACCCCGGTGCCGCGTGAGGGTTATCGCATTGGCGTACCGTTTGCCGGGCGTTGGACCGAGGTGATCAACAGCGATGCGGCCACTTACGCCGGTTCGAACTATGGCAACAGCGGCGGGGCGTTTACCGAGGATGAGCCGAGCCATGGCCAGGCACTCTCGTTGGTATTGAACCTGCCGCCGCTGGCGGTGTTGATGCTGCGTCCGGAGGGTTGATCTAAAACCGAGTCGCTCCCATCGCGAGCAGGCTCACTCCCACATTGGATTGATGTCGTACACAAAACCAATGTGGGAGCGGGCTTGCTCGCGAAGGCGTCAGCCCGAACAATCAATTTCTTGAACTGAAACACTCACCACCGCATCCGCACACCCAAACTCCCAATGAACCCGTTCAAATCATTGCCATCCACATCACTGCTGTAGTCGGCGCTGACGTAAAGACTCACGGTGGGCGTCACTCTGGCCACCAGGCCCAAACCCACTTCGACGGTCGATGAGTAGCGGCTGCTGCTGATCTTCTCGACCTGATCGAGGTTCACGGTATCGCTGGTGTACACCGTATGCCACACGTTGGTTCGCACATAGGGTTCGACCCCCAGGCCGTTGATGTCGTAACTACCTTTCAACCGCGCACCGACCCGGCCGCTCCAGGACGTCAGATCGCCGGACGAGGCATTGCCTGAGCCGGCATACGGGGTGTCCAGGGTAATGCGTTGATTGATTAATTGCGCTTGGGGTTCAACGACCCAGTTATCGCTCAGACCAATGGGGAAACCACCTTCCACCGACAGCGTCACCGCGTTGCCCTCGGTCGCCAGTCGGGCGCCCTGGTCATTGCGGGTATAGCCGTTGACCCGGCCGCCGCTGGCCGTCAAGTCCACGTGCCAGCCTTGGGGCCCGGTCAAACTCCAGTAAGCGCCGAGGCTCTGGCCTTCGAGGTTGAGGGTGTCGTGGCTGGGGTCAGCAAGGGCGCGACCGGTCAGCAGCCCGTTGCTGTTGCCTTGTAACTGAGTCATGCCGCCGACCAGCCCGAGCCGTTGGATATGACCGCTATCGCTTTGCAGCGTCAGGATCGCCGGACCTTTGAATTCGCTACTGCCAGGGACGGCAAACCCCTGAGCCAGAACATCGGTTTGCGCCTGCCGCGAAGCCAGTCCATACATCTGATCCCAGGCCGAAGGTGTCGCGCCCTCGATGGTCAGGTGTGAACTTCGTGTATCGGAGGCGGCGCTGAAGTGGCCGGAGTAGGGGGCGGTGAAAGTGACGGAGGGTAAGGTCATGACCGGAACATCCTGACGGTACCAAGGCGTGGTTTCATTCTCTGCCGGCCCTGCCAGTGCTTCCATGGACGAGCACAGAAGAAGTGAGCTCGAGACAGTGCAAAAAGTTACTTTGATCTCTTGTTGGGTGAATGAAGTTTTCATGGAGGTCTGCCTTGCAATCGCATGCGGTATCTCGCTCTGGCGTCTCTCTCCTACCCGAATGAGGGGCGACCGAATGTAGTGGGGCAAGCCTTTGGCCGCCCGATTTTGCGGGTGTCTTGGGGTTTGCCCCTGGTGTATTTCCGGGGGTAGTAATGTGTAGCTAAGAAGACCCTTGACATTGCGTCAAGAAAATGGCCGATAAATGGTAGCTGTATTTTAGGGCTTGCAAGTGATTGATTTTCGCCGCACATCTAAGTTCTTGTTTGTTCGGAAAATCGTCAAAAAATCCGCGTCCCAGAGCACTTTTGATAGTGGGCTACCGGTCTGCCCACTCACTCTGACACCCATATTTGCAGGCCGGCGGACGTTTCAAAGATGCACTTCCACCGCCAACGGCAAGTGATCCGACAAATGCGTCCAGGGCTTGTGCCCCAGTATTCGCGGCTCATGACTGCTGGCATTGCGCAGATAAATCCGATCCAGACGCAGCAGCGGAAAGCGCGCCGGATAGGTTTTCGCCGGGCGACCGAGGTGACGCTCAAAGGCTTCATGCAGATAGTCGCGTCGGGCGAGGGCGGTATTGCCTTGCAGCTGCCAGTCGTTGAAGTCGCCGGCGATAATCACCGGTGCATCATCGGGCAAGGATTCGAGCAGTTGGCACAGTAGCTGGAGCTGCAACTGTCGATGGCTTTCCAGCAGACTCAAGTGCACGCAGATCGCATGCACTTCAGTGTGCCCGGGCACATCCAGTACGCAATGCAGCAGGCCGCGGCGTTCGGGGCCGGTGATCGAGACGTCGAGGTTGCGGTGTTCGCGGATCGGGTACTTCGATAACAGGGCATTGCCGTGGTGACCGTTGGGGTAGACCGCGTTACGACCGTAGGCGAAGTCGCTCCACATGCTGTCGGCCAGGAACTCGTATTGTGAGGTCTGCGGCCAATCGTTGTAGCGAGTGGAATGGCGGTCGTGTTCACCGACGACTTCCTGCAGAAACACCAGGTCCGCCGACGTGCTGCGTACCGCTTCACGCAGTTCCGGGAGAATGAAACGTCGGTTGAGTGCGGTAAAACCCTTGTGGGTGTTGACCGTCAGTACTCTCAGCCGATGAATCGCCGGGGGCGTGTTCAACGGAGATGATTCGACGGCCTGCCACTTGGAATCACTGGTCACGTTCACTCCTCTGAATCAGGACGGGTTATGTATGCGACTGATACAGCGGCGGGCAGTTCAGAGTGATTCGTCGTAAGCAGCCTTCACAGTAAAATGTAGCAGCTGTCGAGCTTGCGACAGCTGCTACAGGCTGCTGCCAGCGCTGCGTCAGACGAAGACAATTTCGTACGGCAACCGTATCCGTTCCAGAAGCACCGGGGGCAGCAGCGGGGCGAGGCCGATGGCGGGCTCGCCGTCGAGCTGGCTGGCATAGGCGTGGGTGGCGTGGCTTTTGCGCGCGACGGTCCAGGTGTCCAGGCGAACCTTGCGTGCGCGATGCCACGGGATGAGCCCTCGATCACGCGTTGGCCAGTGCCAGGCCCAGACCGGTACTTCGTTGAACGCCGCCCCGACCATGGCCGCGGCCTTGACGCTGGCCCGGCCGACGGCGTCATGGTCGACAATGCCATCCTCGCGCCAGGTGCTGAACACCACATCCCCGGGGCGTAAATAACGGGCAATGAATTGAGTCATCTGAAATTCCCGTTCAGCCAGCGCGTTATCGGTGAAGCCACCGCGAATCCATTTGAGGCTGTGCATCGGCAGCCCGAGCCGGCGCAAGGCTTCGAGGCTTTCTTGGGGGCGGAACACGCTCAAGCGTTTCTCCGACCACTGTTGCGAGCCCGGATGGCTGGCGCTGCCGTCGGTCATCGAGATTAATTGCAGGGGATGTCCCAGGGCGCTGAGCAACTGCAGCAGGCCGCCGCAGGTCACGACTTCATCGCCAGGGTGTGGGGCAATCACTACAGCGCGTGCGCCGGCGGGGACCAGGGTCTGAGTGCTGATGACAGGAATGTTGTCCAGTTGCGGAGCGCTGTTCCAGATTTGTACGGGTAGGCTGCTTTCACTGATGGTGACGGATTTCATGGCTACGTCCTTGTTCTAGTTGATAGCAATGTGCGGCGCTCCAAACCCTGGATTGCCGCGAACAGAGTATTGCTCATGTCACGCTATTCGTCGCCCCGATGTTCCATTCGGCATGTTTTTTCATCCGGGCGGCAGCTAATCCCTGAAGGTCCATTTCACTCTTCTTCCTCACGCTGCAATTCGAACAGCAGCAGCGAACGGCCAGTAACCGAATATTCGTGCCCGAACTCGAAGCGTTCCTGCCCGCGAATCGACGGTTGATTGGTGTCGATCATGCAGGTCCAGAAACCGCCATCAGGCACTTCCGGAAGCAGGAAATTGACGATGTCGTGATGCGCGTTGACCACCAACAGCAAGGTGGCGTCAGCACCTTTGCGGCGAATACCGGTTTCCTGAGCACGGCCATCCATCAGCATGCCGAGGCAGCGGCCATGGCCTTCCTCCCATTGTTCGATGGACATTTCGCTGCCATCCGGCGCGAGCCAGGTGACATCCTTGACGCCGATGTCCTCGTTGTAATTGCCCACCAGGAACCGGCCGCGACGCAGGATCGGGTAGGCCAGGCGCAACTTGATCAGCCGTTTGACGAACTTGAGCAGGGCCTTGCCGTCTTCGCTCAGGTCCCAATTGACCCAACCGATCTCGCTGTCCTGGCAATAGGCGTTGTTGTTGCCCTCCTGGGTGCGGGCGAATTCGTCGCCGGCCACCAGCATCGGCGTGCCTTGGGACAGCAGCAGCGTGGCAAAGAAATTGCGCATTTGGCGCTGACGCAGCTCATTGATCTCGGGATCGTCGGTCGGGCCTTCGACGCCGTGGTTCCAGGACAGGTTGTTGTTGCTGCCGTCCTGATTGTTCTCGTCGTTGGCTTCGTTGTGTTTGTCGTTGTACGACACCAGGTCGTTCAGGGTGAAACCGTCATGGGCGGTAACGAAGTTCACTGAGGCGTACGGCCGTCGGCCACGCTGATTGAACATCTCGCCGGAGGCGGTCATGCGACTGGCGAAGTCGGCCAGTTGGCCGTCGTCGCCTTTCCAGAACGCACGCACGGTGTCGCGGAATTTGTCATTCCACTCGACCCAGCCGGGCGGAAAGTTACCGACCTGATAGCCGCCGGGGCCGCAATCCCAGGCTTCTGCAATCATTTTCACCTGGCGCAGCACCGGGTCCTGGCGGCAGGCCACAAGGAAGCTGTGACGTTCGTCGAAGCCATCGTGGTAGCGCCCGAGAATGGTCGCCAGGTCGAAACGGAAACCGTCCACGTGCATTTCCGAGGCCCAGTAGCGCAGGGAGTCGGTGACCATTTGCAGCACGCACGGGTGACTCAGGTCCAGGGTGTTGCCGGTACCGGAATCGTTGATGTAGAAGCGCTTGTCGTCGGGCATCAAGCGGTAGTAAGAGGCGTTGTCGATGCCGCGCATGGACAGGGTCGGGCCTTGTTCGTTGCCCTCGGCGGTGTGGTTGTAGACCACGTCGAGGATCACTTCAAGATTGGCTTCGTGCAGGTGTGCAACCATCTCCTTGAACTCGGCGATCTTGCCGCTGGCCAGGTAACGCGGGTCGGGGGCGAAGAACGCGATGCTGTTGTAGCCCCAGTAATTGGTCATGCCTTTGTGCAACAGATGCTGGTCGTTGACGAAGGCATGAATCGGCAGCAATTCCACGGTCGACACGCCGAGCTTGCGGATGTGTTCCAGCACATCATCCACCATCAGCCCGGCGAAGGTGCCGCGCACATTCTCGGGGACGGAGGGGTGACGCATGCTGATACCGCGCACGTGAGTCTCATAAATGATGGTCTTGTCCCACGGCACGCTGACCCGATGGTCGTGACCCCAGGTGTGGGCGGGGTCGATCACCTTGCACTTGGGCACGAACGGCGCGCTGTCGCGCTCATCGAAACTGAGGTCGGCGTCGGGGTGGCCGATGGTGTAGCCGAACAGCGCTTCGGACCATTTCAACTGGCCGACCAGTTGTTTGGCGTAGGGGTCGATCAGCAGTTTGTTGGGGTTGAAGCGATGACCGTTCGCCGGGTCGTACGGGCCGTAGACACGGTAGCCGTAGATCATCCCCGGATGCGCGTCGGGCAGGTAGCCGTGGTAGATCTCGTCGGTGTATTCCGGCAGTTCGATGCGTTCCAGTTCGACCTCGCCGGCATCATCGAAGATGCACAGCTCGACCTTGGTGGCATTGGCGGAAAACAAGGCGAAGTTGACCCCTAGGCCATCCCAGGTCGCGCCCAGCGGGAAGGGCAAGCCTTCACGGATTCGCGAGGCCTCGAGTTGAGGTTCTGGCGCGGCTTTCTTCGGACTGGTCATAGGTGCTCCTGCAAAGGGGGGACAATTCTTGGCTCTGGTTTTTTTTGAGGGCGAGCGAGCCCTCGGTGGCGAGAAGGCTCGCCACGAGGTCAATCAGGACAAAGGTGAAAGGCGTCAGACAGCGGGCGGCTTACGCGCTGCTCGAGGCTTTTTCTCGCTGGCTTTCTCGCCCGGCGGGATGACCTTGGAGGCAGCGGCGGGCTTGGCTTTGGTTTTTGGCTCCGCCGCCTTGCCATTGGGTTTGCTGGCAGGGGCCTTGGTGCCGGCGGTTTTGCTGGCAGCCGCTTTTGCCGATTTGCTCGGTGCCAGGGCTTCGGCTTCAGCCAGTTTGCGGGCCATCTCCCAGTGGCGAGCGTCCTGGCCTTCGGGTTTTCCTTCCGATTCCCAGATCTGATAGGCGAATTCGCGGATACGTTTATCGTTAGTGCTCATCGCAATGCTCCTGAACTGAACTCAAGTGTGGGTAGTTTGGATAAATAGATTGACCGGGAAATCCCCCAGCCCGTCGCTGATGTTCAGCTCCCTTTGGTGTGTGACTGTTGTGCTTGAAAAAAGTCCCTTCAAATGTTCCTCAGGGGCGGTGAACGGTAATTTGACCCGTGTATCGCCCCACAGCGGCGCGTCAATCAGGGGTTGGGCACTGTTTTTCAGCAGTTCGGCGCAGCGTATCGGCACGATCACGATGGCGCGTTTTCCTTCCAGCGAGCGCGCAAATGCGAGCACCCTGTGAGCCTGGCTGCCGACGACTTCAAGGGCTTGATACGTCCCCCGCCGAAACAGCTCGGTGTGCTCGAACCGCAGGTTCAACACATGAGCGATCAGCGTTTGTTTAATACGCCCGTCGCGCCAGTCAGCCAACAGCCCGGGCAGTGCCAAGGGCGTCTGCATCGACTGCTGACGGCTGGCGTAATCCACCGGCCGGCGGTTGTCCGGATCGACCAGCGAGAAGTCCCAGTACTCGTTGCCCTGATAAAGATCCGGCACCCCCGGCACGGTCATGCGCAGCAAGGTTTGCGCCAATCCGTTGAGTGCGCCGGGAACGGCGATGCTCTTGGCTGCCTTGCCGAGGGCCGCGCGTAACGGTTCACCTTCGGGGCTCAGAAGCAGACGTTGCAGGAATTGCTGAACCGCGTGTTCGTAAGCCTCGTTCGGCGCGCTCCAGCTGCTTTGCAACTTGGCTTCGCGCAAGGCTTTCTGTTGCCACTGCCACACCCGTTGAGTGTAGTTCTCCAAGGCTGTTTGATCGTCACTGCGCAGATCGAGCGGCCAGCTGCCGAGGATCGCTTGATAGAGGATCAACTCATCGCCCGCCGTCGGCATCTGGTCGTCGTCGCGCAGGGGGCGGGCGAGGGCCTGCCAGAGCGGCACTTGCTCGGCGTACCAGGCACTGCGCTCGCTCAGCACCGCCAGGCGCGCGCGGGTGTCTTCGCCGCGTTTGTGGTCGTGGGTCGCGGTGGCCAGCAAATTATCGGGAAACTCGTCGAGACGGTTGACGCAAGCCGCATGGAAGTCGGCTACCGGCGCGCTGAACTGTTCGGTGTTGAAGCCCACGTCATTGCGCGACAACAATGTCGCCGAACGATAGAACGCGGTGTCCTCCACGGCCTTCGCCGCCGCCGGCGACGTCAGTTGCTGAAAACGCACACAGGCATGCTTGAGCATCTTGCGCGGCCGGCCCAGCGGGCGTTTGCGCCATGATTCACCGCCCAGCCAGCGGGCCAGGCAATCGAGTACTGGCCAATCGGCCTCGCCGAGGGTAAGCCTCGCACCGTTCATGGCTTGCTGGAAAAACACATCGTCTTCAGCCGTACGCCCACGGGGGCTGATGTAGGTGCGGTACACCGGGAAATGCACGATCAGTTCCTGCAACGCCCGACGAATCGCACCGAGGGTCAGGTCGCGGGTCATCAGGTCATCCCGGGCCACTTGCAACAGGGCCTGGGCGACGCTTTCGAAGTCTCCGGCGAGGGAACCGTTGAGAATCTGCTGGCGGGCCAATTGCGCTTCCTGACGGAAATCGGCGGGCCGTTCGCTGTAGCGATTCCACAGTTCGGCCAATGTGTCGGCGCCTTCCGGAGCATGTTGCAGCAGCGACAGTTGATTCATGAACTCGTAACCCGTGGTGCCATCCACCGACCAGTCACGGTGCAGGGTTTCACCTTCGCCGAGGATCTTCTCGACGTAGATCGGCAGGTGCCGATCCGGCGACAGGCTGTCGACCCGTCGCCGCAATTTGCGGCAGTAGCCCCGAGGGTCGGCGAGACCGTCGATGTGGTCGATGCGCAGACCGTCAACCAGGCCTTCGGCCACCAGCTCGAAGATTTTTGCATGGGTGGCTTCGAACACGGCGGGGCGTTCGACCCGCAGGCCGCCCAGTTCGTTGACATCGAAAAAACGCCGCCAGTTGATGTCATCTGCCGCCGTGCGCCAACTGGCCAGGCGATAGCTTTGGCGTTCAAGCAACTGGTGCAGGCGCTGGAAACCTTCGGCGGTGAGCGAGTCGTAAGCGCTGAGGTTTTGCTGGATGGCCTGCAGAATCACCGGATCGCTGGCCCGTTCACGCAACTCTGTTTTCAGCGGTATCGCCAGGCTGTGGGCGTCGGTCTGGTAGCTCAAGGTGCTGAAACGGTCTGCCAGCGACTTGAGCGATTCGGCGCTCAGCGGGTCATCGGTCCTGAGCAGTTCGCCGTAATTCGTCGGGCAGATCGGGAAGTGATGCTCATAGTGCGCGACATAAAACGCGCCCTTTTGCGCATCGAAACGCAGGGGCAGGGTGCCGTCCTGCAAGGCGATGCCGTAGTCGCTGCCGAGGAAGGGCAGCAACAACTGACCTTCCATCAATGGGTCGGGCGAATGCCACTGGATATCGAAGAACTCGCCGTAAGGGCTCAGGCGTCCCCATTCCAGCAAATCCTGCCACCAGGGATTATCGCCACCGCCGACGGCCATGTGGTTGGAGACGATGTCGAGGATCAGCCCCATGTTCAGCTCGCGCAATGCGCTGACCAAACGCCGCAGTGCCGCTTCGCCGCCCAGCTCCGGATTGACCGTGGTCGGGTCCACGACGTCGTAGCCGTGCATGGAACCGGCGCGGGCGCTCAGCAGTGGTGACGCATAGACGTGGCTGATGCCGAGGCTGGCGAAGTACGGCACCAGCGGCACCGCATCGTCCAGCGTGAAGTCTTTATGGAACTGCAGCCGCAGGGTCGCCCGCAGCGGTTGGATAAGCGTTTGCTTCATTGGTCACGCTCGGCCGCCTGAAGCCGCGCACAGGCGAGCAGTTCCAGGCGTCGGGCGGCGTCCGGGTCATCGAGCAAGGCTTCACTGTCGCCGGGCAGGCGTCGGGACCAGTTGGGGTGCGTGTCGGTGGTGCCGGGCAGATTGGCCTGCTGCTCGATGCCCAGGGCATCTTCCAGCGGCAGCAACACCAAGGGCGCACGGGTATGACCGAGGAAACGTATCGCGGCGTCGAGCACTTGATCGGTTTCATGGGACTCGTCGCGAAAGTTCTGCGGGTCCTCGCTCAATACCCGGCGCAGGCCT
Source organism: Pseudomonas sp. 478 (assembly GCF_003254125.1). NCBI lineage: Bacteria > Pseudomonadati > Pseudomonadota > Gammaproteobacteria > Pseudomonadales > Pseudomonadaceae > Pseudomonas > Pseudomonas sp. 478. Next base: position 74,506 of record NZ_QKZG01000012.1, read on the forward strand.
TCACGCTCGCGTTCGCGGTGATGGCGCCATTCGATTTCACCCGGGGCGTCGACCAGGCCCAGTCGGGCGTTCCAGTCGATATCGCGGCCATGCCACCAGCCATTGAGCGTCGGCAGGTCATGGGTGCTGGTGGTCGCCAGTGCGTTGTCTGGCCAGTCGAGAATCGGCTTGAAGTGCGCGTTGTCCTGTTCGAACAACAGCACGCGCATACCCAGGATCGAGCGGGCGATGAGCTTTTCTCGCAGACCATCGGCCACGGTGCCGAGGTCTTCACCGAGGACGATGGCCTGATGGCGATGGGACTCGAGGGTCAGCAAGCGCAGCAGGTCGTCCACCGGGTAATAGAGGTAGGCGCCGTCGGCGGGTGACGCGTCATTGGGGATCACCCATAGCCGTTGCAGGCCCATGACGTGATCGATGCGCAGGCCGCCGGCGTGGGCAAAATTGGCGCGGAGCATTTCGATGAAGGCACGAAAGCCGTTGCGTACCAGACCTTCGGGCGAGAACGCGGAAATCCCCCAGCCCTGACCGGTGCGGTTGAGAATGTCCGGTGGTGCACCCACGGTCAGCGAGGCGAGCAACTCGTCCTGACGACTCCAGGCCTGACTGCCACCGCCATCGGCACCCACCGCCAGATCGGCGATCAGGCCAATGCTCATGCCAGCGCTGCGGGCGGCGGTTTGGGCGCGTTCCAGGCAGCGTGTGATCAGCCATTGGCAGAAGGCAAAGAAGCCGATGCGCCCGGCATTCTCTTCGGCGAATTCGGCCAGGGCCGCGCTGCGCGGGTTTTGCCATTGCTCGGGCCAATGCCGCCAGTCGAGACTTTCACCCTTGGCGGCGCGGGCTTCTTGAATGGCTTCAAAGCGGCAGTGGTTTTCCAGGGCTTCGCCCGCCGCGTGGCGGAAGCTGCTGAAATCGGCATGCAACGGGTGTTCGCCCTGGACAAAGCCTTCGTACAACGCTTGCAACAGACGATGTTTGGCTTCGGCCGCCACCGGCCAATCAATCAACGGCGAGGCTTCAAGGTGCTTGAGTTCTGCCGCCAGGCCGGTTGCATCAATCGCGGTACGCAATGCTCGATCGCCCAGGATGGCGCCGGGTGCGGCGTACAGGCTGTTGAGAAACAAACGGCTGGAAGGCGAATACGGGCTGTAACGCTGGGTGTCGCTGCCGAACATCGCGTGCAGCGGACTGATCGCCAGCGCTTCGGCACCGCGTTCGCCGGCCACCCGGGCCAGGTCTTCCAGTGCCTGGGTATCGCCGAAACCGCCATCGCCCGGACGACGCAGCGAATACAGCTGCACGCTCAGGCCCCAGGCGCGGGGGATCGGGCTGTCGACGGCATCGCCGACGCTGTAGCAGCGAGCCGGTGCAACGGCCAGCGTAAATGCCTGTCCGTCGATGCTGACGTGTTGATAACCGACCGGAATCAGGCCGGGCAACACCGCCTCGGCATCCAGTTTTAAATGAAGTCGCGAGCCATCTTCAAGGTGGATCTCGCACGGCGTTTCGGGCTCAAAGTAATGCGCCAGGCTGAGGCCGACTCCGAAGTCTGCGGTCAGCAGCGGTGGCAGGTGTCGGGTTTGTTGCACCTGCTGCAGTTCTTGCAGGCTGGCGTCGATTTCCTGAGCGCTGCCGGCCGGGTGGCCGAGTCCGGTAAGGACGTTGCGTAACACTGATGGAGCGACTTTCTGTGGGCGGCCGTTGGCGTCGATCCAGTCGACTGCCAGGCCTGCTCGGCTGGCCAGTATTTCCAGTTGCGCATCGCTCATTGGCGCTCTCCATCCGGGGGTAGCAAAGGGGCTGCGGCCGTGAGGTTGACTAGCGCGCAATACGGGGCAAGCGTGCCCTGATCCAACAGGCCGGCTGACTGTGGCGGGTATTCGAACAACAACGAAGCGTCGGCCTGTGGGGAGTGGACCACAGGCGTGTCGCTGAGGTTCAGGTCAATACGCAGCTGACTGCCATCGCCCAGTCGCCAGCGCGCCGTTACCGCGCCTGTGGCCAGCACCTCGGCGCCCAATGCTTGCGCACCGGGCAGGCGGGGGATGATCTGCTGATGGCGGATCTGCAACAGTTGGCGATACAGGTCGTGCATGGCGGATTGTCGGGTTGATGTCAGCTCGGGGCGTGAAGCCTCAAAGGTCTGGCGCGCGTTGGGGTCGGGAATCTGCTCGCGTGTGTGCGGATCAGCAAACGCGCTGAACGCTGCAAACTCGTTACGGCGTCCCTCGCGGACCAACTCCGCGAGTTCTCCGTGATGGCTGGTGAAGAACAGGAACGGTTGTTCGGCGGCGAACTCGTCGCCCATGAACATCAGCGGGATCATCGGTGACAACAGCAGTAATGCGGTGGCGGCCTTGAGCGCATCGGGGTTGGCCAATTGATGTAATCGTTCGCCCAAGGCGCGGTTGCCGATCTGGTCGTGATTTTGCAGGAACAGCACGAAAGCACTCGGCGGCAAATGACCGCTGGGCTCACCGCGGGTTGTACCGTGACGGGTTACGTGGCCCTGAAACACGAAGCCCTGGCTCAGGCAACGTGCCAGTTGCTCGGTGGGGTTTTGCGCGTAGTCGGCGTAATAGGCGTCGGTTTCGCCGGTCAGCAGCACGTGCAAGGCGTTGTGGCCGTCGTCGTTCCACTGCGCGTCGAAGCCTTCTTCGAGCAGGCTGGCCTGGTTGTGTTCGTTTTCAACGGTCAGCCACACATGCCTGGCCGGATCGGTTTGCTGGCGAACCTTTTGCGCCAGTTCCCGAAGAAAGTCCGGGTCTTCGATGGCGTGCACCGCGTCCAGGCGCAAGCCATCGAAGCGGTACTCCAGCAACCACATCAACGCATTGTCGATGAAGAAGTCCCGCACCTCGCGCCGCCGGAAGTCGATCGCCGCACCCCACGGGGTGTGCTTGTCTTCGCGGAAGAAGCCCTTGGCGTAGCGATGCAGGTAATTACCGTCCGGGCCGAAGTGGTTGTAAACCACGTCGAGAATCACCGCCAGGCCATGGCCGTGGGCGGTGTCGATCAGGTGTTTGAGTTGTTCGGGAGTGCCGTAGGAGGCTTGGGGCGCGTAGGGCAGAACCCCGTCGTAACCCCAATTGCGATCACCGGGGAACTGCGCCAGCGGCATCAGTTCGATCGCGCTGATGCCCAGCTCCACGAGGCGCGCCAGGTGCTGCTCGACTTCGCTGAAGCCGCCGAGCGCACCGACGTGCAATTCGTAGATCACCGCCTCATTCCACGGCCGCCCAAGCCAGGCGCTGTGTTGCCATTGATAGGCAAGTGGGTCGACCACCACGCTGTGGCGGTCGATATCACCGGCCTGCGCGCGGGAGGCCGGGTCGGGCACCTCCAGCTCGCCGTCGATGTTGTAGCGGTAACGCGTGCCGGCGGGGCAGCGGGTATTGATCACGAACCAACCATCTGCCTGGGGCAGGAGTGGCAAGGACTGTCCATCTTCCAGTTCGACACTGACGTAAAACGCATCTGGCGCCCACAAGGCAAAACGCGTGTGTTCTGCGTCCAGCATGATTGCGCCGTGGGGCCAGGTCTCAAGGGTCCGTAACGGCATCTTTGAAAACCTCTTAATGTTTGCCCGATTTGCCCAGCGCCTTGGTCACCAGTTTTTCGTAGAGTTCGGCGTACGGTTCGACTGCCTTGCACCAGTTGAAAGGCGCGGCCATGGCTCGGCAGCGCATGGCATTGAGCAGGTCGGGGAAGGCGAAGACCTTGAAGGCCCGGCTCAGGGCTTCCTCGTAACTTTCAGCCGTGGATTCGTCGAACAGGAAACCGGTCACGCCGTTTTCAATGGTGTCGGCCAAACCCCCGGTGTTGCGTGCCACCGGCAACGAACCGAAGCGCTGGGCGTACATCTGGCTCAGGCCGCAAGGCTCGTAACGCGAAGGCATCAGCAGGAAATCACTGCCGGCGAACATGCGACGGGCGTCGGTTTCGTTGAAACCGATGCGCACGCCGACCTGGCCTGGAAAACGCAGGGCCAGTTCACGCATGGCTTGTTCTTCTTCCGGCTCGCCACGACCGATGATCGCGATCTGCCCGCCAGATTTGACGATGTAGTCGGAGACGGCTTCGGTCAGGTCCAGGCCTTTCTGATAGACCAGTCGCGACACCACAGCGAACAGCGGACCTTCGCTATCGTCCAGGCCAAACAGCTCACGCACGTGGGCGGCGTTGACCGCTTTGCCTTCCCAATCGCCAATTTTGAAGGGGCAGAACAGGTGCGGGTCGGTGGCCGCGTCCCAGCTTTCATCGATGCCATTGGGGATACCACTGAGCAGACCTTGCTGGGTCTTGGCGGCAAGAAAACCGTCGAGACCGCAGCCGAAGGCCGGGGTGGTGATTTCCTGGGCATAGGTGGCGCTGACGGTGGTGATGTGGCTCGAATAAGCCATGCCGGCCTTGAGGAACGACATCTTGCCGTAGAACTCCATGCCTTCCTGTTGCAAGGCATGCATGGGAATACCCAGTTCCGGGCACGACCCAAGACTGGTCACGCCCTGATAGGCGAGGTTATGAATGGTGAACAGCGTCGGGGTGCGCTGTCCACGCCAGTGCATGTAAGCGGGTGCCAGACCGGCAGGCCAGTCATGGGCGTGCACCAGGTCCGGGCACCAGTGAATTTGTGCAAGGTTGGCGGCGATATCGGCGGCGGCCAGGCCCAGACGGGCGAAACGAATGTGGTTGTCCGGCCAGTCGCGGCCGTTGTTGGCGCCGTAAGGCGAACCCTCGCGCTCGTAGAGTTCGGGGCAGATTAATACGTAAATGACCAGACCGTCGGGCATGTCCATGCGCCCGATCTTGCAGGGAGGCAACGCGGCGTGACCACCGAGCTCGCCAATGATATGAATCGGATTTTCGCTGTGCAGCACTTGCGGGTAACCGGGGATCAACACTCGCACATCATGCAAATGAGCCATGGCTCGCGGCAGCGCTGCGGAAACGTCGCCCAGACCACCGGTTTTCACCAGATCGGCGATCTCCGAGGTGACGAACAGCACTTTCTTCTTGTTGGGATTCTGACTGGCCACCGGTGCCAGCGTCTTGGTGCCGGGGACGCTGATCGATTGGTGACTGGGGGCACTCACGGCGCTCGTTTCGCCGACTTGCTGATGAGCACGTTCTCCCTGAATATCTAAAGCCGCACTGATCATATGAATCTCCCGTGTTGTTGATCTAATTCTTAGGTCTGGCACAAACGGTATTTCGTGGCCAATTCCTGTGGCCAGGCGCAAACGCGCTACGCATCGGTGAGCAAGCGCTGCCAATGCGATGAAGCAGAATGGCTGGAGAGATCGTTGCAAGGATTGCACCAGTCGCAACGCACCTCCTTTTAAGCTGACCCGTCACGACCGGCAAAAGTTTCGACTTTTTTTCCGCTTTGTGACCGACCGGTTTTGCCCCGCGGAACTGAGTCTAGGCCAGAACTTAGAGCGGGGGAGCCCATATGGCAAAATTGTTCGACAATCGGTTTAAAGAGGTACGGACGTACCGCTTGGAGGGAGAAACGCACCGACGAAGGGCATGTTTTTTTGCAGTTCTGCCACAAAAAATATTCGGAATGTCACATGAGTGTGCGAGACACAGCCATGTTCGCGCACTGTTGTGGTGCGTAGCGGACAAGTCCCGTCTTTGGCCGAACCACTGCCTTACAGCCGGCCATGTTGCCTTGTTATAGTCCGGGCCTCATTTGCTGCCCGGTAAAAGGATCACTGCCATGTCTCAGTACACTGCGTTCACCGTCGAACTGGCCGATAAGATCGCCCATGTGCAGATCAACCGGCCGGAAAAGATCAATTCGATGAATGCTGCGTTCTGGAGCGAGATCATCGATATTTTCCAGTGGATTGATGACACCGACGAAGTCCGGGTGGTGGTCCTCAGTGGTGCGGGCAAGCATTTCTCTTCCGGTATCGACCTGATGATGCTGGCCGGTGTGGCCAATGAACTGGGCAAGGACGTGGGGCGCAACGCGCGCCTGTTGCGCCGCAAGATCCTCGCCCTGCAAGCGTCTTTCAATGCTGTCGACAATTGCCGCAAGCCGGTACTGGCGGCGGTTCAGGGTTATTGCCTGGGCGGCGCCATTGATTTGATTGCGGCTTGTGACATGCGTTACGCCGCCGAAGATGCACAATTCTCGATCAAGGAAATCGACATCGGCATGGCGGCCGACGTTGGCACTTTGCAACGCTTGCCGCGGATCATTGGTGACGGCATGCTGCGTGAACTGGCTTACACTGGTCGCACGTTCGGTGCCGAGGAAGCGCGTGGCATGGGCCTGGTCAATCGTGTTTACAGCGACACCGCCAGCCTGCTCGACGGTGTCATGGGCATAGCCCGCGAAATCGCCAGCAAGTCGCCGATTGCGATCACCGGCACCAAAGAGATGATCAGCTACATGCGCGATCATCGCATCGATGACGGCCTCGAATACGTCGCCACCTGGAACGCCGCCATGCTGCAATCCACCGATCTGCGCGTGGCCATGGCCGCCCATATGAGCAAACAGAAACCCGAATTTCTGGACTGATTAAAAATGACTTCACGCTGGACCACTGCAGTACTGGACACCGACCAACCCGGCGGCTGGGCCGTGGCGCGTAGCCCCGAAGGCTTTCTGTTCGATGACAATGGCGCGCTGTTCCCCCGCGAATGGCTCAAGCGCCAGGACCTGTCGATCCTCGCCGAACATGGCATTGGTCACCTGGACGGCGAGCCGGTCTATTTATTGGAGCTGCGCAGTCACAGCGAGGTGCCGGGCTGCAACTGGAAAGGCCTGCGGGCGTTCATGCTCGAAGGCGACCATACGGTTTACAGGATGCTCGGTTATGCCGCGCAAATTGGCACCTGGGCCCGCGAACACCGCTTTTGCGGTAACTGCGGGCAGGCGATGACCCAAGTGACCCGGGAACGGGCGATGTATTGCGAGCCGTGTGATTTACGCAGCTACCCGCGGATTTCGCCGAGCATGATCGTACTGGTGACCCGAGGCGATGAAGTCCTGCTGGCGCGTTCGCCGCGTTTCGTCACCGGTGTTTACAGCACGCTGGCAGGGTTTGCCGAACCGGGCGAGTCGGCCGAAGACTGCCTGATTCGCGAAGTCCGCGAAGAAGTTCAGATCGAGGTCAAGAACATCCAGTACATGGGCAGCCAGTGCTGGCCGTTCCCGCATTCGATGATGCTGGGTTTCCATGCCGAATACGCCGGTGGCGAGATCGTGTGTCAGGAAGACGAGATCGAAGACGCCCAGTGGTTCAACGTTCATGAGCTGCCGCCGTTACCGGCGTCACGCTCGATTGCCCGTTACCTGATCGACGTCTATGTGGCGCGGCGCTTAGGCCACGCTGAACCAGTGTTGCCAGGCTAACCGCACGGTCAAGCCCAGCACCACAGTGATGAACACCGGGCGAATGAACTTCGCACCGCCGCTGATGGCGGTGCGAGCCCCGAAGAACGCCCCGATCATCACCGACAGGCCCATGCTCAGGCCGATGATCCAGTCCACTTGCCCGGAAAACACGAACACCGACAGTGCCGCAATGTTGCTGACGAAGTTCATGCTGCGCGCCACGCCGCTGGCTTTCACCAGGTCGATGGGGTACATCAGCATCGTGCTGACGGTCCAGAACGCGCCCGTGCCGGGACCGGCCACACCGTCGTAAAAGCCCAGGCCGAAGCCTTGGGTCGATTGCCACTTTTTCTTGATCGGTGCATCGCTGTCCAGCGGTGCTTTCGGCGTGCCGCCAAACAACAGATAGATGCCGCAGGCAAAAACGATCACCGGGAGCATCTTGTTCAGCCATTCCGCCGGCAGGTAGTGAGCGACCACGGCACCCGTCAGCGCGCCCACCAGCGTGCCGACAATGGCGTGCATCCACTGCCTGGGATGGAACAGCTTGCGTCGGTAGAAGGTGAAACTGGCGGTGGCCGAGCCGAACGTCGAACTGAGCTTGTTGGTGCCCAGCACCAGATGCGGTGGCAGGCCTGCGGTCAGCAGCGCCGGAGTGGTCAACAGACCACCACCGCCGGCAATGGCGTCAATGAAACCGGCAATGAAAGCGACGAGAGCCAGAATGGCCAGGGTGGTGAGGTCAACACTGAGTTCGAAAGGCATGGAATCGGCTTATTCGGCGGGGTGCAGGACAGGGCTGCGGGGAAGGGCCGATATCTTACCCATATCCAACTTCTGCGGCGACCGCTCTGGCCTCATCGCGAGCAGGCTCACTCCCACAGGGGATGTGCGGCGTTGCACAAATCAATGTGGCAGGGCTGCGGGGAAGGGCCGATATCTTACCCA
>NZ_QKZG01000012.1:82821-193690 GCF_003254125.1 Pseudomonas sp. 478
CTGGCCTCATCGCGAGCAGGCTCACTCCCACAGGGGATGTGCGGCGTTGCACAAATCAATGTGGCAGGGCTGCGGGGAAGGGCCGATATCTTACCCATATCCAACTTCTGCGGCGACCGCTCTGGCCTCATCGCGAGCAGGCTCACTCCCACAGGGGATGTGCGGCGTTGCACAAATCAATGTGGCAGGGCTGCGGGGAAGGGCCGATATCTTACCTAGATCCAACTTCTGCGGCGACCGCTCTGGCCTCATCGCGAGCAGGCTCACTCCCACAGGGGATTTGCGGCGTTGCACAAATCAATGTGGGAGCGAGCCTGCTCGCGATGGCGTCAGCCCAAATAACACATCACTTTGGCTGTGGCCCATTGCCGATCTGCCACACAAACGGCGGCTCGGTCCCGTTGATCGCCCAGTCCCCGACAATCCGTGCCTTGTAGATCACCGGATTGTGCGACGACACCGTCCGCGCATTGCGCCAGTGCCGGTCCAGCGATTTACCCACCCGAGTATCCGAAGCCCCCAGTGCATTGAACAGCGCTGTGGTCGCTCGCTGGATCAACTCCGACACCACCACCTGCGCCTTGGCCGATTCGATTTCCGCCGCGACATTCGCTTCCTGTTCCAAGGCTTCATCACCCGAAAATCGCGCCAGATAAGCCCGCTGTGCGGGTTGCGCGGCCCTCAAGGCGCTGGCCTCGGCCGCATACACCAGTGCCGCAATCTCACCGACCACTTGCTGCACCTGCGAATCCTGGCTGACTTGCTGCGCATTGCCATGGCTGTAGATGCGTTTGCGTTCACGCACCTGATGAGCCACATCGCGCAACGCCGCACGACCGATCCCGGCCAGGGTCGCCAGTAGTACCAACTGATAAAACGCGGTCTGGTATTTGAAGCGGGTGGCAAAGTCGATGATGTTCTCGGCCTCCACCTCGGCATCGATAAACCGTGAGGTGCCGCTGCCGGTGGTGCGCTGGCCGAAGCCGTCCCAGTCGTCGCTCTGCACGATGCCTGGCTGGCGGGTCCGGACCGCCGCAATTACATCGCCGCCGGTGTCGCTGCGTTGCGCGTACACGTCGATCCAGTCGGAAAACAGGCTGCCGGTGCTGTAGAACTTCTCGCCGTTGAGCCTCCACTTCTCGCCGTAAGGCGAAACTTTGGTGATGACATCGCCAATCGCCACGCTGCCGATTTCGGTCCAGGCATTGCCGGCGATATCACCGTCGACGAAGCGCTTGAACCACAGATCCCGCGCCGGCCCAGGTGGCGAGTTCAAGCGATCCTCCGCGAAAGCGAAATGCCCGCGCAGTGCCTGGGGAACGTTCGAATCGGCTTCGGCCAATTCGATCAGCAGCTCGAACAACTGCGGCAGGGAGGCGCCGCGACCACCGTATTCAACCGGCACCCGTACGGCGCCGAATCCGGCGTCCTTGAGCCACTGAATCGGTTCGTATGGAAGGCTGCGGGACTGTTCGCGCTCAACGGCACCGGCGGCGATGCGTTGGAAAATCGGCCGGAACCTTGCGGCCAGCGCTTCGTAGTCGGTGCCAGTGGACAGCGGATTGATTACCTGATGTTCGGTCATGGGACGGCTCCTTGGATCGGCAGTAGAAAGTGTTGCGTCTGCCAGGGGCAATTGCAGGGTCCATGCCGAAGCTCGCGAGCCAGTATTTGCTGGAGAAACTGGATGTCGGCACGCAGTGAATTGTTGCTGGACCAACAGTGCATCAGCAAATTGCCCCAGACACACCACACTTTGTGGCGAGGGGGTTTACCCCCGTTGGACTGCGCAGCAGTCCCATTTTTTGGGGCCGCTTCGCAGCCCAACGGGGGTAACCCCCCCCTCGCCACAGTACTTGGCAAACCTCAAGATTGGCGCTGGCACGGTTGCTGCTCTGACCGCAGGACTTCCGTGAAATCCGAGGACATGCCAATGAGTCAGCAAGCCGTCAAATTTGCCTACTGGGTACCGAACGTCAGCGGCGGGCTGGTGGTCAGCAAGATCGAGCAACGCACCCACTGGGGCATCGACTACAACCGCAAACTGGCACAACTGGCCGAAGAGGCGGGGTTTGAATACGCCCTGACGCAGATCCGCTTCACCGCCGGTTACGGTGCCGAGTACCAGCACGAATCCGTCGCCTTCAGCCACGCGCTACTGGCTGCCACCACCAAACTGAAAGTGATTGCCGCGATCCTGCCGGGCCCTTGGCAACCGGCGCTGGCGGCCAAGCAATTGGCAACCATCGACCAGCTGACTAACGGCCGGGTGGCGGTGAACATTGTCAGTGGCTGGTTCAAGGGTGAATTCCAGGCGATTGGCGAACACTGGCTGGAACACGACGAGCGTTATCGCCGCTCCGAAGAATTCATCCGCTCGCTGAAGGGCATCTGGAGCCAGGACAATTTTACCTTTCGCGGCGACTTCTACCGCTTCGACAACTACAGCCTCAAACCGAAACCGCTGGGTCAGCCGGAAATCTTCCAGGGTGGCAGTTCCCGCGCAGCTCGGGACATGGCGGCACGGGTGTCGGACTGGTACTTCACCAACGGCAACACCCCGGAAGGCATCAAGGCCCAGGTCGATGACATCCGCGCCAAGGCGGCGGCGAACAATCATTCGGTGAAAGTCGGCGTGAACGCGTTTGTCATAGCCCGCGACACCGAAGAAGAAGCCCGAGCCGTGCTGGCGCAAATCATCGATCAGGCGGACCCGGAGGCGGTGAATGCGTTTGGCGATGCGGCGAAGCAGGCGGGCAGGGCGTCACCTGAGGGCGAGGGCAACTGGGCCAAGTCGACGTTCGAGGATCTGGTGCAGTACAACGACGGCTTCAAGACCAACCTGATCGGCACGCCGCAGCAGATTGCCGAGCGGATCGTTGCACTGAAAGCAGTGGGCGTGGACCTGGTGTTGGCGGGGTTTCTGCACTTTCAGGAAGAAGTGGAGTATTTCGGCAAGCGGGTGTTGCCGTTGGTGCGTGAGCTAGAGGCTAAAGCAGCGGCCAAGCAGCAGGCCGCGGTCGCCTGAACACCACAAAACGAGTGTGGGAGCGGGCTTGCTCGCGAAGGCGGTGTGTCAGTCAACATAGATGTTGAATCTGATGGCCCCTTCGCGAGCAAGCCCGCTCCCACATTGGATCTATGTGAAGTTACAGACCCAGGTCGGACAAGCTTGGGTGATCGTCAGGCCGACGCCCCAGCGGCCAATGGAACTTGCGGTCGCTTTCCTTGATCGGCATGTCGTTGATGCAGGCAAACCGATTGGCCATCAAACCGTTCTCGTCGAACTCCCAGTTTTCGTTGCCATACGAGCGGAACCAGTTGCCCGAGTCGTCGTGCCATTCGTAGGCATAACGCACGGCGATGCGGTTGCCGGTAAAGGCCCAAAGTTCTTTGATCAGGCGGTAATCCAGTTCCTTGGCCCATTTACGTGTCAGGAAACCTTTGGCTTCTTCGCGGTTGTAGGCGAACTCGGCGCGGTTGCGCCATTTGGTGTCCAGGGTGTAGGCCAGCGACACGCGTTCCGGGTCGCGGGAGTTCCAGCCATCTTCGGCCAGGCGTACTTTTTCGATGGCCGATTCACGGGTGAATGGCGGCAATGGCGGACGAACTTCGGCATTAGACATTAATAGTCTCCCTATCAAAGTAAAGTTCTAGCAAGTTGTCGGGCTTGGTTAAAGTGTTACAGGTCCAATAACTTTCGCGCCATGCATTGCGCATTATCGGCGGCACTGTGATCACCCATGACAAGCGCCACGGTAATGGCACCGTCGATCAGGATCAGCAGCTGTTTGGCCAGCGTCTCCGGGTCTGTGGCGCCATGTTCGGTGCAGAGCTCGCGCACGTAGTCGAGCAGCTTTTGTTTGTGGTCTTTGGCGACCAGGCGAACCGGGTCTTGCGGGTCGCCGGTTTCGCCGCTGGTGTTAATGAATGCACAGCCACGGAAGCCTTCCGAGGCGAACCAGGCCTTGAGTACGGTAAACAGGTTGAGCAGGCGGTCGGCCGGCGTTTCGGCCTGGTCGACTTCGCTTCTGTACCAGTGCATCCAGCGCACATCACGGCGTTGCAGGGCCGCGACGGTGAGCTCCTCCTTGTTGGCGAAGTAGCGGTAAATACTCTTTCTGGAGACGCCGGCGGTTTTCACCAGAAGATCCATCCCGGTGGCAGCGATGCCACTTTTGTAGATCAACTTTTCGGTGACATCCAGAATGATGTCGCGTGTGTCGTTGCTGGTTATTTCGTTCATGTGGCGAACAGTAGAACGATCGTTCTTCTTGGTCAAGCAGATATTTTTGCTGACTGAAAAATCGTCTTCGCGAGCAGGCTCGCTCCCACAGGGGAATGCATTTCAATGTGGGAGCGAGCCTGCTCGCGAAGGGGCCTTTGCAGACACTCACAAGACCCAAGGCAATCCATGGTGTAAGCTCTCGGGTTCTCCGGATTCGACCTTTTTGCGAGCCCTATGCCGTCGCTTTTCAAACGCTCTCTGCTGCCCAAACTGCGCAGTTTTCCGCTGACCGCCGATGCCGTCACCATCCTTTCCGGTGCTGCCGAGTTTCGCCGGTGCCTGCTGGAAAAAATCGCCAGCGCCACCCGGCGCATTTACATCGTCGCGCTCTATCTGCAACAGGATGAAGCCGGCCAGGAAATTCTCGATGCCTTGCACGCGGCCAAACTGGCGCGTCCGGAACTGGACGTGGTGGTGGTGGTTGACTGGTTGCGCGCCCAGCGCGGCTTGATCGGCGCCGGCAAGCAGCCGGGCAACTCGGCCTGGTATCAGGAAACCACCCGTACTCATGCCAGTGAAGTGCCGGTGTATGGCGTTCCCGTGCAGACCCGAGAACTGTTCGGCGTGCTGCATTTGAAAGGCTTCGTGATCGACGATTGCGTGATCTACAGCGGCGCGAGCCTGAACAACGTTTACCTGCACAAATTCGACAAGTACCGCTACGACCGTTATCACCTGCTAAATAACAGCGCCTTGGCCGATTCGATGCAGCACCTGATCCAGCACGGTCTGATCGCCTCTAAAGCGGTGCATCGTCTCGATTTGCCGAACCTGCCGACCACCCGCAGCCTGCGCAATGACATCGGCGACTTGCGCAGCCGCCTCAAGCACGCGGCGTACGACACCACGATAGGCACCATGGAAAAGAGCGGTTTGTCGGTCAGCCCATTGCTCGGTGTCGGCAAGAACAACCCGTTAAGCCGAGTGATTTGCGAATTGATCGCCAGCGCTCAGGATCACCTGACCATCTGCACGCCCTACTTCAACCTGCCGCTGCCCGTGACCCGGGAAGTCAATCGGGCACTGGCGCGGGGCGTGAAGATCGACATCATCGTCGGCGACAAGACGGCCAACGATTTCTACATCCCGCCGAGCGAGCCGTTCAAGGTGATTTCGGCGCTGCCGTACCTTTACGAGATCAGCCTGCGGCGCTTCGCCAAGCGTCATCATCGCAGCATCGACAACGGCCAGTTGAACCTGCATCTGTGGCGTGACGGCGATAACACCTATCACCTCAAGGGCATGTGGGTCGATCAGCGCTACACCTTGCTGACCGGCAACAATCTCAATCCGCGGGCGTTCCGTCTCGATCTGGAAAACGCCTTGCTGATCGATGATCCGAAAGGCGAGTTGTTGGAGCCGCGCCGTAAAGAGCTGGCGGAGATTTTCGAGAACACCCGCCGCATCGAGCGTTATCAGGAACTGGAAACGCTGCTGGAATACCCGGCGGGGGTGGCCAAGTTTCTCAAGCGCGTGAGTCGGGTGCGGATCGAGCGACTGCTCTATCGGATTTTGTGAGCATGGCGGGGTAGGTGCGTCGCCCGCCAAAATGCCTTCGCGAGCAGGTCGGATCGCCGCACCGTCGCTCCCATATTGGATTTGTGATCGACACAACCCCCTGTGGGAGCGAGCCTGCTCGCGAAAGCGGCGTGTCAGGCGACATCAATACTGACTGGTACGGCCCCTTCGCGAGCAGGCTCGCTCCCACAGGGTTCTGCGCTAAGATGCCGGCACTCAAATAACAAGGCTCGCCACGGTCAATGTCGGAAAAAGACACCATCTCCATTCAACTGGTGCGTGAAGCACTGTTGCAAAGTTGCGCCCCCGGAGCGACTACCGATGAGGTGTTGAGCAAAGTCGGCATCGATCCGGCGCTGCTCGACAGCAGCGATGCCCGCGTCCCGGCCACCGCTTATGCACGTCTGTGGCGTTTACTGGCACGACGTGGGGACGATGAGTTTTTTGGCATGGACCCGCGCAAACTCAAATCCGGCAGTCTTGAGTTTCTCTGTCGCTGCTCCATGGTCCAGCCGAGCCTGGCCGCGGGCCTGACCTCGGGTTTGAGCTTTTTGTCGTTGATGCTCGAACACCTGCCCGCGCAACTGGTTCGTCAGCAAAGCCTGGCGGAAATTGTCCTGCTCGAAGACGACCAGGACCCGCGCCGCGCCTTCACGTATTTCACCTACTGGATGATCGTTCACGGCGTCGCTTGCTGGCTGGCGGGGCGGCGGATTCCGATCCTGGCCATCGAGTTACGCTGCCCGGAGCCTGACTTCTGCGATGACTATCAGGTGATGTTTTCCGAGAACCTGCGTTTCGACCGGCCGCGCACGCGGATGATTTTCTCCGCCGAGTGCCTGGACTTGCCGATCAAGCGCAGCCCGGAAGAGCTCAAGCGTTTCCTGGCCCATGCGCCGGCCAATATTCTGGTCAAGTACCGCGACCCGCAGAGCCTGGCCAGCCGGATCAAGCACGATTTGCGGCAACTGCCTGCCGAACACTGGCCGGAAACCGAACCCCTGGCGCAACAGCTGTGCATGTCGGCTTCCACCCTGCGTCGACGCCTGGCCGAAGAGGGGCAGACTTACCAAGGGCTCAAGGACAGCGTGCGCAAGGAGTTGGCGATTGTCTGGCTGGCAGAACCGACCATCAGCTTTGCCGAGATCGCCGCGCGTTTGGGCTTTGCCGATACCAGCTCGTTCTACAAGGCGTTTCGCAAGTGGTCCGGGTCAAATCCGGGGCATTACCGCAGCCTGATCCTCAACGAAGCGAGTTGATCCGGATTTTTGTGCTGATTGGTTTGGCGCCTTCGCGAGCAAGCCCGCTCCCACAGTAGTTCTGTGGTGTGCCCCCCTGTGGGAGCGGGCTTGCTCGCGAAGAGGCCATCCCTGACGACGCATCCCTTGAATCTTGGCCAAACCAGTCACGCAACTTGATAGCTTTGACCATTGTCCCGCGCCCCGCGCAGAGCGAGTATTTCCTTGTTAATCGAGGTTCCCCCAGCCTAATAAAAATACAAAGGGTTTCTGGCAATGCGCGATTACTTGTCTGCTACATCACAGTTCAATTATCAGCACACCGTCGACGCCGCACTCGCGGGCGATTTGTCTGCCCTTAACGCCTGTGTCGAGTGTTGCGACCGGCATGCCTTGCCGGGGCGTATCGCGCTGTTCTGGGAAGGTCGCGATGGCGCCAGCGCGACCTACACCTTCAGCGACTTGCAGGACAAAGCCGCGCGTTTCGCCAATTTCCTGCTGACCCAGGGCGTGAAAAAAGGCGACAAGGTGGCCGGTCTCCTACCACGTAACATCGAACTGTTGATCACCGTATTCGCCACCTGGCGCATCGGCGCGGTTTACCAGCCGCTGTTCACGGCATTCGGCCCGAAAGCCATCGAACACCGCCTCAGCTCCTCGGGCGCCAAAGTGGTGGTCACCGACGCGGGCAATCGCTCCAAACTCTCGGAAGTCGCCGACTGCCCGACCATCGTCACCGTCGCCGGTCCCAAAGGCCAAGGCATCGTCCGCGGCGATTACAGCTTCTGGGCCGAACTGGCCAATTATTCTGCTGAGTGCGAGCCGGTCTTGCTGACGGGTGAAGACCCGTTCCTGCTGATGTTCACCTCGGGCACCACTGGCCCATCGAAAGCGCTGTCCGTTCCGCTCAAGGCCATCGTCGCCTTCAAGAGCTACACCCGTGACGCCGTGGACTTGCGCCCTGAAGACGCCTTCTGGAACGTCGCCGATCCGGGTTGGGCCTACGGCATCTATTTCGGTGTTACCGGGCCGATGGCCATGGGGCATCCGATCACCTTTTACGATGGCCCGTTCTCCCTCGAAAGCACCTGCCGGGTGATCAACAAATACGGGATCACCAACCTCACCGGTTCGCCGACGGCCTATCGCCTGTTGATCGCGGGTGGCGACGAGTTTGCCCGCTCGATCAAGGGCAAGCTGCGCATCGTCAGCAGCGCCGGCGAGCCGCTGAACCCGGAGGTGATTCGCTGGTTCGCCGACAACCTCGGTGTGGTCATCCACGACCACTATGGCCAGACCGAACTGGGCATGGTGCTGTGCAATCACCATGGCCTGGAGCATCCGATCCACATGGGCGCCGCCGGTTTCGCCTCGCCGGGGCATCGCATCGTGGTGCTGGATGACGAGTACAAAGAACTCGGCGTCGGTCAGCCGGGCATTCTGGCCATCGATCGTACCCAGTCGCCAATGTGCTGGTTCGCCGGTTACGAAGGCGCACCGACCAAGGCCTTCGTCGGCAACTATTACCTGAGCGGCGACACCGTCGAGTGGAACCCGGACCGCAGCATCAGCTTCGTCGGTCGCAGCGACGACGTGATCACCACCTCCGGCTACCGGGTCGGCCCGTTCGACGTGGAAAGCGCATTGATCGAACACCCTGCAGTGGTCGAAGCGGCGGTGGTCGGCAAGCCCGATCCGGAACGCACCGAACTGGTCAAAGCCTTTGTCGTGCTCAGCCCGCAATACCGCGCGGCACCGGAACTGGCCGAAGAATTGCGCCAACACGTGCGCAAACGACTGGCCGCGCACTCATACCCGCGCGAAATCGAATTTGTCAGCGAATTGCCGAAAACCCCTAGCGGCAAATTGCAGCGCTTTATCTTGCGCAACCAGGAAATCGCCAAGGCTCAAGAGGCCGCCGCGAAGAACGTTTCAGCTTGAATCCAAGGAAACAATGATGCAGATCGAAAACAAGGTTTTTCTCGTCACCGGCGGTGCGTCGGGCCTCGGTGCGGCCACGGCTGAAATGCTGGTCGCGGCCGGCGCCAAAGTGATGCTGGTGGACATGAACGCCGAAGCTGTTGCGGCCCAGGCTGAACGTCTCGGTGCGCAAAGCGTGGTGGCGGACATCAGCAACGAAGCCGCGGCTGAAGCCGCTGTGCAGGCGACGGTCAAAGCCTTCGGCGGCCTCAATGGTCTGGTCAACTGCGCCGGTATCGTGCGCGGTGAGAAGATCCTCGGCAAGAATGGCCCGCACCTGTTGGCCAATTTCAGCCAGGTGATCAACGTCAACCTGATCGGCAGTTTCAACATGCTGCGCCTGGCCGCTGCGGCGATTGCCGAAACCGAAGCCGATGCTGACGGCGAGCGCGGCGTGATCATCAACACCGCCTCGGCTGCCGCCTATGACGGCCAGATCGGCCAGGCCGCGTATGCCGCCTCCAAAGGCGCGATCGTCAGCCTGACCTTGCCCGCCGCCCGTGAACTGGCGCGCTTCGGCATCCGCGTGATGACCATCGCCCCGGGCATTTTCGAAACCCCGATGATGGCCGGCATGACCCCGGAAGTCCGCGCCTCCCTGGCGGCTGGCGTGCCGTTTCCGCCACGTTTGGGCAAACCGAGCGAGTATGCCGGGCTGGTCAGGCATATCATTGAAAACAGCATGCTCAATGGCGAGGTGATCCGTCTCGACGGCGCCTTGCGCATGGCCGCCAAATAAGGAGGATTTGTCATGACTATTTCCAACGATCCCATTGTTATCGTCAGCGCCGTCCGCACCCCGATGGGCGGTTTCCAGGGCGAACTGAAAAGCCTGACTGCACCGCAACTCGGTGCTGCGGCAATTCGCGCTGCCGTCGAGCGCGCCAGCGTGGCGCCAGACTCGGTTGAAGAAGTGCTGTTCGGTTGCGTCCTCTCCGCCGGTCTCGGCCAAGCCCCGGCGCGCCAGGCTGCATTGGGCGCCGGGCTGGATAAATCGACCCGCTGCACCACCCTGAACAAAATGTGCGGTTCGGGCATGGAAGCGGCCATTCTGGCCCACGACATGCTGGTGGCCGGCAGCGCCGATGTGGTTGTCGCCGGCGGCATGGAAAGCATGTCCAACGCCCCGTATCTGCTGGACCGCGCCCGTAGCGGTTACCGCATGGGGCACGGTCGCGTCCTTGACCACATGTTCCTCGACGGTCTGGAAGACGCTTACGACAAGGGTCGCCTGATGGGCACCTACGCCGAGGATTGCGCTGAAACCAACGGTTTCACCCGTGAAGCCCAGGACGCGTTTGCCATTGCCTCGACCACCCGCGCACAGCAGGCGATCAACGACGGCAGTTTCAAAGACGAGATCGTGCCGCTCACCGTGACCGTCGGCAAAGAGCAGGTGCTGATCAGCAACGACGAACAGCCACCGAAAGCCAAACTGGACAAGATCGCTTCCTTGAAACCGGCGTTCCGCGACGGCGGCACGGTGACGGCGGCGAACTCCAGCTCCATTTCCGATGGTGCTGCGGCACTGGTGTTGATGCGCCGTTCCGAAGCTGAAAAGCGCGGCCTGAAACCACTGGCAGTGATTCACGGTCACTCAGCGTTTGCCGACACCCCGGGCCTGTTCCCGGTGGCACCGGTGGGCGCGATCGAGAAGCTGATGAAGAAAACCGGCTGGTCCCTGGACGACGTCGATCTGGTCGAAGTCAACGAAGCTTTCGCAGTGGTCAGTCTGGTGACCATGACCAAACTGGAAATCCCCCACGAGAAGATCAACGTTCACGGCGGCGCTTGCGCCCTCGGTCACCCGATCGGTGCGTCCGGCGCGCGGATCCTCGTGACATTGCTCTCGGCCCTGCGCCAGAAAGGCCTGAAACGCGGCGTTGCAGCGATCTGCATCGGCGGCGGCGAAGCCACGGCCATGGCCGTTGAATGCCTTTACTAGGCCAACCTCACCCCTGTGGGAGCCAGCCTGCTGGCGATGGCTGTGTGTCATAAAAATAGACATTGGCTGACACGATGCTATCGCCAGCAGGCTGGCTCCCACAGGGTCTGCGTCGTAACTGGATTGAAGGATTCACCATGATTCCCAATGACGAACAACTGCAAATCAGCGACGCGGCCCGGCAGTTTGCCCAGGAACGGCTGAAACCGTTCGCCGCCGAGTGGGACCGCGAGCATCGCTTCCCCAAGGAGGCCATCGGCGAGATGGCCGAACTGGGCTTCTTCGGCATGTTGGTGCCGGAAGAGTGGGGCGGTTGCGACACCGGCTACCTGGCCTACGCCATGGCGCTGGAAGAAATCGCGGCCGGCGACGGCGCCTGCTCGACCATCATGAGCGTGCACAACTCGGTGGGTTGCGTGCCGATTCTCAAGTACGGCAACGACGACCAGAAAGAACGCTTCCTCAAACCGTTGGCCAGCGGCTCGATGCTCGGGGCTTTTGCCCTGACCGAACCGCAGGCCGGCTCCGACGCCAGCGGCTTGAAAACCCGTGCCCGTCTGGAAGGCGATCACTACGTGTTGAACGGCTGCAAGCAGTTCATCACCTCCGGGCAGAACGCCGGGGTGGTGATCGTGTTCGCCGTGACTGACCCGAGTGCCGGCAAGCGTGGCATCACGGCGCTGATCGTGCCCACCGATTCGCCGGGTTACAAAGTTGCGCGGGTCGAAGACAAGCTCGGCCAGCACGCTTCCGACACCTGCCAGATCCTGTTCGAAGACGTGAAGGTGCCGGTGGCCAACCGCTTGGGCGAGGAGGGCGAAGGTTATCGAATCGCCTTGGCCAACCTTGAAGGCGGCCGTGTCGGCATCGCTTCGCAATCGGTGGGCATGGCCCGCGCTGCGTTCGAAGCAGCCCGCGACTATGCCCGCGAGCGTGAAAGCTTTGGCAAGCCGATCATCGAACATCAAGCGGTCGCGTTCCGCCTGGCGGACATGGCGACCCAAATCGCTGTGGCTCGGCAGATGGTGCATTACGCGGCGGCGCTGCGTGACAGCGGTAAACCGGCCTTGGTCGAAGCGTCTATGGCCAAGCTGTTCGCCTCGGAAATGGCCGAAAAAGTCTGCTCCTCGGCGTTGCAAACCCTCGGTGGTTACGGTTACTTGAACGATTTCCCGCTGGAGCGGATCTACCGCGACGTGCGCGTTTGCCAGATCTACGAAGGCACCAGCGATATTCAGCGCATGGTTATTTCGCGCAATCTTTGAGAAGGAAGCTACTTGTGAACTACGAAACGATTTTGTTGGAAACCCACGGTCGCGTTGGCCTGATCACCCTGAACCGCCCGCAAGCGTTGAATGCGTTGAACGCGCAGATCGTCAGCGAGCTGAACCACGCCCTTGATGGCCTGGAAGCCGATTCGAACATCGGCTGCATCGTGCTCACCGGCTCGAAAAAAGCCTTCGCGGCCGGCGCCGACATCAAGGAAATGGCTGAGCTGACCTACCCGCAGATCTACCTCGACGACCTGTTCAGCGACAGCGATCGCGTGGCTAACCGCCGCAAGCCGATCATTGCCGCCGTCAACGGTTTCGCCTTGGGTGGTGGTTGTGAACTGGCGCTGATGTGCGACTTCATCCTGGCCGGCGACAACGCCAAGTTCGGTCAGCCGGAAATCAACCTCGGCGTACTGCCGGGCATGGGCGGCACCCAGCGCCTGACCCGCGCGGTGGGCAAGGCCAAGGCTATGGAAATGTGCCTCAGCGGTCGGCTGATCGATGCGGTGGAAGCGGAGCGTTGCGGGATTGTCGCGCGGATTGTTCCGGCTGATGAGTTGCTGGAAGAAGCGTTGAAAGTCGCGGCGCTGATTGCCAAGAAGTCGCTGCCGATTGCAATGATGATCAAGGAAAGCGTCAACCGCGCGTTTGAAGTGAGCCTGTCGGAAGGTGTGCGCTTTGAACGTCGGGTGTTCCATGCGGCGTTTGCGACGCAGGATCAGAAGGAAGGGATGGCGGCGTTTATTGCCAAGCGTGAGGCCGAGTTCGTCGGAAAGTGATTCGGCGTATTCGATGACGCCATCGCGAGCAAGCTCGGCTCCTACAGGTTATGCGCAATCCTGTAGGAGCCGAGCTTGCTCGCGATGCTTTTAAGGCATCACACCAGGTAGTACTTCAACTCCCGAGCAATCACCATCCGCTGTATCTCGCTCGACCCTTCATAAATCTGCGTAATCCGCGCATCCCGGTAGTAACGCTCCACCGGGTAATCCTCCAGATACCCATACCCGCCATGAATCTGCATCGCCGACGAACACACTTTCTCGGCCATCTCCGACGCGAACAATTTGGCCTGTGAAGCCTCCGACAGACACGGCTTGCCGGCACTGCGCAATCGCGCGGCATGCAGGATCAGCAGTCGTGCCGCGTTCAACCGGGTGTGCATGTCGGCCAGCATGTTGGCAATGCTCTGGTGCTCGATGATCGGCTTGTTGAACTGCACCCGATCCCGCGAGTAGGCCAGCGCTGCTTCAAACGCCGCGCGGGCAATGCCCAACGCCTGCGCCGCAATACCGATGCGGCCGCCTTCGAGGTTGGAGAGGGCAATGGCCAGTCCTTTGCCGCGCTCACCCAGCAGATTGGCTTCAGGAATCGTGCAGTTGCTCAGGGTCACCGCGCAGGTATCGGACGCGCGAATACCCATTTTGTGTTCGGTGCGATCAACGATGAAACCGGCGGTATCGGTCGGCACCAGGAACGCGGAGATGCCGCGCTTGCCCAGGTCCGGATCGGTCACCGCAAACACAATGGCCAGTTTCGCCCGTTTGCCGTTGCTGACGAATTGCTTGGCGCCGTTGATCACCCACTGGCCGTCGCGCAGTTCGGCGCGGGTGCGCAGGTTGTGGGCTTCGGAGCCGGCCTGGGGTTCGGTCAGGCAGAAGCAGCCGATGGCTTGACCGCTGGCCAGATCCGGCAGCCAGGTCTGTTTCTGTTCTTCAGTGCCGTAGTTGAGGACCGGACCGCAACCTACGGAGTTATGAATGCTCATCAGTGCGCCAGTGGCGCCGTCACCGGCCGAAATCTCTTCCACAGCCAAGGCGTAGGCGACGTAATCGACATAGGTGCCGCCCCATTCCTCGGGCACCACCATGCCCAGCAGACCGAGTTCGCCCATCTTCGCCACCAGACCGTCATCGATCCAGCCGGCCTTTTCCCAGGCTTGTGCGTGGGGTGCGATTTCGCCGCGGGCAAAGTCCCGGGCCATGTCGCGGATCATGACTTGCTCTTCGCTCAATTCGATATCGTGCATGGCTCAGCTCCCGCTTTGGTCAAAACCGCTGAAGAAACTCGCGACGTGCTCGGCATCCAGCGCCTGCAACTTCGGTGGGTTCCAGCGCGGTTTCTTGTCTTTGTCGATCAGCAAGGCGCGCACGCCTTCGATCAGGTCGCCGCGCTCGAACCACTGACGGTCCAGGTGCAGCTCAAGGGCGAAGCAGTCTTCCAGACTCAAGTGCCGACCACGACGGAGCATTTCCAGGGTCACGCCCATGGCCAGCGGTGAACGGCTTTCCAGCAGGTCGGCGGTGGTCGTGGCCCATTCGTGGCTGTCGGCGACCGTTACTTCACGCAGTTGCTCAACAATACTCGGCACATCGGGCAGGGCGAAGAAGTGATCGATGGCCGGGCGCAACGCCGCCAAAGGTGCTGCCGGCAGTTGTTGCACGGCGAGTTTCGCCAGCAGACCTTGAAGGTCCTTCAACGGCGTTTCGTGCCATTCGAGCTGATCGAGTCGCTCGTCGAGGATGCCCAGCCTGTCGCTTTCCAGGTACCAGTCGGCCAGGCCGCAATAGAGCGCATCGGCCGCACGGATCTGTACGCCGCTGACGCCGAGGTAAATCCCCAGTTCACCGGGAACGCGCGGAAGGAAATGGCTGCCACCGACATCCGGGAAATAACCGATCGCTACTTCCGGCATCGCCAGACGGCTTTTCTCGGTGACCACCCGCAAGTCAGCGCCTTGCACCAGGCCCATGCCGCCACCCAGGACAAAACCGTCCATCAGGGCGAGCACAGGCTTGCGGTAATGGTGAATCGCGAGGTCGAGGGCGTATTCCTCGACGAAGAAATCTTCGTGCAGCGTGTCGCCGTTCTTGAAGCTGTCGTACAGCGAACGGATGTCGCCGCCGGCACAGAAAGCCTTCTCGCCAGCGCCGCGTAATACCACCGCGTGTACGTGCGGATCCTGTGCCCAGGCGTCGAGCTGACGCTGCAGGTTGCGCACCATGTTCAGGGTAATGGCGTTGAGGCCGGCGGGGCGATTGAGGGTCAGGTGACCGATGTGGTTGCGGACCTCGGCCAGCACGTCGTTTTGCGTGGCATCCATGGACGAAGTCCGCGGAGAAGAAACCTGAGCAGTCATCACTAACTCCCTGCTTTTATTGTTCTTTATAGAGAAGCTCGCGCGCGAGCGATGCTGGATCGTAACAGTGCAAATTTGTGATGTACAACCGGCATATGTGCAGGTCTTGCCTGCATTTTTGTAATACCGGTGTGGAATTCCTCTGCGAAAACGGCCGCGGGCCGGGCTCACGACAGATTCGGCTGTCAAAACAGCCTTATCAGCGCATTCCGGGTGTCTGCACCGGCCCGTACGACACCTGCACCCGCTCATCTGTTGGCATTCTGGCCTCGGGTTTTAAGCCGTCTGTGTCGAGGGTTTCAGGCCGGGTGCCGCTGAGTGCGGCCCACCGTGCAAAACAATAAGAACGCTGTTGCGGTGTTAGCCGCATCGACTCTCTGTTCCTGCCCATAAAGGTGGCCTGGTTAGCCTGGCCGCGATAATTCCAAACAAATCGGGATTCAAGAAGATGAAGACTAGATGGCTGAGCTTGTCGGTACTCGCATTGCTGTGCTGCACCACTGGCGCCAGTGCCAAGGAATGGAAAGAGCTGCGATTCGGCGTCAACCCGAGCTACCCGCCTTTTGAGTCCACCACCGCCGATGGCGGCGTGCAGGGTTTTGGCGTGGATTTGGGCAACGCGATCTGCGCCGAATTGAAGGTGAAATGCGTGTGGGTCAGCAATGACTTCGACGGGCTGATTCCGGCGCTCAAGGCGGGCAAGTTCGATGCCATAGAATCGTCGATGACCGTGACCGATGCGCGCAAAAAACAGATCGACTTCACCGATCGCCTGTATGCCGGGCCGACCGCTATCGTCACTCGCAAGGATTCCGGACTGTTGCCCACCGCCGAGTCGCTGCAGGGCAAGACGATCGGTTACATGCAGGGCACGATTCAGGAAACCTACGCCAAGGCCAAACTGGCACCCGGCGGCGTGAAACTGCGGGCCTATCAGAATCAGGATCAGGTTTACGCCGACCTGGTATTTGGCCGTCTCGACGCCTCTATCCAGGACAAGATGCAGGCGCAGATGAGCTTTTTGACTTCACCTCAAGGCGCTGACTTCAAGAACAGTGAAGGCATCAGCGACCCGTTGGTCCCGTCCGACATCGCCATTGGCGTGCGCAAGGACAACGAAGAACTCAAAGGCATGCTCAATACCGCCATCAAGGCCCTGCATGACAAGGGTATCTACGCACAGATCCAGCAGAAACACTTCGGCGATCTGGACCTCTACAACTACTGATCCTCGCGCCCCGAAGGCTGCGTCTGGTAACAGGCGCAGCGCTTGAGCGCGGGCGCATCAAGACAGGTGATTGACGTGAACTTCTTCCTGAATCTGATCGGGGTCGATCTCTCGGCCCTGCAAGGCTATGGCCCTTTGTTGCTGCACGGCACCTGGGTCACGCTGAAATTGTCAGCGCTCTCTCTGCTGGTGAGCATGGCGCTGGGCCTGCTCGGCGCAGCGGCGAAACTGTCGCCGCTAAAACTGTTGAACTTGCCGGCGACCTTCTACACGACACTGATTCGCGGGGTGCCGGACCTGGTTTTGATGCTGCTGATTTTCTACAGCCTGCAAGGCTGGCTGAGTAGCCTGACCGAGGCGATGGACTGGCCCTACATGGAAATCGATCCGTTCGTGGCCGGCGTCATCACCCTTGGGTTTATCTACGGCGCGTATTTCACCGAGACCTTTCGCGGGGCGATTCTGAGCGTGCCGCGCGGCCAGCAGGAGGCCGCCGCGTGCTTTGGTCTGAACCGCTGGCAGCGATTCCGCTTTGTGGTGTTCCCGCAGATGATGCGTTTCGCCTTGCCGAGCCTCGGCAATAACTGGCTGGTGCTGCTCAAGGCCACGGCGCTGGTGTCGATCATCGGTTTGTCGGACCTGGTCAAAGTCGCGCAGGAAGCGGGTAAAAGCACCTTCAATATGCTCGATTTCCTGCTGCTGGCAGCGGCGCTGTATTTGCTGATCACCAGCGCTTCGAACTACGTTTTGCGCGTGTTGGAACGGCGCTATAACCAGGGTGTGCGGGGGATGGCACGATGATCGAGTTGATTGCCGAATACTGGAAACCCTTTCTGTTCAGCGACGGCTACAGCCTCACCGGGTTGGCCATGACCTTGTGGCTGCTGGTGGCGAGCATTGTGATGGGGTTCTTCCTGTCGCTGCCATTGGCGATCATGCGCACCTCGCGCTGGGGCCTGCTGCGCTGGCCGGTTCAGCTGTTCACTTATGTGTTTCGCGGCACGCCGCTGTATATCCAGTTGCTGATTTGCTACAGCGGGATCTACGGCATCGCGGTGGTGCGCTCGCAACCGCTGCTTGAAGCATTTTTTCGCGATGCGATGAATTGCACCTTGCTCGCGTTCACGCTCAACACGTGCGCCTACACCGTGGAAATCTTCGCCGGGGCGATTCGCAGCATTCCCTACGGTGAAATCGAGGCCGCACACGCCTATGGCTTGAGCGGTTGGCGCCTGTACCTGCGGCTGATTCTGCCTTCGGCATTGCGCCGGGCACTGCCGTATTACAGCAACGAAGTGATCCTGATGTTGCACGCGACCTCAGTGGCGTTCACCGCCACCATTCCGGACATCCTCAAAATCGCCCGGGACGCCAATGCCGCAACCTTCATGACCTTCCAGGCCTTCGGCATTGCCGGCCTGCTGTACCTCGCGCTGTCGTTCGGCCTGGTCGGAGCCTTCCGCCTGGCAGAGAAGCGCTGGCTGAGTTTTCTCGGCCCGACTCACTGAATCCCATTTTCTGTCCAGAGCGGTGCCGCCAGGCGCGCCGCTCCAGGAGTGCTGACATGTACAAACTCACGGTTGAAAATCTGTATAAACGTTTTGGTGACAACGAAGTGCTCAAGGGCGTCTCGTTGAATGCACGGGCAGGCGATGTGGTGAGCATGATCGGCGCCAGCGGCTCGGGTAAAAGCACGATGCTGCGCTGCATCAACTTTCTGGAGCGCGCGGACGAAGGCGCCATTGAACTGGACGGCGAGCGCGTCATCACGCGCCCGGGTGCCGGTGGCATGCACGTCGCTCATCCGGCGCAATTGCAGCGTTTGCGCACGCGCCTGGCGATGGTGTTCCAGCATTTCAATCTGTGGAGCCATCTGACGGTGCTGGAGAACATCGTGCTCGCGCCGTGTCGGGTGCTGGGGATCAGCCGCAAGGCCGCCGAAGAGAGTGCGCGGGCCTATCTGGACAAGGTCGGTCTGGCGCAACGAGTGGCCGATCAATACCCGGCGTTTCTGTCCGGTGGGCAGCAACAGCGGGTGGCGATCGCGCGTGCCCTGGCGGTGGAACCGGAGATTCTGTTGTTCGACGAGCCGACTTCGGCACTCGATCCGGAATTGGTGGGCGAGGTGCTGAAGGTCATTCAGGCGCTGGCCGAAGAAGGCCGTACCATGTTGATGGTGACCCACGAGATGGGGTTTGCCCGGCAGGTTTCCAGTCAGGTGTTGTTCCTGCATCAGGGCAAGGTCGAGGAGCAGGGTGACGCTACGATCCTCGACCAGCCAAAAAGTGAACGTTTGCAGCAATTTCTATCGGGTCGTTTGAAGTGAGGCAAGACGTACATGGCGGATATCCGCGATCTGTCGATCGTGCTTGATCGTATCGATCAGGCAATCATCGAAGTGCTGCGCCACGAAGGGCGCATCACCTATCAAAAGCTTTCCGAGCGCGTGCACCTGACGCCCAGGCCATGCCTGGAACGGGTGCGCAAGCTCGAACAGCTCGGGGTCATTCGTGGGTATGGCGCGATTCTCGATGAAAAGAAACTGACACCAGGCTTGTCGTTGCTGGTACTGGTTGCGTTGTCGAACCAGAGTGGGCGCGCGGCGCAAAAGGCGTTCGAAGCCAAGGTCCGCGCCTGCCCGCAGGTGCTGGAATGTCAGTTGATCAGCGGCGCGTTCGACTACAGCTTGCGCATGCGTTGCCGGGACATGGAGCACTATCGGGTGCTGACCGAAGTCTGGTTCGATGACCCGGATTTGCATATCGACAAGTTGGTCAGCCATCCGGAACTGGCGATGGTCAAGACCACGATGGAATAATGAACACCGCAATCCCTTGTGGGAGCGGGCTTGCTCGCGAAGGCGTCGTGTCAGTCAATATTGATGCTGGATGACACACCGCTTTCGCGAGCAAGTCGAATCGTCGCTCCCACAGGTTCTGCGTTTTACCTGACTAAACTGTGATTTTTTTGGTTTTTAATCCTCGCCGAATCGGCTGGAAAAGACAGAATCTTCAGCCGTTTCCATCACAACCACCCCCCTTATCAACCGGGTTTTCCCGGCGCCGAAACAGACAATGAGTACCTCTTAACCCTCATTGAATCTGTGCCCATGCAAACCACCAATACCGTTTTGATGATTCGCCCGACACGTTTCTCCTTCAATCAGGACACGGCGGCGAACAACCGTTTCCAGCAGCCGGCCGCCGTCAGTGAAGACGTGCAGCTCAAGGCCCTGCAAGAGTTCGATGGCTACGTTGCCGCGCTACGTCACCACGGTGTCGAGGTCATGGTGCACAACGACCGCGAAGCGCCGCATACCCCGGATTCGATCTTCCCCAACAATTGGTGGAGCAGCCATCCCGACGGCACCTTGGTGCTGTACCCGATGCAGGGCCATAACCGGCGCCTGGAACGGGACAAAGGCGTGCTCGACTGGCTGCGGGACGAGTACCGGGTCGAGCAGTTATTGGATCTTTCCAGCCTCGAACAGCAGGAAGTGTTCCTCGAAGGCACCGGCAGCATGGTGCTGGATCGTCAGCAGCAGATTTGCTACGCCGGTTATTCCACCCGCACCCATGCCCGCGCCCTGGACCAGGTGGTCAGTCATTTGGGTTACGAGCTGTGCGCCTTCAATGCGGTGGACCGCCAGGGCGTCGCGATTTACCACACCAACGTGATGATGAGTGTCGGCACCCGCCTGGCCGTGGCGTGCCTGGTGTCGGTCACGCACCCGGCCGAACGCCTGGCCCTGCGTAAACGCCTGGAAGACAGCGGCAAGCAGGTGATTGCCTTGAACTGGGCCCAGCTGGAATCTTTCGCCGGCAACATGCTGGAAGTCCACAACGCTGCGGGCGAACCCTTGCTGGTGATGTCGCGCACGGCCTGGCAATCGCTGGATGCCGCGCAGCGTCGCCTGATCGAAACCCACACCACGCCACTCCCCGTGAACATCGACACCATCGAGCGCATCGGCGGCGGCAGTGCGCGCTGCATGCTGGCCGAGGTCTTTCTGTCCAAACATCTGGCTACCCAGGAGCAAATGCGATGATCGTTCGTCCAGCCACACCGGCAGACCTGCCGGCACTGTTAGCCCTGGCCCATAGCGCCGGAACCGGTTTGACCACCTTGCCGGCCGACGCGGGGCGTTTGCGTCAGCGTCTGGAATGGGCGGCGAAAACCTTCGCCGGCGAAGCCGAGCGTGCCGATGCCGATTACCTGTTTGTGCTCGAGAATGACCAGCATGAAGCCATCGGCATTTGCGCACTGGCCGGTGCCGTCGGCCTGCGCGAGCCTTGGTACAACTATCGACTGGGCCTGTTTGTCGCGGCCTCGAAAAACCTCGGGATCAATCAGCAGCTGCCGACGTTGTTCCTCGGTAACGACATGACGGGTCATTCGGAGTTGTGTTCACTATTCCTGCATGCCGATCACCGCAGTGGTCTGAACGGGCGTTTGCTGTCCAAGGCGCGGTTCCTGTTTCTGGCGGAATTTCGTCAGCATTTCGGGGAGAAAGTCATCGCCGAGATGCGCGGTTACTCGGACGCGGAGGGCGTTTCACCGTTCTGGGAAGGCCTGGGTCGGCACTTCTTCAAGATGGACTTTGCCGATGCCGACTATCTGACCGGGCTGGGTAACAAGACGTTCATCGCCGAGCTGATGCCCAAGTTTCCGTTGCCCACCTGCCTGTTGCCTGAAGCAGCAAGAACCGTCATCGGTCGGGTTCACCCCAACACCGAACCGGCGCTGGGCATGCTCAAGGCTGAAGGATTCGAACACCGCGATTACATCGACATCTTTGACGGTGGCCCGCTGATTGAATGCGCCACCGGGGATATCCGCGCAGTGCGCGACAGTCAGGTGCTGCAACTGAGCATTGGCACACCGGGTGAGCAGGCGGCGACTTACCTTATTCATAACCGTCAATTTGCCGAGTGCCGGATTACCGCGGCACCGGCACGGGTGGCTGCCGGGACGTTGATAGTCGATGCGGAGACTGCGAAGAGTTTGGGGTTGAGTGCCGGTTCATCGGTGCGCGCAGTAAGTTTGGCAGTGCCTGCACGACAATTGTCCGCAGCCTGAACAGACTTTCGGGTTGGCGCTGAACCTGTGGAAGCGAGCCTGCTCGCGATGGGGCGCTGTCAGTCAATATTGATGTTGAATGACACACCGCCTTCGCGAGCAGGCTCGCTCCCACAGGGGATCTGTGTTTCTTCAGGTTCTACTGCTGAGTACTTCAGCAATGCTGCGCCGTTTGGCATGCAGCTCACTGGCATGGATCAACTGTTCAAGGTCTTCCGGGGTGACGTCGAAGAAGGCTTCCATGTCCGCCAGGGCCAGTTTCAGGTCCTGGGCGGTGATCGCCTGGCTGTCGGGGACGGGCATCATCGGTGCCGGTTCAGCGGGACGTTTTGGGTAACGAATGCGCGTCAGGTTGTTGTAGGCCAGGGCGCTGAGCAGCATGGTCGAGCCGCTGAGCATTACCGGGCCGAGGGCTTTCCAGTCGAGGGCGATGGTCGCCGGGTCTGCCAATACCAACAGCAACGCCAAGGCCCCGGCCGGTGGGTGCAGGCAACGCAGCCAGCACATTAGAATCAGCGCCATGCCGGCCGCCAAACAGGCGCTGCCAAGGGTTCGCCCGAGTACGTGAGCGACCAGCAGCGAAACCACTCCAGCGCTGAGGTAGCCGCCGAGAATCGACCAGGGCTGGGCGAGGGCGCCGGAGGACACGGCGAACAGCAGCACGGCCGATGCACCCAGCGGACCGATCAGGTGCTGCGCCACTGGCATGCCGAATACCTGGCTGCAGAGCCAGACGCTGAACATCGTGCCCAACGACATGCCGATCGCGGCGCGGCTCCATTCGGAGGGGCGGGTGTTGATGGCGGCGGGAAACCAGCGAGCAAACATGAGGCAGACGATCCGTTGAAAAAAAACTAGGCAAAAAAAAGGCTTAGCTGGGATACCCAGAAAGCCCTTGAAGTTGTTCCAACTATTGGGGGAGGAACGGGCACAGTGTGCCGTTCATTCCTGATGCTGACAAATTCATATTAATGCAGTTTTAGTGCATTAATTTTGCTGTAACGCCATCCGACGACCGCTCATGAAACAGAGGAAACCGCCCATGGCGGTCAGCGCGCTCAGGGCATAAAACATCGTGGGCGCCGGGGTGTGCATCAGCAGGAAACCGCAAATCACCGGGCTCAAGGCTCCGCCGAGGGCCGCGAGGTTTTGCGCGCCGTAATAGCTGCCGCGCAGTTCTTCCGGGGCCAGGGTGTCGACGAAGAGGAATTCGGCGGGGTAAATGATCATTTCACCGAGGGTGAAGATGAACATGGCCACGCACCAGCTCACCAGGCTGTCGGCCAGGCTGAAACCGATCAATCCGACAATGAACAGGCTGGTACCGCCCGCGATCCAGTAACGCAATTGTTCGCGTTTGAGGAAACGGCCGATCTGGTATTGCAGCAGGATCACGCTGATCGCATTGCAGGCGAGCAGGGCGGCCATGGTTTCCAGTGCCCGTTTGGAGTCGTGGGTCACCAGCAGGTATTGCGACAGGTACAGGGTAAAACGGCCGTGGACCACGGTACTGAGCAGGCAGCCGCAGGTGAACATGATCAGCGTGCGGTCGTTTTTCAGGGTGACCAGGGTCTTGAGAAAACTCTGGGGCTGGCCGATTGCGGGTGTCTGGGCCGAGTCCTTCGGTATGCCGATCATCAGGAAAATACTGAAGAACGCGATGCCGCCGGCGATCAGGAACGGTGCAATCGGATACACCCCGGCAATCACCACGCCCAGCATCGGGCCGGTGGCGTAGCCGATGTTGGTCAAGGTGTAGCGCAGGGAAAACGCCTTGGCGCGCTGGCCTATGGGCAGGTTTTCGCTGAGGATCGCCTTCGAGCCGATCAGGAACAGCGCCGAGGCGGTTTCGGTGATCACCAGGGTGGCGGTGGTCAGGTAGAGGTTGTCGGCGAAGGTCAGCAGCACAAAGCCGATGGCGCTGGAGAGCATCGCCAGAATCAGTAGGCGGCGCTTTTCGAGACGGTCGATGATGTAACCGCCGTAGAGCGCGAGCAGGGTGGCGATGAACACTGCGATGCCCAGCAGCAAGCCAACGTCCTGTTGGTTGAGGCCGAGTTTGTTGCTCAGGAACAACGTCAGCAGCGGGCTGGTGATGGCGCGGCTGACGACGATGGTCAGCGAAACGATCATCAACCGGCGGATAACGAGTGAGTAAGTGGCCACGGTGGTGCAAATATCCTTATTCAGATTTTAGTGTTCGACGTAACACCGAGTCGCTGCCATTCGCGAGCAAGCCCGCTCCCACAGTTGATCTGTAGTGATCACCAATTTTGTGTCCACTGAAGATCAACTGTGGGAGCGGGCTTGCTCGCGAAGAGGGCGGATCAGGCAACGCAATGTTCAAGTCAGCCACCGATCCAGAGTCCCAGCCGATTCCAGTTCGTCCAACTTCCACAACTGCTCAAGCAGTTCCGCCGCTTGCTCCCGCGGCATCACCCGCACCGCCAGGCTGAAAAACTTCTCCTCCAGCGCCGCATCACTCAACGGATTGCCCGGCGCACCCAGTGGCGGGTCGACACACAGGCTCGCCTGCCGACCGTCCACGGTCCGCACGCTGACGACGGGCTCGCCATCCTCTGACAGTTGCGGGTCCACTTCAAGGCGAATGCGCGACATCCAGTGAGCAATCCGTGGATCGCCCCGTTGTTCATCGTCATATGCCTCCAACCGGCAATGACCCTGCATCAGTCGGGACGCGAGCGCATACGGCAGGCTCATCTGCGCCGCCGCCAGCGTACCGACCTCGCGTCCGCCGCACATGTCCTGCAGAAACCCGCACAACGACACCTGGACGTCCTCGACTTGATCCGCGCTGACCTGCAGTTGATCCAGCAACAGCCCCAGCGCATCAATGGCTGAATGCGTTCCGCGGCACGCGGCATGAGGTTTGATCGAACAGCGAGCGAGTTTCCACACGACGCCCAGGTCGGCATCCAGCGCGTCAGGTTGTGCAGTCTCACTTGCCAACGTCTTGAGAAATCCGCCCCAGACATCATCGAATAATCGGGTCGGCCCGCTGATGCCTCGCTGGGCAAATCGCGCCGCCAGCAATCCGCCCTCGGCGGCACGACCACTGTGAAGTTTTTTACTTTGCGAGCCGTCGTGAATAAACGCCCATAACCCCCCACTGAAACTGCCGGCAATGCCCAGCGCCGAGACGGTTTGCCCTATATCCAGTCCGAGAATTCGCGCACTGGCCGCCGCCGCACCGAACACGCCGCAGGTGGCGGTGGAGTGCCAGCCGGCGCCGTTGTGGGCTGAGTAGCTGCCGCAGGCTTCGAGCACCCGACGGCCGATTTCGTAGCCGATCACCACAGCCGTGATCAACTCACGGCCATTCACCGGTTGTCCAGACATCGACACCGCCGCCATGACTGCCGGCAGCACCACCGCGCCGGAATGGTCGCAGCCACCGGTGTCGTCCAGTTCCAGGGCATGGGCGGCGACACCATTGAGCATGGCGGCCTGAGCCGCGCCGGTGCGCTGATCGGTGCCCCAGATCAGCGTGCTCCCGGTTTCACCGTCGAAGACCTGCCGTGCCTGCTTGGCTACCTCGCTGCCAGCCCCGGCCAGGGTCGCGCCGAAGGTGTCGAGTATGTGCCGCTTGGCTTGGGCCACCAGTGCGGGCGGCAAGTCTTCGAATCGGCTGTCGACGCAGAACTGCGCCAGTCGCTGCATCCGTTCACTCATGAAAGGTAATCCCGATAATGCCGCTCATACACGGCCGCTGGATGGTCCTCGGTCACCGGCAGCGCCGATTCAGCCCACCATTGAGCGACGTCGGCACCCGTGGCAACCCACACGTCATCGTGCTGTTGAATCCCCTCCAGCAACTCGCGCAACACGCCAATCCGCCCGGGCGTAGCAATGATCTCCGGGTGCAGCCGCAGCACATAACACAAACCAAACCGGTGAAACCCGGCGAAGTCCATTTGCAGGTTGCCCAGGGTGTGGCTGTAAGAAGCGATCCGCGATTGCGCCGGCGGCACGGCCGGGCTCAGGTTGAAAGCGAAGTAGGGTTCGTCTTCCAGTTCGTAGTGCAACGGCAACTCGATGACGTCGGGTGCCGTCGGATGAGCGAATGGCAAATCATCACCGCGCCACGACGATGACCAGCGTATGCCGTGATCCTTCAATGCTTCGATGAAGCCCGGCGCACCGTTGCCGGCCGGGATGCGAAACCCCGTCGGGCGCTGGCCAGTCAGCGCGCTCAACGCCTCACAGCCTTTGGCAATCTCGGCGCTTTGCTGGGCGAGGCTCAGGTTGTCGTAGTGCTGATGGCGATAACCGGCGCAGGCGATCTCATGTCCACCGGCCTGGATTGCCCGAATGTGCCCGGGGTTTTCCTCGGCGACGATACCGGGAATAAACCAGCTGCTGGAAACCCCCTGTTCGTCGAACAAATCGAGCAAACGGTCGACGCCGCGTTGGGTGCCATAGCGCCAGACCGACAGCGTCTTGTCGCGCCCGGCGACTTCCGGGGCCTGGGTCAGGATGCCGTGGACGTCGTTGTAATCGACGGTCAGTACCACGGCGCAGCGGTAGCCTTTGGGCCAGACAGTGGAATCAGCCATGGTGATGCTCCTTCAGCCACCACTGGGCGACATCGCGGCACGTGGCGAACCACACGTCATCGCGCTGGCGCATGTGTTCGAAGAGTTTTTCCAGCAGCAGGATGCGTCCTGGTTTGCCGGTGATCTTGGGGTGGAACAGGGTGGTCAGGCACAACCCTTCGTTCATCGCACCGTCGTATTCGCGGCACCAGTTATCGAGGGTCAGCGCGTAGCTGGCGGTGCGGTCCAGCCCGGAAGGAAAGTCCGGCGCGCGGGTGTAGGCGAGGGAGGCGTAGTCGTCCATTTCCCAGCGGCCGGGGATTTCCACCAGCGGTGTTTCGTGGCCCGGCACTTTTACCAGGTACGGCCGGTCATCACCGCGCATGCTGCTGGAGTAGGTCACGCCGGCGTCCACCAGCATCGCCGGGGTTTCGGCCCGCCAGTCGCCGGACGGAGTGCGAAACCCTTCGGCGCGGATGTTCAAGTGCTTCCAGAACACCTCGCGGGATTTGTTCATCACGTACTTTTGCTGTTCTAGCGTCAGGGCGTAAAAGGATTCGTGTTTGTAGCCGTGGTAGGCCACTTCATGCCCGCGCTCGACAATCGCCTGGCACTGTTTCGGCCAGTTCTCCACGACCCAGGCCGGGACGAAGAACGTCGTCGGGATTTGGTACTCATCGAGCACATCGAGGATGCGGGGCAGGGCGCGGTAAGGGCCGTAACCACCGAAACCGAAGTACTCGGGCTTGCGCCAGATCGAGCCGTTGAGCATGGCATCGCCGGTCGGGCCATC
Organism: Pseudomonas sp. 478; assembly: GCF_003254125.1. Classification (NCBI taxonomy): domain Bacteria; kingdom Pseudomonadati; phylum Pseudomonadota; class Gammaproteobacteria; order Pseudomonadales; family Pseudomonadaceae; genus Pseudomonas; species Pseudomonas sp. 478. The sequence goes on from NZ_QKZG01000012.1 coordinate 109,860, forward strand.
GAGGTCGAAGGCCAGGGCGAGGCAGGCTTTGTGCTGGTCGGGCCAGGTGGGTTGGGGTGAGGAGGACATCGTGGTGCTCCAACTATTTACAAATAAACACCGACCCCTGTGGGAGCGGGCTTGCTCGCGAATGCGGTGTGTCATTCACATCACTGCTGAGTGACACACCGCATTCGCGAGCAAGCCCGCTCCCACATTTGGTCCGGGTCGCCTGCTTAATTACTTGCCGGCGTTAATGGTCACAGTCTTGATCGCACCCAACTCCAGGTCCCATTTCTTCAGGATCGTCTGGTAGGTGCCATCATCGACCATGCTCTGCATCGCCACTTTCACCGCCTCACTCAGCTCAGGCTTTTTCTTGCTCACGCCCAGCCCGGTGAACTGCTTGGAAATCGGCAGGCCCACGGTTTTGTACATGTCCTTTTCCTGAGTCTTCAGGTAGGGCAAGGTCTCGCTGCCCTGCATGGCGGCGTCGATACGGCTCTGACGCAATTGCGCGCGGGCATCGGCCGAGCCTTCGGTGCCGATCACGTTGATCGCAGGCTTGCCGGCGGCTTCGCAATTGGCCTTGCTCCACTCGGCGATTTCCGCCGGGAAGGTGGTGCGGCGGCTGGTGCCGACTTTCTTGCCGCACAAATCAATGATCTCGTTGAAATCCTTGTTCTTCTGCAAGGTGTAGAACTGCGGGCCGCTGGTGAAGTAGTCGACGAAGGTCACGCTGGCCTGACGTTCGGCGGTGTCGGTCATGCCCGACATCACCATGTCCACGCGGTCGGTGGTCAGCGCATTGATCATTTGCTCGAAACCGGTTTCCTGCCATTTGATCTTCACGCCCAGACGTTCGGCCAGGGCATTGCCCAGGTCATAGTCGAGACCCGTGAGGGTGTTGGTGGCCGGGTCCTTGAAGTCCATCGGCGGATAGTTCGGCATGATCGCGACCACGACCTCGCCTTTTGCTTTGATGCTGGCCGGTAGTTCGGCGGCCCAGGTGAAGCCGCAAGCCATAACGCCTGCAAGTACTGCTGGAATAACTATGTTCTTCATGGTCGTTCTCTTATGAGTGTTGTGAGCGCCAAAGGACGCTTAGGTTCGAACGGCAGAAATGAAGCTTTGGGTGCGTGGGTTTTGCGGACTTATTAGTATTTCTTCGGGGCTTCCAGCCTCCACGATCTGCCCGCCGTCCATGAACACCATGCGGTTGGAAACTTCGCGAGCGAAGCCCAGTTCATGGGTGACGACGATCATGGTCATGCCGGTCTGCGCGAGGTCACGCATCACCGACAGCACCTCACCGACCAGTTCCGGGTCGAGTGCCGAAGTGGGTTCATCGAACAGCATCAGCTTGGGCCGCATGGCCAGTGCACGGGCAATGGCGACACGTTGTTGCTGCCCCCCCGAGAGTTCGATCGGGTAGCTGTTGCGCTTGTCGGCCAGGCCGACGCGAGCGAGCAATTCCAAGGCTTCTTCGTGCGCTTCTTTGGGCGAACGCTTGAGCACCTGGCACGGCCCTTCGATGATGTTTTGCAGCACAGTCATGTGCGGGAACAGGTTGAAGCGCTGGAACACCATGCCGGTGGCCAGGCGTTGACGGGCGATCTGCGACTCGTTGAGTTCGTGCAACTTGTTGCCGACGATCCGGTAACCCACCAGTTCGCCGTCGACCCAGAGGCCGCCCTTGTCGATTTTTTCCAGCTGGTTGATGCAACGCAGCAAGGTGCTTTTGCCGGAGCCGGACGGGCCGATGATGCACAGCACTTCGCCTTGCTCGACTTCGATGTTGATGTCCTTGAGCGCGTGGAAATGGTCGTAGTACTTGTTCAGGCTCACGGCCTTGACGATGCTTCTCATGTGGGGCTCCTCAAGAACGCTTGCCGGCGCCGCGAGCGAAACGACGCTCCAGACGGCTTTGACCGAAGGACAGGACGGTGACCGTGGCCAGGTACCAGATACCGGCGACGATCAGCAACTCCATGACCCGGGCGTTGGCGTAGTAGATGTTCTGGGCGTTGTAGAGCAGTTCCGAGTACTGGATGACGCTCGCCAGGGAGGTCATCTTCACCATGCCGATGAACTCGTTACCGACCGGCGGAATGATCACCCGCATGGCCTGCGGCAGGATGATCCGGCGCAGCGCTTGCAGGCGCGGCATGCCGATCGACTTGGCGGCTTCGTACTGGCCGGTGTCCACCGACAGCAGGCCGGCCCGCACCACTTCGGCGGTGTAGGCGCCCTGGTTGATGCTCAAGCCGAGAAGGGCGGCCGCGAACGGGGTCATCAGGCTCACGGTGTCCATTTCGAACAGACCGGGGATGCCGATGGTGGGGAAGATCAGCGCCAGGTTGAACCACAACAGCAGTTGCAGGATCAGCGGCGTACCGCGGAACAGCCAGGTGTAGGTCACCGCCACGTAGCGCAGGATCGGGTTGGCCGACATGCGCATGATCGCGGTGATCACTCCGAAAACAATGCCCAACGCCATCGCTAGTACCGCCATGACGATGGTGTTGAGCAGGCCCCACATGATTGCCTGGGACGTGAGGAACTGGCCGATGTAAGACCACTCGATCTTGCCTTCGGCGAAGGCGCGCACCAGCCCGATAATCGCAATGACAATCACGGTGGCGAAGAAAATCCGCCCGTAATAACGCCGTGGCACATGGTGGTACTGGGTGATATCGAACTGGTTTTCCGCCAGTTTGCGCTCCGCCTGGAGTCGTTCTGCCTGAGTCTGGCTCATGTTGTTTCTCCGTACACCGCCCTCAATTCAGGGAGGCGTGGCTGGTTTATCAGGTCAAGCACAAATCTTTGTGGGAGCGGGCTTGCTCGCGAAAGCGGTGGGTCATTCAACGTTAATGTTTACTGACGGGGCCTCTTCGCGAGCAAGCCCGCTCCCACATTGGTATTGCTGTGCCCCGTGGATTAGAGCCGGAAGCCCTGATAGTTCTCGGTCCATTCCTGCTGCGCGGCGAGGGCGGTTTTCAAGCGGCCGATCTGCTCGCGCACCTGCTGCGGCGCGGTGCCGCCCCAGCCACTGCGGGCGGCGATGGCGGCTTCGAGGGTCAGGCTGTCGCGCACTTGCGCGGTCAGGCGCGGGTCAATCTCGGCCAACAGCGCCGGCGAGGCTTCCCACAGTTCGATGTCGTGTTTCTCGCAGGCCTGGACCAGCGCACCGGTGATTTCGTGGGCTTCCTTGAACGGCACGCCGCGCATGGCCAGCCAGTCGGCGACTTCGGTGGCGAGGGTGAAACCCAGTGGCGCCTGACGACGCAACTCTTCGACGTTGACCTTCATGGTCGCGACCATCCCGGCCATGGCTGGCAGCACCAGCAACAGGGTGTCGACACTGTCGAGCACGCCGTTTTTGTCTTCGCTCAAGTCGCGGTTGTACGACAGCGGCAGGGATTTCAGCGTGGAGAGCAGGCCGGTCAGGTTGCCGATCAGCCGACCCGCCTTGCCCCGGGCCAGTTCAGCGATGTCCGGGTTTTTCTTCTGCGGCATGATCGAGCTGCCGGTGGCGTAGGCATCGTCCAGCGCGACCCAGCGAAATTGCCGCGACGACCACAGGCAAAACTCTTCGGCGAGGCGGGAAATGTTGATCCCGAGCATGCTGGCAATGAACAGGAACTCGGCGACGTGATCGCGGCTGGCCACGGCGTCGATGGAGTTTTCACACACGCCGCTGTAACCCATTTCCTTGGCAGATTGCTGAGGCAGGCGCGCGATGGCGGAACCGGCCATGGCCGCCGCGCCGAGTGGCGACAGCGAAGTGCGCACGTCCCAGTCCACCAGGCGTTGCACGTCACGCAACATGGATTGGGCGTGGGCCAGCAAGTGGTGAGCGAAAACGATCGGCTGGGCTTGCTGCAGGTGAGTGAACCCCGGGCAGATGCTTTCGATGTGCTGCTCGGCCTGATCCACCAGTGCTTGTTGCAGGGCCAGGACTTCAACGGCCAGGGTGCGGACGTGATCACGCAGGAACAGGCGCAGGTCGTTGGCGGTCTGGTCGTTGCGTGAACGGCCGGCGCGCAGCTTGCCACCGAGGGCGCCGAGGCGTTCGGTCAGCAGGCGTTCGATGAAGGTGTGGACGTCTTCGTCGTCCAGGGTCGGCGCGATGCTGCCGGCGCGGAAGTCATCACCGATGCGCTCCAGAGCGTCGAGCATGGTCAGGGTTTCTTGTTCGCTCAGCAGCCCGGCGCGCTGCAATTCACGGGCATGCGCCTTGGAACCGGCGAGGTCATACGGGGTGAGGCGAAAGTAGCGCTCGGGGCAACGGGACAAGGCCGCCAGGGCTTCGGACGGGCCGCTTTTGAAGCGGGCACCCCAGAGACGGTCGGTGGTTTGAGACATTGTTGTTTTCCTCGTCGGTAAAGCGAACTGAAATCGATGTGCAGAGCCAGGAACATCTGCCGGAAATGATTCGGGCGTGGTTCGGCTTAAGCAGTTTTCAAGAGGGCAGTTGCATCGTTGCGAGAGCTGATCGAAGTGTCAGCTTTTAATAGTTCGAAATCAGTGAGTTGGCACTGATGTGCGGGATTTATTAGCGGTTGCCAAGCCTGGTTTTCTGTGGTCATTATTATTTACCAGCACTGTTTTTGTTGTTGGACACAGGTTGTTGAATAGGGCGCCAGAGGTAAATAGGCATTATGGAAACCCCACTTTCCAATTCCGGAAACCCGCCGCTGAAAACGGGTCATCGGGCACCGCTGACCCTCAGCGGTCTGGACTTCAAACTGCTCAAAGTATTCAAGGCCGTGGTCGAGGCCGGCGGCTTCAGTGCCGCCCAGAACGAGCTGAATGTGGGACTGGCAGCCATCAGCAAACAGATCTCCGACCTGGAGATCCGCATCGGCATGCGCCTGTGCACCCGCGGTCGCGAGGGTTTTCACCTGACCGAAGAGGGTCGTCTGGTGTATCAGGCGTCCATTGATTTATTTGCCTCGGTCGACAACTTTCGTGATCGCCTTAGTTCAGCGCAAAACGAACTGATCGGTGACCTTGGTGTGGGGGTTATTGATAATACGATTTCCGATGTTAATTCGCCGTTAGTTGCTGCGCTTAGAACAATTAATGAAACATCGCCGAAAGTAAGATTTCAACTTCAAGCCTCTCAGCTGGATGAAGTGGAAAGAGGCGTGGTAGAGGGGCGGTTAGTGGCGGGGATCGTGCCGGTTTATCAGAAACGCGAAGAGTTTGATTACTACACGCTTTATGAAGAACGCTCCGAAGTTTATTGTGCGGTCGGTCATCCGTTATTCACGGTGCCGGAGGCAGAAATCGGCAGTCATGTACTCAAGGATTACGAGTGCATCAACCACCGCTACGCGATTCATCGCGACAAACTGAATTTTGCCCACTACGACAGCTTTTCTGCCTCGGCCAGCCAGGTCGAAGCGGTGGCATTGTTGATCAAGACCGGGCGTTTCGTGGGTTTTCTGCCACAGCATTACGCCGCATCGATGGTCGCTCAGGGGCAGTTTCGGGCGGTGCGTCCGGACCTCATCCACATCGTCACGCCGTTCAATCTGATCCTTCGCCACAACACTGTGCGCAGTCCGCTGGTCAAGGCGTTTGCCCAGGCGTTGGGGGTTGATTTGAAGGCGCCGGTGTGATGTCGACAACACGCGAAACGTGGTCTGAATCGATCGGATTAATCGCGACTTGCAGCAACTTGTTGCGCTGAAAAACTTACGACTGCTGCGCGTTCGAATGCAGGCTTCGCCAGGTGCTACATAAAGCTTGGTGTACACCGTAATGCTCGGGGTTTCAGGTGGACCTACATAGTGGTTGCTTTGATTGGGTGTATATCCGTTACCGAAGAAACGGATATGTACCCAATCCAATCCCCCTGACTACGGTTTCACATGCAGCAGGATGTAATCGTTTTTGTCGAAACTGCCGCTCAACACGGGCGGCAACGCACCCAATGGCGTGCCCTGCAGGGCGCGGTAGTCGTTTTCATCCATCATCAACCATGCCGGCCGCTGAAGGTTTTCCAGTTCTTGGGTCGATTCGGTGAAAACCGGCTGTAAATCCTGCTCGATGTTGACCATGAACTTGATCGCCTTGGCGTCTTTACCCATGGCGTGCAGCACCAGGGGCGCCGGGTCTTTCTGGACCAGTGCGAAGGCCGCGCGGCTGAAAGCCCGGGTGTCGTAGAGTCGGCGTTCGACCGGTTCGAATACCAGAATGTAGACCGACCACAACGCCAGGACCGCGCACCAGGCCAGTGTCTGAGCCCGCCAGCCGGGCCGCAAAAGCACCGCCAGCGCAATGACTTGCAGCACGCCAAGAATGATCAGAATTGCAGTCAGCGCCGGCAATTGCTCGGAAAAACGTCGGTGAGCGACCATCAATCCAACGGCCAACAGGGCGGGAATCAACAACCACACCCCTTGCATCAACCCCCGTAACCAGGCGAATACCCGACCGTGCGCCACCTGAAACGGATACGCCGCAATGATCGCTGCCATGGGCAACATCGGCAGCAGGTAGCGGGCCTTTTTGGCCTGGGGGATCGAGAGCCCGACCATCACGATTAGGCCGGCTGCCGTGCAGTACTGCAACAGACGCAATGCAGGACCGGCCTGACGTGGAGTTGTCAGCCAGACGGCGGCCAGTACCAGCAATGCCAACGGGTACGCGAGCGCATAGTTGCCCACCGAGCTGGTGAAGTAATACAGCGAACCGCTGACGCCTTCGCTACCGTCCATGCGCCCCATGAACTGCATGCGCACCACGTCGTGCATGAACTCCGGGCCGCCGACGGTTTCCGCCAGCCACAGCAGCACGCCAATGCACAAACCCAGCAGCACCGACGCCATCAGGCCAAAACCAAAAAAATGCGGCCATTGTCGATTGAGCAAGAAATAGCTGCACAGCATGCCCGTGGGAATCACCAGCCCGATCGGCCCGCGAATCCCGAAACCCAGCAGCAACAAGGCAAAGATCAGCCACCACCGGCGCTTTGCTGCGAAATGATCGGCGGCATAGCCCAGGTAGAACACCGAAAACGCCACCGCCGCGAGCATCAAATCCAGGGACACGGCACGGGCTTCGGTGACAAATGTGTTGGTCAGCAGCATCAAGGCGATGCTCAGCAACGCCCAACGCTGGGAGTAGGGCGCCAGCAACCGGTACATCAGCGTGACGATCAACGCCCCGGCAATGGCGCTCGGCAACCAGGCACTCAGGCTGTTGACCTGACCGAACGGCAGCGACAGCAGCCAGGTGAACAGTGTCGCAAGCGCCGAATAGTCCGCATACGGCTGGCCATAGGTGGTCGGAAAAGCGGACGGCCCGTGGCGCAGCATTTCCTGAGCGAACAACACGAAGCGCGAATCGAAGCCGATCACCGCCTGCTGATACACCCCGGCGCTGAACAGCAGCAGCGCCAACAGTCCCAGGCCTAGCGACTGTCGGCGGATACCAGGTGACATCGCAATCAAGCGGTGACCGATGCAGCGGGCCACTGCTGATGCGGAATCGGCAGATTGCGCGATTCACCGCGGCCCATCGGGAAGTACTTGAAGCCGGCGCGAGCCAGGCGATCGGCGTCGTAGAGGTTGCGTCCGTCGAAGATTATCGGTGCGTTGAGCCGTTGTTTGATCAGGTTGAAATCCGGGGCCTTGAACTGCTGCCATTCGGTGCAGATGATCAACGCGTCAGCGCCGGACAATACCGATTCCGGTGTGCCCATGAGCATTAACTTGGGTTCATCGGGATACAGTTGCTGGGTTTCCTGCATGGCTTCGGGGTCGAATGCGCGGACGTTGGCCCCGGCAGCCCACAGCGATTCGAGCAGCACCCGACTCGGTGCATCGCGCATGTCGTCGGTGTTCGGTTTGAACGCCAGTCCCCACACGGCAAAGGTCTTGCCGCGCAAATCGCCCTTGTAGAACGCGTTGATGCGCTCAAACAGCTTGTGCTTCTGACGCTCGTTGATTGCTTCTACCGCTTTCAGCAAATCGTTGGAGCAATGCGCCTCTTCAGCGCTGTGGATCAGCGCGCGCATGTCCTTGGGAAAGCACGAGCCGCCATAACCGCAGCCGGGGTAGATGAAATGGTAGCCAATGCGCGAATCGGCGCCGATGCCCAGGCGCACCGATTCGATGTCGGCGCCCAGGTGTTCGGCCAGTTCGGCGATCTGGTTGATGAAGCTGATCTTGGTCGCCAGCATGCAGTTGGCGGCGTACTTGGTCAGCTCGGCGCTGCGCAGGTCCATGAACATGACCCGGTCATGGTTGCGGTTGAAGGGCGCGTAGAGGTCACGCATCACGTCACGCACTTCATCGCGTTCGCAGCCGATGATGATCCGGTCCGGACGCCGGCAATCGGCCACGGCCGAGCCTTCTTTCAAAAATTCCGGGTTGGAGACGATATCGAACTGCAGCAAGCGGCCGACCTTGATCAGGCACTTGTCGATGTGCGCGCGCAAGGTGTCACCCGTGCCCACCGGCACCGTGGATTTCTCCACCAGAATCACCGGTTGTTCACGATGACGCGCCACGGCTTCTCCCACCGACAGCACATAACTCAGATCCGCCGAACCATCGTCCCGGGACGGTGTGCCGACCGCGATAAACAACACCTGACCATGCTGCACCGCGAATTTTTCGTCGCTGGTGAACTGTAGACGTTTGGCTTCCAGGCTTTCACGCACCAGGCTGGCCAGCCCCGGTTCGAAAATGCTCACGTGGCCTTGCTGCAACAGCTCGATTTTTTTCTCGTCAATGTCCATGCAGACCACGTCGTGGCCAACTTCTGCCAGGACAGCGGCTTGCACCAGACCAACGTAACCGCTACCAAATACACTGATTTTCATGGGGCACTCCTGAGTTCGCGCGTGCGAGCAGGCCGAGAGTTAATGGTAATGACACCGAGGATGACCAAGGCCACCCCGATGGTTTTTGAAAGGCTGAATGTTTCGTTGAACAGCGGCAGGCTGGCGGCCAGCAGGTACACCAGCGCATAGCTGATACTCAGCAGCGAATAAGCCCGGCCCAGCGGTAAATCCCGCAGGGCGGCAAGCCAGCTGAGCATCGACAGGGCGTAAGCGAAAATGGCGACCAGCACCACGGCGACAGCGCTCAGATCGATGCTGGTGGTGAGCCAGTGCTCGGGCGATGGCAGGCGGCTCATGCTCCAGCGCATGCCCAATTGCGCGGCACTGACCAGCAGTACGCTGCCCAGTGCGAAGGTAATTCCGCGACGCAGGTTCATGTGTGTTGCCCCAGCAGCACCACGCCACCGATCACCAGCGCCACACCCAACCAGTGGCGACGGTCGATGGTTTCGTGGAAAACGAAGCGGGCGACCAGGGTGATCAGTACGAAGTTGAGGCTCAGCATCGGGTAGGCGATGCCGACTTCGAGGCGCTGCAACACCAGCAGCCATACCAGCAAGCCCAATCCCAACGCGGCGAGCGCCAGCCACAGCCACGGTGAACGCAGTTTCTCGTTCCAGCCCAAGGCCTTGTCGCGCCAGCTTTCAACAGCGTATTTCTGGGCGATCTGGCCCAGGCAGGTGAGGAGGCAGGCGGTCAAGAGCAGTAACAGGCTCATGACGCCTCCTGAGGGAAAATCAGAATCACAATGTTGCCTTGTTCATAGCGCTTTCCATCCTTGGGCAGCCGTTCGATTTCGCGCAGTTCGTCGTCACCCTTGATGCGCATCACCACGCCGACCGAACCGCTCTGGCGGGCATCGCGCATCCATGCTTGAACCTGCTTCGGGTCGACTCGCTGCTGTGCGCCGTCAGGATAGGCGAGGCCATATTTCAATTCGCCTATCGTGTTGTACAACGCCACGTCCGGGCGCTTCAGGCGCCAGGCCAGGGCCCCGGCGGCGCCGAGGTCGTTGCTCAGCAACTGGTCGGTCTGGCCGAGTTCCTCGGTATGTTCGAGGATGAACTGGTCGGGCATCTTGTTGGCGACCACCGATTCGGGCAGCCCGGCCGGCAACAAGCCGATCAGCAGCAGACTGCCGAAGGCCGGCGCCGCCCAGCATTGCAAGGGTCTGAAGGCTTGCAGCAGGTTGGCCATGATCCAGCCGGTCAGGCCGATGAACACCAGCACCAGGTTGTGCAGTTCATGGTTGTAGAGCGGCTTTTTCAGTTGCAGGTAGACCAGGGCCACCAGGATCGCCACGCCCAGCAGCAGGTTCAGCAAACCATTGATGCCCAGTATCCGGCCTTGCTCAAGCTTCAAGCGGTCCACCAGTGCGTGGCCCAGCAGCAACGCCAGCGGTAACAGGCACGGCAGGATGTAGCTCGGCAATTTGCCTTTGCTGAGGCTGAAAAACAGCAGCGGCATCAACAGCCACAACAACAGGAAAGCGATATTCGACTGACGTCGTGTTTGCCACGCCTGGCGCAACGCCGCTGGCAACAACGCCGCCCACGGCAGACTGAACGCCACCAGCAACGGCAAGTAGTACCACCACGGGGCGTCATGCTGGGCATCGTCCCCGGCGAAGCGGCGGATGTGTTCGTGCCAGAAGAAGAACCGCCAGTAATCGGACTCTTGGCCATGCACCGCCAAGGCCCACGGCAAGCTGACGGCGATGGCCACGACAATCGCCAACGGCCCGTAGATCAGCAGCTCACGCCAGCGTTTTTGCCAGAGCATCCAGGGCAGGGCGATCAACACCGGCAACAACCAGGCGAGGAAACCCTTGGTCATGAACCCCATGCCGCAGGCCAGGCCTAACCCGGCCCAACTGATCAGGCGTTGGGTGTGGTCGACGCTGTCCAGCGCAAACCACAACGCGACCAGACTCAAATTGACCCAGAACGTGAATTGCGGATCGAGATTGGCGTAGCCCGCCGCGCCGGCGATGACGGTGAGACTCATGTACAGCAGCGCACAGGCAAAACTCTTGCGAGGATCGTTCCACATCCGGCGAGCGATGAGGTAACACAGCAACACACTCAGCCCGGTGCTCAGGGCGGAGGCAAACCGCACGCCGAACAGGTTCTGGCCAAACAGTGCCTGGCTGGCGGCGATCATCCAGTAGCCGGCCGCGGGTTTTTCGAAATAACGCAAACTCATGAAATGCGGCGACACCCAGTTACCGCTCAGGAGCATGTCCTGGCTGATCTGGGCGTAGCGGGTTTCGTCGGGAATCCATAAGCCGTGGCTGCCCAGCGGCAGCAGATACGCCAGCAAGAAGATGCCCAGCAACAACGGCAATGCCCAGCGCTTGCTCATACGCCTTGCACTCCCAACCAGCCTTCGCGACCTTCGAGGGTGCCGCGCAGCACTCGGCCGACCGGCAAGGTGTCGGGGGTTTCGGGCAGCAGATCGCCCAAGGGTTGAAAATGGATGTCTCGCTGGCGCGCATCGGCGAGCAGTTTGCGGAAATCGTTGGCCATCAGAATCCCTTCTACTTCGGCATGGATCGTATAGACGTTGAGTTTTTCGGGGTTGAAGCGATCAAGAATGAAGGCGTTGAAGTCCTTGGCCGCCACGTGGGGGCCGACTACCTCATCGAACGTCGGCAGGTCCACCGGAATCTGTGGCGCACCCAAACCACCATCGGCCAATCTCGGCTGGAACAGGCTCTGGCCCCGGCAATCGCTGTTGTAGCGAAAGCTGAACGCTTGCTTGGCCTCGATCACGCGCTCGTCCGCCCGCCACCCGGCGGATGCCGAGCACTCGACGTTTTGCCCGAGGATGTCGCAGAGCGTGTCCACGCCCCGACGAAGTTGCTCGATCAGCTGCTTGTCGCTCCAGCGTCCGGCATTGGCCTGCCAGCCGTGATGGTCCCAGGCGTGCAGGCCGACTTCATGCCCGGCGGCCACGGTTTGACGCATCAAATGCCCAAGATCACGACCGATCGGTTTGCCGGGCCACGCGGTGCCGGCCAGCAAGATGTCCCAGCCGTACAGGCCTGCCGCGTTGGAACGGAGCATTTTCCAGAGAAATTGCGGACGGATCAGGCGCCATAAGTGGCGCCCCATGTTGTCCGGCCCGACGCTGAAAAAAAACGTCGCCTTGACCTGCGCTTCATCGAGGATTTCCAGGAGCCGCGGCACCCCCTCACGGGTGCCTCGGTACGTGTCGACATCGATTCGAAGACCTGCCTGCATTAACGCTTGTCCGCGATTTCGAGCATGGCTTCACGCAAGAAGAAGTCCAGCGTGTTGCCGATGGTTTCACTCATTTCCACGGTCGGCGTCCAGTCCAGCAGGCGCTTGGCGTTGGCGATGCTCGGTTTGCGGTGCGACACGTCCTGATACCCGGTGCCGTAGAACGCTTTGCTTTCGACATCGCGGAACCCGGCGAACGGCGGGAAGTTGTCGCGCAACGGGTGGGCTTCGAACTGACGCAGCAGCTCTTCGCCCAACTGGCGGATGCTGGCTTCGTTGTCCGGGTTGCCAATGTTGATGATCTGGCCGTTGCAGGCGTCGTTGTCGTTGTCGATGATCCGCGCCAGGGCTTCTACGCCGTCGGCAATGTCGGTGAAGCAGCGTTTTTGCTCACCGCCATCGAACAGGCGAATCGGTGTGCCTTCCACCAGATTGAGGATCAGCTGGGTGATCGCCCGGGAACTGCCGATACGCGCCGAGTCCAGGCGATCGAGGCGTGGGCCCATCCAGTTGAAGGGACGGAACAACGTGAAGTTCAGGCCTTTCTGGCCGTAGGCCCAGATCACGCGGTCGAGCAGTTGCTTGGAGATCGAGTAGATCCAGCGCTGCTTGTTGATCGGACCGACGATCAGGTTGGAGGTGTCTTCGTTGAAGTTCTGATCCTGGCACATGCCATAGACTTCGGAGGTCGACGGGAAGATCACGCGTTTGTTGTACTTGACGCAGTAGCGAACCAGTTTCAGGTTCTCTTCAAAGTCCAGTTCGAACACCCGCAGCGGGTTGCGGGTGTATTCGATCGGCGTGGCGATCGCCACCAGTGGCAGGACCACGTCGCACTTCTTGATGTGGTATTCGATCCATTCGGAGTGGATGCTGATGTCGCCTTCGACGAAATGGAAGTTCGGGTGACTGCGCAGACGGTCGATGGCGTCCGAGCCGATGTCCAGGCCATAGACTTCGTATCTATCGTCACGCAGCAGGCGCTCGGACAGGTGATTGCCGATGAAGCCGTTGACGCCGAGGATCAGCACGCGGGTGCGACGCGGGGCGCGACCGGACTCGGCGCCACGCAGCACGGAACCGTCCACCAGACCCAGCTCGTTGGCCAGTTGCGGGCCGCTGAGGTACAAGCCGTTGTCGTTACGCTGGCCGGCGGTAATCACCAGGGAATCTTCGCCGCAGGCGATTCGCAGTGGGTTGACGCTGATGACGCGACCAGGCGCTTGACCTTCATTGCCTTGGGCGACTTCTGCGCTCCAGACAATCAGCTTGTGCTCGCCCACGGCGCAGAACGCGCCTGGATACGGCTGGGTGACCGCACGGACCAGGTTGAACAGCTCTTCGGCGGGACGCTTCCAGACCAATTTGCCGTCGGCTGGCGTGCGACGACCAAACACAGTGGCTTTGGATTCGTCCTGTGGGGTTTCGCTGATTTTGCCGGCGAGTAATGCTGGCAAGGTGTCACGCAGCAAGTCGGTGGCGGCCAGGCGCAATTTCCCATGCAGGGTCAAGGCAGTGTCGCTGCGGTCGATGGCAACCTTTTGCTGGGCAATGATGGCGCCGGCATCGGCACGCTTGACCATGCGATGCAAGGTAACGCCGGTTTCCGTTTCGCCGTTGACCAGCACCCAGTTGGCCGGTGCGCGTCCACGGTAGCGCGGCAGCAACGAACCGTGCAGGTTGAAGGCGCCTTTGCTGGCGGTGGCCAGCAGCGGTTCGCTCAGCAGGTGGCGGTAGTAGAACGAGAACAGGTAATCCGGGTTGAGCTTGCTGATGCGCTCGATCCACAGCGGGTGGTTGGCATCTTCGGGGGCGTGCACCGGGATGCCATTGCGGGCACACAGTTGCGCAACTGAGCCATAGAACGCGTTCTCCTTCGGATCATCGGCGTGGGTAAACACGGCGGCAATTTCAAAGCCCGAGCTGAGCAGGGTTTCAATGCCGGCACAGCCGATATCGTGATAGGCGAAGACAATAGCTTTTGCACTCATGAGAGAACCTGATCTGAAGAAGTGGAAGTGAGGCCGTCAACGGTGACAATGGGAGCAGGGGCAGCAGGCTGACCACGCAGAACCTTTTCGATAAAGAACCGGGGGCGGGCGCGCACGTCGCCGTACATGCGACCCAGGTACTCGCCCAACAGGCCCATGCCGATGAACTGGCCACCGGTGAAGATGAACAGCACGGCGAACAGTACGAACGTCCCGTCGCCGGCCCAATGGGCGCCGAAGGCCAGGCGCAACACGATCAGCGTAATGGCAAACAGCACGCCGAGGGCCGCCATGCCGAAGCCGACGATACTCAGCAAACGCAGGGGCGTAGTGGTCATGCAGGTGATCAGGTCGAACATCAGATTGACCAGGCGCATGGGGCTGTACTTGGATTCCCCGTGTTCGCGCTCGGCGTGGGGCACCAGGATTTCCGTGGTGTGCCGGGCGAAGCTGTTGGCAAGGATCGGGATGAAGGTGCTGCGTTCACGGCAGGCGAGCATGGCGTCGACGATGGTTCGCCGGTAAGCGCGGAGCATGCAGCCGTAGTCAGTCATGGCGACGCCGGTGGAGCGCTGCACGGCCAGGTTGATCAGCTTCGACGGCCAGCGGCGCAGCGCCGAGTCCTGGCGGTTGTTGCGCACGGTGGCGACCACGTCATAACCCAGCTCGGCCTGCGCCACCAACCGCGGGATTTCTTCGGGAGGGTTTTGCAGGTCGGCGTCGAGGGTGATGACCACATCGCCCTTGCACTGCTCGAAACCGGCCATGATTGCCGCGTGCTGGCCGTAGTTGCGGTTGAGAATGACCGCCACCACCCGGCTGCCCTCGCGATTGGCGGCGGCTTCGAGGATCTGCGCCGAGCCATCGCGGCTGCCGTCATCGACCAATACAATCTCGTAGTCATGGTGCAATTGCTGACAGGCCGCTTCGGTACGCCGGAGCAACTCGGGCAGGCTGTCTTGCTCGTTGTAGACCGGGATGACGATCGACACGCAACGGATTGGGTAAGGTTTCACAGGCTTGAGTCCATAACGTTTTCAATGGCGCCGACCACACGATCGACGTCATCGAGGGTCATGTCGGGGAACAATGGAATCGAGCACAGCCGTGCAGAGTTCCATTCGGTGTTGGGCAAATAGATGTTGGGGAAGCGTTGGCGGTAGTAGGTGTGCAGGTGAGTGGCGATGAAGTGAATGCCGGTGCCGATGTTCTGTGCCTGCAGGGCCTTCATGAATGCTTCACGGTCCAGCCCGCAGCGCTCGGTGTCGATGCGCAGGATGAACAGGTGCCAGGCGTGCTGTTGCGGGTACGCCGGAATAGCCAATGGCTGCACCTTTGAGCCTTCCAGGCGTTGCAGGTAGGCGCCGGCCAGTTCGGTACGCTTGGCGTTGATCTGGTCCAGGCGTTCCAGCTGCACCAGGGCGATGGCGGCGTTGATGTCGGCCAGGTTGTACTTGAAGCCGGGCTCCATGACCTGGGCCTGGGGTTTGCGGCCGTGCGTCATGCGGTCATAGGCGTCGACGCCAAGACCATGAAACTTGAGCATGCGCACACGACTGGCCAGGGCCTCATCGTCACTGACGAACATGGCGCCCTCGGCGCAGGTCATGTTCTTGATCGCGTGGAACGAGAAGATCGCCGTGCCTTTCGCGCCGACATGCCGACCTTTGTAGAAGGTGCCCGCCGCGTGGGCGGCGTCTTCGATGACCGGGATGCCATGTTTGTCGGCCAACGCATAAAGCGGATCGAGATCGAACGCGGCGCCGGCGTAATGCACCGGAATGATGGCTTTGGTGCGCGGCGTGATCGCGGCTTCGATGCTGGCCAGGTCACTCATCAGTGTGTCGCGATCAACGTCGACGAACACCGGTGTCGCGCCCAGCAGGCAGATCATGTTGGCGGTGGATACCCACGTTTGGGACGGCGTAATGACCTCGTCGCCAGGACCAATGCCCAATGCCAGTAACGTGATGTGCATCCCGCCGGTGGCGGAGGACAGTGCCACGGCATGACGGCATCCAACGTAGTTGGCGAATTGCTCTTCAAGTTCCTGGTTTTTCGGCCCGGTAGTGATCCAGCCGGAGCGCAATACTTGCTCTACGGCGGCAATTTCTTCATCGCCGATACTGGGGCGAGAGAAGGGGAGAAAAGCCTGACTCATGGACACCTCGGGGCTGAAGAGCAAATAGCCTGTGAGGCTAAAAAATAATTGGATCCAGTGCAAGCTTAGACGATAAAACAAAAGCTGCATCAGTCAGTTACTTCAAATGCCTGAGAAAGCACATCAGTTGACTTTTGCTGCCATGCTCGGCAGGTTGGGACCAAAAGCAGGGTCACCCCGGATTCATTGAGATTATTCCCGATTTTGTGAAAGGAACATGAAAACCCGGTCGGCGAATCGTTTATCTGTATGTCATACAGCCACTGTTCAGGCTTGTGCCGTTCATCGAGATTTCCAGTAGAAAGTCCTACAGAAATGCCCCGCTTTACATGAAGGATGTTTCAATCCTTAGTTGTTTAATGAACTGTTTCCACATTAAGGCCGTTTCGTTTGATTGACTTACCCGCTACCGACCCAATCCCTTCAAAGACCAATCCGCTGACCCTGTACCTGGCACGTCTGGCGCCTTCGAGCCAACTGACCATGCGTTATGTGTTGCAGGACGCCGCTGACCGGCTGGGCTTCGAAGACATGAACGTCGAGGAGATTCCCTGGCACAACCTGCAACCCGAAGATGTCATCGCACTGGTGGCCACCTTGCGCACCGACGGCTACGCGCCGAACACCTCTTCGCTGTACGTCAACGCGGTGCGCGGGGTGATGAACGAAGCGTGGCGCATGAGCCTGATCAGTCAGGAACACTTGCTGAAAATGCGCTCGGTCAAGGGGATTGCCGGCACGCGATTGTCCCAGGGGCGCAACCTCAGGCGTACGCTGATCCAGGAATTGATGGCGGTCTGTGCTGCCGATCCACGGCCTCAAGGGTTGAGGGATGCAGCGATCATCGGGATTTTGTATGGCTCGGGCATGCGCAAATCGGAATCGGTGAACCTGGACCTGAATCAGGTCGATTTCGCCGAGCGCAGCCTTCGTGTGACCGCGAAGGGCAACAAGCAATTGATCAAGTACGCACCGGCCTGGGCGTTCGCCAAACTCAATGACTGGCTGGAGCTGCGGCGCTCGCTACTGAAGGAGGGCGAAACGGACGATTCGTTCCTGTTCAATCGCATCCGCCGCGGCAGTCACGTCACCCGCGAGCGCATCACCAAACATGCGATCTATTACATCGCCCGACAGCGGGGCGCGCAGGTCGGGGTGAAAATCATGCCGCATGATTTTCGACGTTCGTTCATTACCCGAGTGATTGAGGAGTACGACTTGTCGATCGCCCAGAAACTCGCCCATCACAGCAACATCCAGACCACGGCCAACTACGATGTGCGCGATGACAACGAGCGGCGTCGGGCCGTGGACCGGTTCGATCTTTGATGGGTGGGGTTCACGATTCGCTCAGTACGTGGGCATGGCCGATTGTCGTGACGTGAACCTCGCTGCCGGCGGGTGGTGCATACAGGCCCGAACTGCGCACCATCAATGATCGACCAGGCTGTTGCCCGGACGCCAAAGCCTCCAGTTCCACCGTCAAGGTGCAGGAATTGCCACTGAAATCCCGCTCGGTCACGACGGCGCGACACCCGGCAGCCTTGGTCGGGCTGGGCTGAATGCTGACCAGTTGCAGTTGTTCGGGACGCAGCATGATCTGCGCCGATTTGTTGGCCCGGTGGTTGTTCACCGGTATCCGACCGAGATCGCAATGGGCCCAGCCGGCTTCGATTCTGGCGGGCATGACGATGGCATCCCCCAGAAACAGCGCGGTTTGTTCATCCTCGGGGTAACGGTAAAGGTCCAGCGGATGGCCCGACTGCACCAGCCTGCCGTCGCGCATCACCGCCAGCTGATCGGCAAACGACAAGGCTTCACTCTGGTCATGGGTGACCAGAATGGTGGTCACGCCGGCGTCGCTCAGCAGCCGTGCGACCATTTTGCGCATGGCGCCTCGAAGCCCGGTGTCGAGGGCCGAAAACGGCTCGTCCAGCAGCATCAAGCGTGGCTGTTGCGCCAACGCCCGCGCCAGCGCCACACGTTGTTGCTGGCCGCCGGACAGTTCATGGGGCCAACGGTTGGCCATGTTCGCATCCAGCGCCACGCTGTCCATCAACTCCGCGACTCGCTCCTGTTTTGCACTGCCCTTGATCGAAAGCCCGAAACCGATGTTCGCGGCGACGGTCATGTGCGGGAACAGGGCGCCGTCCTGGGGAACATAGCCAATCAGGCGCTGATGCGCCGGAACCTCGTGTGTCTCATCGACGAGCGTTTGGCCATTGAGTGAAAGACGGCCCGTGTCCGGGAATTCGAAGCCGGCGATCATCCGCAACAGCGTGGTTTTTCCTGAGCCGGACGGGCCGACGATGACCGTTCGGCTGCCCGTTGGCACCGACAGGTTGATGTTCTCCAGCGCTTGATGGGCGCCGTAGGCCTTGGAAATGGAATGGAGTTCAAGAGCGTTCATCGGCCAGCCGTTCGTTTGGATTGGTGATAAAGAAGTCCGGTTAACGGAAGCGACAGCAGGATCATCAGCAAGGCGTAGGGCGCAGCGGCGGCGTAGTCGATTTCGCTGGTCATGGCCCAGAACCCGGTGGCCAGGGTGCGCGTGCCGTTGGGGGCGAGCAGCAAGGTGGCGGTCAACTCATTGGTGATCGCCAGAAACACCAACGCGGCGCCTGCTGCAGCGCCGGGCGCGGCCAGACGCAGGGTGATCAGCCACAATGCCCGTGCAGGGGAGCGGCCGAGGCTGCGGGCCATGTTTTCCAGCTCCACCGGCGCCTGTGCGATGCCGGCGCGCAAACTCACCAGGGCGCGGGGCAAAAACATCAGCAGATACGCCAGCAACACCGTCACAGTCGTCTGGTAAATCGGCCGGGCGAAATGGATGGTGACGGTGACCAATGCCAGGGCCACGACGATCCCGGGCAACGAACTGGTGATGTAGTTGCAGCTTTCCAGTACACGTTGCAACCGGCCCGGAGAGCGAATCGACAGCCAGGCAATCGGAATGGCAGCGCAGGTGGTCAGGGCGGCACCCGCAACGCCGAGCAGCAGCGTCTGCTCCAGCGCCGGCAGAAGTTCGTCCATCTGCCAGACCTGCGTACCGCCGGCGATCAACCAGTTACCTAAGGTCACGAGTGGCACGCCCAGTGCCAGCGCGCAGGTCGCAATCTGTACGGTCAGGGCGAGGAAGGTGGTTGCGGGTTTCAGGCGCACCACCCGCTGTTCGCGAGCGCTTCCCGAGCCGACCCGGGCGTAACGCGCCGTGCCGCGAGCGGCCGATTCTGTGGTCAGCATCACCAGGCAACACAGGGCGAGCACGCTGGCCAGCATATGGGCGGCGGGGCCGTTGAAGGTGGACTTGAACTGATCGAAGATGGCCGTGGTGAAGGTGTCGAAACGGATCATCGCGTACAGGCCATATTCGGCCAGCAGGTGCAGGCCCACCAGTAGCGCGCCGCCGCAGATGGCCAGGCGCAATTGCGGCAGCACCACGCGGAAAAATATCGCCCAAGGCTTTAGCCCCAGCGATTCGGCAACGTCTTCGATGGCCGGATCGAGCCTGCGCAGGGTCGCAGCAATCGGCAAGTACAGGAACGGGAAGTAGGCGATGACCGAGACCAACACCCCGGCAAACAGCCCGTGAATCGGTGGGACCAGACTGACCCACGCATAGCTGTGGACGAACGCCGGCACCGCCAGCGGCGCGGTCGCCAACAAAGACCACCAGCGCCGCCCCGGCAGGTTGGTGCGCTCTGTCAGCCAGGCCAGACACAGGCCTAACGTGACGCACAACGGAATCGTGATCACCACCAGTAAAACGGTGTTGACCAATAATTCAGCGACCCGCGGCCGGAATACCAGCGGCACAAGGGTCGCCCAGCCTGTCTGAAACGATACGCCGATGACGAAGGCAATCGGCAGCAGGGACAGCAGCGAAACCAGCACCGACAAACTGATCACCCACGCGCCACCACGTCCCGCGAAGAGGCCGCGGGATCGTCGTCGCAAATTCGCGGGTATCGCCTCGGCGACACCCGCTGGCAAGGTTTCAGGCATCAATTAGAGCAGTCCCGCCTGAGTCATTAGCTCTACGGCTTTTTTACTGTCGAGTTTTGAAGCATCGACTGTCGGCGCGTCGAGTTGCTGCAAAGGCACCAGTTTTGGATTGGATTCAGCGTTCTTGCCCACGGCGTATTCGAACGATTTACCGGTTTTGAGGATGGCCTGGCCATCTTTGCCGGTGATCCATTTGAGGAACGCCTGGGCTTGTTCCTTGTGTTTGCTGGACGCCAGCACGCCGCCACCGGAGACACTGACAAACGCGCCCGGATCCTTGTGCTTGAAGTAGTGCAGGGCGGTGTTCTTGCTGTTTTCGCCGGTCTTGGCCTGGTCGCCGAAGCTGTAATAGTGGTAAATCACGCCGCTGTCGATCTGCCCGGCGTTGACGGCTTTGAGCACGGCGCTGTTGCCACGATAGGCCGTGTAGTTGGTTTTCATCCCTTTCAGCCATTCCAGGGTGGCGGCTTCGCCTTTGAGTTCCAGCACGGCGGCGACGATGGCCTGGAAGTCGGCACCGGCCGGCGAAGCGCCCCAGCGACCTTTCCAGTTCGGGCCAGCGAGGTCCATCAGCGACTTGGGCAACTCGGCTTCGGGCAGTTTGCTCGGGTTATAGACAAACACCGTGGAGCGCGCAGCAATCCCCACCCATTTGCCATGGGCCGGGCGGTAAGCATTGCCGACCTGTTCCAGGGTGGCCGGCGCAACCGGCGCAAACAGCCCCGCGTTGTCGACCAGCACCATGGCCGGGGAGTTTTCGGTCAGGAACACATCGGCCGGGGAGGCCGCGCCTTCCTGCACGATCTGATTGCCCATCTCGGTGTCGTCGCCATTGCGAACGGTGACCTTGATCCCGGTTTCCTTGGTAAAGCCCTCGATCCAGGATTTGGTCAGGCTTTCGTGCTGCGCGTTGTAGACCACGATGCCATCGGCATCCGCGGCATACACATGGCCGGCGCTCAGCAGAGCGGTGGCCAGCAGTGCGGTTTTCAGGAAAGAAGGTAAATGGGCATTCATGCGTCGGCAGCTCCTGTTTTTTTAATCGTGCGCACAGATTCGACAGCATCGACGAGGTACGTCGTCGATGAGTGTAGATCAATAGGAATCATTTGCATGTTTGAGACGCGGCGAATGTAGTGCCTGAAATGAGAAAAAAACGTCAATTTAATCGTTAATTCCTGTCATTTGGCGTCTGGGCTCGGGGACTGAGACAGTCACTCGCGAGCCATTGCCTGGAGCGCTGTGCACGGTGATGTGGCCACTGAGTGTTTTGACAATGCGTATCTACCATAAAGCGTCCATAAGCCATGGGTCACCAGAACCAGGAGATAAAAGACCAGGAAGACCAGCAGCAATCCCGGAACCATCCAGCGCTCGGTGATCGACCGGGCTGAGGCGTCTGCTCGGGACAAATGGCCAGCAGAACGGGGAAGCAGGTTATCGGGTGTCATGGCTAAACCTTGGTAACGTTTGTAAATGAACGGGTGCGTGGCACGAAGCAACAAGAGCGCAACTTCTTCAATGTCATGACGCAACCGCGACCTGAACTTGGAAGTTGGCTCAAAGGGGTTTTGAATGTTTTAAGTTAAAGGGATTTGTTCTCAAACACTTTATTCGACTGCGCCCGCAGGATTATTGGCTCACCTGTTTTTTGCTCAACAGCGAATCCCAGTCATTGGCATTGACGATCCCGAGCACCTGAAGTTTTCCATCCGCACTAATGCTCACGAACAACGAACTGCCATATTCACTTTTCTTCACGTGTTTGAAACCGGTCTGCCCTTCAAATTCGTGAATACAACCGCTGTGGGTGACCAACACCAGATTGCGATGGGCCACCTTGCGCGCCACCACATCATTACGCAGGGTCTTGCCGCAGGTTGCCAGCCAGTCCTGAGTCATCGCGTCTTTGCCGAACATGTAGTGCGAGGTTTGTGCTGTACGGGTAACCGGACTACTCAGGACGTCGGTCTGCGTCACGCCCAGGCGCAGGAAACCCTGGCCCACTGCCGCAGCCGCAACGCTGCCGGCTTGGGTGATGCCGTCAGCCGGGCCCAGGCATGGGTTAGTGGATCGGTCGCATCGCTCGGTATGGCGCACCAGCGCGATGACCTCACCGGCTTGCCAACGCTGGAGCAGGTCCGCTTTAGTTGCGGTTCCGGCAGTGACCACGTTGGCCGGAGATCTTGGCCACAAGGCAAAACCGGTTACCCCGGCAAGGGTGACCAACACGACGATCACCCCCGTGAGCCCGAACAGCCGCGATAGCCACGTTGGTTTTTGCGGAAACTTGCGCGATAGTAAATTAGGCACGTATGTTTTTACCCCTGAGTACGCGATAAACATCTACTTTCAATGCGCTTCTTCCAATCAGACTTTTAAGTTGATCGGCTATTTTGGTTGTCATGACGCAATCAACGACAAACTAAAAGGTCCCAGGTGCCTGAGGGGTGAAAGAAATGTGAAAGTTTTGCGAGAGGGTTGCGCGGTTAATTATTAGTGCATTGTTGCAAACGTTTCTCTTATGTACCTTCCTGTGGGCTGATGTTGGTTTTAGCCCCGGTTCTGCGGCAATAGACCCCGACAATGGAGCCTGACAACAGAATGGATTTGAAGCAAAGCCTGACGAAACGGATTGTCATCGTATTCGCCCTGATGAGCGCGCTGGTCGCGGGGATTTTTGCGTTTGGCATTGTGGCGACTGTCCATGTGGTGGAACGAAAGCTCTCGGCCGCGACCCTGGGAGGAGGGCTGCACCGCCTGCTGTTGATGGACAACCCCGATAACTGGCTCCATCAACCCGAAAAAGATGAACTGTTTTTCGCCCAGGGAGCCAAGGCCCCCATGGCCCTGAACTCGGTGCTGGAGGCGCTGCCCCCGGGGTTTCAGGAGATCCTCTACGGTGGTTCGAAGTACTACGCCATGGTGAACCTGGTGGGTGACCGAAAATACGTTTTGTTGCGCGACGAACGAAGCCTCGAACGACGGGAACATGTGCTGTTCCTGGTGGTGGTTGTCGGGGTTTTCTTGAGTGTCTTGCTGGCGATTTTGATGGGCCGGTTGCTGGCCCGACGCGTTCTCGCACCTGTGATTCGTCTGGCGCGTCAGGTGCGGCATCGCGATCAACTGCTGGAGCTGGCACCACCGCTACATCCCGATTATGCAAAGGACGAAGTGGGTGAACTGGCGCTTTCCTTCGATCAGACGCTGGGCCGTTTGCGCGCTGCACTGGGACGGGAAAAACTCTTTACCAGCGATGTCAGTCACGAACTGCGCACGCCTTTGATGGTGCTGGCCAGCTCCTGTGAACTGCTACTCGGCAATCCCTCGCTGGACCACCGTTCCACGGCGCAGGTTCAGCGAATCGCCCGTGCCAGTCATGAAATGCGCCAATTGGTCGAGACGTTTTTGATGTTGGCGCGTGCGCGGGAGGATTCCGGTTCAGGTGTGAGTGCCACCCTGAAGGACATCGCCGACGCGCTGGTGGATGTCTGGAGACCGCTGATCAGGGAAAAGGACATCGAGTTTATTTACGTCGTCGAACACGTTTCAACGGAACGCCATAACCTGACGTTCCTGCAATCGGTCATGGGCAACTTGTTGCGTAATGCCTGGCACTACACCGATCAGGGCTTCATTCGGCTGACGTTGCGCGAGCACGGTTTCAGTGTCGAAGACAGTGGCATAGGCATTGCAGAAGAAAAACGTCATGCAATGTTTCAACCGTTTGTGCGCGGTGATGAGCAACGTGGCGAAGGGCTGGGCCTGGGCCTTTCGTTGATCCAGCGTATTTGCACCCATCAGAATTGGCGAGTGGAACTCACCAGCCGCGAGCCAAACGGATGTTGCTTCACGGTTGACTTGACGGGTGGGAGGTCGGCGCTTACTGCGCCGCCGGACAACCTCTTGATGTACCGGCAGCGGCCTGATTGATCAACGCGGCCAGGCGTTTGACGTTGTTCTGTTGGGCGCTCACCAGTTCATCGATGGAAGGCCCTGACGGTGTCTGCAGCGTGCTGCGGCAAGTGACCAGCGTGTTATCGCTTTCGCCGAGATTGCGCAGGCGCCATTTGACGTCAATCAGCGCGTATTGGCCGGGGATCGAATCAAAGCGTTGCACGTCCAGCCGCACCGACACCCTGCGCTGGGGATTGCTGTTGACCAGTTGATCGACCAGGGCCGTGCGCAATTCATCCGACAGGCTCGCCCCCCACCATTGGGTTTCGAGGATCGCCAGGCCGCTGTTGCCCTGGCGAATAACGATCTGCGGACGGTCGACCTGCGGCGGGACGCTGAGGCCCTCGATCTGGATATCCGCCGTGCTGGTCCTTGAATTGCTGCTCGGTTGGGCCGGGGTCAGGGTGTGGAATTGAATCGGCTCACTGCGGCAAGCCGTGAGCAAAAACAATGCGCTGACCAAGGTAATCTTTAACGAAAAAGCCATGGGTGATGCTCCTGTGGTCATTTGCGTGGTGGCCCCTGCAGGTCCATCGGCGCGGCATTGTCGGGGCGGCCACGAATCAGCGATTCCGGATGCCGTCCCAGGTAATCCGAGAGTTCACGCAAGGAGCGCGACATGCGCCCGAGCTCGTCGAGGGTCTGACCTAATTGTTCGCGTTGCGGCGAGTCTTCGGCCAAGGTCGAACTGGCCGATTGCAGCGTCTTGCTGACATCCGCCAGGGTGGTCTGCACGCCGGGCAGGGTCTTGGCGTTAAATTGCGCCAGGCTTTTGCGCAGTTCGACGAGGTTGCTGTCGAGGTTGCCGGCAATGCGCTCGATGGGCAGCTGGTTGATCTTGTTGACCATGCCCTCGAGTTTTTCCTGCAACTGCTCGAGGCTGCCTGGAATAGTCGGGATAGCGACTGGACGGGCGTTCGGGTCGAATACGACTTTCTCCGCCTTGGGGTAGAAGTCGAGCGCAATGTAAAGCTGGCCGGTCAATAGATTGCCGCTCCGAGCCTGGGCCCGCAGACCATTTTCGATAAAGCTGCCCATCAGCCGGACGCCAGCGGCTTCGTCGTTGGGATCATGCTTCAACGCTTCGAGCATTTTGGTGTGGGCCTGGCCGAGACGTTGCGGGTAGATCATGATGCCGACGTTGACGGGGAAGCTGCGTTTTTTTGCGTCAAAATCCAGATTGACCGCCACGACTCTGCCGAACTCGATGCCAAGGAACTCCACCGGCGCACCGACCTTGAGCCCGCGCAAGGCTTGATCGAAACGCAAGGTCAGGAATTGCCCCTTCCCGCTGGGCGGCGCGAGGGCAGTTAACTGGTCTTCGAACAGGTCGAAGGCTTTGTCCTCTTTAGCCGGTTGATCATTGGGGCTGTAATCCGGAGCGCGGAAGGCGATGCCGCCCACCAGGATCGATGACAGCGACTCGGTTTTCAGCGAAAAGCCGTTGGCGCCGACGTTCACGTCGATTCCGCTGGCGTTCCAGAACCGGGTATTTTCAGTCACGTAGGCATCGTTGGGCGAGTGGATGAACACTTCGATGTTGACCCCTTTACCGTCGGCGTCCAGGGCATAGGCCACCACTTGCCCCACCGGAATCTTGCGGTAGTAAACCGGAGAGCCGATATCCAGCGAACCGAGGTCCTGGGTGTTCAGGGTGAAGCGCTTGCCCGGTTCGCCATAGGTAATCGGTGGCGGGTTTTCCAGGCCGATAAAGTTTTTTGCACGCGCGTTGGCCTGGCCGATATCGGCGCCAATGTAGTCCCCGGACAGCAGGGTATCGATCCCCGACACCCCGCCGGCGCCAATACGCGGACGCACGACCCAGAATTGCGAATCTTCGCGGGTGAAACTTTCTGCCTGCTTGGACAGTTTGATGGTGGCGTCGACGCTCTTCTGATCGTTGCTCAACTCCACGTCCGAAACATGGCCGATCACCACGTTGCGGTATTTGACTTCGGTTTTGTTGGCCGTCAGGCCGCTACCGGTCTTGAACGTGACGGTAATGGTCGGACCTTCCTGCAGCATGGTGTGCACGACCAGGGAAATCCCCACCAGTACCGCGACAATCGGCACGATCCACACCAGTGAAACGCTGAAGCGGCGGGTCTTGACCGGGGCCTGACCGGGGGCTTGCGGCCCGTCAGTGATTTGCGACTTCATCCATGACCTCCTCGCTTGGGTTATCCCGCTCTTCTTTATCCCAGATCAGGCGTGGGTCGAAACTCATTGCCGACAGCATGGTGAACACCACCACCAGGCCAAAAAACAGAATGCCCGGGCGCGGTTCGATATCGGCCAGGGCTTGAAACTTCACCAGTGAGGCCACCAGGGCGACCACGATTACATCGAGCATCGACCAGTAACCGATGAGCTCGACGAATCGGTACAGCGTTGACCGCTGCTTGCTCGCCCATTGGCTGTCGCGCTGAACGGTCACCAGTAACAGCGTCAGGGCGACGAACTTGATGCCCGGCACCGCGATGCTGGCGATGAAAATAATCAGGGCAATGTCCCAGGCGCCGTGCTGCCAGAACTCCACTACACCGCTCATGATCGTGCTATCGGCGCCGTTGCCGACCATCTTGGTGTTCATCACTGGCAGTAGATTGGCCGGGACGTAAAACGCCAGGGCAGTGAACATGTAGGCCCAGGTCCGGGCCAGTGAGTTGGTTTTGCGCCGATGCAGCGGCGCGCCGCACCGTGTGCATTCGTGAGGTTCATCGGTCATGTCACAGGCCAGGCCGCAGCTATGACACAGGCACAGGTTGAGCTCACTCGCCACCGGAGGCCTGTTCATAAGATGTCCCATAGATCACGGATGTCGCGCCCGGCGATGCGGATCATCATCAGACTGAGAATGGCCAGGGCAAACAGGCCGATGCCAGGCAGTACATCCAGCAATCCGGCGAGTTTGATGACCGCGACCATCGCCCCCAGCAGACAGACCTCCAGCATGCTCCAGGGCCTGAGGGTTTCCAGCCAGCGCATGCAGAACCTGAAACCAGGCGAGCGCTGGTGGGCGAGGGCGAAGCTCAGGACCCAGATAAGCAGCAACAGCTGGAAAATCGGCGCGATGATCATCGAGATCGCCGCCACCATGGCGATGAAAGTGATCGGCCCCAGACTCAGGGCCAGTACCGAATCCCAGAGCGTTGCGCTGTTTTTAAGGCCTTTGAGGCTGATGCTCATGACGGGGTAGAAGTTGGCGAAAATCCACAGCATCAACGCAGTGAAGGTCAACGCCAGACGTTGTTCCACCGTCAGGCCGTTATAGCGCTGAAGCACACCGCCACAGCGTGTACAGAGGGTTTTTTGATGTTTGGCGAGCGTGACTTTTTCATACACGCAGTCGCAGTGCTCGCAGATGATCAGTGGGTCAGTCGTAGCCATAGGCTGCACTCGCCAGGACGCAGGGAAGTCAGAGCACTCCCTCAATATAGAAGCGCCTAGCGATTGAGCAAATCTAAAGGCTCAAACAACTGCTTGACCGCGTTATCGTTCTTCGCGAGCAAGTCGAATCGTCGCACCGCCGCTCCCACATTTGATCTTCAGTAGCCACATCATTTGTGAGCGACGCAGATCCAGTGTGGGAGCGGGCTTGCTCGCGAAGGCGGATTGTCAGGCTACTAACGTCTTACTGATCAGCCGAGCAGTTCGCGCAGGCGATACCAGAACATGCCGAGAGCCAGCAGTGGAGAGCGCAGCATCGGCCCACCGGGAAAGGTCATGTGCGGCACGGCGCTGAACACGTCAAAGCCCTGACTGTGTCCGACGTGGATCGCTTCACCCAACAGCTTGGCGCACCAGTGGGTCACGTTCAGGCCATGCCCGGAGTAACCCTGGGCGTAGAACACGTTCGGATGCTGGCTCAAGCGCCCGACCTGTGGGAAGCGATTGGCGCTGATGCCAATCTTGCCGCCCCATTGATAGTCGATGCGCACGTTGGCCAGTTGCGGGAAGACCTTGAGCATGTGCGGGCGCATGTAAGCTTCGATGTCCGCCGGATCACGCCCGGAATAATGGCAGGCGCCGCCGAACAGCAAGCGTCGGTCCGCCGAAAGTCGGTAGTAATCCAGGCCGACTTTCTGGTCGCAGAGCGCCAGGTTCTGCGGGATCAATTGCGCTGCCTGTTCGCGCGTCAACGGCTCGGTGGCGATGATGTAGCTGCCCGCCGGAAGCACCTTGCCGCTCAGTTTCGGTTCGAGCTCTTCCAGGTGAGCGTTGCACGCCAGCACCAGACTGCCGGCGCGCACCGTGCCGCCGGCACAGCGAATCTGCACGGTGCTGCCATGGATCAACTCCAGCACCGGGCTCTGCTCGAAAATCTGCACCCCCAGGGATTGCGCCAATAGCGCTTCGCCAAGGACCAGATTGAGCGGGTGCAAGTGACCCGAGCCCATGTCGACGAGACCACCGGCATACACGTCGGAGTTCACCACCTGCTGACGGATTTGCTCCGGCCCGACGAGTCGGGTTTCGTGGGCGTAACCCGATTCGGCAAGGCCTTGCTGCTCAGCCTTGAACGCCGCGAACTGCGCTTTAGTATTGGCCAGTTCACAGAACCCCCAGCGCAGGTCGCAATCAATCCCGTGTTCACGAATGCGGTTGCCCACAAGTGCTACCGACTCGACGCCCGCACGCTCAAGGTAGCGCACGCCTTCTTCACCGACATGACGGGCGAAACCGCTGACGTCATGGCCGATGCCGCGAATCAACTGCCCGCCGTTGCGCCCGCTGGCACCCCAGCCGATCCGTCGGCCCTCCAGCAGAATCACCGAGAGCCCGCGTTGCGCCAGTTCGATCGCGGTGTTAACGCCGGTAAAGCCGCCGCCGATCACACAGACATCGGCTTCAAGGTCCTCGGCCAGTGTAGGGTAGGGCGCCATTCCATTGGCTGACGCCGCGTAATAGGAACGAGCATGTTCGTTGCTGTACTGGTTCATTGGTTGGACTTCACTTTGCTCCAGGAACGGGTCATCAACCGCATGATTGCCTGGGGCGGGGTGGTGGAAATGTAGAGCTTGTCGAGGACTGCCTGAGGCGGATAAACCTCAGGGTTGTTGACCAGTTCAGGGTCCATGTCTTGCTTGGACGCCGGGTTCGGGTTGGCGTAACCGACCGACGCACTGACCTTGGCAATCACGTGCGGATCGAGCAGGTAATTGATGAAAGCATGCGCCTCTTTCTGGTTGCTGGCGTCTGCGGGAACCGCCAACAGGTCGAACCACAAGTTACTGCCTTCCTTGGGAATCGCGTAGGCGATATTCACGCCGTTCTTGGCTTCCTTGGCCCGGTTCGCGGCCTGGAACACGTCACCCGAGTAACCGAACGCCACGCAGATGTCGCCGTTGGCCAGATCCGAAACGTACTTGGAGGAGTGGAAATAGGTGATGTAAGGGCGAATGGTCAACAGCTTGGCTTCAGCTTTTTTGAAGTCTTCAGGGTTTTCGCTGCGCGGGTCCATGCCCATGTAATTGAGAACGGCCGGGAACACTTCATCGGCCGAATCCATCATCGACACGCCGCACTGGCTGAGTTTCTTCAGATTCTCCGGTTCGAAAAACACCGCCCAGGAATCGATGCGGTCAATGCCCAGCACTTGCTTGACCTTGTCGACGTTGTAGCCGATGCCGTTGGTGCCCCACAGGTACGGAACCGAGTGTTCGTTGCCCGGATCGTTTTTCTCCAGCAACGCCAGCAGTTTCGGGTCGAGGTTCTTGAAGTTGGGCAGCTGCGAACGGTCGAGCTTCAGGAACGCGCCGGCTTTCACCTGGCGAGCGAGGAAGTGGTTGGACGGCACCACCACGTCATACCCGGTGCGGCCGGCGAGCAGTTTGCCCTCCAGGGTTTCGTTGGAATCGAACACGTCGTAGATCACCTTGATCCCGCTTTTCGCCTGGAAATCGGCTAGGGTGGTCTCGCCGATGTAATCGGTCCAGTTGTAGACGCTGACCGTTGGCTGAGCCTGCGCAACGGCGCTGAACAACACGGCCAGCGCGACCGGAACCATGGATTTCAATAGACGCATACGACACCTCTTGTAGTTGTTGGATTTTTCAGGCGTTGGCATTTTCCTTGTGGGAGCGGGCTTGCTCGCGAAAGCGGTCTATCAGTCAACGGTGATGTTGAATGTGCCGGCCTATTCGCGAGCAAGCCCGCTCCCACAGGGGGAATGCGGTCTTATGTGAGCGCTTGTTTGCTAGACGCTGAGCAGCAGGAACTCTCGCTCCCAGGAACTGATCACGCGCTTGAAGTTCTCGTGTTCCGCTCGCTTGACCGCGACATATCCGCGAACGAATTTGCTGCCCAGATAACTCGAAACGGTGTCGCATTCTTCCATTTGCGTCAGGGCGTCCTCGATGGTGATCGGCAGGCGCAGATTGCGGCGCTCATAGGCACGACCTTGCACAGCAGCGCTTGGTTCGATGCGCTCGACCATGCCCAGATACCCACACAACAGACTCGCGGCGATCGCCAGATAAGGGTTGGCATCGGCGCCCGGCAAACGGTTTTCCACGCGCATCGCGTCCGGCGTGGAGGTCGGCACACGCAGGCCCACGGTACGGTTTTCTTCGCCCCATTCGACGTTCACCGGTGCCGACGTGTCTGGCAGGAAGCGGCGGAACGAATTGACGTTGGGTGCGAACATCGGCAGCACTTTGGGGATGTACTTTTGCAGGCCGCCGATGTGGTGCAGGAACAGCTCGCTCATTTTCCCGTCGGCATCGGCAAAAATCGGCTGGCCGGTGGCGATGTCCACCACACTTTGGTGGATATGCATGGCGCTGCCGGGCTCATCGCCAATCGGTTTGGCCATGAAGGTCGCGGTGACGTTGTGCTTGAGCGCCGCTTCACGCAGGGTGCGCTTGAACACGGTGATCTGGTCGGCCAGATCCAGTGCGTCGCCATGCCGGAAGTTGATTTCCATCTGCGCCGGGCCGTCTTCGTGGATCAGGGTATCGAGGTCCAGACCCTGAAGTTCACACCAGTCGTACACGTCTTCAAACAGCGGATCGAATTCGTTGGCGGCGTCGATGGAAAACGACTGACGACCACTTTCCGCACGGCCCGAACGACCCAGCGGGGCTTTGAGCGGCAAGTCCGGGTCTTCGCAGCGCTGGGTCAGGTAGAACTCCATTTCCGGCGCGACAATCGGGCGCCAGCCTTTGTCGGTGTACAACTGCAGGACTTTTTTCAGCACGTTGCGCGGTGACAGCTCGATCGGGTTGCCGAACTTGTCGAAGGTGTCGTGGATCACGATGGCGGTGGGCTCGATGGCCCATGGGATCACGTACACCGCGTCGGAGACGGGCTTGCACACCATGTCGATGTCGGCCGGGTCGAGCAGGTCGTAGTAGATGTCGTCGTCGACAAAGTCCCCGGTTACCGTTTGCAAAAGCACACTTTCCGGCAGGCGCATGCCTCGCTCATGCAGGAACTTGTTGGTGGGTGCAATTTTGCCGCGTGCGATGCCGGTCAAGTCGCTGACCACACACTCGACTTCGGTAATCTTGTGATCTTTCAGCCACGTGAGCAGCTGATCGAAAGGGACATTCATAAAGACCTCGTTATTGGTTTTATTAACGCCGGGGAGGCTGGTTTCATCCACCACACACTTCCCCTGTGGCGCGTTGACGACTATCTTGGGCGAGCCTTGAGGTTCCATCTATCCACTTTCAGCAGCACCAAAACGCACCAAACGAGTGCGTAAGGTCACCCATGACAACGTGCAATCCCCTGCAAGTCCAAGCGTTCGACACCGCCGATGTCGCCGAGCAAATCCGCGCCACACCGGGTTGGGTTCAGCATTACCAGCAAATGTCACCGGGGCATTTCGCCGGGCGCGTGCGCTACCTGGACCTGCAAGGCGTGGAGATTTACGAGGAACAGATGAACACCCGGGTCGAGCAGAATTTCAGCGCGCCCGAAGGTTCGCTGGCGTTCTGTTTCGATCGCAGCGACAACGCGCTGTACGTGTTGAATGGCGAAAGTCGCAACATCTGGATCACCCCGGAGAACTACCAGGAAATTGCCGTGGTGTTCGGTCCGGCGTTCGTGCAGCGTCACGGTTTGAACGTGGCCAGGCTCGAAGGCCTGTTCATGGCGCCGCTGAACTCGGGGCAGAATGCATTGTTCAGTCGCTGGCTCAGCGGGACGCTGACCCGACTGGCGCAGACCCTCGATCCGCCGAGCAAGGAGGCGTTGACTCAGCAGTTGCTCGAAGACTGCCTGTACATCCTCGACAACGCGTGTGTTTGCCTTGATCGCGGAGGGTTACAGCGCCGCGCCGAAGAGCGTGCGGTGATGAAACGCATCGGTGAGTGGGCGGCTGATGCGCCGGAAGACACCCTGAACCTGCTGGAGCTTTCGCAGGTCGCCGGGGTTTCTCTGCGGCAATTGCAGCATGCGTTCAAGGCTTATACCGGGATGACCCCGACCCATTGGCTGCGCTTGCGCCGACTCAACAGCGCACGCCGCGAGTTGCTCAGCCGCACAGCGATGGACACCACCGTTGCCGAAGTGGCGATGCACTGGTCGTTCTGGCATTTAGGGCGATTTTCCAGCAGCTATCGCGCGTTGTTCAACGAACTTCCCAGTCAGACGCTCGCCCGCACACCCTGTGGCGCAACAGGTCGCGGGTAAGTCGGGGATACGTCAGCGCGGCTTTGTGGCTTTCGACGATTTGCTGTTACCCGGCATGTGCAGGTAAGCCATCACGCTTTCGGTCAGTTCGGTCGCCAGTTTGACGGCTTCTTTATTGCGCGCCATCACGCCCGCCACCAAGCCTTCGATCAAGGCGAGCACCGCGATGTTGGAACTGGTCAATACCGGATGGTCGGCGGGAGCAAACAGCACGTGTTCGGCAATGCTGGTGAGCGGCGAGGCGGGTGAATCGGTGATTGCCAACACCGTGGCACCCCGTTCATTGGCGAAACGGGCGAGTTGCAGGGTGTCGAGGGAATAGCGCGGCAGGGAGATTGCCAGCAACACATCCTGATCGGTAATCGCGGCCAGACGGTAGGCGGCGTTTTCGTTGCCGCCCTCCATGCTGATGGCGGTGGCGTCGGCGCAGAAGGGCATCAGGGTCGAGGCGGCGAGGCCGGCGAAGTACACGCTGTTGCCAAAACCCAGGATGTAGATTTTGCGCGCCTGGGTCAGGCGGGTCACGAACGCTTCAAAGGTGTCTGCGTGGTTGTTGGTCGCCGCCGTCGCGAGGTTGCTGCTGGCGCTTTGGATTTGCTCATGCAGGCCAAACGCGCCGCCAGGACGATGTGCCAGTTCGTTGCGCAGTTTGTCGACCGGCGACACCATTTGCTGCAATGTCGCGACGAGTTCGGCTTTCATGCCGGTGTAGCCACCCAGGTTCAGGGCCTTGGCCAAACGGTTGACTGCGGCTGGCGAGGTGGATGTTTCGTGGGCCATCTCCTCGATGGTCAGCGTCGCGGCCCGCAGCGGGTGACGCAGGATAAAGTCCGCCACCTTGCGCAGGGACGGCTGCAAATCGCCAACGATCTCCGCCAGTTTGCGCATAACCGGTGCGGCATAGACCGTGGTGTTGTTCGATGGGGTCGGCATATCCGGCTCAACATTTCCTGAGGGTTGATAAAGCTGGCGGGAGTGTATCCGAAGCCGACCCTCGGTGTGCAGCGCTGCCAAGAGTCGGTAATGTCAGTCAGTTAAGCTGGGCGGATTACTTCAAGCTCCCGGCAAGAAACTGCTGGAGGCGTTCGGATTGCGGGTTGACCAGCACTTCGCGCGGGTCGCCACGTTCTTCGACCTGCCCCTTGTGCAGGAACACCAGTTGATTGGAAACCTCGCGGGCAAAACCCATTTCGTGGGTCACGACCACCATGGTGCGGCCTTCGAGGGCGAGGTCCTGCATGACTTTGAGCACTTCGCCGACCAGTTCGGGGTCGAGTGCCGAGGTCGGCTCATCGAACAACATCACTTCCGGCTCCATCGCCAGTGCCCGGGCAATCGCCACACGCTGCTGCTCGCCGCCGGACATATGGGCTGGCCAGGCGTCCATCCGGTGCGCCACGCCGACTTTGTTCAGGTAGTGTTCGGCCTTTTCCCGGGCCTCTTTCTTGCCCATGCCAAGCACATGCACCGGGGCTTCCATGACGTTTTCAAGGGCGCTCATGTGCGACCACAGGTTGAAGTGCTGAAACACCATCGACAGCCGTGAACGCATGCGTTGTAGCTGTTTGGGCTCGGCGGCCTTGAGCCCGCCGAGTTTGTTGGTCACCAGTTTCAATTGTTCGCCATTGAGCACGATGTTGCCGGCGTTGGGCTGCTCCAGCAGGTTGATGCAGCGCAAGAAGGTGCTTTTGCCCGAGCCGCTTGAGCCGATGAGGCTGATCACATCACCGGCCTTCGCTTCCAGGGACACGCCCTTGAGCACGTGGTGGCTGCCATAGCTTTTGTGTAGATCCTGAACTTCTAGTTTGTACATGGTTTTTATTCTCTGGAATCAGTCGCTGAGCAAGCGACCCTGGCGAATAAGACGGGTGCCGGCGACTTTGGCCAGCCACAAACCGGGCTGGGCAAAGCGCAGGCGTTCTCGGGCATAGAGGGTGCCGTCGGTGCTGGCGCGCACGATACTGTGGCGATCGGTCAGCGGATCCAGCACTTCGAACAGCGGATCGCCCACCCTGACCCGGGCACCCAGCGGTTGCAGAAAACTCACCACCCCCGGGTGCGGCGCATAGGCGTACTGCGCGCCGGCGAATGGCGTCGCTTCACAACAGGTCGGTGGCGCTGCTGGCCAGTCACCGCTGATCAGGCCCTGTTCGGCGAGATAGCCAAGAATGGCCTCGGCGCTATCGACACATTGTTCGCGTTCGGTGTCGGCCATGCCGCGCAACTCGATGGTGGTGGCCACGCAGGCCAGCGGAACATTGGCTTCAGGAAACAGCTCAGCCAAGCGCAACCAAGGGATCGCACAGGCCTCATCGAAGGCACTGCCGCCCGCACCCTCGGCCAGCAGCGCGGCGCCGGCACCGAGTCGAGCGGCCAACGAACGCAATCGCGGCCAATTTTGCGGCATGGCGTAAAGCAGCATGATCGACTCGAAATCGCAGTGCAGGTCCAGCACTACATCGGCGTCACAGGCATGTTGCAGCAACAGGCGGCGCAAGCCATCGAGTTCCGACATCGGTGGTGGCATGTCGGCGAGGACATCGGCCATGGCCCGACGGATCTGTGCAGTGTTGACGTCGGCATTGTCGCCCAGGTGGTCTTTCACCAGCGCCGCCACGGCTTCGGTCAGCTCCGGGAAGTCCCGATTGAAATTCTTTCCGCTGGAAAACTCGAAGCGCCCCTGATGGGTCGCCTGGAACATCTGGGCGATACCAATCGGATTGGCCATCGGCACTAACTCGATCACGCCGTTGAGGCGACCTTGTTCTTCCAGCACCCGCAGACGTTGTTTGAGTTCAACCGCCACGCGCATCCCCGGCAACTCGTCGGCGTGCAGGGACGCCTGAATGTAGGCCTTGCGCGGTCCGCTGCCAAAACGAAACAGCGACAGTTTCCGTTCAGTGCCCGAAGCACTCCACGGCAACAGGTATTCAATATGCTCCATAACAGCTCCTTAGTGCTTGCGCGGTGCCAGGTACGCCAGCCAGCGACGCTCGGCCAGCTTGAACAGGCGAACCAGAATGAAGGTCAGGGCCAGGTAGATGAGGCCGGCCGTGATGAACGCCTCGAACGGCAGATAGAACCGCGCACTGACCGTACGCGCGGCCCCGGTGATGTCCACCAGGGTGACAATCGATGCCAGGCTGGTGGTTTGCAGCATCATCAGCACTTCGTTGCTGTACTGCGGCAACGCCCGGCGCAAGGCCGATGGCAGCAGAATGCGGCGGTACAGGGTCAAGCGCGACATGCCCATGGCCTTGGCGGCTTCGATCTCGCCGTGGGCCGTGGCCTTCAAACTGCCGGCCAGCAGTTCCGCGCTATAGGCACTGGTGTTGATCGCAAAGGCCAGGCAGGCACAAAAGGTTGCGCTGGACAGGTACGGCCAGAGCGCGCTTTCACGTACCGCTGCGAACTGCGCCAGGCCGTAATAGATCAGGAACAATTGCACCAGCATCGGCGTGCCGCGAATCACGTAGGTGTAGAGCCACGCCGGGACGTTGATCAGGGGCGATCGGGACACTCGCATCAATGCCAACGGAATCGCCAGCACCAGGCCGAAGGCCAGGGAAATCAGCAGGACTTTGAGGGTCA
The DNA here is from genome assembly GCF_003254125.1 of Pseudomonas sp. 478. Taxonomy (NCBI): domain Bacteria; kingdom Pseudomonadati; phylum Pseudomonadota; class Gammaproteobacteria; order Pseudomonadales; family Pseudomonadaceae; genus Pseudomonas; species Pseudomonas sp. 478. The sequence continues at coordinate 146,295 of NZ_QKZG01000012.1, forward strand.
ACAAGGCGCCATTGAAATACAGCGGCAGGTTTTCCCAGATCAGGTTGTAGTCGAGAATCATGGGGTTGCTCCCAATCACAATTCGGCGGCTTTGATGCCGACCGAGTAGTGTTTTTCCAGGTAACGCAGCACCAGCAATGACACGCTGGTCAGCATCAGATAAAGCGCCGCCACCGCGAGGAAAAACGTAAACGGCTCATGGGTGGCGTCCGCCGCGTTCTTGGCTTTGAACATCATGTCCTGCAAGCCGATCACCGAAATCAGCGCGGTGGATTTGGTCAGCACGAGCCAGTTGTTGGTGAACCCCGGGATGGCGAACCGAATCATCTGCGGCACCAGAATCCGCCAGAACACCTGGCTACCACTCATGCCATACGCCACAGCGGCCTCGGCCTGACCTTTAGGAATCGCCATGAACGCGCCGCGAAAGGTTTCCGAGAGATAGGCACCAAAAATGAAACCCATGGTGCAGACGCCGGCGATAAAGGGGTTGATGTCGATGTAGTGGGTGTAACCGAGCGCCAGGGCGATGCGGTTCACCAGATCCTGGCCGCCATAGAAGATCAGCAGGATCAACACCAGGTCAGGAATACCGCGAATCAGGGTGGTGTACCCTTCGCCCAGCACCGCCAGCCATTTGAGCGGCGACAATCGAAAGGCTGCGCCGATCAGACCCAAAGCAATCGCCATGCTCATGGAGGTCAAGGCCAGGTTAATGGTCAGCCAGGCGCCATCGAGAATGCTCGATCCGTAGCCGTGAAGCATGATGAAAGTCCTCAAACGAGCGCCAAAAGGCGCGCGAGACAAGCCCAAAAGCGCCCGCAAGAGGCCGGCGCCACAGGGTTACAGGTAAGGCTTATTCGCCGTAGATATCGAACGCGAAGTACTTGGCCATCACTTGCTGGTACTTGCCGTTGGCGCGGATGGCGTCGATCGCTGTACTCAGACGTGCAACGTTCACGCTGTCGCCTTTACGCACTGCGATCCCGGCGCCTCGGCCGAAATATTTCGGGTCGCTGATGTCCGGACCCACCAGCGCGAAGCCTTTGCCCGCCGGTGTTTTGATGAAGCTCTCATCGGTGTTGACGATGTCGGCGAGCGTCGCGTCCAGTCGACCCGACGCCAGATCGAGGAAGGCTTCATTTTGCGAGCCGTAGCGCACCACTTCGACCCCGGCTTTTTCAAGCTGATCGGTGGCAAAACGGTCGTAGGTCGATGAGCGTTGCACCCCGACTTTTTTGCCCTTGAGATCAACCAGCGGGTCGTTGATCACGTTGCCGGCCTTCATCGCGAACTTGCCCGGCGTGTGGTAGTACTTTTTGCTGAAGTCGACCGACTTCATACGGTCTTCAGTGATCGACATCGACGACAGCACGGCATCGATCTTGCGCACTTTCAGCGATGGGATCATGCCGTCGAATTCCTGGATGACCCACTCGCATTTGACCTTCATTTCTTCGCACAGGGCATTGCCGATGTCGTAATCGAAACCACTGACGTTGCCCTCCGGCGTCTTGAAAGAGAAGGGGGGGTAGGCGGCTTCGATACCGATGCGCAGGCTGTCTTCGTCGGCGTGTGCCAGCAAGCTTGCGGCGCACAGTGCCAGAGCACCTAGAAGTTCTGTCTTGTTCATATTGTTGACTCCTTGGAGGGGCGTTGGGGTGGTACAGGCCATCCGATCTGGCACGGTGGATCAGTCCTGATGATTTTGCGTGGCTATAAATGACATGATTTATTTCATAATGCAACACAATGAAAATAAACGTATCACTCCGAGGCGCACAAATTCACAACGCTCCCGTGTGATCACGAGCACGTTCAGGCGCCAGGCAGGCTATTGATGGGTATTACGCAGGAGGAACAGGCTTGGCTAATTCAATGCCGGCCTCACCCAATCGCTTCAGGATTTCAAAGAGCAGATCGCTCTTGGTCGTACTGACAATCCTTGGGCTGCTGACATAGCCGGTGATGGTCAATGTGATGCCTTCAGGGCTCAGATTGCTGAATCGAACAACGGGGGAGGGTTTGTCGAGGATGGTTTCATGTTCGCAATAGGTGGTGTACAGCAGGGTTTTGACTTGCTCGGGGTCAATATCCAGAGGGAACACCAGTTCGAGTGTGGCCACCCCTTGGGCGCTGCCGCCCATGGTTATATTGCGCAGGTTCTGGGAAATAAGCTGCGAGTTGGGCACGATCACGATCGAGCGATCACTGAGCTGTATCTCCGTGGCCCTGACATTGATTCGCCGGATATCGCCTTCGACCCCACTGATGCTGATCAGGTCGCCGACCTTGACCGGACGCTCGGTGAGCAGGATTAACCCGGATACGAAGTTCTTGACGATCTCCTGCAAACCGAAGCCGATCCCCACTGACAACGCACTGACGATCCAGGCCAGATTGGTCCATTTGACGCCCAATGAAGACAACGCCATCAGAATGACCAGTACGTACCCGATATTACTGAACAGGGTGCTCAGCGACGCTCCCATGCCGGGGTCCATATCGGTTTTCGGCAGGAACTCGTTATCCAGCCATCTGCGCAGCGATCGAATCAGATAAATACCGATCAACAGCGCGAGGACCGCATTCAACAGATTGCCCGGAATGATGTTCAGCTTGCGCAAGCCATCGCCGCCGAGGATCGCTGAAACCCTGTCAGTCAGTTGGCCAAAGGTCGCTCCAATCCCCCCCACAATCGTTGTAATCACGGCAATGAGCAGTAATGCCGCTCTGCCAATACCCGCCACAACAACCTCGATTTGTTCAAGCCGAACGTCGCCGATGCCTAGCAGCTGTTTGATCGCCTTGCCGCTTGGTTGTTTTGGCGAAAACAGGTAATCACACAAGTCTCTGAACAACTGCATCAGCAAATAGAAGCTGGCAATAACGATATAGAGCCAGACAACTTCGTAAGTGATGAACCGGGCCAGGGAGATGTAACCGACCAGCAGGCCAAAAATCGAGATCAACACGGCGATACTGAGGCCGGTATAAATCACCCCCGCCAGGGTAGTACCTGATTCGGGGTGTTCCCCGGCAATGACCATCGCTCGGCGGGTTCTACTGACGCGTAGCAATAGCGCACCAATAATCAGGATGACGACGAGTGACACCACGCCCCGGCTGAAAAGTACCATTTGCGTACTCATACCCGTCGCATTGGTGACTTGTATCAGCGAGATGAGTATCAGCATTGATCCGGCCAGCAGCGCCGGAAAAGGGTTTATTGCAAGTGCTACTTCATCGGCGATGCCAGGTAACCGCCATGAGGGATTGCGTTTAGACAACAGGGCCCGACTCAGACCGATAATCAGGGCGCAGGCGTATGCGACTTTCTCGACATCGTCGAAGTAACCTTGCAGGGGCTGCGGCAATGGTTGAAGACGGCTAGCCGCTGCGGAGATGAGCCCTATTGCACAACCTGCGCTCAACATCGTGGCAACTACCGTCGCTATCGCCAATGAACTTCTGCGCAGGCGACCTTCGGGTACTCGATGGATACAGATCCATGTCAAACCATGTTCAGCCAGTCGTCGCCCCAGCGTCCAGAAGGCCAGGGCCAATAATAACAACGTGACGGTCGCGGTACGCCGGCCGGGTTGCCAGACGGACTGGATGACATTGTTGGACTGGTCGATCAAAAACCTCAGACGGCTTTTATCCTCCTCCAGTGGAGAAAACACCGGCAACCAGAACCGGGGGTTGAGGACGCTGGCGGTGCGCTGGGCCAGTTCGGTTTCCAGTTGGGTACGCCGAATGCTGGCAATCTGAGTGATGAGGTTAGCAGCACCTTCTTTGATGGCCTGCAGTATGTTGAGATCGTTATCCACCTTGTCTTTTTGTGCGCTGAGATAGGACCTCTGTTTCACCAGATCGGACTTTTCCATGGCAACGCTGGTGGCGGATGACGTCCCGAGCACACTGAGTTGCGCTTGCAATTGCGCTTGCTCGGGAAGTAACACCGCCGCCAACTTGTCCACATCACTGAAGAGCAACTGTACGTTGTCCTGAAAGCCTATCAACTGGGTGTAGTTACTGGTCAGTGACACCTGCTGTTTAAGGTTGTCCAGCCTCAATTGCAGTGCTTCCAAATCGCTTTTTGACACGGTAGAGGTGGCGCTGGCCTCACCGTTTCTAGATGTGTTGGGTAGTTCATCCGCCGACAGCTCGCCGATGTTCGCCCCCATCAGCGCGAACACAACGAATAAGAGTAATTTCAATGCAGGACGCATAGGCATGCCTCCAGCGGCTGTAGCCATTCAGGTTAGGTCATGGCGTGTGCAGGCGCGAAAAATAGTTCTGCGAGGCGGGCCACGAATAGGGAAGGGGGGCGGTTGAGAAGGTGTGATCTACAATCTTTTATGCTGAACCACGCTCAGGATCACGAGGTGTGATGTATTGAGCGGTCTGTCTACCGACCCAGTGTGCTTGCAGAGTGCCGGGCCCTGTCGGAGGTCATCATGAAAAGGCTGTCATTCATTAGCCTGTGCATCGCACTGTCGGTTTCCTGGACCCAGGGATGGGCCGAAACGGTCGTGCCGATGAAAGGGCAGAGTTCGCAACAAACCCAGGCGGACATCACCGATTGCCACAACATCGCGGCCAGTCAGAGCACCTCGACTGCACCGCCTCCTTCCGGTGGAAGATTGAAGGGGGCCGCCGCGGGCGCTGCCGCAGGGGCTGCGGGGGCGCAGGTGCGGGGACGACAACATGACGAGTTTTATGATCAGGTCGATGAAGACCGCAAGCAGGACTATCGTCAGAATCGCGCCAAGGAAACCGCCGCCGCAGGAGCGGTTGTCGGAGGTTCGCGTCAGCGTCAGGAACGCCGGGCGCAAGAGAAAACCAGTGCGGCGACCAGTTCAACGGCCTATACCAGTTGCCTGCAAGGGAAGGGGTATCAGGTTAATCCTTGAGCGTTTTCTTGCCGTTGTTCGAGCAGATGAACCATCAAGCAGGCATACAACGTCACGAGGATGAACAAACCCATGCGGATGGCGAACGCTGTGTAAACGTCCTTGCCTGCTGCGCTGTCCTGTACCGACTGACCCAACAGGATGATCAGCGTGATCAGGGTATTGAGCCAAAACCCCGGGGTAAACCGCGTCGGGCTCAGGGCATACAGCTTGCGCGCCAGCACCAGGCCGAACAGCAACATCCACAGAAAGAACATCCACAGATGCACAAACAGACTGAGGGCGCTCCAAAAGAGGATTGCCAACAGGCCTGCGAGTAACGTCGAGCCGAGCAGTTCTCGACCAGCGATGCGGGCGTTTGTCGTGGAGCTTTGCTGGCCCAGGCTGACGGCCTTCAAGATGATGGGCAAATAACCGGCCGGGTCGATCAACGCCAGCAGGAATGCCGGTAATACGATCAGGGTTGCACGCAGCGCAACCCGACTGACCTCTTCTGCCGGCAGGGGTGGGGCAGGCGGCGGAGAAGGGGCGTTGGGTGGATCAGGGAATAACCCATGACTGAACGCCACGACAACAACGGCGAGCAGCAAACCCTTGACCAGTGCGTTGATGACCATCGCCGCCAGATCGAATTCGGCGATACCGGCCGAGGAAATCATGGTCAGGCCAATCACCAGGAAGGTCATGATCAAGGTGTTGCCGCCGCGTAGGCCAAAGCGGAAGGCCAGGAACAAGCCGACGCTGATCAATAGCACGCCGCTGATGGGGTAATAACGCAGGACCGGGATCAATAGCAGGCCGATTCCGGTGGTCAACAGGGCGGCCAGTGCGAGAACCAGTCCGGCCTTGAACGGCAGCGGGCGATTGACCGAAGCCAGCAATAGCAGGCAAAGCACCGGCGCCAGAAAGGGAATCGGCAAGCCCAGGCCGAAACTGGCGGTGAGGCACAACGCTGTACCGGTGGCCAGGCGCAGTGCGCGTTGATCCCGCGGCGTGCGCCGAGTAGACATGCCCTTAATAGGCATAGCTCAGCCAGCTCATGAACCCCACAAACACGCGGCCGAGCGGGTTCAGCGGATTGCCCTCGGAGGGGAAGGCCATGACTTCGGCCTGCCCGCCGGCACGGATCGCCCGACTGTCACGCAACGTGTTCAATGAGTCTGGCGAAAACTCGATAATGACCGGGAAACGCTGGGCCGGACGCAACCAGTCGCGGCTGTTCTGCACGCTGGGCAAGGTGCCAGGCGCGGGTGTCTGCCCCACGCTGACACCGTAACCAACGCTGCGCACGCGCCCCTCGAAGACCTCGCCCGGCAGAGCATCCAGAACAATCGACACTGGTGTGTCGAGCTTCACCAGACCGAGGTTGTTCTCGGTCATGTCCGCACTGATCCACACATCATGAATGGCGATCAGGGTCATCACCGGGCTACCGGCAGCGGCGAATTGCCCGGCGTCAGTACGCAGATCCGTAATCAGTCCGGCCGAACGAGCACGGATCTGCGTGTTGGACAGATCCAGTTCAGCTTTGGACAACGCCGTGGCGGCACTGCGCAGCAAAGCGTTGTCTTCCTCGCTGCCACCTTCCTGCTCTCGCGCGCGCTGCACTTCGGCGCGGGCAGCGGCCACTTGGCTGACCGCCTGTTCGCGGTTGGCGCGAGACACTTCGAGCAGTCGTACGGAAATGGTGCCTGGGTCTTCGCGATACAACCCCTCAAGACGCTGATTGTCCTGACGCGCCTTGAGTTCATTGGCCTGGGCTGCGCGCAGATTGGCTTGGGCCGATGCGATCCCGGCGGTGCTTGCACCGATCTGTCGGCGGGTCGATTCAAGGTCGGCGCGCGCACGGTCGACGGCAATCTGGTACGGCTGAGGGTCCAACTCGAAAAGGATTTCGCCGGCCTTGACGTCCTGGTTATTGCGCACGTTCACCCGGGTCACGCGGCCTGCCACTTCCGAGGCAACCGGAATCACAAAGGCACCCAACCGGGCCTGTTGTGTATAGGGTGTGAAACGATCCGCCAACAGGTACCAGGTCAGGCTCAGGAGGATCAGTAACAGGACCCATTTGATGCCTTTTTTCGCCGGGTCGGCAGTCGGCGCCGGTGCTTGGGCGACTGGGGGCGCGGACGAGGGAGGGGCGGTTTCACTCATTGGTCTTTTACCTTGTAAGACATTGGAATGGCAGGCTGTGCAGTGGCGGGTTCTTTCAGCAGATCGCCCCAGTCGGTGCGTTTTTCCATCTGTTGGCGGGAGGTCGGATCAACCCTCGGCTGGGCGCTGTACCAGCCACCGCCCATGGCCCTGTACAAGGCAATGACATTACTGACGGCATTGCTGCGGGCGACCAGGTAATTGTCCTGTTGTTCGAGCAAGGCACGTTGCGCATCCAGCACCCGCTGGAAGTCCGAATAACCTTCGCGATATTGCACGCTGGCCAGCACCAGCGAACGCTTGGCCGCCACTCCGGCCTCGCGCAGGATGCGTTCGCGCTCCAGGGATTTGATCAGGCCATAGGCCGCATCGTCTGCCTCGCGTGCTGCCTGGCGAACCTTGTCGCGGTAAGCCTCGATCAGTTGCTGCAACCGCGTATCCTGCACGCGCACGTTGTTGCTGATCCGGCCGTGATCGAACAGATTCCAGCGCAGACTGGGGCCGCCAATTAAATCCAGATTCCGGGGTGTGCCACTGAGCGTGTCGGTTGACCAGACGATGCTGCCCAGCAAGGTCAGCGACGGATAGAAATCGCTCTCGGCCACGCCAATCAGCGCAGACTGCGCGGCGACGTTAAGCTCGGCGGCGCGCACGTCGGGCCGACGCAGGAGCAGGTTGGCCGGTACATCTTGCAACACGGCACGGTCGACCAGCGGGATCAATCCCTCGTACTCGAGCAGTTGTGGCAGTGCGCCGGGCGGCTGACCAATCAGCACCGCCAACGCATTGCGGGTTCGTTGCAACTGGTCTTCGAAATTGGGGATGGTGCTCAACGTGCCCAGGTACTGGGTTCTGGCTTGTTGCAGGTCGAGTTCGGCAGTTTGGCCACTGTTGAAGAGCTTTTCGGTGATCTCGAAGTTGCGTTTTTGCTGTTTGGCGTTTTCCTGGGCGACACGCAAACGAGCTTCGGTGGTGCGCAGCGAAAAATAAGTATCGGCCACTTGCGCGCGCAGCAGTACGAGTACGTCTTCATAGTTGGCCTGGGCGGCGAAGTAGCTGGCATCGGACGACTCGATGGCGCGACTGAAGCGGCCCCAGAAGTCCAACTCCCAACCTACGTCGAACCCCGCGCTGTGTTGCCAGAAATGGCTGTCTTGCGGGTTGGCCCCTCCGGATTGCCTGCGGTTGAAGTAAAGGCTGTCGACGCTGGCTTGCTGCAGTTGCGGGTAAAGACCACTTTGAGCAATGCCGAGTTGGGCACGGGCTTCCATGATGCGCAGGCCGGCGATTTTGAGACTGGAGTTACCTGTATCCGACTGGGCAATCAAATGATTGAGGATCGGATCGGCAAAGACTTGCCACCACTGACGAATGTCCGGGTTCAGGCTCCGCTGGCTGGATTGCTCAAGGGCAGGGGTGTTCCAGTGTTTGACCCATTCTTCGCCGGGTGGCTGGAAGCCCGGCCCAAGTCGTACGCAGCCACTGAGGCCGAGTACGCCGAGCAGCACGAGCCGGCCTGGCCACTTCAGCAGGGTTGTACCTGGATGCATTACGCATGTCCCGACCAACAAAGTTCACTGGAGCATAGCCGTCCAAATGGGCACATGACTGCTACGCTTTTTAAGCGCCATCGAATCTATTTTTCTGGGAGAAAGTGCGCGCCTTGTTTATTCGCACGGCTCGGGTCGCAAACACAAGTGCAGTGTGAACAACAATAGCGGGCGAGGGGTGAGTACTCGTATGCTCACGCTCTATTAGCTAGCTCTACTAAAGAGCTATTTAGCATAGTTATTATTAATTGTTTTCATAATCATAATAGAGATAGCGCATTAACGGCTCGCTATTTCAAAGGCTGGAGGGCTCAATCAACATGACGACCAACACCTTTGATAAACACATTCCCAACGCTGAGGCTGTAATCGCAGCACTGAACCTGGAACCCCACATGGAAGGCGGCTTCTACCGCAGAACCTTTCAAACCGATCACCACACGATGGTTGAGACCACTGGTGGCCGGCGCTACCTGATGACATCCATTTACTACTTGCTGACCAAGGATTCGCCAATAGGTCATTTTCATCTGAACCAATCGGACATCGTGCATTACTACCATGTGGGAGATGCAATTCAGTACAGCCTGATTTTTCCGGACGGCACATTAAAAACGGTTGTGATGGGCAGCGATATAATTGCCGGACAATGTCTGCAGCTACATGTGCCGGGTGGCGTCTGGAAAGCTTCGCAGCTTACAAATGGATTGGCGGGATACGGTTTGATCAGTGAAGCGGTTTCACCGGGGTTTGATTTTGCAGATATGGAGTTGGGCAGTCGGCAAAAGCTTAGCGAGCAATTTCCCGAACATTCGCAGCTGTTTGAGAGGCTGACGGGAAAATGAGGGCTGAGGCGAATTGATGCTTCAAAATCTGTGCGTAACCGGGCTAATCTTGAAATATCTTGTTACGTGTAATGTATATTATGTTAAATCATGTATTGCTCTATAGCTGCGCATAGGTCCTGTCCGCTTTCCTCTTGGCATTACATCTCCAGCAATCGATGACAGGCACCCAGATCAAAGCGTCAGCCCGCGACCGCTGTGGCGCATCAAAGGACGCTATAGATCTCAGAAATCACCTGCATCGTTGCGTCTTCGAGCGTTCCTTCATTACGGCATAAAACCCAGCCGTGATCTGCAATCGCTTGCTCGAACGCTTGGGTACATGCGACATGTTCTTCCAGCTTATGGATCACCGTACTGCTCAACCCACGCCGTCGTGCCGCTGCCCTTGCCCATGAAATTTCAGGATTAGTGACAACCCCGACATGCAGGTCTGGCACTCGCACGTTCCGATCAATGTTCAACTGTAGAATCTCAGTAAACGGGACTATCCGGCGAAACGCGGCATCAGACGGGTACCAGCGATCGATCAGGATGATGCTGCCTGGTGGCTGTTTAGCCAGCACGTGCTGGGAAATCCAGGTACGGCTATCAGCAAAACGCTCACAAACCTCCAACTCCAAATCCCGGGTGGGATTTCTGACGAGTTTGTTAACGAGGGCCATTGTTTCACCCCTGTAGGGATCGCTTTTACTCTCGCAAAGTCGGATCACCTTTTTGTTGTCTGCCCTCAGTGCTTTCGTAACGGCCTCCAACAGTGTGGTTTTGCCGGCTCCCTTGGGCCCATCTAGAGAAATAAACAGCGGAGGATTCATTCTTCACATAACGATTGATATACGGTTTTTTTTGCCCGGTTCGTTCGCTGAAACCGCTTGGCGCGACTATGCGAATCGAGTGGAGGGCCCTTCTGAACAGACATTGATGAACACTCTAACCTGATTTGCAGCTATTGCTGACATCACCCAGGTCATTCCAGTATGGCGGAGTGCCAATGGCGATTGCTCCACCGAACCTTCCCAATCAGGCAAAAGCCGAATAAGTCAGTTTGACTGACGGGATTAGGAGCGACCTCGTTAGAGCGTCGCTCCGCTGAATCCAGAAACGCTTACGTCTTCTTCAATGAAATCGCCAGGCCAACCGCGAGCATCGGCAGCGCGGTGGTGAACTCCGCCCCGGCATTACGCAGGCCAGCGAAGCTGGACCCCTGTCCTGCAGCATGTGCCCATTGATGTGCTGCGTTAACCCGCGATCTTTTTTGCAAGCTCAGCGACGTGTTTGCCTTGGAAACGCGCAATATCCAGTTCGTTTTGTGACGGTTGCCGTTTACCGTCGGCGCCTGCCAGGGTGGTCGCGCCATAGGGCGTACCGCCGGTGATCTCGCTCATGTTGGTCAGCCCTGCGCAGGTGTAAGGCACACCCACGATGACCATCCCCTGATGCAGGAGTGTGCTGTGGAACGACGTAATAGTGGTTTCCTGACCACCGTGCTGGGTGCCGGTCGACGCAAAGACACTGCCGATTTTCCCGACCAGCGCGCCGCTCATCCACAGTCCGCCGGTCTGGTCGAGAAACGTGCGCATCTGTCCCGCCATATTGCCAAAGCGCGTCGGTGTACCAAAGATGATGGCATCGTAATTGCCCAGCTCGTCAGGTGTCGCCACCGGAGCCTTCTGGTCAAGTTTGACGCCAATGGCTGCTGCCTGTTCGGCCGGGATGGTTTCGGCGACACGCTTGAGCGTCACGTCGGTGCCGGGGACGGATCGTGCGCCTTCGGCCACTGCGCCAGCCATCGTTTCGAGGTGACCGTACATTGAGTAATAGAGAACCAGTACCTTCGCCATGATTTTTTCCTCGATTAAGTGCCATTCGATGGATCAGGAAGATCTTGGATTACACCGTTGCCAACGACCAACAGCGGCAGGACTTGGTCACGAACAAAACTGCGGCTCACACCCACCCGACTGCAGAGACTTTGACGGCATGCGGATTTAACACTAGCAGCTCCATATGCTGCCTGCCGGCAGGCTGAGATGCTTTTATTGCCCTTCCCCACCCCAGAGCAGGACCAGACTTGCTTGCGCATCCTCCGGTGGTTGGGAATACCCAATCTACCCTTGCGCCGAGGTAACCGGCATCCTCGCCCCGGCGCCATGCGCAATCCCGGTACAAAATGCCTGTCTCAAAGATCCCCTTCTTCGAGTTATCTGCCTGACCAATATAGGCGCAGGGCTTATCAATAATTGAAGGCAGAGGGAAAGTTCATTTATTAGTCCGAAATAACACTTATTGCATCATGACAATATACAGGCGTCAGTTCAGTGACTATCATAACCCTCACGCTAGAAAGCCAGACCGCTAGCGCATTGATCGCGACCGTTATAACGAATGAATAATTCATTAAAGTTGACGAACGGGGATAAAATAAATAATAGTCATAAAAAGCAATGAGTTAAATGAATAGTGATAATCAGGAAAAACCTTCTTGAAATCATGAAAAAACTAAACAAGACCGATCACAAACATAAAAGTTTCAACCGTTAATCATTAAAACGAATTACACATATAACGCTTTGAAAGATTCGCTATCAATGCTAATAATCCGGCCGGTTCCGGGTTCTTGGGCAGCGCACCACCTCACATGAAGTGAACATCAGATCTCACGCTGATTATCCCGGTCTTTACTCAATTCAAATAACGATGGCGCGCTCAAGTTCAATAAAACTTGGGCCGTTGTTGTGCTGCGCACTAAAACTGCGCAAGGAAGACATCATCGCTCGCCATCATTCAAGGATTAAAATCCTTTCGATCTTTGGTACCCGTCCAGAAGCCATCAAGATGGCGCCTTTAGTCAAAGCCCTCGCTGCGGAACCAGGCATTCATTCGCAGATATGCATCACCGGCCAACATCAAAGCATGCTTAAGCAGGTGCTGGATCTGTTCGACCTCAAGGCCGATTACACCCTCGATGTGATGACGCCGCACCAATCGCTCAACTCGTTGACCGCGGCGCTTTACGGGGCGATTGACCCCGTGCTGGAAATGACCCGCCCGGACCGGGTGCTGGTACACGGCGACACCACTTCGGCCATGGTTGCCTCAATGGCTGCGTTCCATCGACGCATCCCGGTTGGTCACGTCGAAGCCGGACTGCGAACCGGCGATATCTACAGCCCATGGCCGGAAGAAATGAACCGCCGCTGCATCGACCTCAGTGCGGACATGCTGTTTGCGCCGACCCACGAATCGCGCCAGAACCTGCTCGACGAACGCCTTCAAGGTCGCGCTTTCGTGACCGGCAATACGGTGATTGACGCTTTGCAGATGACGGCCCGGCGCATTGAGCAAGACGCTGACCTGCGGGCAAGCCTGGACCAACAGTTCTCGTTCCTGCAAGCCGGCCGCAAGGTTCTGCTGGTGACCGGGCATCGCCGGGAAAACTTCGGCGAAGGCTTCCTGGATATCTGCAAGGCCCTGAGCCATCTGGCCCGGCGCACGGATATCCAGATCGTCTATCCGGTGCACTTGAACCCCAATGTCATGGGCCCGGTCACCGAGCAGCTGGGCGATTTGCCCAACGTGCACCTGATCAAGCCGCTGGACTACCTGGCCTTCGTGCGCCTGATGCAACGTGCGCATGTGATCCTCACCGACTCCGGTGGCGTGCAGGAAGAAGCGCCGTCGCTGGGCAAACCGGTGCTGGTCATGCGCGATGTGACTGAACGCCCCGAAGCTGTCGCCGCGGGTACCGTTCGGCTGGTCGGTACCTCGCCGGACTCGATCATCGCTGGCGTCAACGCACTGTTCGATGACGACCTGCTGTGGCGTCGATGCTCCCAGGCGGCCAACCCTTACGGCGATGGCAAGGCCAGTGCGCGCATCGTCGATGCCCTGATGGGGCGCCCGGTCGATGATTTCGTCGTCACTGGGGTGCGATTGCCCAAGTTCCAGCACCACCCGTCAGGGCTAGCTGTACCCGAGAAAAGTCTCCCGGCTTTCACATCTTTATAAACCAAACCGCTCCTCCCCTTATCAGCTCGAGATCTACCTGAATGAAGTCTTCCGTTGCCATCCATACGGGCACGCTCAGCGCCCTTGCCTGTGGCGTGAGCCTGCTCGCGCTCATGCCGACTTTCGCCCTGGCCGCGGACAGCCCGCTCACCCAGGCGATCAACCGACTCAACGCCGACACGCGACAAGAGCGTGAGATCCGCTTGAGCGATCTGGGGATCGATGCACCGATCATCCTCGGCTCCACCGACGCCCGACGCGAGCTGTATCTGCCCGTGCCGGCGGGCGTGCCGCTGACGGATGCCACACTGAATTTCGACGCCAGCTACCTCAATGGCGAGGGCGGTCGCAACACGCTGCTGTTGTCGCTGGACGGTTATCCGGTGCGCGCGCAAGGGCTCAGCGAACCCCAGGGTGACGCCAGCGTCACGCTCGGCGTGGATAAGAAAGCACGCGAAAACGGCTCGTTGCGCCTCGGAGTTGCCTGGTCGTCAATCGTGTCCCGTGTGCTGTGCGAAGACGAACGCGCGATCGGCAATGTATTGCGTATCGAACCGGACACCCGCCTCAATTACAGCTACGACGCCAGCCAGTTACAGGACGTCGGCGCCGCCTGGACGGCATTGCCCGGCAAGCCGGGAATCATGGTCGCGCCGGGCACCTTGTCCGCCGACAGCTACGATGCGGCCTGGCGTCTCGGTGTCGCGCTGGAGCGGATTGGCAAGCACAGCCGCGTTCTGCCCTTCCCCGCCGTACAGGACACAGTCGACCTGACCAGCCTGCGCATCCCGGCCGAACTGCTGGCTATTCCAGCGTTCGCCAGCCTCAATGGCAAAGGCCCGCTCGTGCTGGCCAACCCGGCGCAAATCGGTGCGCTGTTGATGTTGGGGCAAACGCCGAGCGTCCAGGCGGATCTGGCAATCAACGACCCGCAACTGCTCAAAGCCGTCAACGAATCGCTGGACGCGCTGCAGAGCCAGGTTCAAGGTCTCGACGCCACAGCCGCCAACGCCTTCACGCAATGGCGTGAGCGGCATATCAATGCAGGTCTGGCCGCCACCGGCACTGACAACGTGCGCCTGGCATTGCTGGGCACCCGCCCGGTGCTGATGATCGCGCCGCAAGCAACCGGTAAGGCGCTGGCCCTGTTCAGCACGGCCTGGAACGCACTGGCACGCAGCCGCCAATTGACCGTCAGCGAAGCACAAATGCCCTTGAGCGCCGACGGTCGTGTGGCCTTGTCGCGCCTGGGTGGTAACCCCGGCGCCATTGACGTGCTGGCCAAATCCGACTGGAGCACTTCGTTCCCTCTTGGCAGCGTGGCTTACGACGGTCGTCTGCCGGTGAAGGCGGTAGTCGATGTGTCTGCCGCCCCCGGTGCTTCGGACACCGCGCCGGTGGCCTCGCTGTTTCTCAACGATTACCTGATTGGCGCGCAACAGCTCGTGGCCAACGGTGAACAGCAACGCATCGAAGCACGAATCCCTCGTTACGCCTTGGGTTCGAAGAACGTTTTGCGCGTGTCGTTCCAGCGTCAGCCGGTCAGTGATCGTTGCCTGGAAACGCCACAGGCCTTCCCGGTCTCGGTGCTGCCGACCAGCCACATCGTGCTGGATAAAACGGCCCTGGGTGATGACTTCTCCGGCATGGCCGCGCGCTTTGCCATGGACGCGCAAATCCTCGTGCCACAGGCCTACCTCGAGCATCCAGCGAGCAGCTTGCCACACGTAATTTCGGTGGCTGACGCCGCCGGTGTTTCGCCGCTGCGGGCGCAACTGAACGTCAGTGCCGACCCGAAAGCCTTGGTCGCACCGGACAAAGCCTTCCTCGCCTTCGAGCTGCCGATCAAGGACAGCAAAGAGTCGGTGCAGGTCGATGAGCAGGGTCGCCTGCGCATCAATCACAAGGATCAGGTGCTGCTGGACGTGCATCCCCTCAACCACCTGGCCTCGTTGCAAGTGGTGGATGCCGGCGGCCAGCACGGTCTGGTCTATCGCGCCCTGGGCAATGACGCGCCCCGCTTTGCCAGGCAGATTCTGCTGACCCGCGGCGACGTGGCCATCCTCGGTGACAACGGTGCACTGACCACCTTCGACACTCAGGACCCGAGTGGCAGCCAACTGATCGACAACGAAGAACCCAAGGGCCTGGACGCCTGGCGCAAGCCGTCGTTGTTGTGGCTGATTCCGGGTGGAATCCTGTTGGCCCTCATCCTGTTGCTGGCCGGCCGTAACGCCCGTCGCAATCGCCAGTAACGGAACCTTCCGATGACGTCGCTCTATTGGCCCTATTGGCTGGCCCACTACTACAGCTTCCTGGAAATCTCGACCATCGTGATCGCGGTGCTGATCCTGATCTCCAGCCTGGACGATTTGTTCATTGACCTGTGGTACTGGTCTCGCCGCCTGTTTCGCAAGTTCACCGTGGATCGCAAATACCGGCCGCTGACCGCCGAGCAACTGATGGCCCGGGATGAACAGCCGTTGGCGATCATGGTCCCGGCCTGGCTGGAATATGACGTCATCGCACCGATGATCGAGAACATGGTGTCGACCCTGGATTACCAGAACTATGTCGTCTTCGTCGGCACCTACATCAATGACCAGCGCACCATCGATGAAGTGGAACGCATGCGTCGGCGCTACAAGCAGCTGCATCGCGTGGAAGTCCCGCATGCCGGGCCAACCTGCAAGGCCGACTGCCTGAACTGGGTGATCCAGGCGATCTTCCTGCACGAGAAAACCCACGGCATGACCTTCGCCGGCGTCGTATTGCACGACAGCGAGGACGTACTGCACCCGCTGGAATTGCGGTTGTTCAATTACTTGCTGCCGCGCAAGGACATGATTCAGCTACCCGTGGTTTCGCTGGAACGCAACTGGTACGAATGGGTGGCGGGCACCTACATGGACGAATTCGCCGAATGGCATGGCAAGGATTTGGTCGTGCGTGAAAGCATGACCGACACGGTGCCGTCTGCCGGGGTTGGCACCTGTTTCTCCCACCGAGCCCTGCGAGTGCTGGCCGGGGAAACCCAGAACCAGCCGTTCAACACGGACAGCCTCACCGAGGACTATGACGTCGGCGCACGCCTGGCCAAGGTCGGCATGAACGCGATCTTCGTGCGCTTCCCGGTGCAGTTTCGCGTGCTGCGTAAATCCTGGTTTCGCAAACCTTACGAATCGACCCTGAAGATGCCGCTGTGCGTGCGGGAATTCTTTCCCGATACTTTCCGCACCGCATTCCGCCAGAAAGCCCGCTGGACGCTGGGCATCGGGCTGCAAGGCTGGGAGCAAATGGGCTGGAACGGCTCGCTGGCCAACCGTTATCTGCTGTTTCGTGACCGCAAGGGCGTGGTGACGGCGTTCGTCAGCATCATCGCCTACGTGATTCTGGTGCAGCTGCTGGGCCTGGTTATCCTGCGCCAGAGTGGCCTGTGGGATGTGAGCTTCCCGACGCCGTTTGAAACCAACGGCTTCATCAAATACCTGCTGCTGGCGAACGGTATCGCGCTGGCTTGGCGTATCGCGCACCGCTGCTATTTCACCACCGTGTTGTACGGCTGGCAGCATGGATTGCTGTCCATCCCGCGCATGGTGGTGGGCAACTTTGTCAACTTCATGGCTGCATCACGCGCCTGGCGCATGTTCATCGTCGGCAAGGTAATGAACCGCAAACTGGTGTGGGACAAAACCATGCACGACTTCCCGTCGACCGACCTGGTTGCCTTCGCACCTCGCAAGTTGGGCAGCGTGTTGCTGTCCTGGCAGGCGATCAACGAAACCGACCTGCAAAGCGCTCTCCACGAACAGAAAACCCGGCACATGCCATTGGGACGGATCTTGCTCAGCAATGGCTGGCTGGACGACGAGACACTGGCGGAAGCCATCGCCTTCCAGAACGATCTGCCGCGGGTGTTCAATGTGGCCAACAAGGCGCAGGCGTCGACCCTTACCCTGGACGATGAATTCGCTCTGCGCTGGCGCGTGGTGCCGGTCGGCTTGAATGCCGACGGCCGAGCACAACTTGCCGTGGCCAGCCCGCTGCCGGCCGAAGGTCTGCAACAAGTCAGCGAGGTACTGGGCAGCGAACCGGTGCAGCTGATTGCCCGGGAAAGCGAAATCGTCGCGCAGTTACGTCAACT
This sequence comes from Pseudomonas sp. 478, assembly GCF_003254125.1. Taxonomy (NCBI): domain Bacteria; kingdom Pseudomonadati; phylum Pseudomonadota; class Gammaproteobacteria; order Pseudomonadales; family Pseudomonadaceae; genus Pseudomonas; species Pseudomonas sp. 478. The sequence goes on from NZ_QKZG01000012.1 coordinate 163,915, forward strand.
GAACGTGCGCGAAGGCCAGTCCGTGCCGGATGCTCGCGCGCCACTGCTGGGTGACTTGTTGATCGAAATGGGCCTGCTGGATCGCGACGTATTCAATCGCACCATGTTGCAGTACCGCCCGCAGCGTCACGGACGCATCGGCGACTATCTGGTCGACAGCGGCGTGCTGCCCCGCGCCACCATCGAAAAGGCCGTGGCGCGTCAGCACAGCCACTACCCTGCGGAGCTTCCGGCATGAAACGCCCCTTCCTGACCCTCATGGCCACGGGGCTAAGCCTGTTACCTGGGCTTGCTCTTGCCGAGACGTTGCCGCTGCCATTGACTGGCCCGGCCTATGTCACCGCCAACGAGGCCTACAGCGCCTACGCGCGCAAAGATTACGACCTGGCCATCGCCAAGGCCCGCGAGGCCTTGCGTCAGCGGGCTGACATCACCCGTTTGAACACCTTGATTGTGCTGGCTCAGCGCGACAAGGAACTGCGTGATCATCCCAAACGCTACCCCCAATCGCGTCAGGCCCCCGGCTTCGGCGCCGCGGCCCAGGCGTTCAAGGCCTACGATCGCGATGACTTCGGCACGGCTGCCCAGGCATCACGCAAAGCCATCGCCCAAGCGCCCAAACGCATGGATTACCGATTGCTGCTGATCGAGTCTTTGCAGCGCCAGCAGCACTTGCAGGAAGCGGATCAAGCCACCACCCAGGCGCTTGTGGTGTTCCCGGACGACGATACCTTGCTGATGCGTCGCGAAGCGATTCGTCGTCAATTGGCCGCTCCGCTGGCGGTTGAGGGTTATCGTGCCCTGGAGCAAGGCCAGGTGTCCCTGGCCGTGGACCAGGCCAGAAAAGCCGTCGCCTGGGCTCCGGAAATCGGCGCCAATCAGCAACTGCTGATCAGTGCCCTGCTCGCGGCCAAGGATTATCCAGGGGCCGAACAGGCCGCGTCAGGCGCTTTGGCGCAAGACGATGGGGAAATCGCTCCGTGGATTTTGCGCAGCTACGCTCGTGATCGTCAGGGTAAAACCCAGGCGGCCGAGGCTGACCTGAAGCATGCCCTGGCCATCGATGGTTTGCTGGAAGCGGAAAATCGCGACATTCGCTTCTTCGCCGCCGATGCCGCACTGGCCCACGGCGAGCCTCAGCAAGCGCTCGATCATCTGCAGCCATTGGCCGACGATGAAGGCGGTGAAGTGGCCCGCCGACGCACCAATGCCCGCTTGGCGTTGCGGCAGAAAAACAACGGCGCGAACGTTATTGCCCACTTCCCTGCTCCGGCCTTGAACTGTCAGGAAACGGCTTTCGGCCTGGTCTGTGATATCTGGCCGGGCAACCAGCGTGATGGCGGAACCGACATGGCCGGCCAAGCCTACGCGGCCCTGGCCCGCAAAGACGCCGCTTCGGCGGTGGTTCTGGCCAACCAAGCCATTGTCCGCGCGCCACAGAATCCGGCGTACCGCCGACTGCTGGTCAGCGCCCTGAGTGATCAGAAACGTGTGCCCGAAGCCATCGCGGCAGCCAGCGAAGGTCTCAAGTTCACGGGCGATGACGCTCGTCTGCTCGCCCAGCGCGGCCGTCTGCGTCAGCAATCGGGTGACGATGCCGGGGCGCGCAGGGACTTTACCCAGGCACTGGCACTGGCCAGCCTTCCCGCCTACGAAGAAGCCAGTCTGTATGCCGCCATCGGCCAGCGCCGAACCGCGCGCGAACGGTTGCAACAAGCGCGGGACACGGGCGAGCTGGAATCGATGAGCGACCTGCAGATCGCTTATTTGTCGGTCCAGGCCGGCGACGATGACGGTGCCCACACGTCCTTCCGCAAGGCCGATGCCGACACCCGACTCCCGCCGACAGCAACGCAGGATGCGGCGTACACCGCCATGCGGGTCAATGACGACGAACAAGCCGTCACCTACTTCAAGCGAGTCATCGACGCAAAAAATGCCGGTGAACTCGACATGTCCCCGCAGCAGCTGTTCGACACCCGTCGCGCGGTGGCCGATGTGTCGCGCACCTGGGGATTGACCAACACCACCAGTTATCGCGGCAACAGTTCGAGCAGTGGCCTGAGCTCAGCCCCGAGTAGCGGCAGCAACAGCAATGACAGCCTGCAAAACAGCACCGAGCTTTCCTGGCGTCCCTTGGGCTATCGCAACGCACGTTTTGTCGAACTCTACGGACGCATCACCGACACGCTGTGGAGCAAGAACGGTGATTCGGATACCGGTTTCGATGCGCTGCAAGGCGCCGTGGGCGTCCGGATCAAACCCTTTACATCGCTGAACGTGATGGCCGCCGTCGAGCGTACATTCCCCTTGGGATCGTCGGACGTCGACGGTGACTGGCTGGTGCGTCTGGGCTACGGCTCAAGCATCGGCACCGATCTGCGGGTGGATGCCTCCAGCTGGTGGACCTCGCAGTTGTTCGCTGAAGCCGGTCATTACGTCAACGACTCGCGTGACTACTTCAACAGCGAATGGCAGGTGGGTCGCAGCTACGCCATCGGCGGTGCAGGCTCGCGCTGGGTGAGTTTCCCCCACGTCGTGGCCGCGTTCGACTACGACTCCAAGATGAACAGCAAGACGGACACCGACGGCAGCACGGACTCATCATCGGGCAAGGCCGGCGGCGTTGGTATCGGCAACAACGTCCGATACTGGTTCCGCGAAGATGCGTACAACGCCCCCCGCTCCTATGTGGACTTTTCTTTGCAGTACCGCGTGAAGGTGCTGGGCGATGATCGCGCTGAAGGCGTGTTCGCTCGCCTGACTTATTCCTATTGAGGACTTGCATGAACGTTCGAATGTGTTTGTGGTTAGGTCTTGGCCTGGTCCCGATGTGGGCACAGGCCGCCCCTGAAATCGCGCAGCTGTATGCGCCAAAACTGCCCGAGGGTTCCGCCTGGGTGAGAGTGGTCAATCCCGGTGATACCGCCATGCAGGTCCAGGTGGGCCAAGGCCCGGGTTTTGCCCTTGCCGCACAGACCGCAGTGGCCAGTCCCTTTCAGGTCGTGGACTCGCGACAGCCGTTGCACGTGACCGTCAATGGTCGCGAGATAAAAGGCCTCAGCGCACCAAAAAGTGCGTGGGTCACGCTGATTCTCGACAGCGACCCGGCACGGGCGCCACGCCTGGTCATCGACCCGCCGCTGCGCGGTAAAGACCTGCGCGCCGAACTGAATGTCTACAACCTGGCCAACGGTTGCGACAAGGCCGAGGTCAAACTCGCCAACGGTGCTCCTGTGTTCAACCAGCTGCCGTTCAACGGACAAGCCCAGCGCACGATCAACCCGGTGCAGGCGACGCTGGTCGCCAGCTGCAATGAGAATGCGAGCCTGCCGTTGAAGCTGGCGCCCTTCAAGGCCGGGGATCGTTATAGCCTGTTCCTGATCGGCTCCCGCCAGGCTCCAAGGCTGATTGGCCTTGTCGACCAGACCGCCCCATGAACCTTCAATCCAGACCCGAACGTTTTATCCGTCGATTGTCGATGACCGCCATGATCGCTGGCCTGCTTTCGAGCCTGCCAGGCACCGGCGTTCAAGCAGCCTCGGCGGTGATCACCGGCAACGATGGCTGGTTATTCCCGGCCTGGGAAAGCCTGAGCAAGGTCGACAACAGCGGTACTGCCCGCAGCATTGCCCTGGTCAGGGAACTCCAGCAGCAACTTCAACGCGAACACATTGGGCTGGTCGTGCTGGTGGTGCCGATGAAAGCGCCGTTTTATGCTCAGCGCCTGCCCGTCGATCAACCCTTGAGCGTGGCCGTGATGCAGCGTTATGACCACCTGCAAAACGACTTGACCCAAGCAGGCCTGACCACGCTGAACATCAAGCCAATCCTGCACCGGACCGAGCAAGGCAAACAGACCGCGTTTTACCGCGCCGACTACCACTGGACAGCCTGGAGCGCCGAAAACACCGCAGACGCCACGGCGCAACTGATTACCGAGCGCTATCGCCTGCAAGGTGACCCCGGTGGTGGCGCGGCGCTGGGCCAATGGTTCGACAGACGCGCGTTCGGCGATCTGGCCAGTAATTTTCTGCCCGCGATCAAGCGCAAGGCGATTGGTCGCGACATCTACACCGTTCGCCATCAGGCCGAAAACGACTTGCTGATCGACGATGCGCCGGCACCGGTCCAAGTGATCGGCAACAGCTTTGTCCAGCCTTACCTGGGGTTTACGCAGAAGCTCTCAAATGCCTTGGACCGTCCCGTCGCATTGACCTGGAACCCCGGCGACGTCGGTCCGTGGGCTACGCTGCTGCAATACCTGGAGTCGGCGGATTTTGCCGAACACAAGCCGCAAGTGATCGTCTGGCAATTCAACGAGGGCCAGTTCCACCTTGGCCCTGATGCGGCAGCCAACTGGAACGCCAAAGGCGTTACCTCGCTGAGCCAATGGCATCAACGTCTCCAAAAGGCACTTCCGTGAACATTTTCGGCTACACCGCCAGTCGCGCGACCGTTTTGGCCCTTTTGTTTGCCGTCACCGTCGGCGCAGGCACCAGCATGCTCTACGTGACGAAAACCAAGGCCCTGGCCCCGGGGATTGTCGGCATCGTCTGGCAGCCGGACAACAAGACCGTCGGTATCAGCGGACACTGGGAAAAACTGGGAGCGCGTGAGCTGCTGGTGCAATGGACAGTTGTCGACGATCAGGCCTTCATTCCCAGTACCGGCCTGCCCGCCGTACCGGTGCTGCCCGATTGGGCGCGCATCGCCAAGGCACCCTGGGCGCAGGATGTGATCCTGGGACTGGCGGGTTATTTCAGCGAGAACCGCTCACGGGACAACATCGAACAGCTGGCCGCCGTCTCGGAACGGATCGCCAAATTGCCTACGCCGTTACACGTGACCGGCTGGTATTTCCCGGCTGAAGTCGACCCCAGCTGGACCCGTGCCAAAGAACTGCCCGCGCTGCTGGCCAAGCTGCCGCGACCGCTGTGGATCAGCGTTTATGACGGTGCCAATATCGGCCCCGTCGCCACCGCCGAATGGCTCAAGCAATGGCTGCCGGATGACATCGGCGTGTTCTTCCAGGACGGTGTCGGCGTGTACGCCCGCACGGCACCGGTCGCGCGAACCTACGCCGACGCCCTGAGCCAGCGCCTGGGCAAAGATCGTGTGCGGATCATCGTCGAAGCCTTCCGCCCCAACTTTGGTGGCGGCTTCCGCTCTGCGACCGCTGCCGAGCTCAAGCCGCAACTGGCGGCCTACGGCGGATATCCGCTCTACCTGTTCGACGGGCCGCACTACGTGACGCCAGAGTTGGTCGAGCAACTGGTGCAGTAAAGCGTGCGCCGCTGACGTGTCAACTTTCAGCGTAAGCGCTTTCGGCCAGCGTTCGCAGCCCTGAATGCTTCGCGTGGACGCCAATCAGGTGTCCAATCGCCTGCGCATCCATAGGCCGGCTCAAGAAATACCCTTGAACCTCATCACACCGGGCATCCTGCAAGGCCTGAAGTTGCTCGATCGTTTCCACCCCCTCCGCCGTGACTGTCAGCGACAGTGCCCTGCCCAGCCCGACGATGGCCTCGATGATCGACTGATCGTCACCGCTGGCGGCCAGCCCGGAGATAAAGCTGCGATCAATCTTCAACCCGTCGAAAGGAAATGAACGCAGGTAGCTCAATGACGAGTACCCAGTGCCGAAATCGTCCATTGCCAGGCGAACACCCAAGGCTTTCAAGTCGTGCATGATCTGCAGTGCGCCCTTGGCGTCGTCGAGCATGACATTCTCCGTCAGTTCCAATTCCAGCCGGGCTGGATTCAAACCGGTCTGCGTTAACACCGCCTGAACCCTGGACACCAGCTGCCCACGCTGAAACTCTGTCGGCGACAGGTTCACCGAGACAAAGAGCTCTTCGGGCCAGGTCGACGCGGCCCTGCAAGCGGTGTGCAGCACCCAGTTGCTCAGCGGCAGAATCAACCCGGTTTCTTCCGCAATGGGAATGAAAACGTCGGGCGACAACAGCCCTCTCACCGGGTGCTCCCAGCGTACCAGCGCTTCGGCACCGGCCATGACCCTGCCGGCAATCTGATAGCGCGGCTGAAAGTGCAGACGCAACTCATCATGTTTGATCGCGTGACGCAGATCGCTTTCCAACTGACGCCGATCGAGAATTCGAGCATTCATGTCGCCCGCGTAAAAACGCCAGGTGTTGCGTCCAGCATCCTTGGCTTCATACAGCGCGATGTCGGCATAGCGCAGCAACTCGTCGGCCAGGGTGGCGTCAGCCGGTGCCATGGCAATGCCGATGCTGGCACTGATAAACACCTCATGCTCATCAATCTGGAACGGCTGTTCGATGCAATCGATCAAGCGCTGGCACAGGTGCTCGACCTCATCCTGAGAAACCATATTCGCCACCACCAGCACAAACTCATCGCCACCGATTCGCGCGACCAGGTCGTCGGAGCGCAAGCACTGCCCTAGCCTTTTGGAGACCTCGTTGAGCACCTGATCGCCTGCGGCATGCCCGAGCAAATCATTCACCGGTTTGAAGCGATCCAGGTCGACGCTGAGCATGACCAACGGATCACTCAGGGTCGGCGCAGCCTTGAGTTTGCCATCGAGGAATTCCTGCATACGGGCGCGATTCGCCAGGCCCGTCAGCGCATCGTGTTGCGACAGGTATTCGATCCGTCGGCGGGCCGCCACTTCTTCGGTGATATCGCTGGCCGTGCCGCGATAGCCCAGCCCCTCCATTTCTCGCACGGAAAGACGGAAAATCCTGGCTTGCCCATCCCCTGACAGATAACTGCATTGCAAGATGGCGTTGGCCCGTCGCGAGTGGTTTTTCAACCACTGGGAAAGTGGGCCCTGATCAGACACCAGCAAGTCATCGATAGGACGACCAAGGCACTCGGCCCTGCGCAGTCCCGTCACGGTTTCGAAACGTTCTGACAGGTAGGTGAAGCGCAACCCGGTATCGATTTCCCAAATCCAGTCGGAGGACGCCTCGGCGACATCACGAAACCGCGCCTCACTGGCCGCCAACGCCGTTCGACTGACCTGCAGGGAGGTGTAACTGGCATCCATCACTTGCGCAGCTGCCGTGGTACGGCGCTGAAAAAGCCAGGTCATCAGTCCGATAATCAGCCCCGCGATACCGATCAGCGGCAACACCACGATCATCAACCGATGCCCCGGTTGCGCCGGTGTCCACTGCAGGGTGCCCGCCGTACCGCTTTCCCCCAGGCGCAAAAACGATGTGCCGAGCGCTGCACTATCACCTGGGGCCACGCGCAATTGAGCAATCCCGAAATCACTGGCCATGGTGCTCAATCGGGCAGCATCGAGCCTGGAGACGAACAACAGTATTGAGGCTGGCCTGTCATCCGTTTCGACCTGGAGGTTGGTGCCAGGCGTCAGGGGCGCGGCAGCGACCAACACCGGGGTGCCGTCAACATCGAGAAACGCCTTGATGGGTGTTTCGCCTTCGACATCAATGCGTGCACGTTCGATGAGCGCGGTGATGGGTTGTTTCAGCCAGTCTTCAGCGGTGACCGATTCCAGCTGCCCATTGATGACCGAGTACACCGTACGATCGGTCGGATCGATCACAAACACGCCCTCAAACCCGAAGTCCTTAAACAGCGACGAGCCGGCATTCTGGCGGACAAATGCCCAGTCGATATCCACCTTCCTGTGCAGGTGCTCATAGGCATCGCCCCAGAATGCGTAGTCCTTGATCGTCAAAAGAACCGACTTCTCCAGGGATTGCACGGCCTTTTCCGTATAGAAGCGACTGCGGCGCTCGGCGTCCTGGTTTTGCTCGAAGGCGATGTAAACAATCAAGGTGCTGGCCAACAGGAAGATCGACAACAACAGACAAGAGAAGGCCATCAAAGACATGCGGGTCAGGGAAAGATTGGAGGTTTGCTTCTGCGGCAGATGGGCAAGTGGCTTGCTTTTCATAGGGCTTCCAGGCGGTACAACGACTACAGGCTTTATCGGCCTGACTGTCGATGCCTTGACCTGCTATCGCCTTCAACCGCTCAACGGTCGAGTCTTGCCAGACAAACCAACCCTGAAGCTTCAGCTCACTTTTTCTGACTCTGTTTGCGGCGGCCGGGCTTTCGAGCGCGACGCCAGTAATCGCGGAACCTGCGGGAGCGGGATTGTTCGCTAGCTGAATGAGCGTCAACAGAACGTTGTTTTCTCGAAATACCGCATAACCACTGATCAGTTTGTTCGGTTTTTTGACACTTCCCCGATGTGCGGTCACAACTTTTGCGCTCCGCTAGGTCATAACACGGTGGCTGTCGATGGAATATTGGCATCTTTCGAGGTTTTAGGCTGATACGGAGATAAGCTCATGATTTTTAACGTACAAAATTTTGGCGCCAAAGGAGATGGCATCACCGACGACACGGCGGCGATACAAAGTGCCATTGATGCAGCGGCCGCCGCGGGTGGGGGGCAGGTGTATATGCCGACCGGAACTTATATCGTTTCGGGAGGTGTAGAACCCTCGGACGGCTGCCTGATGCTCAAGAGCAACGTCTACCTGTACGGCGATGGCATGGGCGCAACCACTGTCAAAGTGGCTGACGGCTCCGACACCAAGATCACGGGGGTCATCCGCTCCGCCTATGGCGAGGAAACCCATGACTTTGGCGTCAGCAACCTCACCATCGACGGCAACCGTGATCACACTACGGGCAAGATCGACGGTTGGTTCAACGGCTACATTCCCGGCCAGGCAGGCTACGACTCCAACGTCACTCTCGACAGCGTCGAGATCAAGGATTGCTCCGGGTACGGTTTCGACCCCCACGAGCAGACCGTCAACATGGTCATCAAGAACAGCGTGTCCCACGGCAATGGCCTGGACGGCTTCGTTGCGGACTTCCTCAGCGACAGCACCTTCGAAAACAACGTCGCTTATGACAATGACCGCCACGGCTTCAATGTCGTTACCAGCACCCACGACTTCACCATGACCAACAACGTCGCCTACGACAACGGCGGCAATGGCATCGTGGTGCAGCGCGGCAGCGAGGACATTCCCTCCCCCAGCAACATCACCATCACCGGTGGCGAGGTGTACGGCAACGGCGCCGAAGGGGTGCTGATCAAAATGTCCAGTGAGGTGACGGTCAGCGGCGTTGATATCCACGACAACACCAGCGCCGGGATCCGCATCTACGGCAGCAACCACGTCGAGATCATCGACAACACGCTCAGCAACAACTCCCTGGGCAACCCCGTACCGGAAATCATCATCCAGTCCTACAACGACACCCTGGGCGTGTCCGGCAAGTACTTCAACGGCAGCGATAACACGATCCAGGGCAACATCATCACCGGCAGCAATCTGTCGACCTACGGTGTTGCAGAGCGCAATGAAGACGGCACCGATCGCAACGCCATCATCGGCAACACCATCAGCCACACCAGCAACGGTGCCACGCTGGTCTATGGCGACGGCAGCTACGTCAGCGCCACGGTGCCGATGACCACCGTGCAAGGTACGGCTGGTAATGACACCCTGCTGGGCGGTGCCGCCAGCGAGATTTTCTACGGCGTTGGCGGCAACGACACCATCAATGGCGGTGCCGGTGGCGACATTCTGGTGGGCGGCGCGGGCATCGACAAACTCACCGGCGGTACCGGTGCCGATACGTTCCGGTTCGTCGCTCAGTCCGACAGTTACCGCAACGCAACTGCAAGCTTCGATGACACCATCACCGACTTCGACGTCACCCAGGACAAGATCGACCTCGCCGGCCTCGGTTTCACCGGCCTGGGCAATGGCCGTGGCGGCACCCTGCAGGTCAGCTACAGCGCCAGCAACGACCGCACCTACATCAAGGACTACGATGCCGACGCCAGCGGCAATCGCTTCGAGTTGATTCTCTCGGGCAACCTGGCCAGCACCCTGACCGCCAGCAATTTCATCTTCAATCGGGTGATCACCGGCACCAGCGGCAGCGACTCGCTTTTGGGTAGCGACTCGGCCGACACCCTGCTCGGCCTGGCGGGCAACGACAGCCTCAGTGGCGGCGCGGGTGACGACAAGCTCGACGGCGGTGCCGGCATGGACTCCCTCACCGGCGGCACTGGCGCGGACATCTTTGCGTTCTCCAATCGCCTGGACAGTTACCGCAACTACAACACCGGCGGTGCCAATCTTAGCGACGTGATCACCGATTTCGATATCACCGCCGACAAGATCGACCTCTCGGCCATTGGATTCACCGGCCTGGGGGATGGCAAGAACAACACCGTGTACGTGGTGCTCAACAGTACCGGCACCAAGACTTACATCAAGTCCCTGACCGCCGACGCCAATGGCAACCGCTTCGAAGTGACACTGGACGGCAACTACCTCAACAAGCTGACCAGTGCCAATTTCGTCTTCGCCACGTCGCCAACGGTCAACCATGCGCCGGTGGTGGCAACGGCGTTGCTGGATCAGAACGCGACCGAAAACACCCCGTTCAACTACGCGGTGCCGTCCACCAGTTTTACCGATCCGGATAACGACAGCCTCAGCTACACCGCGACCCTGGCCGATGGCAGCGCCCTGCCCGCCTGGCTGAGCTTCAATGCCACCAACCTGACCTTCACCGGTACGCCGACCAGCACCGCCTCCGGCAATTACAACGTGCTGGTCAAAGCCACGGACCCGGCCGGTGCATCGGTCAGCGACAGCTTCGCCCTGGCGGTGGCCGATGCGCCCGCCAACACCATCACCGGCACCAACAACGCCGAAACCCTCAATGGCACGGCGGGCGCGGACCTGATCCTCGGCCTCGGTGGCAACGACACCATCAAGGCCGGCACCGGCGCGGACATCGTCGATGGCGGCGCCGGACGTGATTCGATGTACGGTGGCGACGGTGCCGACACCTTCCGCTACACCAACGTACTCGACAGCTATCGCGACTACGACACCGGCGGTGTCACGGCCACCGACACGATTTATGATTTCACCGTTGGCGTCGACAAGATCGATGTTTCGGGCCTTGGCATTCTCGGCCTCGGCGATGGCAGCAATGGCACGTTGTACATGACCCTCAACGCGGCCGGCGACAAGACTTACATCAAATCCGCCGAGACCGACGCCGATGGCAATCGCTTCGAAATCGCCCTCAGCGGCAACTACCTCAACACCCTGACCGCCAGCGATTTCGTGTTCGGCGAGCGCGCCCAGCAGGACATCCTCTACCTGCCCACCCTAGGCCAATCCAACGCACGCCTGCTGCGCATGACGGAGGACGACAATCAATCCGGCACCTCCATGCTGGTCAACGACCTGGACCGCTACACCACCTATGACGTGCGCAGCCAGTTCAACGACGCCGATGGCAACGGCATCGACATCGCGGTGGGCGGCAGCACGGTCACTGGCCTGTCGACACTCAGCGCCGAGGAACTCAAGTTGTGCTGGTGGCTGACCGACACCAACCAACCCGGGCCTGCGTTGTTGCGCGCCGTGACGCTGCTGCGGGACCAGCTCACCGAACTGCAATCCATAGACAACGTCACCATGGGCATCATTTGGGGCCAGGGCGAGGAAGCCGCCCAGGAGATCGGCCGCGCCACGGACAAAGCGGCGGCAGCAGCGGCCTACAAGGCCGCGACCCTGAAGGTGTTTGATTACCTGCATACCCAGTTCGGCAGCTTCAGCGTGTACCTGATGGAAACCGGTCACTACGAGCAGGACGCGGCGCGTATCCGTGGTTATTCGGAGGAGAAGATTGCCTCCATCGTCGAGGGGGTTGGCTATGTCCGCGCCGCCCAGGAAGCCATCGCTGCCGAGCGTGCCGACGTCAAGCTGGCGGTGGACTACACCGACCTCCCCTTGCGCCACGAAGTCGATCCGCAGGCGTATCCCGACGACGTCTGGCACCTGCACGAGGAGTCAGCGGAGATCGTCGGCCAGCGCCTGGCCGACTATATTGCCGGTGACCTCGGCTTCCAGGGCAACCCTAACGACAACAACAGCGTGCAGGACATTTTCGACAACGCTCATAACATGATTTCCGGCACCGACCAGGCCGATACCCTGGTGGGCACTTTGGGCAACGACACGATCGATGGTCACCTGGGCGCCGACACCATGACCGGTGGCGATGGCAACGACATCTATGTGGTCGATAACGCGTCCGACCGCGTCGTGGAAACCAACACCTCGACCTCGCAGATCGATACGGTGCAGGCCTCGGTCAGCTGGACCCTGGGTGCCAATCTCGAGAACCTGGTGCTCACCGGCACGTCGGACATCAACGGTACCGGCAATGAGCGGCAAAATTTCATCACCGGCAATGCCGCCAATAACGTGCTCAATGGTGCTGCAGGGGCCGACAGCATGAGCGGCGGCGATGGCAACGACACCTACTATGTCGACAACGCCGACGACATCGTGATCGAGACCAACAGCAATGCAGTGCCTGGAGGGATCGACAGCGTGCACAGCAGCCTGGCGGCCCATACTCTCGCCAACAACGTCGAGCGTCTGTATATCGATAGCACTGGCGCCGCCAATGGCACGGGCAACGCGCTGGACAACACACTGTTCGCCGGAGCCGGCAACAACGTGCTGGACGGACGCGATGGCAACGACACAGTGTCTTTTGAACGCGCCCTGTCCGGGGTTACCGTAAACCTCTCGACGTCAGCGCAACAAAACACCGTGGGCTCCGGGCTCGACACCTTGAAATTCTTCGAAAACCTGACGGGAAGCGCCTACGCCGACAGTCTGTCGGGCAACAGCGCCGCGAACGTTCTGAACGGTGGTGCGGGCAACGATACGCTGGTGGGTGGTTCGGGCGATGACCGGCTGATCGGTGGTGCTGGCACCGACAACCTCACCGGCGGCACTGGCGCGGACACTTACGCGTTTGGTGCGTTGTCGGACATGGGCGTCGGGGCTTTGCGCGATGTGGTCAACGGTTTCAAGACCACCGAGGGTGATCATCTGGACTTCACCGGCCTGGACGCCAACCCGCTGACCGCCAATATCGACGCCTTCACGTTCATCGGCAGCAACGCCTTCGACCCTGCCAACGCCACCGGCCAACTGCGCTTTGCCGATGGCATTCTCTCCGGCAGTGTCAACGCCGACGCCACCCCCGAGTTCGAATTCGAACTGGTGGGCGTCAAGGAGCTGCACGCCAGCGACTTTACAGCCTGACGTGTGCGAGCCTGCTCGCGATGCGGCGGCACATTCAGCATTGATACAAGCTGACCCACCGCTTTCGCGAGCAAGCCCGCTCCCACAGGGGACTTGCAGTGCCACAAAAATCGAGGACAACCACAGATCAAATGTGGGAGCGGGCTTGCCCGCGAAGGCGTCGGCACAGTCAGCATTGATGCAGGCTGATCCACCGCTTTCGCGAGCAAGCCCGCTCCCACAGGGGATTTGCAGTGCCACAAAAATCGAGGACAACCACAGATCAAATGTGGGAGCGGGCTTGCCCGCGAAGGCGTCGGCACAGTCAGCATTGATGCAGGCTGATCCACCGCTTTCGCGAGCAAGCCCGCTCCCACAGGGGATTTGCAGTGCCACAAAAATCGAGGACAACCACAGATCAAATGTGGGAGCGAGCCTGCTCGCGATGACGGCGGCACATCTAGGACTGATGCAAGCTGAACCACCGCTATCGCGAGCAGGCTCACTCCTACAGGGGATTTACTGTGCCTGAAAAATCGAGGACAACCATAGATCAAATGTGGGAGCGAGCTTGCTCGCGAAGGCGGCACATTCAGCACTGATACAAGCTGACCCACCGCTTTCGCGAGCAAGCCCGCTCCCACAGGGGATTTGCAGTGCCCAAAAATCGAGGACAACCACAGATCAAATGTGGGAGCGGGCTTGCCCGCGAAGGCGTCGGCACAGTCAGCATTGATGCAGGCTGATCCACCGCTTTCGCGAGCAAGCCCGCTCCCACAGGGGATTTGCAGAGCCCAAAAATCGAGGACAGCCACAGATCAAATGTGTGTGGGCCTGCTCGCCACATAGGCATCAGTCTTGAACCTGGTCGCAACCCTACGGCTCAGAACAGGTTCTGCACCTGCTCCAGGACGCCGCGGCTCATCTGGCCGGTGTGGGTGTGCAGGCTGACATAGCTTTGCAGCATGTCGAGTTTGGTGTTGAGCAGGTCTCGGCGGGCCTGGAACACCCGCTGCTGTGCATCAAGAATATCCACCGTGGAACGCACTCCACCCTGAAAGCCTTTTTCCGTCGAGGTCAGGGCCCGCTGATTGGACTCCACCGCCCGCTGCATCGCCTTGCTCTTGGTGAACCCGGCCACGACGCCCAGATAATCGGCTTCGATGTCCTCGGCCAACTGTTGACGCTGCACATCGTAGTCGGACTGGGCACCGGCCAATTGCGCTTCGGCCTTCGCCACCGAGGCGCGTACCGCCCCGCCGCGATACAACGGAATATCCAGCTGCACCCCCACGTAATAGCTGTCCTGGCGCGGATCGAGTTCCTGGTACTGGCGGGTTTCCCGGCGGGTTAGCTGGGTGGTCAGCGACAAGGTCGGATAATGCCCGGCGCGCTGACTGTCGGCTTGCGCCTCGGCAACTTTCACCGCTGCCAGCCGGGCTGCCAGCTCGGGGCTGGCGTCACGGGCAACCGCCGTCCAGTACGGCAAATCCTGCTCCGGCGGGATCGGGCTACCGGCGGCGAGTTCTTCGCGCATCGGCTGGATGTCATCGATGGGCACGCTGGCGCGACCGGACAATGCCCGCAACGCAGCCACGCGGCGGGCCTGGGCTTCAGTCTCCTGGGCTTCGACAAGATCGAGCCGCGCCTGGGCCTCATCAATATCGGTGATCGCACCTTGGCCGCCCTGATAAAGCTTTTTGCTCTGCGTCACCAATCCACTGATGGCAGCCTTTTGCTGGTTGATCAACTTGATCTCGTTTTCAGCCCGAGCGACGTCGAAGTAGCCTTTGGCGACCCGGTCGTACAGGCTCTGGCCGGCAACGTCGAATAGCTGGTTACCCAACTGTCCCCGCGCCTTGCCCTCCTGATACGCCGCCCAGCGCCCCTTGTCATACAGCGGTTGTTGCGCCGCCAGAGTGACGTTGTTTGCCTGGTAATCATTACTGTTGACGTAGCTGCGGTCGTCGCCGCCATCGATACGCCCACCGTAACCGTAGCGCGACGTCAACGACACTTGCGGATAGAGGCCCCCGCGGCCAATCGCCTCCTCCTGCTTCGAAGCATCAAAGGCATGGGTCGCTGATTGCACGGTCGGGTCATTGGCGCGCGAGGCGTCGTACGCCGCGGTCAGGCTCAGGCCTTTTTCGGCGGCCCATACGGGATTGATCGCGGCCCAACTGATATACAAACCCAGCAATGCACGGGAGCGATAGCGACAACGATCGGTCATGCTCATTCCTCTTTGAAGGCTGCAAGCAAGCGTTCACGCAAAGGTTTCATCAGGTAATTCATCAAGGTGCGCTCCCCCGTCACCACCGTGACATCGGCGAGCATGCCGGGGCGCACCAGCAGGCCGGCGGCCTGGAGCGAGGCGACAGTGTCGGCGGGGATTTCGACCTTGGCGGAAAAGTACGGTTGGTGCGTCTGTTCATTGATCAACTGGTCCGCCGACACCGTAGTCACCGTACCGGTGACCGTCGGCGTATCCACCCGTTGCAGCGCGGTGAAATGCACATGCACCGGCAGCCCCGGGCGCAACTTATTGGCCATCAGCGGCTCGAAACGCGCGGTGATCGCCATCGGCGCATCCAGCGGCACCACCTGCATCAGGGTTTGGCCGGCCTGCGCAACGCCCCCGACCGTATGAAGGCTCACGTCCATGACTTGCCCGGACACCGGCGCACGGATCGCACCGTTGTCGACTTCAAACTGCAAGGCACGAATCTGATCGGCATAACCTGCCGCCTCGGCAGAGACCTCGCTGAGCTGGGTTTCGGCATCGCGGCGAAATTCCTGCTGCGCCTGCAAGGCCTTGAGGCGACTTTCGTTGATCGCCTGGCGGGTCCTGCCCACATCGCCCACCCCGGAAGCAATCTGCCCGGCCAATTGGGCTGCGTTGCGCTCGGCCTCGAAAAGTTTATTGCGCGGAACGTAGCCTTCACGGGCCAAATCACGCAGGCCTTCCAGCTCCTGCTGCTGGAAGCGCATCTGCGTGTCGTAGTTGCGCTTGACGCCTTCGTAGCCGAGCAATTGCTGCTGCAATGCCACGGCTTCGTGTTCGATGATCTGCAAGCGGCTGCCCAGCTCTGCGCGGCGAGTCAGAAACAACTGGCTCTGCAAGGCCATGGCGGCCTTGACCCGCGGCTCGTCGGCATGTTCCAGCAGTTCAGCGGGCCATTGGATCTCGGCCGAGCCCAGGCGCTCGGCAATCAACCGCGCTTCGACGCTGCGATCGTTGAGCAACTTGCCCAGCGTCACGTCCCGTTGCGATTGCGCCTGCACCGTATTGAGCTGCACCAGCAACTGCCCCTGGCTGACGCGGTCGCCATCGCTGACCAGCAGCTTTTCCACCACCCCACCGACCAACGACTGCACAGCCTTGCGTTCGCCCGCCACCACCACGGTGCCGCTGCCCACGACACCCTGGTCGAGCGGCGCCAGGCAGGCCCATAGCAGGAAGCCGCCCAGCGTCAGGACCAGGAAACCCACACCATAGCGTGCCGCGCCTCCGGCGTCGGTACTGGCGCAGGGCAATGTTGTGGCGCCGCGCACGCTCAGCCTCTGCTCAGGGGTCAGATCATGCATCTTCGCCAGTCTCCTTGACCGCGGCCGGTCTTGGCCCCGGCATCAATGCCTTGAGCACCTGGTCCCGTGAACCGAATGCTTGTTGAGTGCCGTCCTTGAGCACCAGGATGTAATCGACCACGGCCAGCACATTAGGCCGGTGGGTAATCAGCACCACGGTGCTGCCAGCAGCCTTGATCGCAGTGATGGCCTGCACCAGCGCCAGCTCTCCGGCTTCATCGAGGTTTGAGTTGGGCTCATCGAGCACAATCAGCGACGGGCGCCCATAGAGTGCGCGAGCCAGCCCGAGGCGTTGCTTTTGTCCACCGGACAAGCCAAGCCCGCCGGGGCCCAGAGGTGTGTCGTAACCCTTGGGGAACCTCAGGATCATCTCGTGAATGCCGGCGTGACGCCCGGCGGCGATGATCTTGTCGGCATCCTGCTCGCCGAAGCGGGCAATGTTGTCGGCCACACTGCCGTCGAACAGCTCGATGTCCTGGGGCAGGTATCCAAGGTGCGGGCCCAGGGCGTCGTGGGACCATTGACTGATCTCGGCGTCGTCCAGGCGCACCGACCCGCCCAACGCCGGCCATACCCCGACCATCGCCCTGGCCAGCGTTGATTTACCACTGGCGCTGGGGCCGACGACGGCGAGCACATCACCTTTGGCCAGGCTGAAATTGATGCCACGCAGGATCGGTTGCGAGGCGCCGGGCGGGCCGACATACAACTGCTCCAAACGCACTGCGCCGGTGGGCGGTGGCAAAGGCATGCGCAGGCGCTCGCGCGGATGCTCGGCCAGCAGTTGGCTCAGGCGCTGGTAGCTCTGGCGGCCGGAGTTGAATTGCTTCCACGAGCCAATGGCGATTTCCACGGGTGCCAGGGCACGCCCCAGCAGCAGCGACATCGCAATCATCATGCCCGCCGACAATTGGCCTTCGAGCACCAGCAACGCCCCCAGGCCCAGGGCCAGAGACTGTCCGGAGATGCGCACGAAACGGGTCATCGAAGTGATACGCGCGCCGCGGTCGCTGGCATGGGCCTGGGCAGCAATGATGCGTTGCTGCAGCAGGCTCCAACGCTGGCGCAACGGCCCGAGCATGCCCAGGGCCTGGATGACTTCGGCATTGTGTAACGTGCTGTTTACATAGATCGACGACTGCACGCCCAGACGATTGGCTTCGCCCAAACGCGTGCGAGTCGCCAACTCGCCCCACAGCGCCAGACCGATCAGCACCAGGGCCAGAACCAGCGTCAGCACGCCGAACCAAGGATGAAAGATGAACGCCACCAGCAGGAAAATTGGCAACCACGGCGCATCGAGCAAGGCGATCAGGCCCTGGCCGGTGATCAACTGCCGCAACGTCGCCAGATCGGTGAGCACCTGCGCCGGGTTGGCGTTGTGCTCGCGCAGACTGCGGGCGAAGGCGGCGTCGAAAATCCGCTCGCCCAAGGCATCGTCCAGACCCGCGCTCATGCGAATCATCACCTCACCCCGTACCCACTCGATCAGGGCGCTGAACATGAACAGTCCCAAGGCGATCAAGGTGAGCATGAACAAGGTGGTTTCGTTGCGACTGGTGAGGACCCTGTCGTACACCTGCATCATGTAGAGCGACGGCACCAGCACCAGCAGGTTGATCACCCCGCTGAACAGGGCCAGTGACCAGAACACCCGGCGATAGCTTAATAAAGCGGCATCAATGTCATGACGCGGATCGAGAAGCAAACCCATAGAGTGACGCCCGCAAAAGAAATAGTCGGTCCAAGACGCAATCCATCGCTGGTTTTTTGCCCTAAGGCTTTAGAGAAAACACTAAACGCAACCTGATGTGCCGCTATCAGAGACGATCCTCGTCGCTACAGGCGCCATTTACTGACCGCGCAACCACGGGTTAGTGCCGGTTCGACGGGCGGGGTTTGCATGTGGGTGACGGGCGGGGATGTTGCACAGCAAGTGGACGAGCGCTTCGGCAAGCAGGATGTCGTGTACCTCCATCAAAAAAGCTGCCCCCGACCCCGCCGCCTGAGCCGGCTCAAATTCTGCTGGACGCACTGGAGGTTAAAGCCCGGGCGGTTTTGAGCACCGGTAGTACGTCCTCATCCCGTTGCTCCTCTTCCAAGTAGTCTGAAACTCCCACCCCGCCTGGGAGTATCGGCCGATGCGCAATCCCCGGCGCTTACACATAGTTGCAAGCCATAGCAGTACAAAGTCTACGGTCAGGCCTCGATGGCCTTAGTTGCTCTGGAGAAAATAATGGCTAATCAAAAGAAAAACTCATCGCTAACAAGTAACCAGGCCGATAACACCGGTGCCGATTCGTTACCCATCAGCCATGACGTCAACGCAAGCGACGCCCCCCCATATACTCCGACCGTCACCACCAACCTGAGCGACTACGCGCCTGGCAGCACCGCCACCATTACGGCCAGCGGCTTCGCCGCCGGCAGCACAGTGAAGCTCGATGTGGAACACGCCACCGGCGCCGGCGCGGATAACCTATGGGGCACGCCCGACGACGTGCTCGATACCGACACCGGCGAGGGACACGAGCCCTGGTACGTGACCGACGGCGGTGCCGGCGATCTTGACGGCCAAGTCAACGGCAGCGTCACGACCTCGTGGTACGTGAATCCAGACGACTCGGCTGGTGCGACGTTTCTGCTCACCGCAACCTCTTCGGGTGACGATCGTGTGTTCGGTACGAGTGACGACACAGTGGCGACAACGTCATTTACGGACAGCGGTCTGAGCGTCGTGGCCACCAGCGCGAACGTTACGCTGGACGAAACGGCCGGGTTGCAGAACGCCGCCGCCACGCCAAGCCCTGCGGGAGACGCTGACGACAACGACATTCTGGTGACCTCCCTGCCCTCGACCTTCTCTACCCGTTTGACTGCACTGGGTGCCGGTACCGCAACGGGTGCAGCGTTGAGTGGCTATACCGGTGCCGTGGGCAACACGGGCAGCAATGCGTTCACCGTCACCGCTGACCCCGGAGCCAGCATTACCAATATCAGCTTCGTCGACAGCGCTGGTGCACCGCTCAATGGCCTGGACAGTGGACTGGATACCCTCAATGGCACCAGCATCTTGCTCTATACGGATGCGAACAACGACAACATCGTTCTGGGCCGAGCCGGTGGCTCGACCGGCGCGATCGTGTTCGCGGCCTATATCGAAGAAACCGGATCGCCGGTTTCGGGCGGCAAGATCTGGACCGTGGAGTATCAACCGCTTAAGCATCCAGATACTTCGAACGCCGATGACTCGCTCAATCTGCTGAATAAGGTGTTCATCGGAGCCAGCCAGGACCTGGAGTTCAGTCTGGCCAATGCGCCCTCCGGTCAGAACCTCTTCCTGATGTTCACGAAAGCGAACCCGACAGTTGTCGACGACGGTGGTGTCTTGCGGATCACGGACCCTTCCATCATCGCCACCGGCAAGGACCCCGCAAACCAGTCCACTGGCGTCAATATATCGACTGGCGACACGATCAATACCAGCCAGGCGGGTGGTCCGACCACCTTCGGCACCAACAGCCAGATGATTACGGAACAGGAAGGCATCCGTTATTCGTTCGTCACCGGTGCCAGGCAGGATCTGACCATTCCCAACCTGGATCAGACCGAAGCAGATGTTGAAGCCAATATCGACTTTACCGGCGTTTTCAATGCGAAGTCGGCCAATTTCGACGTCGTGCAGTTGCAAAGCGGCAAGAGTGCTGTGGTAAAAATCAGCGCATTCAGCACCGCTGCTGAATCTGGCGTGAATTTCATCGACGGCTATGCGAACGATACGTCAATTGCCATCACCAATGTTCGCGTCTTCAATAGCGCCGGGGTGGTGATCGAGAATTCAAACGGATCGGTGAATGATCCGGCCATTGGTATCACCTTATCCGGTGGGGTTGCTACCATCACCGGCGTTTTGGCCGGGTACCAGATTGAATACACCACAGCGTCAGATCACAACCGCGTGCTCGTCGAGAACGGGGCAGCCCTCGACGCCAAGGGTAATAACCACGCCGATTTTGATGTGGGTGGCTTCACATTGGTTCAAGCCTCTATTTCGAAAACTGAAATCGGCTCCAAGATGCTGTTCGAGGACGACGGGCCGAGCATCAGCACCACCGGCACCGAGCCGACGCTGACAGTGGACGAGACAGTCCTGGCGACCAATGCCACCCAGAACTTTGCCGCCAACTTCACCTCGGCGTTTGGCGCCGATGGGGCCGGCACGCTGACCTATGCGCTCGGCGTGGTGGCGGGTGCCTCCGGGCTGGTGGACACGGCCACGAATGAGGCAGTGAACCTGTCGCTCAACGGCACAGTGGTGGAAGGCCGTACGGCCACGACCAACCTGTTGGTGTTCACGGTCAGCGTGGCCGCCAATGGCGACGTCACGCTCGACCAGATACGGGCGGTGGTGCATCCCGATGCCAGCAATCCCGATGATTCGAAGAGCCTGACGGCGGACAACCTGGTGACGCTGACGGCGACCAAGACCGATGGGGATGGCGACAGCGCCCAGGCGGCCCTCAACATCGGCCAGAACCTGGTGTTCAAGGACGACGGACCGAGCGTCAGCACCACCGGCACCGAGCCGACACTGACGGTGGACGAGACCGTCCTGGCGACCAACGCCACGCAGAACTTTGCCGCCAACTTCAACTCATCGTTTGGCGCCGATGGGGCCGGCACGCTGACCTATGCACTGGGCGTGGTGGCGGGTGCCTCCGGGCTGGTGGACACGGCCACGAATGAGGCAGTGAACCTGTCGCTCAACGGCACAGTGGTGGAAGGCCGTACGGCCACGACCAACCTGCTGGTGTTCACGGTCAGCGTGGCCGCCAATGGCGACGTCACGCTCGACCAGCTCCGCGCGGTGGTGCATCCCAACACCACCAATCCCGATGATTCGAAGAGCCTGACGGCGGACAATCTGGTAACGCTGACAGCGACCATAACCGACAAGGACGGCGACAGTGCCCATGCCGCCCTCAACATCGGGTCGAACCTGGTGTTCAAGGACGACGGGCCAAGCATCAGCACCACTGGCACCGAGCCAACGCTGACGGTGGACGAGACCGTCCTGGCGACCAACGACACCAAGAACTTTGCCGCCAACTTCAGCTCGGCGTTTGGCGCTGATGGCGCCGGCACGCTGACCTATGCACTGGGCGTGGTGACGGGTGCCTCCGGGCTGGTGGACACGGCCTCGGGCCAGGCGGTGAACCTGTCACTCAACGGTGGCGTGGTGGAAGGCCGCACGGCCTCCTCCAACCTGCTGGTGTTCACGGCCACCGTGGCCGCCAATGGCGACGTCACGCTCGACCAGCTCCGCGCGGTGGTCCATCCCGACGCCAGCAATCCCGATGATTCGAAGACTCTGTCGGCGGACAATCTGATAACGCTGACGGCAACCAAGACCGATAGAGACGGTGACAGCGCCCAGGCGACGCTCAACATCGGCCAGAACCTGGTGTTCGAGGACGATGGCCCATCACTTGCGTTCGGCAACCTGATCGGCACCGGTAGCGTCCTGCCGCAATACGGGTTCTGGGATAATTCGGCCGGCGCCGACGGGTTGGGTGCGGCTGGTCTGGATATCTCGGTGAATAGCCAGTTCACCCTCGTAAGGCCGGACAACACGACCACCACCGGGACCGCCACGCTCACCGAGCAGTCGCCCTCTCCGGATGGCAACGGCGCGTACCACTTCGCAGGGCAGTTGACCGGCGATTTCGACAACAATACCTCCACGGCGAATACCAGCGTCGACTACACGCTGACAGCCTACGCCAATGGCAGCTATACCCTGGATCTGGTGCAAGGCTTCAGTTCGACGATCGTGCTCAGCACTGCCCAGGGCTCGCTCGGCGCCGGCGGTCCTGACGCCGTCCGCACATTGTTGATCCCGACGCAGAATCCGCCGACTATTCCTTCGCCATCTGAGGAAATTGTCTTTTTTGGTGTAAACGCAACCACTACCTCAAGCTCCATATTTAGCGCCATCGAGGTGGGAGAGCACGACCTCACCGAAGCGCAGATAGAAGCTGGCGGGTTTGCATTCATCGGCGCCGCGAACATGAACGTCAGCACGTCCGGTATCGGTATTGGCAACAACAACCTGGATGGAAACGGGACGGCAGGCATTAATGCCGGTGACGAGAGTTTTGTCATTAACCCCGAGACGTTGTTGACGGGTCTGAAAGTGTTCATCGACAACTCAGTGGGCGGTTACACCCCGGCAACCGAGGAGCTGTACTACACGATCTTCTACCAGGACGGCACGACTTCAGGTCAACCGACGAAAGTTCTTTCTGCTGACCTGACTTCGGAGGCTGGAGGACAGGCGTCCTTCCTTATCGAGAGAGAGGGCTCGAAGCTCATTGACGCTGTTCAGCTCACGATGGGCCTGGGCGTGGTCAAGATCCCGGTCATCCAGTTCATGCAGGAAACCGAGAACCTGGCCAGCGATGTCAAGCTGACGTTCAACGCGACGCTGACGGACAAGGATGGGGACTCGGCATCAAGTTCGTTTGACGCCAACCTGTTCGCCAATGACGCGGCCAACGCCCTCTTCGACTTCACGCTGGTGGGCACGGGTGGTGAACGGGATGCCTTCAACGTCGATTTGTCATTCGCTGAGAACCAATACCAGGTTACCGGCTTCGATGCGGGCGCCAACCTGCGAGACACCCTGGTGCTCAACGGCGATCAGACTGCCGGTGTCCAGATCGACAACAGCGGCACAGACAGCATCGTGACGGTTGCCGAAACGGGCGGAGATGTCACGACCATCACTTTGGTCGGGGTTCATCTTCTGATTAGCGACATTGTTTATGGCAGCGCCTGAGAAGCGCGCGTAAGCGGATGCGAGGGTGGTGCAAACCACCCTCGCTTTTTTTGCACTTCCAATAGGCGATCCGCACGGATCGCTTCAACCTGCTCATCCTGCGGCAGGCCATCGACAGGGACGACTAGGCTGAAACTCCCATCCCGTTTGGGAGAATCGGCCGATGCGCAATCTCCAGCGCTTATCCATAGTTGCGGCCAATGGTCAACGGTCAGGCCTCGATGACCGCAATTGTTCTGGAGAAAGATCATGGCTATTGGAATCACCGGCGTGAACGTTTCACTGGACGAAACGGCCGGATTGCAGAACGCCACCGCCACGCCAACCCCACCGGGAGACGCTGACGACAACGACATTCTGGTGGCGTCCCTGCCCTCGGACTTCTCTACCCGTTTGACCGCACTTGCGGCAGGTACCGCAACGGGTGCGGCCTTGAGTGGCTACACCGGCGCCGTGGGCGATACTGGCAGCAATGCATTCACTCTCACCGATGCTTCCGGCATTACCGATATCAGTTTCGTCGACAGCGCTGGCGCACCGCTTGATGGCGTGGACAGTGGACTGTTTACCCTCGATGGCACCAGCATCCTTCTCTATACCGATACAGAGAACAACAATATCGTTCTAGGCCGTGCCGGGAGCGCAACTGGCGCGATCGTGTTCGCGGCCTACATTGAAGAAACCGGATCGCCGGTTTCGGGCGGCAAGATCTGGACCGTGGAGTACCAACCGCTCCAGCATCCAGATGCTACGAACCCCGATGATTCGCTCAATCTGCTGGATAAGGTATTCGTCGGAACCAGTCAGGACCTGGAATTCAGTCTGGCCGGTGCGCCCTCCGGTCAGAACCTGTTCCTGATGTTCACGACGGAGAACCCGACAGTTGTCGATGTCGGTGGTGTTTTGCGGATCACGGATCCCACCATCATTGCCACCGGCAAGGACCCGGCGAATCAGTCAACTGGCGTTAATATAACGACTGGCGACACGATCAATACCAGCCAGGCGGGTGGCCCGACCACCTTCGGCACCAACAGCCAGATGATTACGGAACAGGAAGGCATCCGTTTTTCGTTCGTCACCGGTGCCAGGCAGGATGTGACCATTCCTAACCTGGATCAGAACGAAGCCGATGTTGAAGCCAACATCGACTTTACCGACGTCGTCAATGCGAAGAAGGCCAATTTCGACATCGTGCAGTTGCAAAGCGGCAAGAGTGCTGTGGTAAAAATCAGCGCATTCAGCACCACTGCTGAATCTGGCGTGAATTTCATCGACGGCTATACGAACGATACGACGGTCGCTATTACCAATGTGGTCGTCACCAACATCAGCACTGGGCTGGTGGTCGAGAATTCAGACGGATCAGTGAATGATCCCGCTATTACCATCAGTTTTGATGTTAATGGGGTTGCAACCATCACCGGCGTTAAAGCCGGCTACCAGATTGAATACACCACAACGGCTGATCACAACCGCGTCCTCATCGAGAACGGAGCGGCCCTCGATGCCAAGGGCAATACCCACGCCGATTTTGACATCGGTGGTTTCACACTGCTCCAAACCGCTGTTACGACCGCCGAAATCGGCTCCAAGATGATCTTCGAAGATGACGGCCCTGCACTCGCCTTTGGCAACCTGATCGGCACCGGTAGCGTTCTGCCACAAATCGGGTACTGGAGTCATTCGGCCGGCGCCGACGGACTGGATGCGAACGGTCTGGATATCTCGTTGGTGAATGACCAGTTCACCCTCGTCAGGCCAGACAACACGACCACCACCGGGACCGGCACGCTCACCGAGCAGTCACCCTCACCGGACGGCAATGGCGCGTACCATTTTGCAGGGACGTTGACCGGTGATTTCGACAACAACGCCGCAACCGCGGATACCAGCGTCGACTACACGCTGACCGCCTATGCCAATGGCAGCTATACACTGGATCTGGTGCAAGGCTTCAGTTCGACGGTCGTGCTCAGCACTGCCGATGGCTCTCTCGCTGCCGGCGGTCCGGACCCAGTGCGCACCTTGTTAATTCCGAAGACGAATGACCCGACTATTCCTTCGGCTTCCGAGGAGGTTGTGTTCTTTTCCGCGAAGGCGCTTGCGTCGACTTCGGACATCCTGACCGGTATTGGGCTTGGAGCATCCGACCCCACCGAAGCCCAGCTACAAACCAACCCCCTGCCCTCGTACATCGACCCCAGGGCCATGAACGTCAGCACGTCCGGTATCGGCGTCGCCAATAACGTCCTCCAGGGAGACAATCTGGTGGCAATCGGCGCTACCGATGAAAGTTTCGTCATCAATCCCGAGACCCTGCTGACGGGAATGAAGGTTTTCATCGACAACTCCGTGGCGGGTTACAACACAGCGACCGAGGACCTGTACTACAGGATCTACTACGAGGACGGCTCGACTTCGAACCTCACCGAGGTGAATACCCTGACTCCAGAGGCAGGCGGACAGGTGTCCTTCCTCATTGAGCAAGAAGGCTCGCTGCTGATCGACGCTGTTCAGCTCACGATGGGCCGAGGCGACATCAAGATCCCGGTGATCCAGTTCATTCAGGAGACCGAGAGCCTGGCCAGCGATATCCAGCTGTCGTTCAACGCGACGGTAACGGACAGGGATGGGGACTCGGCGACGAGTACGTTCGACGCCAACCTGTTCGCCAACGACTTGACCGGCACCTTCGACTACACGCTGGTAGGCACGGGCGGTGAGCGGGATGCCTTCAACGTCGACTTGTCATTCACCGAGAACCAGTACCAGGTCACCGGCTTCGATGCAGATGCAAATCTGCGAGACACGCTGGTGCTCAACGGTGATCAGAACGCCGGTGTCCAGATCGACACAAGCGGCGCAGACAGCATCGTGACGGTTACCGAAACGGGCGGACAGGTCACGACCATCACCTTGGTGGGGGTCGATCTTCTGACTAGCGACATCGTTATTGGCAGCGTCTGAGGCGTCGCGCGTGTGAAAGGATGCGAGGGTGGCACAAACCACCCTCGCATTTTTGCAGTTCCAATAGGACATCCCCACGCTCGCATCAACCTGGGCACCCTGCGACAAACTACCGACGAGGACACTAGGCCGAAACTCCCACCCCGTTTGGGAGTATCGGCCAATGTGCAATTCCGGGCGCTTGGTCATAGTTGTAGAGGTCAATGGTCAGACCTCAATGACCGCAATTGCTCGGGAGAACAATCATGGCTATTGCAATCACCGGCGAGGACGTTGTACTGGACGAGACGGCCGGGTTACAGAACGCCACCGCCACGCCAACCCCTGCAGGAGACGCTGACGACAACGACATTCTGGTGGCATCCCTGCCCGCATCCTTTTCTACCCGCTTGACCGCACTTGG
This sequence comes from Pseudomonas sp. 478, assembly GCF_003254125.1. NCBI lineage: Bacteria > Pseudomonadati > Pseudomonadota > Gammaproteobacteria > Pseudomonadales > Pseudomonadaceae > Pseudomonas > Pseudomonas sp. 478. Next base: position 190,838 of record NZ_QKZG01000012.1, read on the forward strand.
AGCCGGTACCGCAACGGGTGCGGCCCTGAGTGGCTATACCGGTGCCGCGGGCAACACGGGCACCAATGCGTTCACCTTCACCGGCGGAGGAAGCATTACCGATATCCGCTTCGTCGACAGCGCTGGCGCCCCCCTCAATGGCGTTGACAGCGGACTGGACACCCTTGATGGCACCAGCATCTTTCTCTATACGGACACGAACAACAACATCCTTCTGGGCCGAGCCGGGGGCGCAGATGGCGCGATCGTGTTCGCGGCCTACATTGAAGAAACCGGATCGCCGGTCACCGGCGGCAAGATCTGGACCGTGGAGTACCAACCGCTCAAGCATCCAGATGCTACTAACCCGGATGATTCGCTCAATCTGTTGGATAAGGTTTTCATCGGCGCCACTCAGGACCTGGATTTCAGTCTGGCCAATGCCCCCTCCGGTCAGAACCTGTTCCTGATGTTCACGAAATTGAACCCGGCAACTGAAACTATCAATGGTGTCGTGCGGATCACGGATCCCACCATCATTGCCACCGGCAAGGACCCCGCGGACCAGTCAAGCGGTGCCAAAATAAACACTGGCGATACGATCAATACCAGCCATGGGGGTGGCCCGACCACCATCGGCACCAACAACCAGATGATTGTGGAACAGGAAGGCATCCGCTTTTCGTTTGTCACGGGCGCCAGGCAGGATGTGACCGTTCCCCACCTTAGTCAGACCGAAGCAGATGTTGAGTCCAACATCGACTTTACCGCTGTCTACAATACGACCTCGGCCAATTTCGACGTCGTGCAACTGCAAAGCGGCAAGAGTGCTGTAGTAAAAATCAGCGCATTCAGCACTGCTGCTGAACCTGGCGTGAATTTCATCAACGGCTATGCGAACGATACGCCGGTTGCCATCACCAACGTTCGCGTCATCAACAACAGCACCGGGCTGGTGATCGAGAATTCAGACGGAACAGTGAATGATCCGGCGATTACCATCAGCTTTTCTGCTGCCGGGGTTGCAACCATCACCGGCGTTAAAGCCGGCTACCAGATTGAATACACCACAACGGCTGATCACAACCGCGTACTCATCGAGAACGGGGCGGCCGTCGACGCCAGGGGCAATGACCATGCCGATTTTGATATCGGCGGCTTCACGCTGACAAAGGCTTCTACTTCGATCGCCGAAATCGGCTCCAAGATGGTATTCGAGGACGACGGCCCGAGCATCAGCGCCACCGGTACGGAACCAACGTTAACGGTAGACGAAACGGTGCTGACAACCGACGCCACCCAGAGCTTTACCGCCAACTTCAGCTCGGCGTTTGGCGCTGATGGCGCCGGCACGCTGACCTATGCCTTGGGCATGACGGCCGGAGCTTCCGGGCTGACCGACACGGCCACCGGCGAGGCAGTCAACCTGTCGCTCAACGGCGCCGTGGTCGAAGGTCGCACGGCCACCACCAACCTGCTGGTGTTCACGGTCAGCGTCGCCGCCAACGGTGACGTCACCCTCGACCAGCTGCGCGCCGTGGTGCATCCCGATGCCACCAATCCCGATGACGCGACGAGCCTGTCGGCGGACAACCTGGTCACCCTGACGGCAACCATCACCGACAAGGACGGTGACAGTGCCCAGGCGACCCTCAACATCGGGCAGAACCTGGTGTTCGAGGACGACGGCCCGAGCATCAGCACCACCGGCACCGCGCCCATACTGACGGTAGACGAAACGGTACTGGCGACCGACGCCACCCAGAGCTTTACCGCCAACTTCAGCTCGGCGTTTGGCGCTGATGGCGCCGGCACGCTGACCTATGCACTGGGCATGACGGCCGGAGCTTCCGGGCTGACCGACACGGCCACCGGCGAAGCGGTCAACCTGTCGCTCAACGGCGGTGTAGTCGAAGGCCGCACGGCCACCACCAACCTGCTGGTGTTCACGGTCAGCGTCGCCGCCAATGGCGACGTCACCCTCGACCAGCTGCGCGCCGTGGTGCATCCCGATGCGACCAATCCCGATGATGCGACGAGCCTGTCGGCGGACAACCTGGTCACCCTGACAGCGACCATCACCGACAAGGACGGCGACAGTGCCCAGGCGACCCTCAACATCGGCCAGAACCTGGTGTTCGAGGACGACGGCCCGAGCATCAGCACCACCGGCACCGAGCCCATACTGACGGTAGACGAAACGGTGCTGACAACCGACGCCACCCAGAGCTTTACCGCCAACTTCAGCTCGGCGTTTGGTGCTGATGGCGCCGGCACCCTGACCTATGCGCTGGGCATGACGGCCGGAGCTTCGGGGCTGACCGACACGGCCACCGGCGAGGCGGTCAACCTGTCGCTCAACGGCGGTGTAGTCGAAGGCCGTACGGCCACCACCAACTTGCTGGTGTTCACGGTCAGCGTCGCCGCCAATGGTGACGTCACCCTCGACCAGCTGCGCGCTGTGGTGCATCCCGATGCCACCAATCCCGATGACGCGACGACGCTGTCGGCGGACAACCTGGTCACCCTGACGGCAACCATCACCGACAAGGACGGCGACAGTGCCCAGGCGACCCTCAACATCGGCCAGAACCTGGTGTTCGAGGACGATGGGCCAAGCATCAGCACCACCGGCACCGAGCCAATATTGACGGTAGACGAAACGGTGCTGACAACCGACGCCACCCAGAGCTTTACCGCCAACTTCAGCTCGGCGTTTGGTGCTGATGGCGCCGGCACCCTGACCTATGCGCTGGGCATGACGGCCGGCCCTTCCGGGCTGACCGACACGGCCACCGGCGAGGCGGTGAACCTGTCGCTCAACGGCGGTGTAGTCGAAGGCCGCACGGCCACCACCAACCTGCTGGTGTTCAC
>NZ_QKZG01000013.1:0-175960 GCF_003254125.1 Pseudomonas sp. 478
GGGTTTCCCCATGTGAGAGTAGGTCATCGTCAAGATTAAATTCCGAAACCCCTATCTGCGTATGCAGGTAGGGGTTTTGTTTTGCCCGCAGGAAAGTGCGAGCGGACATATCACCCGACGATCTACATGGAAAGTCTGGCATTGCTGTGCCTTACTCCAGACATAACTCATGGGGCAACGTCGATGCGGCGAAGAGGCGCAAAATTCTGGTTATGGACCAACACGCAGTTACCCCTTCATACGCATGAGGAGGTACTCAGCAATGGGCTGCACATTGAGGTGCAGGCACGGGCCAGTCATGAGGGGGTTACCCAGGTATTTATAGGTGTCTACGGCACCGATGGCTGGGCGGTTTGCGAGGAGTCTCATGACCGGCACGCCGGTGAGCATTACTGCGCGGCGTTGAAGTGGGGCGCTCAGCGGGCGAGGGAGATTGTTGCGGATACCCAGGAGTTCGTCGCGCCGCATCGGGTGCAGGTGACCTTGAGTCCAGTGATTACCGATGAACCGGAACTGGCCCTGCGGCGGATGGAAATGACCGAGCGCCAGTCTTTGAAACTCAGGTCCGAAGATGCCTGGTTGGAGTACCTGGCTGCCAAGGCAGCCATGCTGGAGCTGATGCGCTCAACCAGAGTCGATCCCAGGGTCTGGGCTGATCACAAGGAGCGGCTCAGGCAGGCCATCGATCGACGAGCCTGCGTACAACGGGCCTATCTGCGCTGACCTGCCTCAGGTCTGGGAGCGTCGCAGATTCTCAATGGTTTCGATCAGATCATCGTAGGACACCGGCTTTCCAATGTGCTGGTCAAAGCCCGATTGCCGTGATTTTTGAATGTCGCTGTGGGCGCCGTAGCCCGTCAGTGCAATGGCCGGCACATCCTTGACCAGCGGCAACTGACGCAATGCGCTCATCAGCTCGTGGCCATTCATGACCGGCATGCCCAAGTCAGAAATGATCAAGTCGAAGCGCGTGCTTTTTGCGGCATCCAAAGCCGCCACCGGACGGTCGAACGCAATCACTTGCGCGTCTTCCATTTCCAGCAGCATTTTCAAGGTTTCCAGTACATCGGCGGAGTCATCGACCAGCAGGATCGTCAAACCGCTCAGCCTGCCAGAGGATTCTTCAACCTGAGTCGGGGTTTGCGGCTCATCTAGGGTGTGGGCCAAGGGCAGGTAAACCGTGAAGGTACAACCTGTTCCCACCCCGGCAGAGGTCACCTCAACCGTTCCCCGTTGGGCCTCGGTCAACTGGCGGACCAGTGACAAGCCGATTCCCAGTCCTTCACGGTTGTGGCTGACATGCTGCTTTTCAGCCTGGCCGAACAGGTCGAACACGTGATCGAGGTTCTCGGGTGCGATACCCGCACCGTTATCTTTGACGTCCAGCCGCGCCATGTTTCCAACCTGGCTGGCGATCAATTGCACGTGGCCGTTGGAGGGCGTGAATTTCAGCGCGTTATTCACCAGGTTCCAGATAATTTGCTCCAGGCGCGTCGGGTCGGCATGGACCATCAATGGGTCTGAAGGCACGTGCAACTCGACGGTGGCGTCGTGTCGGTCGCTGAGCACGACGGCGTGAATATCGCGCAACACACTGGCCAGATCCACGGCGATGGGTTTCAGTTTCAGTTTGCCGGTACGGACCCGGGCGACATCCAGCAGATCATCGATGATCCTTGCCTGGCTGTTAACGGCGTCGCAGATGGTATTGACGGCCTTGGCGGCCGGCTCCACCGACTTGGTCACCGGCAAGCGACGCAGCAGTTCTGCATTGAGCTGAATCAGGTTCAACGGATGCTTGAGTTCGTGGGACATGACCGCGAAGAATTCATCCTTGAGGTAATTGGTGTTGCGCGTTTCGGCCAGTTGTTGGCTCTGTTCTTCATGCTGGCGTTTATGGCCGGTCAGGTCGCGGGCGATTTTGACGTAGCCTTTGAGATTGTCGCCGCTGAGCAAGGTCACTTCGCCGCTGCAAAAGAAGCGGTTGCCGTCCTTGCGCACGTGCCAGCGCTCATCTTCGCTGCGGCCATGGGTGCGCACCGCCAGCAGTTCGTTTTCAGGCACGCCGGACGCGCGATCTTCAGGCGAGAAAATGAAGTCGTAATAGGCGCCCTCGGCCTCGGCCTTGCTATAGCCGAAGATCAACTCGGCGCCTTTGTTCCAGGTGGTGATCACGCCCTGCTCATCAAGGGTGATGATGGCGTAGTCGCGCGTGCTTTCGGCGACCAGGCGCATGCGTTCTTCGCCCAGTCGCAGCTCTTCTTCAGCCGCACGACGTTTGGTGATGTCGATGAACGTCAGCACGGTGCCGTCGATATGGTCTTCACTGGAGCGATAGGGCAGCAGGCGGGCAATGTACCAGCGGTTGTCGGTGCTCCTGACTTCGCGTTCGATCATGTTCAGCGATTCGAACACCTGGGCCGCGTCTGCGACGATGTCCTCGTAATACAGGCGATGGGTAATGTCGAGCAAGGAGCGCCCGGTATCCACCGGTAACATGCTGAAGATGTCAGTGGCACGCGGAGTGAACCACTTGATGCGCATGCTGCGATCGACAAACACCGTGGCGATGTCGGTGGAGGCAATCAGGTTGGTCAGGTAGTCGTTGATCTTGTCGGTTTCTTCGACTTTGGTTTTCAGCTCGTAGTTGACCGTCAACAGCTCTTCGTTGATCGACTGCAGCTCTTCCTTGCTGGTTTCCAGTTCTTCTGTGGCCGAACGCAGTTCTTCGTTGATGGCTTGCATTTCTTCGTTGGACGCCTTGAGCTCTTCGCTGGAGACTTCCGATTGTTCGATGGTGTCCTGCAGGTGCAATTTGGTGCGTTGCAGTTCGCGCTCAAGGTTGGACAGCACCTGGCTTTCGGTCTGTAGCACGGTGGTGGCCGCCCGTTCGGCAGGGTCGACCTCGACTTCCTCGAAAATCACCAGGACGTATTCGCCGTCCGAATCTTCATCCTTGTAGGGATGTGCGACCAGATCAATCAGGTAACTGCGCTTGTCACGCTTGATCGGCACTTCGCGGGACTTGACCGGCAGGCCACTTTGCTGGACCTGGAACAGCGTGGTGCGGATTTCCAGGCGCAGTTCCGGAAGAATCAGTGTCAGCAAGTTCCGCGACAATTCGCCGCCAACATGACGCAGGAAACGCCCGGCACTCTCGCTCATGTGCAGGATGTCGGCGTTGGCATCGACGATCACGCTCGGTGGTGCGGACTGTTCGAGGGCGCGTTGATGGATATCGGCAAATGACAATTTACGCGGCGCGCTGCTTTGCGGGACCTGTTGGGAAGTGTTGGTCCGCACATAGCCTCCACGCGGCATGGTCGGTGTGCGCCGACTGTTGGCCGTGCCGGTCTTGGCGCGGAAAATCCGGTTGCGTTTATCCACCGGCGCGAACAATTCGTGGCACGCGTCTGCGCTCTCGGAAGAACCGAGGAACAGGAAGCCGCCGGGACGCAGGGCAAAGTGGAACATCTGGAGGATTTCGCGTTGCACTTCGCGATCCAGATAGATCAGCAGGTTGCGGCAAACGATCAGGTCGATCTGCGAGAAGGGCGGGTCGGACAACAGGCTGTGCTTGGCGAACAAGACCTTTTCGCGGATTTCCTTGCGGATCCGATAATGATCGTCTTCCTTGATGAAGTAGTGACGCAGCCGCGAGGGTGGCACATCGGTGACGATCGCCTGTGGATACAGGCCGGCCCGACCGATGCTGATGGCGCGTTCGTCGATGTCGGTGGCGAACAGCTGCATCGACGCCGCGCTGGCATCCAGTTGCAATTGATCGTTGAGCAGCATGGCCAGGCTGTAGGCTTCTTCGCCCGTAGAGCAGCCCGCGGACCAGACCCGGATTTCTTCTTTCTCGGGGTGTGCGGACACGGCGGCGCTGACCAGTTGCGGCACGACATCCCGCTCCAGGGCTTCGAAAGCCTCTCTGTCACGGAAGAAGTTGGTCACCCCGATCAGCATGTCGCCCAGGAGTGCCTTGGTTTCTTCGGGATTGTTCTGCAGATACTGGTAATAGGCACTCAGGTCCGACTGGCCGGTGACCTGCATGCGGCGTTCGATCCGGCGCAACACGGTGGCGCGCTTGTAGTGTTTGAAGTCATGGCCGGTTCCAGTGCGCAACTGAATCAGGATGTCGCGCAGCACCTGTTCGGCAAGAGCCGCGTCACGCTCGGACACCGTAGCAACGTTTTGCAGTTCTGGATCATTAGCGATGGGTAAAGTGATTTCCCTGGAGTTGCGCCATAGTTCCAGCAGTTTTTGCGGCATTTCCACCACGGGTAGCACCAGGTCAACCATGCGGGTTTCGATGGCGGCGCAAGGCATGCCATCGAATTCGGCGTCTTCCGGTGCCTGGACCAGTGTGATGCCACCTTGTTCCTTGATCCGTGACAAACCTACCGCGCCGTCGGAGCCGGTGCCCGACAACACCAGACAGAAGGCGCGCTCGCGGTGTACATCGGCCAGGTCGCGGAAAAACAGATCAATGGATGCGTGGCGACCTTCGCGCGGATCTGTGGCGCTGACTTCCAGAAAGCCATCGTTCATTGCCAGCCGTTGCGCCGGTGAAATGACGTACACCCGGTTTTTCTCGATGGCCACCGTTTCGGTCACCTGCAGAACCGGCATCTTGGTCGATTCCTGGATGATCTTGTCAGCGATGCTCTGGTGATCGGGCGACAGATGGAGAATGATCACGAACGCCATGCCATTGTCTTGAGGCATGTTTTCAAAGAACAATTTGATCGCTTGCAGCCCGCCCGCTGACGCACCGATGCCCACCACCGGAAAGTCCAGGGTGCTGGGGATCAGGGCCTTTCGCTCGGTAGGGGTATCCGAGCGCTTGGGTTTGGTGGTCATGACTTTGGCCTTTAGCTGCGACGTAAAGCGTGTTGATTTCAAGCGACAGGAAGCGCAATTCAATAGGTCAGGATAATCCCGTTTTTCAATAACGCCTTCAAATATTTAGCTCGCCATGGGCGCCTCCATAGACTCTTTGACCACCAAATGAGCGATTGCACTCCCGTTGCTTCAAGTGAATGCCTGTTCTGGCCGATAACCCGAACAGTCATGGTCTTCTTCTTAAATTGCCTGGAAATCTTCGATGCTGTCGTATCACCAAAAGCGCTTTTTGATCGTCGATGATTTCTCGGATTTTCGCAGTTCCGTCAGGTCCATGCTGCGCGAACTGGGCGTCAAGGATGTCGACACCGCCGACACCGGTGAACAGGCGCTGCGTATGTGTTCGCAGAAGGCCTACGATTTCATCCTGCAGGACTTTCACCTGGGCGATGGCAAGAAGAACGGCCAGCAGGTGCTTGAGGACCTGATGATCGAGAAGCTGATCAGCCATGAGGCCGTGTTCGTCATGGTCACCGCCGAGACCAGTCAAGCGATGGTGCTCAGTGCGTTGGAACACGAACCCGATGCGTACCTGACCAAACCGTTCAACCGCTCCGGCCTGGCTCAACGCCTGGAGCGGCTGGAGCAACGCAAGACCTTGCTCAAGCCGATTCTGCAGGCCCTTGACCGGGGCAAACCGGTTGAAGTGCTCAATGCCTGCATCGCCCTGTGCAAGCAAGACATCCGCTACTCGCCGTTGTGCCTGCGCTACCGCGCCGATGCGTTGCGCGACCTTAATCAGAACGAGGCGCTAGAACGTCTCTACGACAGCATCATTGCCGATCGACCGTTGCCGTGGGCGTTTGCCGGGTTGGGTAAGCTGCTGTTCAAGCGTGGCCAGGTCGCTCAGGCCAAAGGCGTCTACGAAAAAGCCCTGAAAGTGTTCCCGATGATGCCGGCGCTCTACGACGGCATGGCCGATGTGTTGGTCGCCGAAGGCGACACCAAGGCGGCCCAGCGTGTGCTGGAAGAGGCGATCCGCTTGTCGCCGCTGGCGGTGCGCCGGCAAGCGCTGCTGGGTAAGTTGGCGATGACCAACGAAGATTTCGACACCGCCTCCAAAGCCTATCGTCAGGCCGTGGCGCAGGGCGCGCAGTCACGTTTCAAGGATGCGGAGAGCAACCTCGGCCTGGCCCATGCCTTGATCAGTAAAGGCAGCGAAAAAGGTCTGGATACCCGGACTCGACTGGAAATCAACACGACGCTGAGTGCGGTGGCCAAGGAAAACCCCTCCGACCCGGGTCTGCAGATTCGTGCGCGATTGATGAAAGCCACCAGTCTGCTGCTCAACGATGCCGAAACCGCCGAAAAGCTCACCGAGCAGGCAATGATGCGCCTCGATGGCATGGAACAGTTCATGAGCGCCGAAGCCGCGCTGCTGGTGGCCAAGCAACTGCAGATGCTCGGGCAGGCCAGCGCCGGTGCCTCGATGCTGAAAAACTGCGCGGAAATCTACGGCGACGACCCGACGGTGATGAAGGGCATCGCCAAGTTGACGGACGATCCGACCATCCTCAACTCCGGCAACGCCGCAGCCGACCTCAACCGTCAGGGTGTGCGGGTGTACAAGACCGGCAACCTGGTGGAGGCGCGGCAGGTGTTCCGCAAAGCCCTGGCGCTGCAACCGAAGAACATCAGTATCGCGCTGAACATGGCGCAGTCGCTGCTGCACGGCACCGACACCAGTGTCCCTTCGGCGGAGCTGGAGGAATGTCGGACGTGCCTGAAAATGGTCGGCCTGATGCCCGACACCGATGCGCGTTTTCCCCGTTATCAGAAGTTGCGAAGCAAGGCGTTTGGCGAATGAACAACAGCGAACAGGCACTCGATTTTTCCACGGTGATTGCCTCCACCGTGCACGACATGAAGAACTCCCTGGCGATGGTGATGCAGGCCCACAGCCAATGGTTGGCGCGCTTGCCGGATCCGCAACACCACACCCCGGAGCAGGGCGTGATCGAATTCGAGTTTGCACACCTCAATGGCATGCTCGTGCAGTTGCTGGGGCTGTACAAGCTCGGCGTCAACCAGATGCCGTTGCAACCGGCCTACCATGAACTGGATGACTTCATCGAAGCGCAATTGGCCTGCCACCAGGACGTGTTCGCCAGTCGCGGCATCATCGCGACCTATGAAGTGGACCCGCTGAGCCCTCTGGGTTTCTTCGACCGGGAGCTGATTGCTTCGGTGCTGAGCAACAGCATCAACAACGCGATTCGTTACGCCCGCCACGCGGTGTTGATCAGCGTCAGCGATGAAGCCGGGCAATTGGTACTGACCGTCAATGACGATGGCGAGGGTTATCCACCCGAGATGATCGAGCGTCAGGCCGATTACGTGCAGGGCATCAACCACAGCAGCGGAAGCACTGGCCTGGGCCTGTACTTTGCCGGGCGGATTGCCTCACTCCATCAACGCAACGGCGTGTGCGGACGCACCGAAATCAGCAATGGCGGCCCGCTGGGCGGCGGCGTGTTCAGCCTTTACCTCCCCTGACGGGTCTTTTTGTTGGCCGCTGCTTGATATTCCGAACAGGCGGAGCCTATTTTGTACGGGTCGCCGTTCGCGGCTCGCACAACAACAAAGGATTGCGTCATGACAACCGATGGCCATCGCTCACTCGCACAGCGATTGACGGGCATTGATGAGATTGAATGTGTCACCCCGGATTTGAATGGCGTACCCCGTGGCAAGGTCATGACCGCCGAAGGCTTTCTCGAGGGGCGGCGTTTGCAGATGGCGCGGGGTGTGCTGCTGCAATGCATCATGGGCGGATACCCGCCAGCGCGTTTTTACGGCAGCGATGATGGCGATCTGGCGCTGGTGCCCGACCCTGCACAGATCCATCGCTTGCCGTGGAGCCAGCAACCGCGAGCCTTGGCCATTTGCGATGCGGATGAGCTGACCGGCGAAAGCTCGTCTCTGTCGACCCGCGGCCAACTCAAAGCCGTGATCGCACGTTACGCGGCCCTCGGTCTGGCACCGGTGGTGGCGACCGAGCTGGAATTTTTTGTCTTCGCGCCCAATACCGACCCGACTCAACCGTTCCAGCCGCCGCTGGGCCTGGACGGTCGTCGCGAGGACGGTCATTCGGCGTTCAGTATCAGTTCCAATAATGGTTTGCGGCCGTTCTTTAGTGAAGTCTACGCCTGCATGGCGGCCCTGGGCCTGCCGCGCGATACCTTCATGCACGAGATGGGCATCAGCCAGTTCGAAATCAACCTGCTGCACGGCGACCCGCTGCTGCTGGCCGACCAGACACTCCTGTTCAAACATCTGCTTAAAGAAGTCGCGCTCAAGCATGGCCTGACCGTGGTTTGCATGGCCAAGCCGCTGGCGCACACGCCCGGCAGCTCGATGCATATTCACCAGAGCATCATCGAGATCGGCAGCGGGCGTAACGTGTTCAGCGACAAGGCTGGAGAGCCGACGGCGACCTTCCGTCATTTCATCGCGGGTCAGCAGGCTGGCATGGCGGATTTCACCGCGTTGTTCGCACCGAACGTGAACTCGTATCAGCGCTTGTGCCATCCATATGCGTCGCCGAATAATGCCTGCTGGTCCCACGACAACCGTGCGGCCGGATTGCGTATTCCGGCCAGTTCTCCCGCCGCTCGTCGGGTCGAGAACCGCTTGCCGGGGGCTGATGCAAATCCTTACCTGGCGATCGCCGCCAGCCTTGCCGCAGGGTTGTATGGCATTGAGCACAAACTGGAGCCGAGCGAGCCGATCCAGGGCGAATTTGAAGTACCGGACAATCTTTCGTTGCCGTGTACCTTGCATGCGGCTCTTGAGCGTCTGAAACGTAGTCAATTGGCGAAGGAACTGTTTGGCAAGGAGTTCATCGAAGGCTACATCGCCTCGAAGACCATGGAGTTGACCAGCTTCTTTGATGAAATTACTCCCTGGGAACGGCGTGTTTTAGCGGCCCAGGCCTGACGATCCGTCGACATCAGGCTATCGTTTGTCGGTAGCCTGAAACTCACTGCAAGGAGCCGCTCGGAACGCCGATGCGCCAAATCTGGAAACCCTTTCGAGCGCTTTATTTTGCCTCGCTGATGATGTTGATCGGCTCTGGCCTGTTGAGTACTTACCTGGCCTTGCGCCTGGCGGCCGACCACGTCGACAGCCTGTGGGTCGGTGCGTTGATGGCAGCCAACTATTGCGGCCTGGTGCTGGGTGGCAAGATCGGTCACCGGTTGATCGCCCGGGTCGGGCATATTCGCGCCTATTCGGCCTGCGCCGGGATTGTCGGTGCGGCGGTGCTGGGCCATGGCCTGGTGGACTGGTTGCCGGCCTGGATCTTCCTGCGGGTCATCGTCGGCCTCGGCATGATGTGCCAATACATGGTCATCGAAAGCTGGCTCAATGAGCAGGCTGAAGCCACGCAGCGCGGGACGGTCTTCAGCGGCTACATGATCGCCTCGTATCTGGGGCTGGTGCTGGGTCAGTTGATTCTGGTCATGCACCCGGGCCTGGGTCTTGAGCTGCTGATGCTGGTCGCCTTGTGCTTCGCGCTGTGCCTGGTGCCGGTGGCCCTGACCCGGCGGATTCACCCGGCGCCGTTGCACCCGGCACCGATGGAGCCGCGGTTCTTCATCAAGCGCGTGCCGCAGTCGTTGAGCACGGTGCTGGGGGCAGGGCTGATCATCGGTTCGTTCTACGGTCTGGCTCCGCTGTATGCCTCACAGCAGGGATTGTCCACGGAGCAGGTCGGTCTGTTCATGGGTAGCTGCATTTTTGCCGGGTTGCTGGTGCAATGGCCGTTGGGCTGGCTGTCCGACCGTTATGACCGGGCGTTGTTGATCCGCTGTTTTGCGCTGGTCCTGGCGCTTACCGCGTTGCCGCTGGCAATCATGCAACAGGTACCGCTGGAGATTTTGTTTATCACCGGGTTCTGCTGTTCGCTGGTGATGTTCTGCCTGTATCCGCTGGCGGTGGCATTCTCCAACGACCACGTCGAGGGCGATCGCCGGGTGTCCCTGACGGCGATGCTGTTGGTGACCTACGGTGTCGGCGCCAGTATCGGGCCGCTGGTGGCCGGGGTGCTGATGAAGCTGTTCGGCAGCCACATGCTCTATGCCTTCTTCAGTTTCTTCGCGTTGGTACTGGTGTGGCGGATTCGCCCGAAAGCGGTGACCAACCTGCATGTGGTGGACGATGCACCGCTGCATCACGTCGCCATGCCGGACAGTATGTCGAGTTCGCCACTGGTGGCTTGCCTTGACCCGCGGGTCGATGAGCAAGTTGTCCAGGAGCAGATGCAGAACCCGATCAACCCTGAGCCGGACCCGGAACCTGAACCTGAACCTGAACCTGAACCTGAACCTGAACCTGAATCAGGGCCCGAAACCGATCCGACACCCGAAGACCCTGATGCACCTCGCGAGCAAAGTTTTACCGAGGCCAGGCCATAACGCATAAAAACAACGCATAAAAAAAACGGGCAGTCACCGCAAGGGACTGCCCGTTTTCTATTGAAGCGTCTTATTACATGTCGTCTTTGTCGAAGCGCCGCGCTTCGCGTTGAAGCTGATAGACGAACCGCTCGACCTGCCGCTGCACCAGCCCGCTCATGTTGTGAAAGCGTACGCCGGCGAAGGTGGTGGAGATCCTTTCTTCGAAGTGCAGGTAACGCAGCTCGACCGGTGCCGTCATGTTGCCAAAGGGCAGGGCGGCGATGAAGCGGTCATACACCTGGCCCAGTTGCAGGCTGGCGGTGATGTCGCCTTCGAAGCGCAACTTGCAGCCGGTGGCGGAGATGTCCAAGAGCTTGCCGCTGATCGGCGACTTGAGCTTTTCGCCGCCCAGATCGACGTTGACCAGTTGTGCCAGCTTCAATGCTGCGCGGAATGCATTGCGACGCTGGTGGTAAACCACCTGGGCCGGCAGGGCGCCACGGTAGCAGCGACCGCCAGCGGATTCGTCGATGGTCAACAGGCCGTTGCTTTCCCAGGCAATACGCACGCCGTCGTGAAAGCCTTCGACCTTGAACGGTTCGCCGGCGAGCAGGAAGCGTTCACCATCGCGGGGAATCATTTCGTCCAGGGCCATCATGTTGCTGTCACGGTCAATGTCCACCAGATAACTCTGGAAGCGCTGGCTGCGCTCATGGAACGTGATGATCAGCGGATCATGGCTGTCTTGCAGCTGGCGCAGGGTGCCGGAGATCTCCAACGGCGTGGTGAGCACCTTGGGTGGCTGCGGAGCATCTTCCGCGCTTAAGGCATTGAACACGGTTCATCAATCTCCAGGCAAAATATGACTACGGCTAGCCAGCATATTGCCAGCATGTTACGCGTCTTGATAGTGCGCGCTTTTCAGCAGGCTCAAGCCTGACTGAGCGGGCGTGGCTTCGCAAGCATGGAGGTTGATCCGCGCGCATCGTAGAGCGCTGGCGGCTCGCCGCCGTTGAGGATTTTCAGCTGATTGGCCGTCGCGGCCTGTTGCACCAGAATCGACTGGCCATTCTTGACGTTGGTCGCCTGGCACTGAGCCAGAAGATCGGTCAATACGTCGCTCTGCTCCAATAGCTGATCACCAATGCTCGAATGGCTGGCAAGTTGCTCCAGGCCATTGCGATTGGTCGGCAGGTTGAGGCTGGCGAGGATTTCACTGCGCTTGCGGCCATGCTGATCGAGCAAAATGATCAATGCCTGTTTCTGCGCCAGAATCTCTTCGAGCAGTGGCATGTCGCGACCGTGCAAGGCGAGGGACTCGGTTTGCAGTAACTCCAGCAAGTGCTGTGCCGGAGCAAAATCGTCGGTGATCAGTTGCAGTAAATTAGTGTCGTGCATGGCTGGCCTTGGGTTTTAAGCGTCCAAAAGCCTGGCGCAGGCCTTGGCCTAGCGCTGGGCTTCGAAGTTGAGCAGTTTGCTGGCTACACGGTTGCTGTCGACTTTGTAGCTGCCATCGGCAATCGCTGCTTTCAACTCGGCCACGCGGGCGTTGTCGACGGCAGGCTGATCGCGCAGCTTGTCAGTGACCTTCTGCAACTGTTGAGCCTCATCGCTGAGATGTACCGATTCCCCGCTTTTGACGGTACTGGCCTGTTCGGCCGGGGTATTCAGCGGTGCGGGCTTGCCGGCTTCGGCGGTTTCCTTCGCGGTGCTGGTACGTGTACTGCCGGTAAGTGACGAGGAACTGTTTAAACGGCTGAAATCGATGACCATGACAAAAAACCTCTGGGTATTTGGACGCTTGCCATGTTTTCGGCCATACCCGGAAAAACTTTAGGCCCAATTATCAATGAGCTTGCGCGCGTCAACGCTTGCCCTGCATAGGGCACAGTCTAGGGAACAGTCGAGTGGCGCGCCACATCTTCACAAACAGAGAGTTCTCTACATCGCTACTTCCACTTGGCCGGGCGCGATGACTTGCGCCTTGATGACCCGCTGGGAGTTGAGGTTTTTCACCCGGATCTGTTCGCGCAAGCCGCCGTTGGACAGCGCTTCACCCGGCATGCGTACGCTCAGCGTTCCACTGCGGGCGGTAATCACCACCTGGTCGCCCTTGCTGATGACTTCTGCCTGTTCCATGTGCACCTGGGTCATGACCTGATCGGCGACCATTGGTCGGGTAAGTTTCTGCCCGATCGCCTGGTCGACGGAAGTCAGGTAACCCTGGCTGATCAGGCTGATGTCACGCTCGCGCAGGGTCACATCCTGGGGCTCGACGATACCGGCGCGTCGCAGCGGGCGGGTGGTGGTGACAATGTCGCGAAACAGGCGCACTTGAGCGGGTACGAAGACCGTCCAGGGCGAAGCCCCCTCGCAGCGAACCTTGACCGTAACCCGGCCCAGGGGCGTGGCGGGGCTCTCCAGGGACGCTGTCAATTCCTTGTCGCACATGGGCATGCGCAGCCGCGGATCGAGCTGCTTGACCTCGATTTCGTAGCGGCCTTCCGTTTGACTGGTGGCCAGATAGTCTTCTACGGTGAATTCAAGAAAGCCCTGGGTGACGCCGATAAGCATGTCAGGCAAGGTAACCGCGTCAGCAAGGGCAGGGCAGCCAGCGTTGAACAGGCAGACGGCCGACACCGCGCAAAGCAATTTGCGGGCGTTTGATGTCAGGCGTCGGAAAAATGTCGGTTCTGTGTTCATAAGAGTTAAAAAGCAAGCGCCGTGCCGTTTAGTGATGAATGCACGTCGCAACACACTTAAGCGTTGGTGTAGGAGTCTGTGCATGGCTGGTGTAATGGATGCGGTAAACCAGCGCACGCAACTGGTAGGGCAGAATCGCCTTGAGCTGTTGTTGTTCCGTCTCGACGGCCAGCAGCTGTATGGGATCAACGTGTTCAAGGTTCGGGAGGTGCTGCAATGCCCCAAACTGACGCTGATGCCAAAATCCAGTCCTGTCGTGTGCGGTGTGGCAAATATTCGGGGGGCGACCATTCCGATTCTTGATCTGGCGATGGCGACCGGCTCCGGTGCGCTGAAAGATCAAAGCAATCCCTTCGTGATCATCACGGAGTACAACACCAAGACCCAGGGTTTCCTGGTGCGGTCGGTGGAACGCATCGTCAACATGAACTGGGAGGAGATTCATCCGCCACCCAAGGGCACGGGACGCGATCATTACCTGACGGCTGTGACTCGGGTCGACAATCAGTTAGTCGAAATCATCGACGTCGAGAAAGTGCTGGCAGAAGTGGCGCCGACACCGGAAGCGATTTCCGTCGGCGTGGTGGATGTCGAAACCCAGCACAAGGCGCTCTCTTTGCGAGTACTGACGGTCGATGACTCGTCGGTGGCGCGCAAGCAGGTGACTCGTTGCCTGCAGACGGTCGGTGTCGAAGTGGTGGCGTTGAACGACGGTCGACAAGCGCTGGATTACCTGCGCAAGCTGGTCGACGAGGGCAAGAAGCCGGAAGAAGAGTTCCTGATGATGATTTCCGACATCGAGATGCCGGAGATGGACGGGTACACCCTCACGGCCGAGATCCGCAACGACCCGCGCATGCAAAAGCTTCACATCATCCTGCATACTTCGTTGTCGGGTGTATTCAATCAGGCGATGGTCAAGAAGGTCGGTGCCGATGACTTCCTTGCCAAATTCCGTCCTGATGACCTGGCATCCCGGGTAGTCAACCGGATCAAAGCAGCAGACATCAGCTAGGGGCCTTCTGCCCCTAACGGTTAATACGATTTAAGAGGCGGTATCTTTGTCTACGGGTAATTTGGATTTCGAACAGTTCCGGGTCTTCCTGGAAAAAGCCTGTGGCATTTTGCTCGGTGAAAACAAGCAATACCTGGTCTCGAGCCGTCTCAACAAACTGATGGAACAGCAAGGCATCAAGTCCCTGGGTGAGCTGGTCCAGCGCATCCAGACCCAGCCGCGCAGCGGTTTGCGCGAGATGGTGGTGGATGCCATGACCACTAACGAAACCCTGTGGTTTCGTGACACCTATCCGTTTGAAGTCTTGAAGAACAAGGTGCTGCCCGCAGCGATCAAGGCCGCCCCTGGCCAGCGTCTGCGGATCTGGTCGGCGGCCTGTTCGTCGGGTCAGGAACCGTATTCGCTGTCGATGTCGATCGATGAGTTCGAGCGCGTGAACATGGGCCAGTTGAAGATGGGCGTGCAGATCGTTGCCACCGATCTGTCCGGCACCATGCTGACCAACTGCAAGACCGGCGAATACGACAGCCTGGCCATCGGCCGTGGCCTGTCGCCCGAGCGCCTTCAACGTTACTTCGACCCGAAAGGGCCGGGACGCTGGGCCATCAAGGCACCGATCAAGAGCCGGGTGGAGTTTCGCTCGTTCAACCTGCTGGATAGCTACGCGGCGCTGGGCAAGTTTGACATCGTGTTCTGCCGCAACGTGCTGATCTACTTCTCCGCCGAGGTGAAGAAGGACATCCTGTTGCGCATTCACAGCACGTTGAAGCCGGGTGGTTATCTGTTCCTCGGTGCTTCCGAGGCGCTGAACGGTTTGCCGGATCATTACCAGATGGTCCAGTGCAGCCCGGGGATCATTTACCAGGCGAAGTGATTCGTTGGCGTCATCAAAAAACGGGAGTCCTCAGGGGCTCCCGTTTTTTTTGCCTGCAATATTTCCGGCATCACATCTATCCAATGTGGGAGCGGGCTTGCTCGCGAAGGCGGTGTGTCAGTAGACATTTGCTTTAACTGACACACCGCCTTCGCGAGCAAGCCCGCTCCCACAGGGGAAATGTGTTGCCCATGGGAAAGCGGCAGAAAAGCGGCAGGCGGCGGAAATCGGTTGCCGCTTTTCTGGCATTGCCACATTGCCACTGCCCGCAAAGCCCCGGTTTATGGGCTTTTTTGAATTGGCACGACGCTTGCTTTGTCCCTGTTACGAAAAATCAGGTCACCCGAAGGTTTCCGACATGAGCATCAGCTTCGATAAAGCGCTCGGTATCCACGAACAAGCCCTGGGCTTCCGCGCTCAGCGTGCCGAAGTCCTGGCCAACAACATCGCCAACGCCGACACCCCGAACTACAAGGCTCGGGATCTGGACTTTTCCAAAGTGCTCGCCGCACAGAACGAGAAGACCAAGAGCGGATCTTTCGCCTTGAACATGACCAACAGCCGTCATATCGAAGCCGAAGGTCTGGGCAATGGCGACGAGTCGCTGATGTATCGCACGCCGATGCAACCGTCGATCGACCAGAACACCGTGGACGCACAACTGGAACAGTCGAACTACGCGGAAAACGCGGTCAACTTCCAGGCCAGCTTCACCCTGCTCAACAGCAAATTCAAAGGGCTGGTATCAGCCCTTCGTGGAGAGTAAGTCATGTCTCTAGCCAGTGTTTTCAACATTGCCGGTAGCGGCATGAGTGCCCAGACCACTCGCTTGAACACCGTCGCCAGTAACATCGCCAACGCCGAGACCGTCTCGTCGAGCATCGACCAGACCTACCGTGCACGGCACCCGGTATTCGCCACCATGTTCCAGGGCGGGCAGAGCGGTGGCAGCGATTCGCTGTTCCAGAACCAGGACGCCGCCGGTCAAGGCGTGCAAGTGCTGGGTGTGGTCGAAGACCAGAGCAACCTTGAGGCGCGCTACGAGCCGAACCATCCGGCGGCCGACGCCAAGGGCTACGTCTACTACCCGAACGTCAATGTGGTGGAAGAAATGGCTGACATGATTTCCGCGAGCCGTTCGTTCCAGACCAACGCCGAAATGATGAATACCGCCAAAACCATGATGCAGAAGGTCCTGACCCTCGGTCAGTGATAAGGGGCGACTCAGATGAGTGTTACTGATACCACCAGTAGTTTGAGCCTCAAGGACATCCTGGCCAACTCCTCGATCAAGACCAGCACCAGTGCCGACGGCCTGGCGTCGGCGACGAACAGCGCCACCGGCAAAAAAGCCCTGGGCAAGGACGCGTTCCTGCAGTTGCTGGTAACGCAACTGAAAAACCAGAACCCGCTGGAGCCGCAAGACAACGGTGCGTTCGTCGCCCAGTTGGCGCAGTTCAGCAGCCTGGAAGGCATCACCACGCTCAACGACACCGTCAGCGGCCTGGCGAGCAATTACAACTCGTCCCAGGCATTGCAGGCGTCGTCGCTGGTCGGGCGTTCGGTCATTGCACCGGGCGGATCGGCGGTGGTCGATACCTCCAAGAGTTTCAACGGCACCATTGCCGTACCGGCGTCGGTGGATCCGGTCACGGTCAAGATCACCGATGCCGATGGCAAAGTTGTCCGCACCATCGGCCTGGGCAGCCAGAACGCCGGTACTTCCAGTTTCATCTGGGACGGCAAAAACGATGCAGGCGAAGTGGCCAAGGCGGGTACCTATACCTTCGGCGCTACGGCGACCTACGACGGCAAGGCGACCTCGCTGGTGACGTACCTGCCGGCAACGGTCAACAGCGTGACCATCAGCCAGACCGGCGGTGAGTTGATGCTCAACCTGGCCGGGCTCGGCAGCATCGCCCTGTCCAAAGTACAAACTATTGGTATGTAGAGCCGACTAACACGGCACAAAGGAGTGGATTATGTCTTTCAATATCGGCCTTAGCGGTCTCTATGCAGCCAACAAACAACTGGACGTGACCGGCAACAACATCGCCAACGTCGCGACCACCGGTTTCAAATCGTCCCGTGCGGAATTCGAAGACGTTTACTCGGCCACCAAGCTGGGTTCGGGCAGCAAAACCATCGGTAATGGCGTGCGCCTGGCCAACGTTTCCCAGCAGTTCACCCAGGGTGACGTCAACAACACCGGCAACGTACTGGACATGGGCATCAACGGTTCCGGCTTCTTCGTGCTGAGCGAGAACGGTTCGATGTCCTACACCCGTGCCGGTACGTTCAAGGTCGACAAGGACGGTTACGTCACCAATAGCGATGGCTCTGCGCGTCTGCAGGGTTATGGCGTGGATGCCAATGGCAAGATCCTCAATGGCGTTTTGACTGATCTGCGCATCGATACGTCGAACCTGGCGCCAAAAAACACCTCCACGGTTTCGTCGACGATCAACCTGAACTCCACAGCTCCCATCATCGACCAGACGATCAATCCGTTTGACCCGTCCAAGGAAGCGTCCTTCACCAAGCAGTTCAGTACCCCGATTTACGATACCCAGGGTAACAAGCACATCATGGATCAATACATGGTGAAGACTGCTGACAACACCTGGAAGACTTACACCCTGATCGAGGGTCGCAACCCGGATGGCAGTGACCCTACCAATCCTCTTACTCCTCCTGTCGCTTCGACCATGAACTTCGACAGCTCCGGCAACCTGACGTCGGTCACCACACCGGTTGTTCCTGCGACCGTTCCGCCATCTGTGACAACCAGCCCCGACCTGAAAGTCACTGGCTGGATTCCGGGTAACGTGACCAATGGCGTATGGACAGCCAACGGCGCGGCCTCTGGTGTCGTCACGGTCTCCATGGACAAAACCACGCAGTACAACGCTGACACCGCGCGTTCGATTCCTTCGCAGAACGGCTACGCCACCGGCCAGATCACCAACCTGACCATCGACGCCAGCGGTGTCATGCTGGCCAATTTCAGCAACAGCCAGACCAAGCCCATCGGCCAGATCTCGCTCGCCAGCTTCACCAACGAACAAGGTTTGCAACCGGTAGGCGGCACCAGTTGGAAAGAAACCTATACGTCGGGAATCCCGGGCTACGATGCGCCGAACACCGGTACCTTGGGCGAGATCCACTCCAACTCTCTGGAAGAGTCCAACGTCAACCTGACCAATGAACTGGTCGACCTGATCAAGGCGCAGAGCAACTACCAGGCGAACGCCAAGACCATCTCGACCCAAAGCACCATCATGCAGACCATCATTCAGATGACCTGATGCGGGTTGGCTGAAAGCGCTGCACCAAAAGCCCCTCGATCGAGGGGCTTTTTTTGTGACTGGGATTTGTCTCGGGTGCTGGATTTTGCGTTGTCAGTGACGGCCCCTTCGCGGGCAAGCCCGCTCCCACAGGGTTTTGTGTCGTTCGTAGGAGCTGTAAACAATACAAATCCTGGTGGGAGCGTGGCTTGCCCGCGATGGCGTCAGCACAGTCACCCCATTCCTCAAGGCAAAAGAAAACCCCCGACAATCCAGAGGACCGATCGGGGGTTGTCGAGGTCAGCGCCTTGCGGCGCCTACCGGCTCAGCTTATTGGCAAGCTTCGCAATCCGGCTCGTCGATGGCGCAAGCCTTCGGCACTGGAGCAGGGCCGGCAGGGGCTGCCAGGACCGAATCGTCACCGTGGTTGCCGCCGCTGGAAACAGCGTTCAGCTTGCCGGTGTTGATGGTCGACTTCTCGGTGCTGGTCGCGGCCAGGGCACGGAGGTAGTAAGTGGTTTTCAGACCACGGTACCAGGCCATGCGGTAGGTCACGTCCAGCTTCTTGCCCGATGCGCCAGCGATGTACAGGTTCAGCGATTGAGCCTGGTCGATCCACTTCTGACGACGGCTTGCCGCGTCAACGATCCACTTGGTGTCCACTTCGAACGCAGTCGCGTAGAGCTCTTTGAGTTCTTGCGGGATGCGCTCGATCTGTTGCACCGAACCGTCGTAGTACTTCAGGTCGTTGATCATGACCGAGTCCCACAGACCGCGAGCTTTCAGGTCGCGAACCAGGTACGGGTTGATCACGGTGAATTCGCCCGACAGGTTCGATTTCACGTAGAGGTTCTGGTAGGTCGGTTCGATCGACTGCGATACGCCAGTGATGTTGGCGATGGTCGCGGTCGGTGCGATGGCCATGATGTTGGAGTTACGAATGCCTTTCTGCACACGGGCACGAACCGGTGCCCAGTCCAGGGATTCGTTCAGGTCAACGTCGATGTACTTCTGGCCACGTTGCTCGATCAGGATCTGTTGCGAATCCAGCGGCAGAATGCCTTTGGACCACAGCGAACCCTGGAACGTCTCGTAGGCGCCGCGCTCGTCGGCCAGGTCGCAGGAAGCCTGGATCGCGTAGTAGCTGACCGCTTCCATCGACTTGTCGGCGAACTCGACGGCAGCGTCGGAACCGTAAGGAATGTGCTGCAGGTACAGCGCGTCCTGGAAGCCCATGATGCCCAGACCGACCGGACGGTGCTTGAAGTTGGAGTTCTTCGCTTGTGGCACCGAGTAGTAGTTGATGTCGATAACGTTATCGAGCATGCGAACGGCGGTGTTCACGGTGCGTTCCAGCTTGGCGGTGTCCAGCTTGCCGTTGGTGATGTGGTTCGGCAGGTTGATCGAGCCCAGGTTGCAAACGGCGATCTCGTCCTTGTTGGTGTTCAAGGTGATCTCGGTGCACAGGTTCGAGCTGTGAACCACGCCGACGTGCTGCTGCGGGCTGCGCAGGTTGCACGGGTCTTTGAATGTCAGCCATGGGTGGCCGGTTTCAAACAGCATGGACAGCATTTTGCGCCACAGGTCTTTGGCCTGGATGGTCTTGAACAGCTTGATCTTGCCCGGGTACTCGGACAGGGCTTCGTAGTACTCGTAACGCTCTTCGAAGGCCTTGCCGGTCAGGTCGTGCAGGTCCGGCACTTCGGACGGCGAGAACAGGGTCCACTTGCCGTCATCGAAGACGCGCTTCATGAACAGGTCAGGGATCCAGTTGGCGGTGTTCATGTCGTGGGTACGACGACGATCATCACCGGTGTTCTTACGCAGTTCGATGAACTCTTCGATGTCCATGTGCCAGGTTTCCAGGTAGGCACAGACAGCGCCTTTGCGCTTGCCACCCTGGTTAACGGCAACGGCGGTGTCGTTCACTACTTTCAGGAACGGAACAACGCCCTGGGATTTGCCGTTGGTGCCCTTGATGTACGAACCCAGTGCACGAACCGGGGTCCAGTCGTTGCCCAGGCCGCCCGCAAATTTCGACAACATGGCGTTGTCGTGGATCGCGTGGTAGATGCCCGACAGGTCATCCGGCACGGTGGTCAGGTAGCAGCTCGACAACTGTGGACGCAGAGTACCGGCGTTGAACAGGGTCGGAGTCGACGACATGTAGTCGAAAGACGACAACAGGTTGTAGAACTCGATCGCACGGTCTTCTTTGTTCTTCTCTTCGATCGCCAGGCCCATGGCCACGCGCATGAAGAAGATCTGCGGCAGTTCGAAGCGGATACCGTCCTTGTGGATGAAGTAACGGTCGTACAGGGTTTGCAGGCCCAGGTACGTGAACTGCTGATCGCGCTCGTGGTTGATTGCCTTGCCGAGTTTTTCCAGGTCGAAGGTAGCGAGGACCGGGTTCAGCAATTCGAATTCGATGCCCTTGGCGATGTAGGCAGGCAGGGCCTTGGCGTACAGGTCGACCATTTCGTGGTGGGTCGCGCTTTCGGCGACTTCCAGGAAGCTCAGGCCTTCGGCACGCAGGGTGTCCATCAGCAGGCGGGCGGTCACGAACGAGTAGTTCGGCTCACGCTCGACCAGCGTACGGGCTGTCATCACCAACGCGGTGTTGACGTCGGTCAGGGCCACGCCGTCGTACAGGTTTTTCAGGGTTTCGCGCTGGATCAGGTCGCCGTCGACTTCTTCCAGGCCTTCGCACGCTTCGGTGACGATGGTGTTCAGGCGGCCCATGTCCAGAGGAGCAAAGGTGCCATCGGCGCGGGTGATGCGGATCGACGGGTGAGCGTTGACTGCTTCTTCGGCCGGTGCGTGGGCGGCGCGTTCTTTCGAACGACCGTCACGGTAGATCACGTAGTCGCGGGCTACTTTCTGTTCGCCGGCACGCATCAGGGCCAGTTCGACCTGGTCCTGGATTTCTTCGATGTGGATCGTGCCGCCCGAGGGCATGCGACGCTTGAAGGTCGCGGTGACTTGTTCGGTCAGGCGGGCAACGGTGTCGTGGATTCGCGACGAAGCGGCAGCGGTGCCGCCCTCAACTGCGAGAAACGCTTTGGTGATGGCGACGGTGATCTTGTCATCGGTGTAAGGAACGACAGTGCCGTTACGCTTGATCACGCGCAGTTGACCAGGCGCGGTGGCGGACAGATCCGAAGTCGAATCTGCGGCCTGCGGCAAGGTGCCCTGCGGGTTCTCGCGAGTTGTGTCGGTTTGCATGGGGGGTTGTCTCCACATTCTCTATGTTTGTTTGGGCACCGTTTGGGTGCCCACCGTTCCGTCCTGAAGCACTACAACCGGCGAAGGGCCGGGCATACCAACTTCGGGACAGATCAGGAAGGGGCAATTGGGGCGCCGCTTCCATGCCGAAGTCTTTGGTCCCAGGCCTTGAACCTGAAACCGGGATCCTGTTGGGTGACAGTAATTGACTGCAACACCCGTACCGTAAACGCCGTTTTCGGCGCAAAAACAGTAGCCATCCGCACGCGCGGTTTGGTCTTTCGAAAATACGTTTGGTTCAACCGGACAGAGGCAATAAAAGCGCTTGAAATCGGTGTCTGATTTGTGTTTGGTTTTTTACGCAAAACCCTACATGTAGGGTTTTTTTGGCGCCGGGGTACAAGATAATGCGTTTTTGGGGGTGTTGCAACGTACTACCTGTGGATAAACCTGTGCGTAAATTGTGTGTGAAAGGTGGAACGGGCGTGTAGGCCGCGACCTAGCTGGAGCGGACCGTTTTTCACTGATTTTCACCGATTGAAAACAGTCGCTCGGCTTTTTAAGGGCGCGAACCCTATCACAAAAAACCGCGTTGTCCGAACGCATTTACCGGCTTGTGTTCTTGGTGAGCGGCGTTTATACAATCGGCCCATGCAGATGCATTCTTATCCTCCCCAATCATTACAAAAAGACGGGCGGATCCTTCCTTATTAAGTGTTGTTGGCAAGCAGAGGTCACCGTGGAGCAAGACAACTGGCAGGTATTGATTGTCGAGGACGACCAGCGTCTGGCCGAACTGACCCGCGACTACCTGGAAGCCAATGGTCTGCGCGTATCGATCGAGGGCAACGGCGCCTTGGCCGCGGCACGGATCATCAAGGAGAAACCGGACCTGGTGATCCTCGACCTCATGTTGCCGGGTGAAGACGGACTGAGCATTTGCCGCAAGGTCCGTGACAAGTATGACGGCCCGATCCTGATGCTCACCGCCCGCACCGACGACACCGATCAGATTCTTGGCCTGGACCTGGGTGCCGACGACTACGTGTGCAAACCGGTTCGCCCCCGTCTGTTGCTGGCGCGCATCCAGGCCTTGTTGCGACGCAGTGAAGCCCCGGAAGTGGCGCCGGAAAAACAACGGCGTCTGCAGTTCGGTCCCTTGGTGGTCGACAACGCATTGCGCGAAGCCTGGCTGAACGACAACGGCATCGAACTGACCAGCGCCGAGTTCGACCTGCTCTGGCTGCTGGTGGCCAACGCCGGGCGCATCCTGTCCCGGGAAGAGATTTTCACCGCGCTGCGCGGCATTGGCTATGACGGCCAGGACCGTTCCATCGACGTGCGCATCTCGCGCATTCGCCCCAAAATCGGCGATGACCCGGAGCATCCGCGGCTGATCAAGACCATCCGCAGCAAAGGTTATCTGTTCGTTCCAGAAGCCTGCACGCTGTGAACTCGATCTTCCTGCGTATCTATGGCGGCATGTGCGCGGCGCTGATTCTGGTGGCGGTACTCGGCGTGCTGGCCTTGCACCTGCTTAACCAGGTGCGCGGCGAGCAATACCGCGAACGCCTGGCCCACGGCACGTTCTCGCTGATGGCCGACAATCTGAACCCGATGAACGAAACCGAGCGCCACCGTGCCTTGCTGGTGTGGGAGCGGTTGTTGGGAATTCCTCTGGCGCTGAAGACCTTTGCCCAAACCGACCTCGACCTCACCCAGCGCACCCGCGTGCTGCACGGTCAGGCGCTGGTGGAACAAACCGGTCCGCACGCGGCGAAGGTCTATCGATTGGTCAGCGACAAGGAACAGCTGGTGCTGACCGGCGAAGTCCAGCAGATCAGCGAACAACTGGCCCGGGCGACTATTTACCTGCTGGCCGATGAACTGGTGCGCTACCCGGTGGCCGAGCAACCCGAGCGCCTGGCGCAGTTGAAGCGCGATAAAGGGTTTGGTTTCGACTTGCGCCTGGTGACGATCGAACAGGCGGACATGGACGAAGACCAGAGTCGCCGGGTGTCCGAGGGCGACACGGTGATGGCGCTGGGCAAGGGCGGCGATTCGATCCGGGTGTTTGCCGGCATGGTCGGTACGCCGTGGGTGCTGGAAATCGGCCCGTTGTATCAGATGAATCCTTATCCGCCGGAGTGGCTGGTGCTGATCGCCGCCCTGGGTTTGAGCCTGATCGGTTTGATCGTCTATCTGTTGGTACGGCAACTTGAGCGCCGTTTGCGTGGTCTGGAAGCGGCCGCCACGCGCATCGCCAAGGGCAGCCTGGAAACCCGCGTGCCGGCACGCGGCGCGGACTCGGTGGGACGGCTGGCTTCGGCGTTCAACGGTATGGCCGAGCACTTGCAGCAGTTGCTGGCGATTCAGCGTGAGCTGGTGCGCGCTGTGTCTCATGAGCTGCGCACACCCGTGGCGCGATTGCGTTTTGGTCTGGAAATGATCGGCTCGGCCACCACGCCGCAGGCGTTGGAAAAGTACTGTGAAGGCATGGACCACGACATCGAAGATCTCGATCGCCTGGTGGACGAGATGCTCACTTACGCACGACTGGAGCAGGGTTCACCGGCGCTGAATTTTCAGCGGATCGATCTGGATGCGTTGGTCAATCAGGTGATCGAAGAATTGGCTCCGTTACGCGCCGAGGTCACGGTGCAGCGCGGTTTGTGTTTGTCTGCCGCTGACAATGACGACGCTTGGGTCGAGGCCGAGCCGCGCTACCTGCACCGAGCGTTGCAGAACCTGGTGAGCAACGCCATGCGCCATGCTCAATCACGGGTGACCGTCAGCTATCAGGTCGGGCAGCAGCGCTGTCGGGTGGATGTCGAGGATGACGGACCGGGCGTGCCGGAAACGGCCTGGGAGAAGATCTTCACGCCATTCCTGCGCCTCGACGACAGCCGTACCCGCGCCTCCGGTGGGCATGGGTTGGGGTTGTCCATCGTGCGGCGAATCATCCATTGGCATGATGGCCGGGCGTTGATCAGCAAGAGCAAAAGCCTGGGCGGGGCGTGTTTCAGTTTGAGTTGGCCGAGGAATCAGGAGAAGCGGTGAGAGGTGCGGTGGATGAGCTACCGCTTTCGCGAGCAAGCCCGCTCCCACAGGGGATTTGCGTGAGACATAGATCCAATGTGGGAGCGGGCTTGCTCGCGAAGAGGCCGTCCCAGGCCCCACAAATGTCAGGCCTTGATACTGACCAGACTCAACAACTGCCCATCTATGACCCCGAACTGCGCATCCAGCTCAGTGCCATTGCACCATTCGCTGGACAGATCCGTCAGCAACCGCAGCCGCACTTCACCGCGCTCGGTCCACTCCAGCACTTCAGCGTGCTCGAAATAGAAGCGCTGCTGAACGATCGGATACAGCGCCTTGAACAGGCTTTCCTTCACCGAAAACGTCAGGGTTACCAGCATCGCCAACTGATCGCGACGGCCCGCGGTCATGCGTTGCAACTCGGGCGGCGTGAGGATTTCCCCGGCCAGTCGCTCGGCCCGTTCAGGGTTGAGCAGGTTCTCCAGGTCCATTCCCAGGCCGCGCCAGTGGGTTTTCTTCGCGACAATCGCCGAGGCCCGGCCGGTGCTGTGGGTGATCGAGCCGGTGATGTGCGTCGGCCATACCGGTGCCCGGTCTTCGCCGATAGCCGGGATAAAGCTCAGCCCCTCCAACTGTTGCAACGCCGCCCGAGCGCAAACCCGCCCGGCGAGGAACTCCGCCTGACGCTTGGCGACCGAACGCTGGATAGTGGGCGGCGGCTCGATGGCGCTGCGCTGGAAATCATCGCTGGCCAGTTGCGAGGTATCGAAGTGCGTGCTCAACAGCACCGTATCGGGCAGCGCAATCGGCAGCGGCCAATGGGCATCGAGTGGGGTACAACAGACGGGTAGGGCGGGGGCGCGATTCATGTGGGGCATTTTGCCGGGTTGCTCTCAGGCTGGGTAGCCCCACACTGATCGTTCCCACGCTCTGCGTGGGAATGCCTCAAGGGACGCTCCGCGTTCCAATGGGACGCAGAGCGTCCCGGGCTGCATTCCCACGCAGAGCGTGGGAACGATCATCGTGTCAGCCAAAGATTTTTTTGAAGAACGCCTGCATATCCGCCCAGGATTTTTCATCCGCCGCTTTGTTATAGCCAATATCCGGCCCGGCATGATCGCCATGGCTCAGACGATCCGCATCAGGATTACTGAACCCATGCTTGGCACCTTCAAGACTGACAAATTTATAGTCAGCCCCGGCCTTGTCCATTTCGGCCTTGAACGCCGCAACGTTATCCGCCGTTACCATGCTGTCCAGAGCGCCATGTTCGACCAGGATCTTGGCTTTCACGCTACCCGGTGTGGCAGGCGTCTTGGTCGCCAGCGCGCCGTGAAAACTCACCACGCCCGCCAGCGGCAAACCCTGACGTGCCGCATTCAGTACCACTGCACCGCCGAAGCAATAACCGATAGCGGCGATTTTGTCCGGATCGGTTTGCGGCTGTTTCTTCAGCAGATCGAGCCCGGCCTGAAAGCGCGCGCTCGCCGCACCACTGTCTTTCAACGCGGCCTGCATGAAGGCCATGGCGTCCTTGGGATGCTCAGTGTTTTTGCCATCGCCATACATGTCGATGGCCAGTGCGCTGTAGCCCAGACCGGCGAGATCACGGGCGCGGCGCTTGGTGTACTCGTTGAGCCCCCACCATTCGTGCACCACCACAACGCCAGGGCGTGCGCCTTTGATGGCGTCGTCATAGGCGAAATAGCCGATCATTTTGGTGCCGTCAGTACTTTGATAGGGGATTTCCTGAGTCTTGATGGCGGCTTGAGTCAGCCCGCTCAAGGCCAGCAAGACGAAAGCGAGAAACATGCGCATGGTCGGATCTCCTGACAGAAAAGTCGTCAAAAACAGCTGGGTCGATCTGGTTCAGCTTAGGTTCAGAGAGCGTTCAGGGGGAGTTCAGGGCCAGGTGAGTAACCTTGCCCCGTACCCAAATAGCACATAGCGCATAAGGAACTCTCCTATGACTGGCTTCAAAAAACTGCTCCTGGCTTTCACTGTCTTGACCGCGAGTACCGCGGCTTTCGCTTCCGACGACAATTTCGCCAGCCTTACTTTTGGACAGACCAGCGACAAGGTCAAAAAGTCCCACGCCCTGAACGACAACCTCAACAGCCCGAACGCCGACGGCGTGATCGGCAAGGACAACACCTGGGGTGCGCGTCTGGGCCGGCAAAACAGCGAGGGCCGCTACTACGCCACTTACGACAATGTGTCGGGCTCTCACAATGGCATTAAACTGCGTCAGGAAAACCTCCTGGGCAGCTACGATCTGTTCTACCCGGTGGGCGGCAGCACCAAGCTGTTCGGTGGTGCCACAGCCGGTTTGACCAAAATGACTCAGGATTCGCCAGGCTTCAGCCGCGATAGCGACATCGGTTACGCCATCGGCGGCCAGTTGGGTGTCCTGCAACAGGTTTCGCAAAACACCTCGGTGGAACTGGGTTACCGTTACCTGCGCAGCAACGCCAGCACCGAGATGAGCGAGCGCGGTGGCAGCAAACAAGGTTCGCTGGACCTGACCAGCAGCGCCCAGACCTACCTGTCGGCGAACTACGCTTTCTGATAAGTAATGCCAGTCGGTTAAGCGCAGAACCTGTGGGAGCGGGCTTGCTCGCGAAGACGGCAGCACAGTCGACATTGATGTCGCCTGACACACCGCTTTCGCGAGCAAGCCCGCTCCCACAGGTTCTGCGCTTGACTGACTGGCGTCGCACTGTCAGGCATAGAGATGGAAAACGTGCTGCTGGAGATAACGATTTGCGTAGGAGAGCGTTATGAAACTGCTGGTCGTCGA
This sequence comes from Pseudomonas sp. 478, assembly GCF_003254125.1. Taxonomy (NCBI): domain Bacteria; kingdom Pseudomonadati; phylum Pseudomonadota; class Gammaproteobacteria; order Pseudomonadales; family Pseudomonadaceae; genus Pseudomonas; species Pseudomonas sp. 478. The sequence goes on from NZ_QKZG01000013.1 coordinate 27,254, forward strand.
AGATGAAGCGCTGTTGCGCCATCACCTGCAAACCCGCCTGACGGACAGCGGCCATGTGGTCGAGTCTGTGGCCAACGCCGAAGAGGCGCTGTACCAGACCGAGCAGTTCAACCATGACCTGGCGGTGATCGACCTCGGCCTGCCGGGCATGGGCGGGCTCGACCTGATTCGTCAGCTGCGTTCGCGCGGCAAGACCTTCCCGATCCTGATCCTCACCGCCCGCGGCAACTGGCAGGACAAGGTCGAAGGCCTCGCCGCCGGCGCCGACGATTACGTGGTCAAGCCGTTCCAGTTCGAAGAACTCGATGCCCGGCTGAACGCGTTACTGCGCCGTTCCAGCGGTTTCACCCAGTCGACCATCGTCGCCGGGCCGTTGCTGCTGGACCTCAATCGCAAACAGGCGTCCCTCGATGATCAACCGCTGGCGCTGACCGCTTACGAGTATCGGATCCTCGAGTACCTGATGCGGCATCACCAGCAAGTGGTGGCCAAGGATCGCTTGATGGAGCAGCTCTACCCGGACGACGACGAACGCGATCCGAACGTGATCGAAGTGTTGGTCGGCCGTCTGCGCCGCAAACTTGAAGGCCCGGCCGGCTTCAAACCGATCGATACCGTGCGTGGCCTCGGCTACCTGTTCAATGAGCGCTGCACTTGATTCGTTCCCTACGTGTCCGTTTGATGCTCGCCGCCACGATCCTGGCGGTGTTGTTCATGCTGGCGTTGCTGCCGGCGATGCAGGGCGCGTTCAGCCTGGCGTTGCAGGATTCCATTGAGCAGCGCCTGGCGTCGGACGTCACCACGCTGATCTCCGCCGCGCGTGTGGAAAACAACAGCCTGCAAATGCCAGCGCAGTTGCCCGATGAGCGCTTCAACCTGACCGACAGCCGTTTGCTCGGCTACATCTACGACCGCGAAGCTCACCTGGTGTGGCGCTCGAAAGCCACCCGCGAAGAGAAGATCAACTACAAACCGCGTTACGACGGACGTGGCAACGAGTTCGCCCGAATTCGTGAGGCCGATGGCCAGGAATTCTTCGTCTATGACGTCGAGGTCAAACTGCTCGGCGGCAAGAGCGCGGCGTTCAGCATCGTCGCGCTGCAACCGGTGCGTGAGTACGAAGCCACGCTCGAAGGCCTGCGGGAAAATCTCTACCTCGGATTCGGTGCCGCCTTGCTGGTGTTGCTCGCGCTGCTGTGGATCGGCCTGACCTGGGGCTTGCAGGCGTTGCGCCGGCTCAGTCAGGAACTGGACGAGATCGAAAGCGGCACCCGCGAAAGCCTCAGCGAACAACACCCGCGCGAACTGCTGCGCTTGACCGGTTCCCTCAACCGCTTGCTGCACAGCGAGCGCGAACAACGCAGCCGCTATCGTGATTCCCTCGACGACCTGGCCCATAGCCTGAAAACCCCGCTGGCCGTGCTGCAAGGCGTCAGCGAAGACATGGCCCGGCGTCCGGCCGATCGTGATCAGGCCTGGGTGCTGCAAACCCAGATCGAACGCATGAGCCAGCAGATCAGCTATCAACTGCAACGCGCCAGCCTGCGCAAAAGCGGTCTGGTGCGCCACCAAGTGCGCCTGCAACCCGTGCTGCAAAGCCTGTGCGACACCCTGGACAAGGTCTACCGCGACAAACGCGTGCGGGTCGCCTTCGATCTGCCGGCGCAGTGTTACGTGCCGATCGAGCAGGGTGCGTTGCTGGAAATGATGGGCAACCTGCTGGAAAACGCCTATCGCCTGTGCCTCGGCGAAGTACGCATCAGCGTGCGCGAAAGCCTTGGCGGGATTGAGTTGTGCGTTGAGGATGATGGTCCGGGAGTGCCGCCGGATCAGCGAGCGCGGATTCTGCAGCGGGGCGAGCGGCTTGATCGTCAGCATCCGGGGCAGGGGATTGGTCTCGCGGTGGTCAAGGACATTATCGAGAGCTACAGCGCCAAGTTGACGCTGGGAGATTCACCGATGGGCGGAGCGGCGTTCCGGATTCATTTTCCGGTGGTTTGACCGCGCGTAACCGATCGTTCCCACGCTCCGCGTGGGAATGCCTCAAGAGACGCCCCGCGTTCCAGCTCTGGAAAGGGACGCAGAGCGTCCCGGGCTGCATTCCCACGCAGAGCGTGGGAACGATCAGTGCACCTTCAGTTCTCTTGCGCGCGGTAGGCCCCCGGCGTCAACCCGGTCCATTTCTTGAACGCCCGGTGAAACGCTGAAGGCTCTGAAAATCCCAACTGCTCGGCAATCTGCTGCAACGACAAATCCGCCCGCCCCAGGTGATAGATCGCAATGTCCCGGCGCAGTTGATCCTTCAATTCCTGAAAACTCGACCCTTCCTCCCGCAAATGCCGACGCAACGTCTGCGGGCTGATGTGCAAGTGCGCGGCCACCGCTTCCAGGTCCGGCCAGTGTGAACTGTCGCGGCTGAGCAACCTTCGCAACTGGCTGCTCAAACTGTCGCCGTCATCCGGGCGCGACAACAGGTCGGCGGGGGAGTGTTCGAGGAAATGCTTGAGTGTCCGCTCGTCCTGCAACAGCGGCATGTCCAAGTAACGACTGTGAAACAGCAGGCTGCTTTGCGCCGTGGAAAACGCCAGAGGGCAGGGGAACAGCAAGTCGTATTCGGCGCCGTGCTCGGGTTTCGGGTAGCTGAATGTCGCCTGTTCCAGGCGAATGCGCTGGCCGATCAGCCAACTGGCGAGGCGATGCCACACCATCAGTTGGCTCTCGGTGAGGAAGTGATCCGGGTCCCGGAACTGCGAATCGTCGAGGCTCAGGCGGATCATGTCGTCTTCGCGGGTCAGGGTCAGACGCGGACCGTCGGGGAATAAGCTATAAAACAATAAGCCGCGATGAAGTGCTTTCTCCAGATTGCGGCAGTGGATCACCGCATGGCACATCATCGCGAAACTCCCGGTTTTGCTCGGGACCGGCCCGAAGCCCAGGTATTCGTCGTCCAGTGCCAGCCACAGTCCCTGGATCAATCGGGTGAACTGTTCAGGCGCGATTCTCGCTCGTGGTTCTTCAAGCAACTCGGCGCTGATGCCCAGTTGTTGCAGCAGGTTTGAAGAGTCATAACCCAGCCGGCGTGCGCCACCGAGGGCGGCACGGGCGAAATGACTGGCGATGGTGCGTTCGCGCATAGAAGGCAAGTCCGTCCATTGAACGGCGGATGGTAGCCGTGGTGCCTGATGATGGACAAGGCGGATATCCGCCAATTTGTAGGACGAGGTCTGGTCGATGGGCGGAAATCCGCCACTTTACCGTAACCGCTTGGTGACAAAGAAAAACCTGCAACCCTTGATGTCAAAAGACTTGCTGGCGATTTGACGAAGGTGGCACGGGCCTTGCGATACAACCTGTAGATGCCTGCCGTTGCGCAGCTCGACAAAACAAATCCCTCCAGTGCAGGAGGGTTCGCAATTGAAGTGCCTTTGGCAACAGATGGATGTTGTCACCGGGCACTCTTGAGGAACTTTGCAATGACGACTCGTCAGCCACTGTACAAATCCCTGTATTTCCAGGTGATCGTTGCTATTGCCATCGGCATCCTGCTCGGTCACTTCTACCCGCAGACCGGTGTCGCCCTCAAGCCGCTGGGTGACGGGTTCATCAAACTGATCAAAATGATCATCGCCCCAATCATCTTCTGCACCGTCGTCAGCGGTATCGCGGGCATGCAGGACATGAAGTCGGTCGGCAAGACCGGCGGTTACGCGCTGCTCTACTTCGAAATCGTTTCGACCATCGCATTGCTGGTGGGTCTGGTGGTGGTCAACATCGTGCAGCCGGGTGCCGGCATGCACATCGACGTCGCTACGCTGGATGCCTCCAAAGTCGCTGCTTATGTGGCAGCCGGTGCTGATCAAAGCGTTGTTGGCTTCCTGTTGAACGTGATCCCGTCCACCATCGTCGGCGCGTTCGCCACAGGCGACATCCTGCAAGTGCTGATGTTCTCGGTGATCTTCGGTTTCGCCCTGCATCGCCTGGGTGCCTACGGCAAGCCGATCCTGGACTTCATCGATCGCTTCGCCCACGTGATGTTCAACATCATCAACATGATCATGAAGCTCGCGCCACTGGGTGCTTTGGGCGCCATGGCCTTTACCATCGGTGCCTACGGTGTTGGTTCGCTGGTGCAACTGGGTCAATTGATGGCGTGCTTCTACATCACCTGCCTGGTGTTCGTGCTGGTCGTGTTGGGTGGTATCGCTCGCGCTCACGGCTTCAGCGTGTTGAAAGTGATCCGCTACATCCGTGAAGAACTGCTGATCGTGCTGGGTACTTCTTCTTCGGAATCGGTACTGCCACGCATGCTGATCAAGATGGAACGCCTGGGCGCGCAGAAATCCGTTGTGGGTCTGGTGATCCCGACCGGTTACTCGTTCAACCTCGACGGTACGGCGATCTACCTGACCATGGCGGCGGTGTTCATTGCTCAGGCAACCGACACCCACATGGACATCACTCACCAGATCACCCTGCTGGTGGTGTTGCTGCTGTCCTCCAAAGGCGCTGCGGGCGTGACCGGTAGTGGCTTCATCGTGTTGGCGGCCACCTTGTCCGCCGTTGGCCACTTGCCGGTGGCCGGCCTGGCGCTGATCCTCGGTATCGACCGCTTCATGTCCGAAGCCCGTGCCCTGACCAACCTGGTCGGTAACGCTGTTGCCACCCTGGTTGTGGCCAAGTGGGTCAAGGAACTGGACGTCGACGTGATGCACGCCGAACTGGCTTCTGGCGGTCGCGGTATCTCCGACGAGCCTAAAGACGATGTTCTGGGCCACGTCGAAGAGGCAACCCCAAGCAACGTCAAATAAGACGGCTGCACTGAAAAAACCCGCTTCGGCGGGTTTTTTCATGCCTGGGATTTGAGCGCAACGGTCAGCGCATCTGACGCATAAGGTGATTGCTGCAATGCCATTGGCTGCCTAGTCTGGAGGCATCGTTTACGGAGAACGCCCATGCTCGGTCCACTGGCATCACTCAAGGTTCTGGATTTCTCGACACTGCTGCCGGGGCCGTTCGCCTCGTTGTTGCTGGCTGACATGGGCGCCGAGGTGCTGCGCATCGAATCGCCAACGCGCATGGACCTGCTGCGGGTTTTGCCGCCTCACGATCAGGGCGTTTCCGCCAGCCACGCCTACCTCAATCGCAACAAACGCAGCCTGGCGCTGGACCTCAAGCAGCCTGAGGCGCTGGAGGTGATCAAGCAGTTGCTGCAGGACTACGACATCGTGCTGGAGCAGTTCCGCCCCGGCGTGATGGAGCGATTGGGCCTGGGTTATGAAGCCTTGAAGGCGATTAATCCGAAACTGATTTACGTGTCGATCACCGGTTACGGCCAGACCGGCCCCTACAAGGACCGCGCCGGCCACGACATCAACTACCTGGCGCTGGCGGGGCTGGCGAGCTACACCGGCCACGCCGACAGCGGGCCGTTGCCGTTGGGCATGCAAGTGGCGGACATCGCCGGTGGCTCGTTGCACGGAGTGATCGGGCTGCTGGCGGCGGTCATCGCCCGGCAGCAAACCGGGCAGGGGCAGCATCTGGATGTGAGCATGACCGACTGCGTGTTCAGCCTGAACGCCATGGCCGGTGCCGGGTATCTGGCCTGTGGCGTGGAGCCGGGAAGGGAGGAGCAGATGCTCAACGGTGGCAGTTTCTATGACTATTACCGTTCTCGCGATGGGCGCTGGTTCTCGGTGGGCAGTCTAGAGCCTGCGTTCATGAAGCAACTGTGCGCAGCGCTGGGGCTGGAGGAACTGGAAACCTTGGGCTTATCGCCGGAACCGGCCTTGCAACAGGCGCTGAAGAACGCGCTGAGGATTGAGTTCGAGACCCACGATTTCGCCGAGTTGTGCGCGTTGTTTGCCACGTTGGATGCGTGTGTCGAGCCGGTGTTGAGTTTGAGCGAAGCGGTGCGGCATCCGCAGTTGAAGGCCCGGGCGCTGGTGACCGAAGTGCCGCGTGGTGACGGGACGACTCAGGCGCAGATGGCGTGTCCGTTGAAGTTTTCGCAAGGGTTGCCCGAGCCGCGGCATATCGGCGCGGCCATAGGGCAGCATACGGATCAGGTGTTGGAGGAGTTGGGGTATAGCGCTGAGCGGATTGCGCAATTGCGGCGTGCCAGGGTGGTTGTTTAGCGCCTGTCAGGACGCCTTCGCGAGCAAGCCCGCTCCCACAAGGGATCTTCGGCGTGACATAAATCCAATGTGGGAGCGGGCTTGCTCGCGAAGAGGCCAGCACAAGCACAGAAAATCTAACTACTCGACCCGCATTTCCCCACTGAACACCAACGTACTCCGGCACCGCCGACACAGATACCGCCGCCCCTGTCTCACCAAACCATGGCGCTGGGCCGAAAACGGGAAGTCGCTGTCGGGGCACGGGCATTTGTAAATGTAGCGGGTCATGCTGCGGCGTTTGACGTCATAGGTGTGGCAGCGGTTGGGCGGCAGCTCGTACACACCGCGCATGATCAATTGCCACTCTTCGCCATGGGGCTGGATGCGGTCGCCGAACAGTTGATGGGCGATCAGGTGCGCCACCTCGTGGGCCACGGTTTGTTTGAGGAAGTCTTCGGTATTTTCCCGGTACAGCTGTGGATTGAAGCGCAGCAGGTTCTCGTGCAAATGCGCGATACCGGCTTTTTGCCCGCGCAGCTTGAGGCTCACCACGGGGCGTTTGAAAGGTCGTTTGAAAAAGGATTCGGCTAGTTGGTAACAGTCTTCGACGCGGGTATTGAGTTGCTCGGGCATGCTTGATGGATCTCCAGAGACGTCGAGTATGCCGCAACCCTCGGGACTTGCGAATCGCTCAGGCGCCGAATGGTCGTCACCGTTTTCTATCCTTGAACATTAGAAGGCCGCCTTGCGGCGGCCTGTGTTGGCAGATCTTGTTTTTGGGTGAAGTGTTGCTAATTCGTATAGACCGGCCCCACGCCGAGTCCCCAGACAATGACCGTGAACGCCATGATGGCCACCAGCACCACCAGGCCTACCGCAAGCACCGAACTCGAAAACAGAAATCCCTCGTCTGATGGAATGCTCATGAAAGTGGGTAGCCCCACATACAGCAGGTACACCGTGTAGCAGATGGCCGCGGTGCCGACGATCATCCCAAGCCACATGTGTGGGTACAGCGCCGCCAGACCGCCGATAAACAGCGGTGTCGCGGTGTAGGTCGCAAATGCAACGCAGCGTGCCAGGCTCGGGTTGGCGTCATAGGTGCGAGCCATCCAGTGGATGAACGCGCCCATGACCGCCACACCGCCGAGCATCGCCAGGTACGACATGACCGTCATCCATATCGCGCTTTCCACCGTCAGCATCACCGGTGCGCGACTGCCAATGACCCAGCCGACCTGAGTGGTGCCAATAAACGCCGACACCGCAGGGATCGCCGCCAGAATCAGGGTATGAGTGAGATACATGTGGCTGATGCTTTCCTCCTGGTCGCCACGAATCTCTTTCCATTCTTGGTCAGGGTGGGTGAAGAGCCCCACTACGTGATGGATCATGCCAGTCACTCCTCTTGTTTTTACCGTCGCCCCCCAGCGGAGCGCCTACGGGCCAAAGTGGCCGGGTAAGGAAAGGTCTGGATTAGTGTGCGACCTTATGTCGCAGTATAGAAAGGTCTTAACGACGCAGGTTGCAGGGCTTTAGAGCAAATTGCGCTGTAAACCCCGCTGCTAATCGCCGCAGGATCTGTCACCGACCCCCTGTGGGAGCGGGCTTGCTCGCGAAAGCGGTGTGTCAGTCGAAACAATATTGCTTGACACACCGCTTTCGCGAGCAAGCCCGCTCCCACAGGGGATAGGGGGCTCTTCGCCCGTGACCGGTTTTTGCGTAAAATGCCGGCCTTTCGTCACACCTCACGGATTTCGCGTCATGGGCACTCTTACGGTCAACCAGAACAAACTGCAAAAGCGCCTTCGCCGCCAGGCCGGTGAGGCTGTTGCCGATTTCAACATGATTGAAGACGGCGACAAGGTCATGGTCTGCCTGTCCGGTGGCAAGGACAGCTACACCATGCTCGACGTGCTGTTGCACTTGCAGAAGGTCGCCCCGATCAAGTTCGAGATCGTGGCCGTGAACATGGACCAGAAACAGCCGGGCTTCCCTGAGCATGTGCTGCCGGCCTACCTCAAAGAGCTGGGCATCGAGTACCACATCGTCGAGAAAGACACCTATTCGGTGGTCAAGGAGCTGATCCCGGAAGGCAAGACCACCTGTTCGCTGTGCTCGCGCCTGCGTCGCGGCACGCTCTACACCTTTGCCGACCAAATCGGTGCGACCAAGATGGCCCTCGGTCATCACCGCGACGATATCGTCGAAACCTTTTTCCTGAACATGTTCTTCAACGGTTCGCTCAAAGCCATGCCGCCGAAGCTGCGCGCCGACGATGGCCGCAACGTGGTGATCCGTCCGCTGGCCTACTGCAACGAAAAAGACATCCAGGCCTACTCGGACTTCAAGCAATTCCCGATCATCCCGTGCAACCTCTGCGGCTCCCAGGAAAACCTGCAACGCCAGGTGGTCAAGGACATGCTGCAGGAATGGGAACGCAAGACGCCAGGCCGGACCGAAAGTATTTTCCGCAGCTTGCAGAACGTGATCCCGTCGCAGCTGGCGGACCGTAATCTGTTCGATTTCACCAACCTGCGTATCGACGAAACCGCCGCTTCACGGTTCGTCAACGTAGTCAACCTCTGACACAAATTGTGTGGGAGCGGGCTTGCTCGCGAATGCGGTGTGTCAGTCGACATCAATGTTGAATGACACACCGCATTCGCGAGCAAGCCCGCTCCCACAGGTTTTTCGTTAACCTCAGGAGAGGGCATGCGCGATTACAAGTGGCTGCACGAATACTGTCTGAACCGCTTCGGTTCGGCAGCTGAACTGGAAGCCCATCTGCCCGTTCCGAAAACCCCGGCGCAATTGCGCAACATCAGCGACGACCGCTACCTCTCGACCATGGCGCTGCGCGTCTTCCGTGCCGGGCTCAAGCACAGCCTGGTGGACGCCAAATGGCCGGCGTTCGAAGAAGTGTTCTTCAAGTTCGACCCTGAGAAAGTCGTGCTGATGAGTGCCGAACACCTTGAGCGTTTGATGCAGGACGCGCGGATCATTCGTCACCTGGGCAAACTCAAGAGCGTGCCGCGCAACGCGCAGTTCATTCTGGATGTGGCGCACGAGAAGGGCAGCTTCGGCGCGTTGATCGCCGATTGGCCGGTCACGGATATCGTTGGGTTGTGGACCTGCCTGAAAAAGCGCGGTCATCAATTGGGCGGCTTGTCGGCTCCGCGGTTCTTGCGGATGGTGGGCAAGGATACGTTTGTGCCGAGCTACGACGTGGTCGCGGCGTTGAATGCACAGAAAATCGTCGACAAGGTGCCGACCAGCCTGCGGGATCTGGCGTTGGTACAGGATGTGTTTAACCAGTGGCATGAACAGAGTGGTGGGCGGGCGATGAGCCAGATATCGATGATGCTGGCGTACACAGTGAATCATTGAGACCGAGTCGCGCCCTTCGCGAGCAAGCCCGCTCCCACAGGGGATTTGTGGACGACGCAGATCCAATGTGGGAGCGGGCTTGCTCGCGAAGGCGTCAGATCATGCGACGGAGATTTCGCCTTCACCCGCCAACTTGCGGTTCAACTGAAACCGCCACCGCACATACAGCAGCGCCGAGCAGAACACCGCCAGGCTCGCGCCCATCTCCAGCAAACCAAACAACTGTCGGTTCGGGTCATACGCCGCCAATGCGCCCTTGATGAAATACAGGTTCACCACAAAACACATCCATGAATGCCCGCGCGCACTGCCGATAATCATCCCCGGCGCCAGTAACAGCAGCGGCACCAGTTCGATTAGCAGAATCACCCACGGCCGGGCGCCGTGCAGGTCGGCGACCACCAGGTAGTAGGCGCACAGCAAACCCACCAAACCGAAGTAGCACAGCAGGCTGATGACGCGCATCGCTCGGACCCGCGGTTCGAGCCATTCGATGGAGGGCAAAATCTTCGGCTTTTTGGCCACGTCAGTTCCCCAGTTTCTGTGCAGTCTTCGCCAGGCGCAGGCCCAAGGCCCGACACAGCGCGACTTCATGTTCATTCAAACCACTTTTGCCGTCCGCCCCGGCGTGATGGCTGGCGCCGTAAGGCGTGCCGCCGCCACGGGTTTCCAGCAGGGCCGATTCGCTGTAAGGCAGGCCGGTGATCAGCATGCCGTGGTGCAGCAACGGCAACATCATCGACAGCAGCGTGGTTTCCTGACCACCGTGCAGGCTCGCGGTGGAGGTGAAAACCCCGGCTGGCTTGCCCACCAGAGCGCCGGTCAGCCACAGGTTGCTGGTGCCGTCGAGGAAGTACTTGAGCGGCGCCGCCATGTTTCCGAACCGGGTTGGGCTGCCCATGGCCAGGCCCGCGCAGTTCTTCAAGTCGTCGAGGCTGGCGTACAGCGCGCCTTCGTCGGGGATGTCCGGCGACACGGCTTCGCATTCGGTCGAGATCGGCGGGACCGTGCGCAACCGGGCTTCAAGGCCCGCCTGCTCGACGCCCCGGGCAATCTGCCGGGCCATTTCATTGGTCGAGCCGCTGCGGCTGTAATACAGAACCAGAATGTACGGCGCACTCACGGCAGCAGCTCCAGCACATTTTCCGGCGGCCGGCCGATGACGGCTTTGTCGCCGACTTCCAGAATCGGTCGCTCCATCAGTTTCGGGTTGGCGGCAATGGCGGCGATCAATTGCGCCTCGCTGAGGCTGCTGTCGGCCAGGTTGAGGGTTTTGTACTCGTCCTCACCGGTGCGCAGCAGTTGCCGGGCGCTGATGCCGAGCTTGGTCAGCAGGCTCTGGATTTGCGCCGCGTCCAGCGGGGTATCCAGGTAGCGGACCACCGTCGGGGTCAGGCCACGGGCTTCGAGCAGTTCGAGCGCACCGCGGGATTTCGAGCAGCGCGGGTTGTGATAAAGCGTCAGATCGGTCATGTGCGGTTCGCATCTTGCGTAAGGTGACGGCTATTCTAACTGTGCTGCGCGTAATCCAGAACCTTGGGAGGCGATGGGTCGCAGGCGCATTCAATTTTGAACAAGGAATACGACATGACTAGGCGACTGGCAGCGGCATTGGCGATCATCGGTGCGTTATTGCTGGGGGGCTGTGGTAACGACTATGGCATCGACCAGAGCGGCCAGAAAGTCGCCGCCGAACGTCTGGACAAACAATGGCTGGTGCTCAATTACTGGGCTGAATGGTGCGGGCCGTGCCGGACCGAGATCCCGGAATTGAACGCCTTGGCCGATCAACTCAAGGCCAGGAAGATTGGTGTGTTCGGGGTCAACTTCGACAATGTGCAGGGTGAAGAGCTGAAAAGCGCCAGTGAAAAACTGGGTATCAAGTTCACCGTGCTGGCTTCTGATCCGGCCGATCTTTTCGAGTTACCGCGCAGTGAGGCGTTGCCGGTGACTTACATCATCGATAACAAGGGCAAGGTACGGGAACAGTTGATGGGTGAGCAGACGGCGGCGGGGGTGATGGCGAAGCTTGAGGCGTTGCAGGCGAAGAATTGAAAGTCGCGGTGGGGATCTGAATGTTGTGTTGGTTTTTAGATCCAGCCCCTCACCCCAGCCCTCTCCCCACGGGGGAGAGGGGAAAGGGAGCAGATTGGGGGCTTTTCAACGCCGGAGTTCGACTCGGACTTTCAGGTCGATGTAACTGGAAAGAACAACTCGGTTAGTCCCCTCTACCCCCTGGGGAGAGGGTTAGGGTGAGGGGTGGATCGAACTGACGAAACACATTTGAACAGCCAATCAACCCTCTTCAAGCCACCAGCGCAACGGCTTGCCTTCTGCCGGCCAGAAGCGCATCTGGTCGATCGGCGAGACGTCCCAGCGCTGAACGTTTTCCAACGCCTGGAGGAAACGCTTTTCCTGCTCCATCAGCGCTGGCGCACACAGTTTGCGGGTGCTGCCAACCTTGCCGAAGCTCAGCTTGTCGCCTTCCAGGGTGTACGGCGCGAACCAGTGGTTACAGCCGCCATTGCCGTAGGCCCGACCGTCTTCACCGAGGGTGACGGTCAGGTGGCTGTAATCCATCAACGGACGTTCGCCAATCCACTCCAGAATGTAGCTGCGGTTTTGTTGCAATTGCACCGGCTCGGCGGCGCAGCCCAGCAGGCTGGCGCCAACCATAGTGGTCAGAGCGAGGCGTTTCATCACGCGGGCTCCTGGCATTTCGGGCACAGGTGCTTCTCGCCAACCGTGGTCCAGCCCAGGTCGGCGATCCGTGCGGTGGCAGCAGGCTTTTCAGCCTTGTTGCCCAGCTTGGCATCGACCGCGAACTCGAAGCTCAGCTCTTTGGCGCAGCTGTCGCAGTTGACTTTCCAGGTGTGGATCGCCAGTTCGCCGAACACCGGACCACTGGCCACCGCGACCCATTGGCCGGGCGGGTTGATCAAGTGGCGGACCGTTTCGACGGTCAGGCGCATGGACAAGTCCTTGGCGCCTTTAAGGGTCACTACCAGCACGTCGTTGTTACGAATCGAGCCGCCGTTGCCGGTGACTTGATAACGCCCCGGCACAAGGGCGCGGCATTCGGTGAGGGTGTGTTGCGGGTTCATCAGGCTATAGCGGAAATCGTGTTCGACCATGGGTCCTCCAAATATGCGCGGCATGCTAGCACGGACATCAGCGCAGCATGGCGCGGGCGTATGACCTTCGATCTGGTTCAGTCACCCTTTACCAGATTCGCAGGCGCGCCGGCCGCCCAAGCGGCGATGTTCTGCAGGGTGGTCGCGGCAATCGCACCCAGGGCTTCGCGGGTCAGGAAGGCCTGGTGAGCGGTGATGATCACGTTCGGAAAGGTCAGCAGCCGTGCCAGCACATCGTCCTGCAGCGGCAGGTCGGAACGGTCCTCGAAGAACAGCTGTGCTTCCTCTTCATACACATCCAGCCCCAGGTAACCCAACTGACCGTCCTTCAACGCATCGATCAGCGCCGGCGTGTCCACCAGACCACCGCGGCCGGTGTTGATCAGCATCGCACCGGCTTGCATGTGCGCCAATGACTCGCGATTGATCAAGTGTTTGCTTTGTTCGTTGAGCGGGCAGTGCAGGCTGATGATCTGCGACTCGGCCAGCAGTTCCGGCAGGCTCAGGTAACGGGCGCCGAGGGCTTCGACTTGCGGGTTGGGGAAGGGGTCGTACGCCAGCAATTGGCAGCCAAAGCCGTTCATGATTTTCGCGAAGGTCGCGCCGATCTGCCCGGTGCCGACCACGCCGACGGTCTTGCCCACGAGGTCGAAGCCGGTCAGCCCGTGCAGGCTGAAATCCCCTTCGCGCGTGCGGTTGTAGGCGCGGTGCAGGCGCCGGTTGAGCGCCAGGATCAGTGCCACCGCATGTTCCGCCACCGCGTGGGGCGAGTAGGCCGGGACGCGCACAATCGCCAGCCCCAAACGCTTTGCCGCTATTAGGTCGACATGGTTGTAACCGGCCGAGCGCAGGGCGATCAGGCGTGTACCGCCCGCAGCCAGGCGTTCGAGCACCGGCGCGCTGAGGTCATCATTAATGAAGGCACAGACCACTTCGTGATGCTCTGCCAGCGCCACCGTATCAAGGCTCAGTCGCGCCGATTGAAAGTGCAGTTCGATGCCGGCCGGTAGCTCGGCACAGAGAAAACTGTCGCGATCGTAGGTCTGGCTGCTGAAAAGAATCGTACGCATGCGGTCCTCCTGGAATGTACATCAAGCATTTATACGGGCATGAGCGGCCAGGCGATTGATGGCCCGGTCGAGGTCTTCCAGCGCGCTGGGGGCTTTGGGGTCTTGTTGCTTGAGCAGGGTTTCGCTGCGCTGGCAGGCGGCGCGCAGTTGCGGGACGCCGCAATAACGGGTCGCGCCGTGCAGGCGATGGACACGCTCGATCAGGGCGTTGTGGTCGTTGGTTTCCCGGGCGAAACGAATCGCCTCGCGGTCGGCTTCCAGCGACGCCAGCAGCATTGCCAGCATGTCCGCCGCCAGATCAGCCTTGCCGGCAGCCAGGCGCAAACCTTCTTCGTGATCGAGTACCTGCAACTCATGACCGCCACCGTGGCTGTCGCTGGAGCGCTCCGGCCCATGATTGCGCAGCGCCAGGCCGGTCCACTTCAGCACCACCTGGGCCAGTTGCCGTTCGCTGATCGGTTTGGTCAGGTAATCGTCCATGCCGCTTTGCAGCAGCGCGCGTTTTTCGTTGGCCATGGCGTGAGCGGTGAGGGCAACGATCGGCAGCGGCGTGCAATGCCGTTCACTTTCCCACTGGCGAATCGCTTCAGTGCTTTGCCGCCCGTCCATGCCGGGCATCTGAACGTCCATCAGCACCAGGTCGAAGGTTTCGGTCTGCACCGCCTTGACCGCTGCGTAGCCGCTTTCCACCGCGAGGACTTTGGCGCCCATGTCCTCGAGCAGGGTTTGCACCAGCAGCAAGTTGGCCGGGTTGTCGTCGACACACAGCACCTTTGGCGCGCGGCTGGACACCGGTTCGCCGGGTTCGCTGCGGTGCTGGCGCGGGTTGACCAGGTCGGACAAGGCCCGCCGCAGCTTGCGGGTGCAGGCCGGTTTGGCCTGGAGCTGGCTGTGCGGGTTGGGCACCGAGAGGTGGAACAGTGTCTGTTCGGTGGTCGGGCACAACACCAGCACCTTGCAGCCCAGGTGTTCGAGGTCCCAGATGTGCTGGTTGAGGCGCTCTGGCGGCATGTCGTTGCTGGTGATGCCGAGCACTGCCAGGTCGATCGCCTGATCGGTCTGATGCGCGCCGGTCACGCCATTGGTCAGGCTTTCCAGCGTATTGAACGGAGTGACTTCGAGGCCACAGTCTTCCAGTTGATGCTGCAACGCCTGACGGGCCAGTTCGTGATTTTCCAGCACCGCCACCCGACGCCCGAGCAACGGCGGACCGGGCAGGTCTTCGGCGTCGTCGCGGGTTTTGGGCAGGCTCAGGCTGATCCAGAATTCCGAGCCTTCGCCGGGGGTACTGTCGACACCAATCTCGCCACCCATCTGTTCGATCAGACGTTTGGAAATCACCAGCCCCAAGCCAGTGCCGCCCGGTTGCCGGGACAGCGAGTTGTCGGCCTGGCTGAAGGCCTGGAACAAGGCACGCACGTCCTGGTTCGACAGCCCGATGCCGGTGTCTTGAATGCTGATGCGCAGTTGCACGCTGTCTTCGTGCTCTTCTTCAAGCATGGCGCGGGCGACGATGGTGCCTTCGCGGGTGAATTTGATCGCGTTGCTGACCAGGTTGGTGAGGATCTGCTTGAGCCGCAGCGGGTCACCCACCAGCGACAGCGGCGTATCGCGATAAACCAGGCTCACCAGCTCCAGTTGCTTGGCATGGGCGGCCGGGGCGAGGATGGTCAGCGTGTCCTGGAGCAGGTCGCGCAAGTTGAACGGAATATGGTCGAGCACCAGTTTGCCAGCCTCGATTTTCGAGAAGTCGAGAATCTCGTTGATGATCCCCAACAGGCTGTCGGCGGACTTTTCGATGGTGCCCAGATAGTCGAGCTGGCGCGGGGTCAGCTCGCTTTTTTGCAGCAAATGCGTGAAGCCGAGTATGCCGTTGAGCGGCGTGCGGATTTCATGGCTCATGTTGGCCAGGAACTCGGATTTGATCCGGCTGGCTTCAAGGGCTTCCTTGCGCGCCAGGTCCAGTTCGATGTTCTGGATCTCGATGGTTTCCAGGTTCTGGCGCACGTCTTCGGTGGCCTGGTCGATGCTGTGCTGCAATTCTTCCTGCGCGTTTTGCAGGGTGCCGGCCATACGGTTGATGCCGGACGCCAGTGTGTCCAGCTCCTGGCTGCCGAGGGGCGGCAGACGGGTTTCCAGATGACCGTCCTTGAGTTGCGCCACCGCTTGCTTGATCTGGCTCAGCGGCCGATTGATGCTGCGGCCCATGCGTAACGCCAGCAGCGCCGCACCGGCCAGCCCTGCGCCGATCAGCAACAGGCTGGCGAACAGGCTGCGGTAACCGCGCAGCAGCATGCCGTTGTGGGACAGTTCAAGTTCGACCCAGCCCAACAGGCGATCGGCTTCGTCGGGAATCAAATCACCGGCCAGATTGCGGTGCTTGCCGAACACCGGCAGCAAGTAACGCGTCGCGTCATTGCCGCTGCGGCGCAGCATCTGCGAACTGTTGCCGATCGGCGCCTGATTGAGCATGGTCGGGCCGGCATGGGCCAACAGGGAACGGTCGGGGGCGAGGAACGAAACGGCGCGCACGTCCGGTTGTTCCAGCGATTGGGTGGCAATGCGTTCCAACAGCTCGGTGTTCTTGTGGCCCATGGCCGGGGCCACCAGGGGCGCCAGTTGTTCGGCGATCATCTCGCCACGCTGCATGAGCTGGGTTTGCAGGTCGGATTGCTGCATCCAGGTGAAATAGCCACCCAGAACCAAGGCCATCAGGCTGGTCGGCAACAGGGTCAGCAATAGCACGCGGCCTTTAATTCCCAGTTTCTTGAGCACGCATCTCTCCTGCATCCAGCGATTTAATGACCTGCACGTACGTCCAGCACGCGCCACCTGCGCAGTGTAGCGATTTGCAGGCGGGCAATCTTCGTAAAATTGATGTCGGCATTCGTCGGCAGGATCGCCACTTTTACCTCACGGGCAAACCTTGTGTTGCCCGCAGCAAGGCAATCTTGAATAATCCACAACTGAGAATTATTTGCAGATAGTCATGACTCCCATCGCTGCTGGACACCCTCGTATCCTGTCTATAGAAGACGACCTCGTACTCGGTGCTTATGTTCATGAACACCTGGGACGTTGCGGCTTTCAGGTGACGTGGTGCCAGAACGGTCTGGAAGGCTTGACCATCGCCCGCCAGCAAGCCTTCGATGTGGTGCTGATGGATATTCTGCTGCCGGGCCTGGACGGGCTGAATGTACTGACGCAATTGCGCCAGAGCCATTCCACCCCGGTGGTGCTGATGTCGGCGCTCGGTGCCGAGGCGGATCGCGTCAGTGGTTTTCGCCTGGGCGCCGATGACTACCTGCCCAAACCCTTCAGCATGGTCGAGTTGCGGGTGCGCATCGAAGCGATCCTGCGACGGGTCGCGCTCGACCGCCGGCCAGCGCCGGCACCGATTGCGCCTTCGGCGGACAGCCTGCGTTTCGACGATGAAGGCTGTGATGTCTTTTATGGCGAACACGCTGCCGGCCTGACCCGCAGCGAATATCGGTTGCTGGAAACGCTGAACCGCAATGGCGATGAAGTCCTGAGCAAAGCCTTCCTTTACCAGCATGTGCTGCAGCGCGGTTACGCGCCCCATGACCGCAGCCTCGACATGCATATCAGCCAGATCCGCCGCAAGCTCAAGGCCGTCGGTTACCTCGAGCGCGAAGTGCGCACGGTGTGGGGCAAGGGTTACGTATTGAGTGCGGTCGATGAAGTGGACTGACCTGCCGGGCAGGCATTCGCTGTTCTGGAAACTGGCGTGTTTGTTGGTGGCGTTCTGTCTGCTGATGATCTGGCTCAGTTGGTCCTGGGGGCGCTATATGGAACAGAAAAACCTGTTCCTGTCCGACGAGGCACGGGGCACGCTGATGCGCTACGCCGCCGAGGCCGAGCAGGTGTGGAATGAACGCCAGAGTGCGGGTATCGATGCCTGGTTGCACAGCGTCGGCCGTCGCGAGTCGACATGGGTCGGTGTGATTGGCGGCGATTTGCAGTCATTGAGCAGTTACCCGCTGACGGAAAAAGAAACCCGGCGCCTGACCTTTTTACGCGGTCTGGATTGGCCGACGAGTCGCCATACCAAAGGTTTGCCGTGGTTGAGAGTGCCTTTTCCCAAGGATCCGTCCGCTGGCAGCCTGGTGATCGAACTGCCCCAGCGTTTCGTGCCTGGCCGTTACCGGATGTTCTGGCGGGTGATCACCAACGCGGTGATTCCCGGGTTGTTCACCTTACTGCTGTGCGTCGGTCTGTATCGGTTGCTGGTCGTGCCTTTGAACAGTCTGCGCGAACAGGCCAATGCCTGGCGTGCCGACCCGTTGAACGTGCGGTTGTCGAGCCGCATCACCCATCGCCCGGATGAGCTGGGTGAACTGGGCCGGGCCTTCGATCACATGTCCGAGCGCCTGCAAAGCACGGTGGCCCTGCAACAACAACTGCTGCGCGACCTGTCCCACGAATTGCGCACGCCACTGAGTCGCCTGCGGGTGGCCAGCGAAAGCGAGCAGGGGTTGACCCAATTGCGCGAGCGCATTGGCCGAGAGGTCGATGGCATGCAGCGTCTGGTCGAAGACACTCTGCAACTGGCCTGGCTCGACACCGAGCGCACTCGGTTGCCCGACGAATCGATCCAGGTTCAGGCGTTGTGGGAAATGCTCACGGAAAATGCCTGCTATGAAAGTGGCTGGCCGGCGAGCCAGTTGCAGTGTGCGGTGGATTCGTCCTGCTGGGTGCGCGGCCATCTCAATACGTTGGCTCAAGCGCTGGAAAACATCCTGCGCAATGCCATTCGTCATTCACCGCAGGGCGGCGTTGTGCGTCTGGGTGGGCAGCGCGATGGTGACTTCTGGCAGGTGTGGCTGGAGGATGAGGGCGGCGGGGTGGCTGATGAAGATCTGGAACGGATCTTCTCGCCGTTCATCCGACTCGACGGATCGCGGCCGGGGGATGGTGGATTTGGCTTGGGGTTGAGCATTGCGAGGAATGCGGTGCAGCGTCAGGGCGGACGGCTTTGGGCTGAGAATACCGGGGCGGGGTTGCGGCTGAATATGCGGTTATTGGCTGATGGAAGTGTTGACTGTCAGACTGCTTTCGCGAGCAAGCCCGCTCCCACATTAGAGGTGTGTCGAACACAAAGTGTGTGATCAACCTCGGACAAATGTGGGAGCGGGCTTGCTCTGGGCGGCGTTCCGACGAAGAGGCCCTCCCATCCACCATTGATCTGATTTTGCCGGAGCGTTCCCGTTATTTTGTACGACCTTTCCTAAAGGTCATTGCCGACACCTTGTGCCTGATTCGACGGAATAGACTCGCGTTTTCCCTCGTCCTTCAGGAGTTCGGCATGACTGCACCCAGCGTCCCCGGCAGCACAACCGACGACCGTTTCAATGAAGTGCTGGTGCTGATTCAAAGTGCCAAGCAGCAAGCCATACAGGCGGTGAATACCCAGTTGATCGAGCTGTATTGGCAGGTGGGTGCTTACATCAGTCGCAAGCTGGAAAAAGCCGAATGGGGCGATTCTGTGGTCAGTCAACTGGCCGAGCATCTGGCTCAGACTCAACCGGGGTTGCGTGGGTTTACCCGGTCGAACTTGTTCCGCATGCGCCAGTTCTATGAGGCTTATCACGCTGAAGAGAAAGTCGCACCACTGGTGCGACAATTGTCCTGGTCGCACAACCTGATCATTTTCAGCCAGAGTAAACGGCCGGAGAGCGGGAGTTCTATGTCCGTTTGGCTGTTCAGGAAAAATGGTCGAAGCGTGAACTGGAGCGTCAGTTCAAAGCTGCACTGTTCGAGCGAAGCGTGACCCAACCGGCCAAAGCCTCTGCAGTGCTGAGACAAACTCACCCTGAGGCACTGAACGTGTTCCGCGACGCCTACATGCTTGAGTTTCTCGACTTGCCCTCTGACCATGGCGAAACCGATCTGCATAAAGGGTTGCTGGCGCGCCTCAAAGATTTTCTGATCGAACTGGGTCGCGACTTTTGTTTTGTCGGCTCTGAACGCCCGCTGCAAGTCGGCGGGCGTGATTTCGCCCTGGATCTGCTGTTCTTCCATCGCGGCCTTAATTGTCTTGTAGCCATTGAGCTTAAGGTCGGTCGTTTTGAACCGGAGTATTTGGGCAAGCTGAACTTCTATCTGGAAGCGCTGGATCGCAATGAACGCAAACCCCACGAAAACCCGGCCATTGGTGTGTTGCTGTGTGCCAGCAAGGATGACGAGGTGGTCGAGTACGCCCTTAACCGCAGCTTATCGCCAGCGCTGATCGCTGAATACCAGGTGCAGCTACCGGACAAACAGTTGTTGCAGGCCAAGTTGCATGAGTTCTATGCATTGAATCTCGCGTAAGGCGAAGAGTACTGATCCAGCCCCTTATTCCCATAAACCATAAGCACCATACTTTGCGTGATATGGCCTGCCGACGTTTGCCGGTATGATAGGCGCCCCCGCAGTCTGGATTGCGAATACGCCATGACCTTGCAGTACCCAACCATCGCCGATTGCGTCGGCAACACTCCGCTGGTCCGTTTGCAGCGCCTGCCTGGCGCCACCAGCAATACCCTTTTGCTCAAGCTCGAAGGGAATAATCCGGCGGGTTCGGTCAAGGACCGTCCGGCGCTGTCGATGATCACCCGCGCCGAACTGCGCGGGCAGATCCACGTCGGCGATACGCTGATCGAAGCGACCTCGGGCAACACCGGGATCGCCCTGGCGATGGCCGCCGCGATCAAGGGTTACAAGATGATCCTGATCATGCCGGACAACTCCAGCGCCGAGCGTAAAGCCGCCATGACGGCGTATGGCGCCGAGCTGATTCTGGTCACTCAGGAAGAGGGCATGGAAGGCGCCCGCGACCTCGCCCAGCGAATGGAAGCCGAAGGCCGCGGCAAGGTGCTGGATCAGTTCGCCAATGGGGACAACCCCGAAGCGCACTACACCACCACCGGCCCGGAAATCTGGCGTCAGACCGAAGGCACCATCACCCATTTCGTCAGCTCCATGGGCACCACCGGTACCATCATGGGCGTCTCGCGCTACTTGAAAGAGCAGAACGAGAGCGTGCAGATCATCGGTCTGCAACCGATGGAAGGCTCGGCGATTCCGGGCATCCGTCGCTGGCCGCAGCAATACCTGCCGAAGATCTACCAGGCCGAGCGCGTGGACCGGATCGTCGACATGGCGCAAAGCGAAGCGGAAGACGTGACCCGTCGTCTGGCCCGCGAAGAAGGCATCTTCTGCGGCGTGTCCTCGGGCGGTGCGGTAGCAGCGATGCTGCGTCTGTCCAAAGAAGTTGAAAACGCGGTGATCGTCGCGATCATCTGCGACCGTGGCGACCGTTACTTGTCGACCGGCATTTTCGACGCGCCCAACTGATGGCCAAGCAAGAGAGAGGCCTGCGCTTCCAGCCCACCGGCGGCAGCAAGGCCCCGCAAATTCCGACTGGCAAAAAGCAGCGCTTGAGTATCGAGCGCCTGGCTAATGACGGTCGCGGTATCGCGTTTTTTGAAGGTCGCACCTGGTTCGTCATCGGCGCATTGGCCGGTGAAGAAGTCGAAGCACGCGTGTTGGGTGCCCACGGCAAAGTGGTCGAGGCGCGCACCGAACGGGTGTTCCAGGCCAGCGAACTGCGCCGCCCGGCACCGTGCCCGCATGCCGGTCGCTGTGGCGGTTGCAGCGTGCAACATTTGCCGCACAACGAACAACTCGCCCTGAAACAGCGCATGCTCGCCGAGCAATTGTCGAAGGTCGCCGGTGTCGAACCCGAAGAATGGGCCGCGCCTTTGAGCGGTCCGGAATTCGGTTACCGGCGTCGCGCCCGAGTGGCGGTGCGCTGGGACATGAAGGCGAAAAAACTCGAAGTCGGTTTCCGCGCCGCTGGCAGTCAGGACATCGTTGCGATCAACGAATGCACGGTGCTGGTACAGCCTTTGCAACCGATCATGACCCGCTTGCCGGAAATGCTCCGGCGCTTGAGCAAACCTCAGGCGCTGGGGCATGTGGAATTGTTCAGCGGTTCGTCGTTGGCGGTTTTGTTGCGGCACATGGCGCCGCTGTCCGACGCCGACATGACGATCCTCAAGGATTTCTGCGCCTTCCATGAGGCCCAACTGTGGCTGCACGGTGACGGTGAACCGCAACCGGTCGAGGCTGACCGGTCGTTGGGTTATCGACTTGAACAGTGGGATTTGAACCTGGCGTACCGACCGGGAGATTTCATCCAGGTCAACGCCGGGGTCAACGAAGCGATGATCGCCCAGGCGTTGGAGTGGCTGAAGCCGACGGCGGATGAACGGGTTCTCGATCTATTCTGTGGTTTGGGTAACTTCGCATTGCCGCTGGCCAAGGTCGTTCGCGAAGTGGTGGCGGTGGAAGGTGTGCAGGCGATGGTCGAGCGGGCAGCCGCGAACGCTGCTAGCAACAATCTTCATAATGCGAAGTTTTTTCAGGCCGATTTATCCCAGCCTTTGACCGATGCCGAATGGGCGCGGGAAGGCTTTTGTGCGGTACTCTTGGACCCACCGCGTGACGGTGCTTTCGAGGCAGTGCGCAAGCTTGCGTCCCTGGGCGCCAAACGGTTGGTGTATGTGTCGTGCAATCCGGCAACGCTGGCGCGCGACACGGTCGAATTGATCAAGCAGGGCTACCGGTTAAAACGTGCCGGGATTCTCGATATGTTTCCTCAGACGGCACATGTCGAGGCCATGGCGTTATTTGAAGCGAGCTAGGACGGCTCGTCTGGTCCGACTGGCCTGCCCACGCCACTCTCGCATTAGCCCCGCGAGCGTCCAAGGGTAACGAAAGGTCAGCGATTTGACGCATTGAATCTGCGTCGTAGGGAAGGTAAGCAAGATGGTACAGGTGAGAGCACACCAGCCGATCAACACCGACGGCAGTATCAATCTCGAGGCTTGGCTCGATCACGCGGTCAGTGTCGATCCGGCACTGGATCGCGAAGCCTTGAAGGAAGCGTGCGAGTTTGCTCGTACGTCTGAACAACAAGCCAATGCGGCGAAAAACCTGTGGTCCGAAGGGACCTCGAGTTTCCGCACCGGCCTTGAGATCGCCGAGATTCTCGCCGACCTCAAACTCGATCAGGATTCGTTGGTTGCCGCGATCCTGTATCGCGGCGTGCGCGAAGGCCAGATCGAGTTGCCGGCGATCAGCCAGCGCTTCGGTCCGGTGGTCGCCAAGCTCATCGACGGCGTGCTGCGCATGGCGGCGATCAGCGCCAGCCTCAGCCCCCGCCAATCCCTGGTGCTGGGCACGCAGGGCCAGGTCGAAAACCTGCGCAAGATGCTGGTCGCCATGGTCGACGACGTTCGCGTTGCGCTGATCAAACTGGCCGAACGTACCTGCGCCATCCGTGCGGTGAAAACCGCCGATGACGAAAAACGCAACCGCGTCGCCCGTGAAGTCTTCGACATCTACGCGCCTTTGGCTCACCGACTCGGTATCGGTCACATCAAGTGGGAACTGGAGGACTTGTCCTTCCGTTACCTTGAGCCCGATCAGTACAAACAGATCGCCAAGTTGCTCCACGAGCGACGTCTGGATCGCGAGCGCTTCATCAGCGACGTGATGAGCCAGTTGAAGAACGAGCTGACCGCCACCGGCGTCGATGCCGACATCAGCGGTCGGGCCAAACACATCTATTCGATCTGGCGCAAAATGCAGCGCAAGGGTCTGGAATTCAGCCAGATCTACGACGTGCGCGCCGTTCGCGTGCTGGTGCCGGAAATGCGCGACTGCTATACCGCGCTCGGTATCGTCCACACCCTGTGGCGGCACATCCCGAAAGAATTCGACGACTACATCGCCAACCCGAAAGAGAACGGCTACCGCTCGCTGCACACCGCGGTGATCGGCCCCGAGGGCAAGGTGCTGGAAGTGCAGATCCGCACCCACGCCATGCACGAAGAAGCTGAGCTGGGCGTTTGCGCGCACTGGCGCTACAAGGGCACCGACGTCAAATCCGGCTCCAACCACTACGAAGAGAAAATCTCCTGGCTGCGTCAGGTCCTCGAGTGGCATGAAGAATTGGGCGACATCGGCGGCCTGGCTGAACAACTGCGAGTCGATATCGAGCCGGACCGGGTCTACATCTTCACCCCGGACGGTCACGCCATCGACTTGCCGAAGGGCGCGACGCCGCTGGACTTCGCCTACCGCGTGCATACCGAAATCGGTCATAACTGCCGTGGCGCGAAGATCAACGGGCGCATCGTGCCGCTCAATTACAGCCTGCAAACCGGTGAACAGGTCGAGATTATCACCAGCAAGCACGGCACCCCGAGCCGCGACTGGCTGAACCCGAACCTGGGTTACATCACCACCTCGCGGGCGCGGGCGAAGATTGTTCACTGGTTCAAGTTGCAGGCGCGCGACCAGAACGTCGCCGCCGGTAAAACCTTGCTGGAGCGTGAACTCAGTCGCCTCGGTCTGCCAGCGGTGGATTTCGACAAGCTGGCCGAAAAGGCCAACATGAAGGTGGCCGAAGACATGTTCGCCGCGTTGGGCGCAGGCGATTTACGTCTGGCGCAACTGGTGAACCTGGCGCAGCAACTGGTCGAGCCGGAGCGCGGCAACGAACAGCTGGAACTGATTCCGCGCAAGGCCACCGGCTACAAACCGGGCAAGCGCGGCGACATCCAGATTCAGGGCGTCGGCAACCTCATGACCCAGATGGCCGGTTGCTGCCAGCCGCTGCCGGGGGATGCGATCGTCGGTTACATCACCGTGGGCCGCGGCGTGAGCATCCACCGTCAGGACTGCGCCTCGGTGCTGCAACTGGGCAGCCGCGAACCCGAGCGGATCATCCAGGTCAGCTGGGGGCCGGTGCCGGTGCTCACCTATCCGGTGGACATCATCATCCGCGCCTACGACCGGTCCGGCCTGCTGCGTGACGTTTCGCAAGTGCTGCTCAACGAGCGGATCAACGTGCTGGCGGTCAACACCCGCTCGAACAAAGAGGACAACACCGCGTTGATGTCCCTGACCATCGAGATTCCGGGGCTGGATGCGCTGGGGCGGTTGCTGGGGCGGATTTCCCAGTTGCCGAACATCATCGAAACCCGTCGTAACCGGACGCCTTGAAGATGACCAATGTGGGAGCGAGCCTGCTCGCGATGGCGGTATTTCAGTCAACATCTGTGTTGTCTGCGAGTCCGCTATCGCGAGCAGGCTCGCTCCCACAGGTTTTTGTGATGAGACATGATTGATGTACAGCCTTGAAGACTTGCTGCACTTGATGAGCCGTCTGCGCGACCCGCAGTACGGCTGCCCGTGGGACATCAGGCAAACCTACGAAACTATCGTCCCGCACACCCTTGAGGAAGCCTACGAAGTCGCCGACGCCATCGAGCGCGGAGACTTCGATCACTTGCAGGGTGAGTTGGGGGATTTGCTGTTCCAGGTGGTTTATTACAGCCAGCTGGCGCGGGAAGAAGGGCGCTTCGAATTCGCCGGTGTCATCGACAGCATCACCCGCAAATTGATTCGCCGTCATCCTCACGTATTTCCCACGGGTGATTTGTACGCACCGCTGGATGTTCCGCGTCTGAATGAAGATCAGGTCAAGCAGCGCTGGGAAGAGATCAAGGCGGAGGAACGCGCCGAGAAATCATCCACGCCAACGCAGCTGTCCTTGCTCGACGACGTACCCGCAGCACTGCCGGCATTGTCCCGTTCGGCGAAGTTGCAGAAGCGCGCAGGGCAGGTCGGGTTCGACTGGCCTGACGCCTTGCCGGTGCTCGACAAAGTGCGCGAAGAGCTCGATGAAGTGCTCGAAGCCATGGCCGACAATGACTCGGTAGCGATTGCCGATGAAGTCGGTGATCTGTTGTTTTCCGTGGTCAATCTGGCGCGTCATCTCAAGGTCGATCCCGAAACTGCACTGCGTGGCGCCAACAGCAAGTTCGAAAGACGCTTCCGTTTTATCGAACAGGCATTGCGCGACACCCACCGTCCCATAGAAGATTGCACCCTCGAAGAGTTGGACGCCTTGTGGGGCGAAGCCAAACGTCAGGAAAAGAATTTGCCCAGCTGCGGTTGAGCAGTTGCCTAAGTGAGTAATAAGCACCATGAGCATTTCCCTTCGCGACCAGTTGCTCAAAGCAGGGCTGGTCAACCAGAAGCAGGCCAAACAGGTCGGCAAAGAGAAGCAGAAACAGCAGCGTCTGGCCCACAAAGGCCAGATCGAACTCGATGACTCGCAGCAGCGGGCGGCTCAGGAAGCCATGGCCGAGAAGGTCAAGCGCGATCAGGAGCTGAACCGTCAGCAACAGGAGAAGGCCGAGGCCAAGGCTCGCGCTGCTCAGGTCAAACAGTTGATCGAAGTCTCGCGTCTGCCGAAGCTGACGACCGAGGACTACTACAACTTCGTCGACGACAAGAAGGTCAAGCGCATCTGCGTCAACACGCTGATGCGCAACAAGCTCAGCAGCGGTTCGCTGGCCATCGTCCACCACGCAGGCGGTTATGAAGTGATCCCGCGTGAGGCAGCCCTGAAGATCCAGGAGCGCGACCCACAGCGTATCGTGCAGATGAACGTGAAGACCGAAGAAGTCGCTGTCGAGGACGATCCGTACGCGGCCTATCAGATCCCGGACGATCTGATGTGGTAAGCCGTTAAAGGCTGCAACAACGACAAACCCCGCTCATGGCGGGGTTTGTCGTTTTCAATGCTGTCATTGCTTATGCGGATTGGAGCGCTCGTTGCTGCTCCAGTTTTTCCAGTTCGGCCTTGTAGCTGTGGGCATCGGTTTCGGAGTGGAACATCCCCACCAGCATGTCTTGTTGGTGCACGTCCCAGATCCGGATACCGGCGGCTACGCCTTCGTGGGACTTATGTGAATCGTCGCGTTCAGTTACTTTTACAGTCATCTGCTAGCTCCAATCTCTGTTATCTGCAGCAAGGCGTGTGCAGGACTCCGTTATATGTTTGGTTAGCCTGCTAAGTAAACGACTGAGTTTGGTAACGGACTTTTGCAAAATCAGAGAAAATCCTGCAGCCCTTGAAGCGCGTGGCATTTGGTCGCAGGGTGTTGAGTTTCATGACAAAAGCTTCATGTTCGCATTGAAGAAAATGTCTGGCTTCACACAAAACCTGTGGGAGTGAGCCTGCTCGCGATAGCGGTCTTATTCATACAGAAATGTTGAATGTGGTGCCGTCATCGCGAGCAGGCTCGCTCCCACAGGGATTGCGGTGTTCAATCTTTCAGGCACAAAAAAAACGCCCCGAACCAGTCGGGGCGTTTTTGTGTGCAGCGTAGCGGGGGAGGTATTACTTACCGGCCCAGCGCTTCAGTACCAGCGTGGCATTGGTGCCGCCGAAGCCAAAGCTGTTGCTCATCACGGTGTTGATGGTGGCGTCTTCACGAGTCTTGGTCAGGATCGGCATGTCAGCCACTTCCGGGTCCAGTTCGTCGATGTTGGCGGAACCCGCCATGAAGTTGCCTTCCATCATCAGCAGGCAGTAGATCGCTTCGTGAACGCCGGCGGCGCCCAGGGAGTGACCCGACAGGCTCTTGGTGGAGCTGATGGCCGGAGCCTTGTCGCCGAACACTTCACGCACACCTTTCATTTCCATGGCGTCGCCGACCGGAGTCGAGGTGCCGTGGGTGTTCAGGTAGTCGATCGGAGTGTCAACGGTGGCCATGGCCATCTGCATGCAGCGGATGGCGCCTTCGCCGCTTGGGGCGACCATGTCGTAGCCGTCGGAGGTCGCGCCGTAGCCAACGATTTCCGCGTAGATCTTCGCGCCGCGGGCCAGAGCGTGTTCCAGCTCTTCGACCACGACCATGCCGCCACCGCCGGCGATGACGAAACCGTCACGCTTGGCGTCGTAGGCACGGGAAGCTTTTTCCGGGGTTTCGTTGTACTGGCTGGACAGTGCGCCCATGGCGTCGAACAGGAACGATTGGCTCCAATGTTCTTCTTCACCGCCACCGGCGAACACGATGTCCTGCTTGCCCAACTGGATCTGCTCCACAGCGTTACCGATGCAGTGAGCACTGGTGGCGCACGCGGAGGAGATCGAGTAATTCACACCCTTGATCTTGAACGGCGTCGCCAGGCAAGCCGAAACGGTGCTGCCCATGGTCCGCGTGACGCGGTACGGGCCTACACGTTTGACGCCTTTTTCGCGCAGGATGTCCAGCGCTTCCATCTGGTTCAAGGTCGACGCGCCACCGGAACCGGCGATCAGGCCGGTACGCACGTTGGAAACCTGCTCATCGGTCAGACCGGAGTCGGCGATGGCGTCTTTCATGGCCAGGTAGGCGTAAGCCGCCGCGTGGCCGACGAAGCGATAGATCTTGCGATCGATCAGCTCTTCGAGGGGAAGGTCAATGGAGCCGGAAACCTGGCTACGCAGACCCATTTCAGCATATTCCGGGTTGAACCGGATGCCAGGGCGGCTTGCACGCAGGTTAGCGGAGACGGTCTCTTTGTCATTGCCCAGGCACGAAACGATGCCCAGACCAGTGATAACGACGCGGCGCATGCGGATAACCCTTAGAAGTTGTCAGTGGAGGTGAAAACGCCGACCCGAAGGGCTTCGGCGGTGTAGATCTCGCGGCCGTCGACGCTGACCGAACCATCGGCGATGGCCAGGTTCAGCTTGCCCTTCAGTACACGCTTGATCTGAATGTTATAGGTTACTTTCTTGGCGGTCGGCAGAACCTGACCAAAGAATTTCACTTCGCCCGAACCCAGGGCGCGACCGCGGCCCGGCAGACCTTGCCAGCCGAGGAAGAAACCGACCAGTTGCCACATGGCGTCGAGGCCCAGGCAGCCTGGCATCACCGGATCGCCTTCGAAGTGGCAGGCGAAGAACCACAGGTCCGGAGTGATATCCAGCTCGGCGACCAATTCACCCTTGCCGTACTTGCCACCCTCGGCGCTGATATGGGTGATGCGATCCACCATCAACATGTTCGGGGCGGGCAGTTGTGCGTTACCTGGGCCGAACAGCTCACCGCGACTGCAGCGCAGCAGGTCTTCCCGAGTAAAGGCGTTTTGTTGGGTCATGCGAGCTCCTCAATAGTCCCATGCGGCAGGTGGGGCAAATCTTCCCGGCCGATCGAAGCGTTCATGCCTCGAGTCAGCAGCCTACTCATAGACTATTGCGTTGTGGTGAAAGTCACAGCACCAAGGACATGAATGTACACTTGTGCACTGAAATTATTATTCAAGCCCCTTTTCGGGCCTGTTCGGGTGCCTAAGACTGCCGCACTTTCGCCTTTCACGCCAGTCGCAGATAGCCGAAAGGCCTGCACTACTGCACCCAGCGCTGCAGAATTTGCTGCAAATCTGTGCGTTTGAAGGGCTTGGCCAGGTAATCGTTCATTCCCGCCGATAAACAGGCTTCGCGGTCACCCTGCAAGGCGTTGGCGGTCAGCGCGATGATCGGCAAGTCTGTGCAGCCGGGTAATTGGCGAATCTGTCGGGTGGCCTCGTAGCCGTCGATGATCGGTAGCCGGCAGTCCATCAGAATCGCTTCGAAAATCAGACTCTCCGCACTGCGCACAGCCTGGGCGCCATCGGTGACGACGCTGACAGTAAAGCCCAGACTGCGCAACATTGCTTCGATGACCGTCTGATTGACCGGGTTGTCTTCCACCAGCAACACGTTGCGCCCTTCGCCATCACCGCTGCCGGTCGGTATGCGTGGCACCAGCACGGGCAGCGTCTGTTTATAGAGCGCCAGCGGGATTTCCAGGGTGAACACCGAGCCGCGACCTTCCTCGCTCTGGGCGCGCAACGTGCCGCCCATGCGTTCAGCCAGCGTGCGAGCAATCGGCAGACCCAGCCCGGTGCCCCCGTAACGCCTCGAAATAGAACTGTCGGCCTGCTGGAAGGCGTTGAACATCAATTCCAGGCTTTCAGCCGAGATACCAATCCCGCTGTCGCGCACCGTGCAGGTGAACCACAGCAATTCATGATCCAGCGACTGCCATTGCGGTTCGATGCTGACGCAGCCCTGTTCGGTGAATTTCAGCGCATTGCCGATCAGGTTGACCAGGATCTGCCGGATCCGCGTCGGGTCGCCCTGTACCTGCAACGCGCGCATGTCGTCCGGAATCGACAGCGCCAGGTCGAGCCCGCGTTGCATGGCGCCGTGCGAGAACGACTGGGCGCAACTGCCGATCAGGTCTGCGAGGTTGAACGGAATGTGCTCCAGTTCCAGTTCCGAACGCTCAATGCGCGAGAAATCCAGAATGTCGTTGATGACTTTGAGCAGGTGTTCGGTGGACTCCGAGGCAAGCGCCGCGTATTCGACCTGCTCCTCGGTCATCTCGGTGGTTTCCAGCAGTTGCAGCATGCCCAATACGCCATTCATCGGCGTGCGCAGTTCATGGCTCATCATCGCAAGGAAATCGGATTTGGCGTTGTTGGCCTTTTCCGCTTCCTCGCGAGTCTGAATCAACTGCGCCATCGCTTGATGCTGTTCGCGACTGGCTTGTTCGAGTCCGTTGGCGAGGTTGTTGATGTGTTGCGACAGCGCGCCCAGTTCAGTGTCGTCGACGATCGGCAGCGGCGTTTTGTAGTCGCCGTCCTGAATCGCCTTGACCGCGTTGCCGATGTCGCGGATCGGTTGCGACAGACTGCCGGCCAGTCGCCGGGCGAGCAGAAAAGTAAACAGCAGGGCGAACAGCGCCAGGATCCCGGCCTTGAGCAGGATTTCCTGCTGACGCTGGCTGAAGGCGTCATTGGACAGGCCGACGATCACCCGACCCAGATAATCCTCGCTGGGCGTCGTGTTGGCGACGCGGCTACCCTGCAGGAAATCATTGTGCAGCTGAATGCGTTGCAGCCGCACCGGGGCCTGGAACACTTCGACCTGGTGCGAGCGGTTGTGGGTTTCCGACGGTTGCTCGACGTACACCAGAATCCGGTTGGCGCTGTCCTGGACTTCCAGAAAGCGCACATTGGGCGTGGCCAGGGTAGCCTTGAGCAAACTGTCGAGCACCTCGTTGTTGCCCGAGATCACCCCGTATTCGGTGGCAGGAGCCAGTTGGTTGGCGATCAGTTGCCCGGTGTGATTGAGCTCCTGACGCAGGTCCTGGATCCGCACGAAGGTGAAGAAACTGATCAACAGCAACGTCAGCAACAGGGCAGGGCCGAGGCTGATGATTTGTGTGCGGGTGTTGATGTCCCAACGGCGACGGAAGGTCATGGGTGGCGTTCTCCTGCGGCCAGCTGTGTTGCGACAAACGCATCAGGCATCTGTTCAATACCTAATGAACGAGCCACCTGCGGGTTACTCAAGACTTTGAAATGTTGCGGGTAATGCGCGCGTGGCCATGTCGTTGGTGGTCGGTCGAGCAGCTCATTGAGAATCTCCAGCCAATCACTCTGATCGCTGTAGGTGCTGGCCAGGCTGCCAGCCTTGACGAATCCGGGATTGGGACCGATCAGCGCCATTTGCCGCGCGTAGCTGCTAAGCAGCAGGTTCTTCGCGGTTTTCGGGTTGTACAAATCGGGGTCGTCGAGGCCCAGCAACACGTCGCTGTTTTTCAGCAGAGTCTGCAATGGTCGGCTGTCATTGGTGTTGTCCCAACGCTGGGTAACCACCTCAAGGCCCAGGGAGTGGGCGGCCTGATGCAATTCTTCCAACAGGAATTCGCTGTGGCTGTCGAAGAGCACACCCACGCGTTTGGCATGGGGCAGGAGGAGCCGGGTCAGGCGTAATTGCCGGTCCAGAGGCTGATCGCTCCAAAGCAGGCTGAGGTGTGAGGGCAGGGTGGTCCCCAGACGCTGGCGGGCTTGCAGGCGGCTGATGCGCAGGACCAACGTCGCCGGGCCTTGGGAGTCTTGCAGGCGCCAGTCGAGGCTTGGCAGGTCGAGCAGAATCAGACGGGTACCGGCGGGCAGTTTGCCTGGCTCCGGCAGACTGGCCAGTGTCTGGAAACGCACGCTGTCGTCAGGGCGCATCTCGTGCAGGGCCTGGACGAAGGATTGCGCGCCGGGGCTGTCCTCGGCGCCGGTCAGCAAAATGTCCGCGGCGCTGGCCGCCAGGCTGCTCAGCAGTCCGGCAAACACCAGGCACAGCCCGGCCAGCAGGCGGCCAAGGATTGGCGTCTTGCGTGACGGGCTATACCGCATCTTAGAACGCCAGCTCTGCGCTGAAGTAAAGCACCCGGCGCTCGTCGTAGTTGTTGTCGACGAAGGTTGTGGGCTGGCTGTCGAGGCGTTGCTGGAGTACGCCGGCCAGTTCCAGGCTGGCCTTGCCCAGGCCGATGCGTTTGGCGATGCGCGTGTCGACCCGTTCGAAGCGGTAGCCGTTCAGGGCATCGTCACCATAGTAGAAGAGCGCACTGTTCCAGCCGTGGCCCCAGTTGTGCAGCCACCCGGCGGAACCGCTGTTTCGGGCGGTCTGTTGGGCATCCTGCGGGTTGCTCGCCTCGGCATCGACGTAGGCATACGTCAGGCGCAGGCGATCGGCGCTGCTGATTCTCCAGTCGAGCTGGGTTTCTGCCCCGGAGAAGCGCGCGCTGTTTGAGTTGCTGGCGATGTACTGATTGTTGCGCAGCGGTTCGCTGATCATTCCGGTGATTTCGTCGTAGAACAGTTTCACATCGACCGCCAGCCCCACTTCGGCAAAGTAGCCGTTATAGCCCAGCTCCCGGGAGCGCATGTATTCCTGTTCAAGGTTGCCGGGGCCACGGGTCTTGACGAAATAACGGGCACTGGACTGGCCATAGGCGCTGGGTCGCAGGTTCTTTACCTGATAGCTCCAGTTGACGTTGTTCTCGAACATGTCCGGCGAGCGGATGGCTTCCGAATACACCGCTCGCAGGCCATGGCGCGGGTTGATCAGGTAGTTGACCGCCACCCGCGGGGTGAGCGAACTGCCGATCAATTGCGTGTCTTCGAACATCGCACCGCCCTGCAGCAACCAATGCTCGGTGGCGCGCCACTCGAGCTGGCCGAACGCCCGCCAGGTGGTGTCGTCGAGGGTGCCATTGAAGTAGGTCTCGGAATCTGCCCGGTCGTAACGATAGTTCATGCCGCTGACCAGCCGCAGACTGTCGGACAGGCTGAGGGTGTCCTGTAATTCAAGGTCGTAGCGCGATTCCCGGGTGCTCTGGTCAATATCGCCACAGAGGGTTTGCCGGGCGCCGTTTCGCCATTGGTCGAGCACTTGATTGGCCAGTGCGCGCTGGGTCGGGTCACCTGCGGGCGCGCCGGGGCCGGTGTAGCGCTCCATGTTGCGTGCCAGGCGTTCGGTGTAATTTGGGTTGAGCTGCCAGAGTTCGGTCAACTGCGGGCTGAACGAAACTTCGGCATCGCAGGCACGCCAGGTCTGCTGACGATCCCAGTGCTGCGCCGAGCCCTGGATGTAAAGGCTGTGATCGGGATTGATGTCGAGGTTCCAGCGCAGCGAGCCGGCGTAGTCCTTGGCGACGACGTCGGAATTGTTCCCGGCAGCGGTAATCCCCGAGAAGACCGGGCGGTAGGTATACGGCCGCTGGTTGCTCCCGTCCTTGGCATTCAATTGCCAGTCGATACTCTGGTTTTCAGTGAGCGTCTGGCTGACGGCGAGATTGAAGCGGTTCAAGCGGCGGCTGTCGCGGTAGTCGGCGCCATTGCGGTCCGAGTCGAAGCCGTCGTCTTGCTGGCCGGACAGTGACAGGCGCAGGTCGCCGCCGTCCCAGCCCACGCCCTGGCTGGCGTAAAAGTCGTCGATGCCGCGCTGCCCACGGGTGACTTTCATCCGCGTGCCGTGGCTGTCGGCCGGGTTGCGCGTGATGATGTTGACCACCGCCATCAGCGCATTGGCGCCATAGCTGACGGTATTCGGGCCACGGAAAACTTCGATGCGTTCGATGTCTTCCAGGGCCACCGGAATGTCACTCCAGTCCACGGTGGCCAGGCCTGCGCGGTACACCGAGCGGCCGTCGATCAACACTTGCATGCGTCGCGCTTCGGTCGCATTGGTGCCGTGATAGTTCACCGCCGCCTGGTTGCCGTTGATGTTGCCGACCATCATTCCCGGCACCAGTCGCAGCAACTCACTGATGTCCCGGGCGCCACTGGCGGTGATCAGTTCGCTGTCGATCACTGTCATGCTCCCCGGTACTGCGGCCGGCGACTGCTTGAGTCGCGTAGCGGTCAATACTTGCGGCAGCGGCTCGCTGTCGAGGAACAAGTCGTCGGCAAGCAATGGCGAGCTGAACATCAGCGCCAGTACCAGCGGCGAGCGAGGTGATGGGGAGCCAAACGACACAACACATCCTTGATAGCGAACAATTGGCGCGCATGTTAACCGAGCGCAATGACTTTTCCAGTCACGTTGCGGGCATTTTCCTCGGTTTTCTTGGTCTTCTTCCTACAAGTGTCGGTAATTGATGCGGGGGCTGGCCGCCACTGGGCCGCTCCGTATAATGCCGACATCGCCACTGGTATGGATTAACGGATTGCATATGACTGAACAGCGCCCAATTGCGGTCCTGGGAGGCGGAAGTTTTGGTACCGCCGTGGCTAATCTGCTGGCCGAGAACGGGCATCAGGTCCGGCTGTGGATGCGTGACCCCGAGCAGGCCGAGGCCATTCGGGTCAATCGCGAGAACCCGCGTTACCTTAAAGGCATCAAGATTCTGCCGGCCGTGGAAGCGGTCACCGACCTGCTGGCCACTCTGCAAGCCTGCGACTTGTGCTTCGTCGCACTGCCGTCCAGCGCGCTGCGCTCGGTATTGATGCCGCACGCCGAACATTTGAGCGGTAAATTGTTGGTGAGCCTGACCAAAGGCATCGAAGCCCACACTTTCAAACTGATGAGCGAAATCCTTGAAGAGATCGCCCCGCAAGCGCGCATCGGCGTGCTGTCCGGGCCGAACCTGGCCCGTGAAATCGCCGAGCATGCGCTGACCGCCACGGTGGTCGCCAGCGAAGACGAAGAACTCTGCCAGCGGGTCCAGGAAGCGCTGCACGGCAAGACCTTTCGCGTATACGCCAGCGCCGACCGTTATGGCGTGGAGCTGGGCGGGGCGTTGAAAAACGTCTACGCAATCATTGCCGGCATGGCCGTGGCGATGGGCATGGGCGAAAACACCAAGAGCATGCTGATCACCCGGGCGCTGGCGGAAATGACCCGCTTTGCGGTGAATCAGGGCGCCAACCCGATGACCTTCCTCGGTTTGGCGGGCGTCGGCGATTTGATCGTCACCTGCTCGTCGCCGAAAAGCCGTAACTACCAGGTCGGGTTCGCCCTCGGTCAGGGTTTGAGCCTGGAAGATGCAGTGACGCGCCTGGGCGAAGTCGCTGAAGGGGTCAACACCCTCAAGGTGCTCAAGACCAAGGCTCAGGAGGTGGGCGTGTACATGCCGCTGGTCGCCGGGCTGCATGCCATCCTGTTCGAAGGGCGCACGCTTGAGCAGGTGATCGGTCTATTGATGCGTGCCGAGCCGAAAACCGACGTCGATTTTATTTCCACCAGTGGTTTCAACTAAGCATCAGGGAGAGCGAGACATGAACGATCCGAAAACAGAGGACAAGTACGAATCCATCCTGCTGCGAGTGTTGTGGATGATCGTCTATGTGCTGGTCTGGCAAGTGGCGCAGTTCATCCTTGGCGCCGTGGTGCTGGTGCAGTTGATCTATCGTTTGATATATGGCGCCCCGAGCGCCAGCCTGATGAACTTCGGCGACAGCCTGAGCCAGTTCCTGGCGCAGATCGGTCGATTCGGCAGTTTCCACAGTGACCAGAAACCGTGGCCGTTCGCCGACTGGCCGACGCCGCGTACACCGGAAGGTGAAGCGCCGCACACTGTGGCGCCGGCACCACACCCGGCCCGAGATGAGGAACCCAAGCTATGAAACTCTGGATACTGCGTCATGGGGAAGCCGAGCCACACGGCAAACGTCCTGATTCGGAACGGGCACTGACCGCCCATGGTCGTGAAGAAGTGCTGCGCACTGCCGCCGAGTTGGCCGGCAAGCCGCTGACTGCGATCTACGCCAGTCCTTACCTGCGAGCGCAGGAGACCGCAGAAATTGTGCGTACAGCGCTGAATTTCGCGCCGGAGATTCGCACCGTCGACTGGCTGACCCCCGACAACCGCCCGCAAGCGGTGGCGGAGCAGTTGGTGTCTGTGGATCACGCGTTGCTGGTCAGTCATAACCCGCTGGTGGGCAACCTGTTGGGTTACTTGCAGCACGGCCATGTGCAAGACCCGGAAGCGGTGAAAACCGCCGGCCTTGCAGAACTTGAAGGTGATTTGCCGCTGGCCGGCGGGATGAAACTCAACGGCATCAAGCACCCGTAATCCCGTTTTTACAGGGGAATGGTTTGCCCGAAACTTGAGAGCGCCACCGATCAAATGTGGGAGCGGGCTTGCTCGCGAAAGCGATGTGTCAGGCAACATTGATATCGACTGACACACCCTCTTCGCGAGCAAGCCCGCTCCCACGGGTTCTACTTTGTGCCGGATTTTTATGTTTGAAATAGTCAACCGAGCAACTGCTTGGTTGGCTACGCTTGCTCCAGACCAAAAATAAAGGAGCGAGTCGCATGCCTGCTGCTTTTCGTTTGCCGCTGGACGTCTTCTACGAGCGCGAGGCCCGTCATCCCCGCCAGCGCTTTCTGGTCCAGCCCACGGGCGGCGGACAGGTCGAGACCCTGAGCTGGGCCGACGTCGGTCATCAGGCGCGCTGCGCTGCGCATTGGCTGCGCGCACGCGAACTGCCCCAAGGCAGTCACATCGCCCTGATCTCGAAAAACTGCGCCCACTGGATCATCGCCGACCTGGCGATCTGGATGGCGGGCCACGTGTCGGTGCCGCTCTACCCGAACCTCACCGCCGAGACCGTGGCCCAGGTCCTTGAACACTCCGAAGCGGCCCTGGTGTTCATCGGCAAACTCGATGACTGGCCCGGCATGTCTCGCGGGGTCAGCCCCGATCTGCCGACGATCAGCCTGCCGTTGCATCCGCCTGGTACTTTCGACTACAGCTGGGCCGACCTGCAAAAGAGCTCACCGATCCAGGACGATCCCAAGCCGTCCGCCGACCAGTTGGCGACCATCATTTACACCTCCGGCACCACCGGCATGCCCAAAGGCGTGATGCACAGTTTCGCCAATCTGGGGTTTGCCACCACTCGCGGCACGCAGTTGTTTGGCTTGAATGAGTCGGATCGGTTGTTGTCCTACCTGCCGCTGTGCCATGTCGCCGAGCGGATGTTCGTCGAGCTGGCGTCGATCTACACCGGGCAAACGGTGTTTTTTGCCGAAAGCCTCGACACCTTCCTGACCGATTTGCGCCGTGCACGACCGACCGCGCTGTTCGGTGTGCCGAGGATCTGGACCAAATTCCAGATGGGCGTGTACAGCAAAATCCCGGCAAAGCGCCTCGACTTCCTGCTCTGTCTGCCGATCATCGGCAAGCGGGTCGGCCACAAAGTCCTGGCCGGGCTCGGTCTGGATGCCTTGCGCATCGCCTTGTCCGGCGCCGCGCCAGTGCCGCAGACCTTGCTGCTGTGGTACCGCAAACTGGGGCTGGATGTGCTGGAGGTCTATGGCATGACCGAAAGTTGCGGCTATTCGCACGTTTGCCTGCCGGGCCAGAACAAACCCGGCTGGATCGGCAAGCCCTGCCCGGAGGTCGAGGTGCAGATCGCCGAGTCGGGCGAAGTCATGGTGCGTAGCGGCGCGACCATGCTCGGGTATTTCAAGGAGCCTGAGAAAACCGCCGAAACCATCACTGAGGACGGTTTCCTGCGCACCGGTGACAAGGGCGAGGAGGACGCCGAAGGCAACCTGCGCCTGACCGGGCGACTGAAGGAAATCTTCAAGACCAGCAAAGGCAAATACGTAGCCCCGGCACCGATCGAGAATCGTCTGGCGGAGCATTCGCGCATCGAGCAGGTGTGCGTGGTGGGCGATGGCCTGAGTGCGCCGCTGGGGTTGTGCGTACTCTCGGCGGTCGGTCAGCAGGACGCCAGCGGAACGGCGCGGCCGGGCCTGCATTCAAGCCTG
Organism: Pseudomonas sp. 478; assembly: GCF_003254125.1. Classification (NCBI taxonomy): domain Bacteria; kingdom Pseudomonadati; phylum Pseudomonadota; class Gammaproteobacteria; order Pseudomonadales; family Pseudomonadaceae; genus Pseudomonas; species Pseudomonas sp. 478. The sequence continues at coordinate 64,929 of NZ_QKZG01000013.1, forward strand.
GAAAAACTGTTGGAGGAGGTCAATGGCGTCCTCGACAAACACGAACGCTTGCATCGATTGGTGGTGGTCAAGGACAGCTGGGCGGTGGAAAACGGCTTTCTGACGCCGACCCTGAAGATCAAGCGCAACGTGATCGAGGCCGCCTACGGTGCCCGCTTCGAAGAATGGAGCGAGCGCAGTGAAGCGGTGCTGTGGCAGGATTGAGTCACGAGTAAAACCAACAAAGGATGTCAGCAATGAGCTTGTGGCGTACCCATCCCAACATTGAACAGTTGAACGCAATCCAGAAAAACACCATCGGCGAAGTGCTGGATATTCGCTTCGAAGCCTTCGACGACGAGTCCCTGACCGCGAGCATGGTCATCGACCATCGCACTCACCAGCCTTACGGCTTGCTGCACGGCGGCGCCTCGGTGGTGCTGGCCGAAACGGTCGGCTCGATGGCCAGTTACCTGTGCATCGACGCCAGCAAGTTTTACTGCGTGGGCCTGGAAATCAACGCCAACCATTTGCGCGGCTTGCGCAGCGGGCGGGTCACGGCGGTGGCCAAGCCGATTCACATTGGCCGCACGACGCATGTCTGGGATATCCGTTTGACCAGCGATGAGGGCAAGGCCAGTTGTGTGTCGCGGTTGACCATGGCGGTGGTGCCATTGGGTGAGAATCCGCCGGCGCGTTGAGAGTGTGTTTCTTCAATTAGATCCGCCCCTCACCCTAACCCTCTCCCCACGGGGGCGAGGGGACTGACCGAGTTGTTCTTGGAGCTACTTCGACCTGAAATATTAAGTCGTACTCAAAGTTTGAAAAGCTTGAAGATCTGCTCCCTTTCCCCCTCTCCCCGTGGGGAGAGGGCTGGGGTGAGGGGTGGATCTTGAGGCATGCACCAGACTCAGAACATCCACAATTTCGCATTCCCCATGACCGGACTGTCATCATTCCTGGCACTTACGGTCATTGCTGTAGGACGTCGTCTTACGGACAATCAACCCTTGTTTTCGTTGATGGATCACCGGTATGTCGCAACAGATATTTTTCGCCCACGCCAACGGTTTTCCCTCAGGCACCTACGGCAAGTTGTTCGCGGCGCTGGCGCCCGAGTATCAGGTGACGCATCTGCAGCAGCACGCCCATGACCCGCGTTTTCCGGCGGACGACAACTGGTACAACCTGGTCGATGAGCTGATTCATCACCTCAAGCAGCAACCGGAACCGGTGTGGGGTGTCGGCCATTCCTTCGGTGGCGTGCTGCACCTGCACGCGGCGTTGCGGTGCCCCGAGCTCTATCGCGGCGTGGTGATGCTTGATTCGCCGGTGCTGACCCGCGCTGATCAATGGGTGATCCGCGCCGCCAAACGCTTCGGTTTCATCGATCGCCTGACCCCGGCCGGCCGTACGTTGGGACGCCGGGAAGAGTTCACCGATCTGGACGCGGCCCGACTCTATTTCGCGGGCAAAACCCTGTTTCGCAGTTTCGACCCGGAATGCTTCGACGCTTACCTGCAACACGGCTTGCACAAGGTGGGCGACAGGTTGCGCCTGCGCTTCGACCCGGCCACGGAAATCAGTATCTACCGTGGCGTGCCGCACACCAGTCCCGGCCGCACACGGCAACTGAAAGTGCCGCTGGCGGTGGTGCGCGGGCACAAGAGCCGGGTGGTGATGCGTCATCACGCAAGCCTCGTGGGACGCTTGCCGCTGGGCGAGTCCCTGACCATGCCGGGTGGCCATATGTTTCCCCTCGAACGTCCCCAGGACACGGCCACGCTGCTGAAGAACCTGCTCAGCCGGTGGGACGGTCGCCACCAACAGGATTGCGCATGAGCAACGTCGTTGAAGAAGTTCGCCTGAGCCTGCCGCACATCGAGTTGGCAGCGCACTTGTTCGGCCCCGAAGATGGCCTGCCGGTGATCGCCTTGCATGGCTGGCTGGACAACGCCAACAGCTTCGCCCGGCTGGCGCCGAAGCTCAAAGGCTTGCGCATCATCGCGCTGGACATGGCCGGTCACGGTCATTCCGGGCATCGGCCGACCGGTGCCGGTTACGCGCTGTGGGACTACGCCCATGACGTGCTGCAAGTGGCCGAGCAATTGGGTTGGAAGCGCTTTGGGCTGCTGGGGCATTCCATGGGCGCGATCGTTTCGCTGGTGCTGGCCGGTTCGTTGCCGGAACGCGTGACCCATCTGGCATTGATCGACGGGGTCATTCCTCCTACAGACAAGGGCGAAAACGCTGCCGAACGGATGGGCATGGCCCTGCAAGCGCAGCTGGATTTGCGGGAGAAGCGCAAACCGGTCTACAACACCCTCGACCGGGCCATCGAGGCGCGCATGAAAGGCTTGGTCGCTGTCAGTCGCGAAGCCGCAGAACTGCTGGCCCAGCGTGGATTGATGCCAGTGCCGGGCGGTTATACCTGGCGCACCGATAACCGCCTGACCTTACCGTCGCCGCTGCGTCTGACCTCAGAACAGGCAATGGCCTTCGTCCAGCGAGTCAGTTGTCCTGCAAAACTGGTGGTGGCTGCCGACGGCATGCTCGCCAAACATCCCGAGTTGCTGGAGCGTCTACCCTTTAGCCGTGAACAGCTGCCTGGCGGTCATCATTTGCACCTGAATGACGAACCCGGTGCCGACCTTGTCGCAGACTGTTTCAATCGGTTCTTCGCCGTTCCTTGACTTGCGCCGGGCAACTGTCGAGGCTGGGCGGGTTGAAATGGGAGACAACCATGATAGATCTCTACACCGCTGCGACCCCGAATGGCCACAAGGTCTCTATCGTGCTCGAGGAACTCGGCCTGCCCTACACGGTGCACGCCTTGAGTTTCGACAAAAAGGAACAGAAGTCCGAGGGCTTCCTCAAGATTAATCCCAATGGCCGGATTCCGGCGATTGTCGACCGCGCCAACGGCGATTTCGCTGTGTTTGAATCCGGCGCGATCCTGATTTACCTGGCTGAATTGAGCGGCAAACTGCTGCCAAAAGACCCCAAGGGGCGCTCGGTGGTCCTGCAATGGCTGATGTTCCAGATGGGTGGGATCGGCCCGATGCAAGGCCAGGCCAACGTGTTTTTCCGTTATTTCCCGGAGAAACTCCAGGGCGCCATCGATCGCTATCAACATGAAACCCGCCGCCTCTATGAAGTGCTCGACACGCGCCTGCAAGCCGTGGAGTTTCTGGCCGGTGAATACAGCATTGCCGACATCGCCACTTATCCGTGGGTCCGTGGCCATGAGTGGTCGGGTGTCGCGGTCGACGGTTTGCCGGCCCTGCAGCGCTGGATGGCAACCATGGAGGCGCGTCCGGCGGTACAGCGCGGTTTGCTGGTGCCTGAGCGCATCGATGACGCCAGTATCGTCAAGGGTGCCCAGGCCATGCTGATCCGATGAGTCTATCCATGCGTTCATTCAGTCTGCTGGCGCTGTGTTGTTTCAGTCCGCTGTTATTTGCCGCCGATGTCCCGGGCAGCCATGACCTTCCGATCGTGCCGCGTATGGCCGATGCGCAGATCGTTGACTATCGTCCGGTCGCCGAACTTGAGCGGATCTATCCATTGGGTTCGATCCGCAAAATCAGCGGCCAGTTGCGCTTCGACGGCCAGGTCGCTGCCCGAGGGCAAACCACGTCGGTAACCTACGAGTTGCCACCGGAGCATTCCTCCACCGAGGCCTTCACCGCCGCTCGTGAAGCGTTGCAGAAGCAGGAGGCCCAGTTGCTGTTCTGGTGCCAGGCCCGTGATTGCGGCGAAAGCAGCCTGTGGGCCAATGATGTCTTCGGCAATGCCAAGCTGTATGGCGCAGATGATCAGCAAGCGTTTTTGCTGTTGCGTCTGGCGGCCCCACAGGACAACACGCTGGTGGCGCTTTACAGCATCACGCGCGGCAATCGCAAAGCTTATCTGCACGTCGAACAGTTTGACGCCGCCGCGCCGCTGGGTGATTTGCTGCCGACTTCTGCAACCTTGCTTCGAGAGCTCAAAAGCACCGGTGAACTCGATTTTCCCAAACTGACCGGCGATCCTGACGAGTCCTGGCTACGCCTGATCTCTCGTGGGCTGAATCTGGATACCACGTTGCGGGTCAGTGTTTCCGGGCCGAAGGCCGAAGCCTGGCGTCAGGCACTGATCGGGCAGGGTGTGCGTACCGCCAGGATGGAAGCCGGCAGCATCGACGGCGCTGGCTTGCACATCGAACTGTTGCGGTAAGCTTTATCAGGCGAACGCACACGCTGCGTTCGCCTACTCTTTTGCGGACTGACTTTTTCGAGATTTAGATGATCAATAACGATCGGCTGTTGGTGCAGATCCTGCTCCTGGTGCTGTTTGGCGCGAGCTTCTGGGTGATGGCGCCGTTCTGGTCGGCGCTGTTCTGGGGCGCCGTGCTGGCGTTTGCCAGTTGGCCGCTGATGCGTTTGCTGACACGTTTGCTCAATGGTCGCGAATCTCTGGCGGCCGCAATGCTGACGCTGGGCTGGATGTTGCTGGTGGCGTTGCCGTTGGTCTGGCTGGGGTTCAACCTCGCGGACCATGTGCGCGATGCCACGGCGTTCATCAAGGATGTGCAGGTCGACGGGCTGCCGGAAGCGCCGGCCTGGCTGGGCAGTATTCCCTTGTTGGGCGAGCGGCTGGTGGGGGTCTGGAACAGCATCGATCAGCAGGGCGCGGCAATGATGCTGGCGGTCAAACCTTATCTGGGGCAGGTCGGCAATTGGTTGCTGGCGCGCAGTGCGCAGATTGGCGGCGGGATACTTGAGCTGACGTTGAGTATCGTCTTCGTGTTCTTCTTCTACCGTGACGGGCCGCGTCTGGCGGCGTTTGTTCACGGGTTGCTGGAACGTCTGATTGGTGAGCGTGCCGGGTATTACATTGAGTTGGTGGCGGGCACGGTGCAGCGGGTGGTGAACGGCGTAATCGGGACGGCAGCGGCCCAGGCGGTTCTGGCGTTGATCGGGTTTTTGATTGCCGGGGTACCCGGGGCGCTGGTGCTGGGGATCGTCACGTTTTTGTTGAGCCTGATTCCGATGGGACCGCCGCTGGTGTGGATTCCGGCCACGGCCTGGCTGGCCTGGAAGGGCGAGTACGGGATGGCGGTGTTTCTCGGGATTTGGGGGATGTTCATCATCAGTGGCGTCGACAACGTGCTCAAACCGTACCTGATCAGCCGGGGCGGGAATTTGCCGTTGGTGATTGTCCTGCTCGGGGTGTTTGGCGGGCTGATTGCCTTCGGGTTTATCGGCTTGTTCATCGGCCCGACGTTGTTGGCGGTGGCCTACAGCCTGCTGAACGACTGGAGCAAGAGTCAGGCCCGGGTTGAGGATCGCCGGCCCTGAGATTGATCGTTCCCACGCTCTGCGTGGGAATGCCGCATGGGACGCTCCGCGTTCCGCTTCGGGATGTGACGCAGAGCGTCACGGGATGCATTCCCACGCAGCGTGGGAACGATCAACCTGTAGGAGCAAGGCTTGCCCGCGAAGCTTTTGACTTAAGTGGCCTCGTTCAGGTACTTGCCTACGGTCGCCACGTTGTCGAGCGAGTACTGCTTGCTGAGGTTGGCGATCATTTTGTTCAGGACTTCGGTCACGTTCGACTGATCGGTGGAACTGTCGGTGTTTCGCTCGCGGCCGGCTTGCAACGCCGCGTTCAAGTCGTCGCTGCTGACGCCGCCACTGCTGTCGCTATCCAGCACTTTGAGCAACGCGGCGCTGGTGTCGGTGCTGGTCGATGAGCTGCTGCTGGTCTGCAGCGCGCTGGTCAGCTCGGTGACGCTGACACTGCCGTCGCTGTCCGCATCGAGCTGACTGAACAGTTCTTCGCTGGACATTTGTTGAGGTGGTGGCGGCGGAGGGGCCATCGCGGCCATTTCTTCACTGCTCAGGCTGCCGCTTTCGTCGCTGTCCAGGTCAGCGAAGTTCTTGCTCAGGCTGACCAGCAGACCGTCGTCGGTTTTCTGCGACAGGGCGCTCTTGAGTTCATCCTGATCCACCGCACCGTCGCTGTTGCTGTCGAGTTTGGCGAGCATATCTTTCTGAAATTGCTGACTGCGTGCGGAGCTGGTTGCGGTGCTGCTGGTGCTGGTATAGCTCGTATAACTGCTGACGCTACCGATCATTGCGCTCACTCCTTGGAATGGATAACCGGTGGGTGCACCGGCTTATGCAGCCTCAAGGGGCAAGTTGTCGTGGGTATGTGAAGTTTGTACCGAGCGGTACACAGAGCACACGGATCTGCTAAATGGAACGAGGTAGTCGGATAACGGCGGTCAATCCGCCGCCGGGTGTTTCTTCCAGTCTCAACTGTCCACCCAGGCGTTCGGTCGCCTCGCGGGCGATGGTCATGCCCAGTCCGACGCCACCGGAGTTGCGGTTGCGCGATCCTTCCAGGCGAAAGAATGGCTCGAACACGGCTTCACGTTTATCCGCCGCAATCCCCGGCCCATGGTCGATGACCCGGATCACCAGGGTTTCGCGCGTGTCGTCGAGCGTAATCAGTGCCTGCCCGGCATAACGCAGGGCATTGTCCAGCAGGTTGTTGATGCACGAGCGCAAGGCCATCGGCTGCACTTGCAACGGTGCGCAGTGGCCGCTGGTCAGAACATCGGCGCCCTGGTCCTGGGCGTTTTCACTCAGGGATTCGACCAGCGCCTGCACGTCCATCCATTGCAGGGCCTCACTGGTGCGCTGCTCGTGCAGGTAGGTGAGCGTGGCGTCGAGCATGCCAATCATGTCGTCCAGATCCTGACGCATCTGGCCTTGCAATTTGTTGTCGTCGATCTGCTCCAGCCGCAGCTTGAGCCGCGACAGCGGCGTGCGCAGGTCGTGGGAAACGGCACCAAGCATCCGCGAGCGTTGCTGCACTTGTTCACGAATGCGTTGCTGCATCTTGTTGAAGGTGTGTGCCGCTTGCCGTGCTTCCCGTGGGCCGGACTCATCCAGAGGCGGGCTGTCGAGGTTTTCGCTCAGTCGCTCGGCAGCATCGCTCAGGCGCTGGATCGGCCGGCTCAGCAGTTTGGCACCGTACCAGGCGGCGATGATCAGCGAGACCAGCTGAAAGGTCAGCGGCACCACGGGGCCGCCGAACCACGGCCGCGGTGGCCGACTTGCGAAGCGCGGGTCCATCGGCGGACGCTGTCCGTCGACGTTTTCGGAAAACCCCGGCGGCGGAGGGGGCGGCGGTGGGCCGTAATAGTGAAACCAGAAAAACGCCAACAAATGCGCCAGGATGATCGCCACCAGCAGCATGCCAAACAGGCGGCCGAAGAGCGTATCGAAGCGCGCACGCATCAGCCGATGTCTCTGGCGTCGAACAGATAACCCTCACCGCGAACGGTTTTGATCAGTTGCGGGGCTTTGGGGTCGTCACCGAGTTTTTGGCGCAGGCGCGAGACCAGCAAGTCGATGCTGCGATCAAAGGCTTCGATGGAGCGACCACGAGCGGCATCCAGCAGTTGTTCGCGGCTGAGTACCCGGCGCGGACGTTCGATGAACACCCAGAGCAAACGGAACTCGGCGTTGGACAGCGGCACCACCAGGCCATCAGCGGCGATCAATTGGCGCAGCACGCTGTTCAGGCGCCAGTTGTCGAAGCGGATGTTGGCCCGTTGTTCGGTGCGATCGTCGCGTACCCGGCGCAGGATCGTCTGGATGCGCGCCACCAATTCCCGCGGCTCGAACGGCTTGGCCATGTAGTCGTCGGCGCCCAATTCCAGGCCGATGATCCGGTCGGTCGGTTCGCAGCGGGCAGTGAGCATCAGGATCGGGATGTCCGATTCGGCGCGCAGCCAGCGGCACAGTGACAAACCGTCTTCGCCGGGCAGCATCAGGTCGAGCACCACCACGTCGAAATGCTCCGCTTGCAGCGCCAGGCGCATCGCGGCGCCATCGGTGACGCCGCTGGCGTGAATGTTGAACCGGGCCAGATAGTCGATCATCAGTTCGCGGATCGGGACGTCATCGTCGACGATCAGGGCGCGAATGCTCCAGCGTTTGTCGTCGCCGGGCGCTTTTTGATCGTCGTTCACAGGGGCGTGGAGGTTGTGCATGCGTGCGTTCATCTGCCAGGTAGGCTGCCAACCACAAAGATGGGCTGCGAGGTTGTGGTTTCAGCATAGGCGTCCGGCCCGGAGGCAGGAAGTGCTGTAGGACGTGTTGCGGCTGCCGAAGGTAACGTTGAAGGGTGTTGCAGGCGTGTCATGTGTGTATCTGACTCGACACAATGGGTGCAAGGGCTAGTCTTGCTTGAGCCGTCTCGACGAATTACCGATCATCGGGTCCCGCAGAGGCGCTGGTTCCGCTACAATGCGCGCCGATTTCGACCTGCCTGAGAGCCCACTCATGTCCGCCTGCCAGACTCCTATCATCGTCGCCCTGGATTTCCCCACCCGTGACGCCGCACTGAAGCTGGCCGATCAGTTGGACCCGAAGCTGTGCCGGGTCAAAGTCGGTAAAGAACTGTTCACCAGCTGCGCTTCGGAAATCGTTGGCACCCTGCGTGACAAGGGTTTCGAAGTGTTCCTGGACCTCAAGTTCCATGACATTCCGAACACCACCGCCATGGCCGTCAAGGCGGCTGCGGAGATGGGGGTGTGGATGGTCAATGTGCACTGCTCCGGTGGTTTGCGCATGATGGCCGCGTGCCGCGAAGTGCTTGACCAGCGCACCGGTCCGAAGCCACTGCTGATCGGCGTGACCGTGCTGACCAGCATGGAACGTGAAGACCTGGCGGGTATCGGTCTGGATATCGAGCCGCAGGAGCAAGTGTTGCGCCTGGCCGCGTTGGCGGAAAAAGCCGGGATGGACGGTCTGGTGTGCTCGGCCCTGGAAGCCCACGCGCTGAAATCGGCGCACCCGTCGCTGCAACTGGTCACTCCGGGGATTCGTCCAGCGGGCAGCGCCCAGGACGATCAGCGCCGCATTCTGACCCCGCGTCAGGCGCTGGATGCCGGTTCCGATTATCTGGTGATCGGCCGTCCGATCAGCCAGGCCGCGGATCCGGCCAAGGCGTTGGCAGCTGTGGTGGCAGAGCTGGCTTAAGCGGCGACTGCAAAATCAATCGCGGGCAAGCCTTGCTCCTACAGATTTCACCGTCTGTAGGAGCATGGCTTGCCCGCGATGCTTTTCAGCTAGTTATGATCAATCAACCTTCAACACCAATTTCCCGAAATTCTCGCCGCTGAACAACTTCATCAGCGTCTCCGGGAACGTCTCCAGTCCTTCAACGATATCTTCCTTGCTCTTGAGTTGCCCCTTGGCCATCCAGCCGGCCATTTCCTGTCCGGCGGCGGCGAACTGTGCGGCATAGTCCATCACCACAAAACCTTCCATCCGCGCGCGGTTGACCAGCAGCGACAGGTAGTTGGCCGGGCCTTTGACCGCTTCCTTGTTGTTGTACTGACTGATGGCGCCACAGATCACCACCCGCGCCTTCATGGCCAGGCGACTCAACACCGCGTCGAGGATATCGCCGCCGACGTTATCGAAATACACATCGACACCTTTCGGACATTCGCGCTTGAGGCCGGCCTGGACATCTTCGTTTTTGTAATCGATGGCACCGTCAAAACCCAGTTCGTCGATCAGGAACTGGCACTTGTCTGCGCCCCCGGCAATGCCGACGACCCGGCAACCTTTGATCTTGGCAATCTGCCCGGCAATGCTGCCCACCGCACCGGCCGCGCCCGACAGCACCACGGTGTCGCCAGCCTTTGGTGCGCCGACATCGAGCAGGGCGAAATAGGCGGTCATCCCGGTCATGCCCAGCGCCGACAGATAGCGCGGCAGCGGCGCCAGTTTTGGATCGACCTTGTAGAAACCTCGTGGCTCGCCGAGGAAGTAATCCTGCACACCCAAGGCACCATTGACGTAGTCCCCGACCGCGAAGCCCGGATTACTTGATGCAACGACTTTGCCTACGCCCAATGCGCGCATCACTTCGCCGATACCGACCGGCGGGATGTAGGACTTGCCCTCGTTCATCCAGCCACGCATGGCCGGGTCCAGGGACAGGTATTCGTTTTTGACCAGGATCTGACCCGTAGCCGGTTCGCCGACCGGTACTTCTTGATAGGTGAAGGTCTCGCGGGTCGCCGCGCCCACCGGACGCTTGGCGAGCAGGAACTGGCGATTGGTCTGGGTAGTCATGACAGGCACTCAAGATGAATGAAGACTTGTTGATAGACCTTCATGAACGATGCCGCAAGTTTGGCTGATGCGGCGAATGCATATCGATCCAGTGCAGTGATAGTCGAACCGGCGGTTTTATCACTGTCACTCATGGGCGCCCAACCGGCCTTCTGATAGTGCTGCCGCGCCGCAAGCCCTTGTGGCTAGATTGAGAACACACGATCCCCCGCATCTTCTCTTCGAGGACATAACTATGAGCATGACGTTTTCTGGCCAGGTCGCCGTTGTAACGGGCGCAGCCAATGGCATTGGCCGCGCGACCGCCCAGGCGTTCGCCGCTGAAGGCTTGAAAGTGGTCGTGGCCGACCTGGACGCGGCGGGTGGTGAGGACACGGTGGCACTGATTCGTACCGCTGGCGGTGAAGCCACCTTCGTGCGCTGCAACGTCACGCTGGAAAGCGATGTAAAAAATCTGATGGACGAGGTGGTCAATACCTACGGCCGTCTCGACTATGCCTTCAACAACGCCGGCATCGAGATCGAGAAAGGCAAACTGGCCGAAGGTACAGTCGATGAGTTCGACGCGATCATGGGCGTCAACGTCAAAGGTGTCTGGTTGTGCATGAAGTACCAGTTGCCATTACTGCTGGCTCAGGGCGGCGGTGCAATCGTCAACACCGCATCGGTAGCCGGCCTCGGGGCTGCGCCGAAGATGAGTATTTATGCGGCGTCGAAACATGCGGTGATCGGCCTGACCAAATCGGCGGCCATCGAATACGCCAAGAAAAAGATTCGGGTGAACGCGGTGTGTCCGGCAGTGATCGACACCGACATGTTCCGCCGTGCCTATGAAACCGACCCGAAGAAAGGCGAGTTCGCCAATGCCATGCACCCGGTCGGACGCATCGGCAAGGTCGAGGAAATCGCCAGTGCGGTGCTGTACCTGTGCAGCGATGGCGCAGCGTTCACCACGGGGCATTCGCTGGCGGTGGACGGTGGTGTTACGGCGTTTTGAAACCAGGCAGTTAAACGTAGGAAAAAACCGCATTCGTGCGGGTTTTTTTTTCGGTTCCTTAAAGGCCCCGGACAATGTGTTTCAAATGGTTAGAACTGAGGGTTTTGGTGGCGTTGTCGCACATCAGATCGACCGCTCCTGTGATTAACTGTTTCCCGCAAAACGGACAGGAGTTTGCTTGCTCATGGAGTTGAGAATCGATCGACAGGCATTGGTGCCGGTCGTACAGCAAATCGTCGACGCGCTAGCCTGCTGGCTTCGTCGTGGCGAGGTGCCGCCGGGAACGCGTTTGCCTTCCGTGCGGCAAATCGCCCGGATCAATTTGCTCAGTCAGGCCAGCGTCGCTGAGGCCTGTGAGCGCCTAGTGGCTCAAGGGGTGCTGGCGTCGCGTCAGGGCGCCGGTTTCATTGTCGCCATGCCAGCACTGGCTGCTCAGGGGCAACAGGATTGCCACTGGTTCGAGGGGGCAGAAGTGAAGCAGGGCGGCATCTCGGGCGAACTCAAACTGGGGTGTGGCGGACTACCCGAGAGCTGGCGCGAAACTGACGACCTGAGCTACGCGATCCGTCAGGTCAGTCGCACCGACATGACCGGCCTGTTCAACTACAGCACGCCGCTGGGCCTGCCAGCCTTGCGCCAGCAGATCCACAAACGCCTGAAACATCTGGATATCGTGGTGGAGGAAAGCCGGATCTTGACAACGGCCGGGGCCAGTCAGGGGCTGGACCTGATCGTGAGGACCTTGTTCAAGCCGGGTGATTGCGTGGTAGTGGAGAATCCCGGTTATTCCTTGCTGTTCGATTTGCTCAGGTTGCACGGGGTCAGCATGTTCGAGGTGCCTCGAACCCCGTGCGGGCCGGACATTGAAGCGCTTGAGGCACTGCTGGTTAAGTACAGGCCTTGCGGGATCTTTATCAATAGCTTCTATCACAATCCCACTGGCAGCAGCCTGGCGCCGGCGGTGGCGCAGCGGGTTGTGCAACTGGCCAAAACCTATGGCCTTCTGGTAATCGAAGACGATGTCTATGCGGATTTTCACAGCGGCCCCGGTACGCGCCTCGCTGCGTTGGGTACCGATGACAACGTGATCTATGTCGGTAGCTACTCCAAAACCCTCAGCAGTTCGTTGCGGGTCGGTTTTGTAGTGGCCGGCGCTGAGGTTATTTCGCGGCTGGCCGAGGTCAAGATGATCAGCAGCATGGGCGCTTCGAGGTTTTGCGAGTCGGTGCTGGCAAGCCTTTTAGCCAGCGGTGCCTACCGCAAACTGGTCCAGCGCCAGCGCCAGCGTTTGAGCAATGACAGGGAGGCGGCGTTGCAAGTGCTTGAAGACGCCGAGTGGGAGGTGTTCGGCAAGCCCGTCGGTGGATTGTTCATCTGGGCGCGATCGCGGATGTCCGACTACGCTCTGGTGCGCAAACAAGCCCAGCGTTTCGGTGTCCTGTTGTCTTCTGCGACGGCATTCAGTCCCACCGCGGAGGCCAGTGACTGGCAGCGTATCAATGTGGCCTATGCCTGTGATCCGCGAGCCCGGGCGTTTTTTCAGGCCACCGCTCCGGATCGACCTCAAGCGTTCTGAAAACGACGCAAGCGTAGCTTTTTGCCATTATTCCGACGCCAGAGACTTGTGTTGATACAGGCCCGTTGCGAATCTGCGTCAACAGACTATGTCAGGGGACTAAGTGCAATGATTTCGGCCGTGCAAGGACGTTTTGCCAACCTCGGTATGGCGAAAAAACTGGGTGTCGGGTTTGTACTGGTGCTGCTGTTGACCGCCTTGGTGGCGGCCATCGGCGTATGGTCCCTGCAAACCATCAGCCAGCGCTTCGACGGACTCAAGCAGATGTCGTCGCTCAACAGCGGTTTGCTCAAGGTGAGACTGCTCGAGCAGGAATACGCCTTGCACGGCAACCCGAAAACCGCTGATGCGCTGCGCGAGGGCGTTGACGGCCTGATCGCCCTGGCAACCCAACTGAAAGCGGCGTCTGCGGCCAACGTGCCGGTGATGAATGACGTCGAGCAGTCCCTGGGGGCTTATCGCAAGGCCTTCGACGAGTTCGTTTCGCTCAGCCAAGCCAAGGACCTGGCACTGGAGATGGCCAGTTGGTCGGTGTCCAGCGTGGCCAACAACCTCGACGTGTTGCAGGCCGGGCTGGCCGATGACGGCGCCTATGCCTTGAAGGAGTCCGAAGGCAAGGACGGTGGGCAGTTCATCGAACAAGCCAATCAGGTCAGCCAGGTGTCGCGGTTGATGTTGCAAGCCATGAACGAAGCGCGTGTGCGTCTTGACCAGAGCCGCAAGGGCGACGACAGCGCAGGGCAGGGCAAGATCGAGCAGGCCGACCAGGCACTGACCCAGGCCGAGCAGCTGAAAACCACGGTCAAGGATGAGGGTTACCAGACGGTCCTCAATGAAGTGGTCGGGCACATTGGCGGATTCAGTGAAAAACTCGCCGAGTACACCGGCCTGCTGGCGCAGGAAAAAACCGTCTATGAGCAACTCCATCAGCGCGCTTCTCAGGTGGTGGAGCGGGTGGATCAGGCTTATGTCGCCGAAGACCAATCGATGCAGGCGGAGCTGAAAAAGAATTCGCTGCTGATCATTGGTTCCTCGGCGCTGGCGCTGCTGGTCGGGCTGATTGCGGCCTGGGTGATTACCCGGTTGATCGTGGCACCGCTGCGCAGTGTGATCCGTGTTGCTCAACAGATTGCTTCTGGCGATTTGAGTGCGACGATTGAAGTGACCCGTCGTGATGAGATTGGGCAGTTGATGCAGGCCATGCAGCAGATGGGGGCAGGGCTTAGCAGTATTGTCAGCGGTTTGCAGGCGGGTATCGAACAGTTGGCCAGTTCCGCGCAGTCGCTGTCAGCGGTGACCGAGCAGACCAATCTTGAAGTCAGCAGCCAGAAGGAAGAAACCGAACAGGTTGCTACCGCGATGAATCAGATGACCGCCACCGTGCACGACGTTGCGCGTAATGCGGAGGAGGCCGCTCAGGCAGCGCAGACGGCAGACGACAAGGTTGAAAGTGGTCAGCAGGTGGTGCGCCAGAGTATGGCGCGGATCGAACAGTTGGCGGATTCAGCCACCTCGGCCAGTTCAAGCATCGAAAGCTTGAGTGCCGAGATCCAGAACATCGGTACAGTGCTGAGCGTCATCAAGAGTGTGGCCGAGCAGACCAATCTATTGGCCCTCAACGCCGCGATCGAGGCGGCTCGAGCCGGCGAGCAGGGCAGGGGCTTTGCGGTGGTAGCCGATGAAGTGCGAGCCCTGGCCAAGCGCACTCAGCAATCGACCGAGGAGATTGAACGACTGGTGAGCGCCTTGCGTTCTGCGGCTCAGTCTTCTGTTCAGCAGATTCAGAACAGTGGCGAGCTGGTGAAGCTGGCGGTGAGTGATGCGTTGCAGACTGAGAGTGCGTTGGGGAGTATTGCAGCGGCAGTGTCTTTGATTCAGCAGATGAACCAGCAGATCGCAGCAGCTGCCGAGGAGCAGAGTTCAGTGGCTGAGGAGATTAATCGCAGTGTCACGAGTATTCGAGCCAGTGCGGATCAGTCTTCGTTGGCGATGCAGGGGAATGCGGCTTCCAGTATTGAGTTGGCGCAGTTGGGGGTTGAGTTGAAGGGGATGGTGGGGCACTTTCGGCTCTGAGGAGTACACCGATCAACTGTGGGAGCCGGGCTTGCTCGCGATGGCGGCCTGACAGCCGACCAATTACTCGCAGGTGTACACCATTCCCCTGTGGGAGCGAGCCTGCTCGCGATGACGGCCTGACAGCCGGCCTGTCTTTCCTGGATGTACACGCCAACCACAACGCAAAAAAAAGCCACCTGTTCAGGTGGCTTTTCGTTTTTTTGTGATCAGTCGTAGATCACTTTTTTCTTCCAGTCCGCATCGGCCTCGACGTCTTTCAGGCCTTCGGTCAGCTGGTTCACTTCGCCTTCTACCGGGGCGATGTTGTCCATGACTTGTGCGTTGGCGCGAGCCAGGAGTTTTTCCAGGTATTCCAGCTGTTCGGCGTAGACCTGGGGTTCCTGTTGTTTGCGCAGGTATTGCACGCCGCGTTCGAACGCCAGGCGGGCCTGGCCGGGCTGGTTCTGTTGCAGGGCGTGCTGGCCGAGGTTGTTGAAGAATTCGATGTGCAGCAGGACCAGGATGTGGCGAACTTCGCGGATCCAGCGTTTGGCTTCGTTGGTTGGCAGGAAGCCGTCCTGTGCGGCGCGGGTGATTTGGCCGTGCAGGGCTTCGAGCAGGAAGCGTACGTCCTTGGCTTTGGCTTCGGTCTGGATCGGTGCCGGCGGGTTGTTGACCGGGATCGATTCGCCCTGGCCGACCAAGGCGCTCAGTTCGCCAATCCGTGCCTTGAGGTTGGCGCTGGTTTTTTCCAGATGAAGCAGGCGTTGGCAGACGTTCAATTCCAGACGGGTCAACAGCAGCTTGAGTGCCGGTGTCATCAACTGGCCGGGGAAGGTCTCGGTGATTTCGCCGCAACGACGCAGACGATCATTGAGCTCAACTTTGGCGCGGGCCTTTTCCAGCTTATTGTTTTCCACCACATGGTTCATGTAGCCAATGGCGATCAATAGTGCGATCCCGGCTACGACTAGCAGGGTGATCATGAGTGGTGTCACCGGTAAGACCTCTTTATGGGGTTCGCGTGCGAGTGTAGTGGCTTGGCATTGGGACGCATAGCGCCGCTCAGCGAGTTGAATCGGCTACTGCACTGCCTGTATCGGCCGCGTTCCTGCTTATATAAGTAATAGCGTGCGAGGTGCACATTGCCATCATCTTGGGCGTGGGTGGACTATAACGTCTTGGCGGGTGTCAGAATATAGGCGTCAAACCCCGGTCGACGGAAAAGCCCGATTAGTGTCTCAAAGCAGGGCGAAGTCATTGATTTAAATAAATTTATATCTGGGGGTTGACGACCCCTCAATCCATCCATAGAATGCGCGCCACTTACAGCGTAAAGCACACAGCGAAACGCGGTAGGAAGTGAATGTTGTACGTGTGTCCCCTTCGTCTAGTGGCCTAGGACACCGCCCTT
Organism: Pseudomonas sp. 478; assembly: GCF_003254125.1. Classification (NCBI taxonomy): domain Bacteria; kingdom Pseudomonadati; phylum Pseudomonadota; class Gammaproteobacteria; order Pseudomonadales; family Pseudomonadaceae; genus Pseudomonas; species Pseudomonas sp. 478. The sequence continues at coordinate 81,098 of NZ_QKZG01000013.1, forward strand.
TCACGGCGGTAACAGGGGTTCGAGTCCCCTAGGGGACGCCATATGCGGGAATAGCTCAGTTGGTAGAGCACGACCTTGCCAAGGTCGGGGTCGCGAGTTCGAGTCTCGTTTCCCGCTCCAATTTTAAACAGCGTTGCTTTCGGGCAGGGCTGAGTGAAACCAGAACCAGCATCTTCGGATGCGGATTTGGGCACTGAAATACACACCATGTGTTTCAGTTAGCGTGTCCCCTTCGTCTAGTGGCCTAGGACACCGCCCTTTCACGGCGGTAACAGGGGTTCGAGTCCCCTAGGGGACGCCATTTGCGGGAATAGCTCAGTTGGTAGAGCACGACCTTGCCAAGGTCGGGGTCGCGAGTTCGAGTCTCGTTTCCCGCTCCATATTTAACAAAAACGCCGCTCAATGAGCGGCGTTTTTGTGTGCGCGTATAAAACCGCATCAACCGCTGAGGCTTTGAACCAGGCTTTCGAGCGCTTCAGTGGTTTTTTCATCGTGCACCATTTGCGCAGCGGCAGTCGCTCTGAGTTGGCGTGCCAAGCGGTATTCGCTGGGCGTGCAGTTTGCGAACTGCTTGAAGGCACGAGCGAAGTAGGAAGGATCCTTGAAGCCGGCCTCATAGCCGATGCTGGTAATAGGCATCTGGCTGTTGTCGAGTAGTTCTTTGGCGAAGTTCATGCGCTTGTTCAAGATGTAATCCGTGAAGCCAAGTCCATTGGCTTCCTTGAACAGGCGGCTGAAGCGAAATGTCGTCATGCCGCAGCGCTGCGCCAAATCCCTCTGATCAATGCTGTCCCGAAAGTGCTGCTCGATGTACAGCATGATGTTGCTCAGCGCCTGATGCTTTTGGTGCCCGGAGGTCAGCCGGATGCTGTCTGGCAGGGTCGGGGAGTGATCGATCAGCAGTGTCTTGCGGTGGTCGATAACATTCCGGCGCAGCTCGCAGAGCTGAACTACAGCAGTCAGGTAGCGACTCCTCTCGGTGACCGAGAGGGGGAGCACTATGTATTCCCAGACGCTGGAACGCATGGCCCAGACGGCCAGTTCTTCTGAGTGCTGCACGGTGAACATGGTGATTGGGATGGCCGGTGCGCTGCGTTTGATCTCCAGCAACAGCCTCAGGCCTGGTGTGTCGGGGCGATCGAAATGGATGCAGATCATGTCTGCGTGTTCCCCGATGGGCAGCACGGAGTTTTTCGCCAGTTTGCAGTCGCAGGTACCCTCGAACTGCGCGATGAGTTCTTTCGCGGATCGATCATGAGTCAGATCGAACCATAGGAGCGTTGGCCTTCTGGTCAAGTTGGACGTCATGTCTCTACTCTGGGATTCTTAGTGACTCTTTACGCTATGCAGTATCGACAATGTGCCATCACCTTGCAGATTTAATCTCGATATGAAAGAGGGGTTTTAGCTCTATTCGTTCTATGGGTTGCCTGGAACGCGGCCCAGGCGACTATTTGCTTGTGTGTTTTCGATGAGCCCGGGTCTAACCGCTTATCGCTTGTGAGTTAATGACAATCGCATTTGCCCTGTCATGCCTTGTTTACCCCCTCCCGTTACTTCTGCAAAGGCCAATGACCCCTATTTGGCCGCCCCGCAAAAAAGTCCTAGCGATGTGCAAAATCCTCCTAACGGCTATGCCTTCACCCTGACTAAGGTTGCATCAGGCAGCGCAAAACGTACTGCCTCAGAAAAAACAACTTTCGAGTGAGGTGGGCAAAATGATCATGCAAACAATCAAGGCTTCGGTAGTGAAGTTCGCCAAAGACGAAGATGGTCTGACCATTGTGGAATACGCGGTGGCGGGTGGGCTGATTACGGTGGCTGTCGCCACAGCGTTCGTGACGCTTGGTGGCCAGGTAAATACCAAAATCACGGCGCTGTGCACCGCGGTTAAAGGTGGCGTCGCCTGCTAATTCCCGCCGGGGGACGCGTCGATGTCCATGGAATAACCGGCTGCCTCTATTTCTGATAGGGCGCCGGGCAACTTTCTTAATGGATTTCGCGGTGTCCCTGCCAACTTACGTTATGAGCGGCATGCCGCTGGAGTGATCAAAATGACTTTGCAAACAATCAAGGCATCGGCACTGAAGTTCGTCCGGGACGAGGATGGTCTGACCATTGTGGAATACGCGGTGGCGGGTGGGTTGATTACGGTGGCTGTCGCCGCAGCGTTCGTAACGCTTGGGGGCCAGGTAAATACCAAGATCACGGCGCTGTGCACCGCGGTCAATGGTGGGGCCGCTTGCCCATAACAATAAGTCGCACTCGGGAGACGCACCATGTCCATGGAATTGCTGGTATCGACTGTTCTACTGCTAGGACTGCTGGGCGTCGCGGTGGTGAGCGATCTGCTTCGCCACCGTATTCCCAACATGCTGGTCCTGTTGGGCCTTGCCCTGGGAATGGCTGGTCAAGTCTATTCAGGCGGTGTCAGCGGATTGGGTGACAGCCTGTTGGGTATGTTGATCTGTTTTGGGATGTTTCTGCCGATGTACGCCGTGGGTGGCATGGCCGCCGGTGACGTTAAGTTAATGGCCATGGTCGGCAGTTTTTTACCGATTCATTACGCATTGTGGGCTGCCATGTTTAGCCTGATTGCCGGCGGCGTATGCGGTTTCCTGATCGTGCTGTTCCGCGGTCAATTACTTCAAACCCTGGGGCGTTATTGGCTGATTGTGAGGGCGCAGGCTTATCTGGCGCCGACTTCCGATGAAGTAGCCGGCAAGCCTTTCCCTTATTCGATTGCAATCCTGATCGGCACTTTAAACAGCGTCTACTGGCAACTGGTTGCCGGTGGATTGGGAGCTTAGTCATGCACGTCATCGTCGATAGTGATGCCTACCCCTGCGATCGGGACGCGGTGCAACGACTGGCTCCTCAGCCATGCACAATCCGTGAGACGGGTCTGACCGACAGTTTTCTCGGTGAGTTGGTGTGCAAGCATTTGTTTGATGCCGGCGTGCTGGACATGTCGCGGCTGGTGGAGCGCCTGGCGCTGACCGGCGCGGTACTTGAAGAGGTCCTGGCGTTTCTGCGCAAGGATGGTCGTGTCGAAGTGCTTGGCCAGGTGAGTCAAACGGGTGGGCAGATGCTGCGTTATGGCCTGACCGAACGTGGACGCAGTGCCGCCCGTGATGCCCTGTCGCGCAGCGGCTATATCGGTGCGGCACCTTTCCCGGTGAGTACCTACCGTTCCCTGCTCAAGATACAGACCATTCACCATGGTCGCATCAACGCCAACGATATGCGCAATGCCCTCGCAGGCGTAGTGCTCACGGAGGGGATGCTCGATCAGTTGGGTGTGGCGATGAACTCCGGGCGCGCAATCATGATTTATGGCCCTGCGGGTACCGGCAAGACCTATGTCAGCAGTCGGCTGATCCGTCTGTTTGACGAGGCCATCTGGGTGCCTCATGCCATTGTCATCAACGAGGCGGTGATCGAGATCTATGACCCGCAGGTGCATCAGCGGCTCGATGACAACGCTCAGCAGAACAATCTGATGCTCAACGAAGGGATCGACCGTCGACTGCTGTGCTGCAAACGCCCGATTGTCATTACGGGCGGTGAATTGAGCATGGAGCAGCTGGACGTTCGCTATGACCCTTTCACCCGTCAGTACCAGGCTGCCCTGCAGCTCAAGGCCAGCAATGGCCTGTTCATCATCGACGACATGGGACGCCAGCGCATGGCACCCGCCGAGCTGTTGAATCGCTGGATCGTCCCGATGGAAGAGAAACGCGATTTCCTCAACCTGGGCGGCGGTCGGCATTGCGAATTGCCGTTCGATCTGATTCTGGTGTTTTCCACCAACCTCAATCCTCTGGAACTGGCCGATGAGGCCTTCCTTCGCCGGATTGGCTACAAGCTGCAGTTCGGTTACCTGAAGCCCGAGGAGTACGAAAAGATCTGGCGCCAGGAAAGCGAGCGTCTGGGCATGCCTTATGACCAGCTGCTGGTGCGTTATGTGCTGCAAAGGCTCTATGCAAGTGAAGGCATGCCCCTGGTGCCTTGCCATCCCCGTGATCTCCTGAACATGGCGCTCGATCGTCAGCGTTATATGGGCGGTTCCGGACCACTGTCACCGCAAGATTTGGAATGGGCCTGGCACAACTACTTCGTCCAGCTCAACTTTCTTTGATACGGAGATACTGACATGAGCTCTCGTACTCTTTCCCTGATAGGCGTTTCCCTGGTCATGGGCCTTGGCGCTGCATGGATGGCCGACTCCTGGCTGAGCGCACGTCTCAACGCCAGCCCGGATGACCACCTTCGAAGCGTGGTGGTCGCCACGGTAGAGATTCCATTCGGGCAGATGGTCGAGGCACAGCAGGTCACGACCGTACGCATGCCCATGGACACGATCCCGGACGATGCTTTCGATTCCAGCGAAAAAGCAGTGGGCAAGATCGCTACGTTCGACATTTTGCGGGGCGACATTGTGCGTGGTGCGCGTCTGAGTGAGCACCTGGGTGGCAGCACCCTGGCCTCTTTGATTGCCCCCGACAAGCGCGCCATATCGGTACGTGTGGACGATGTGGTCGGTGTCGGCGGATTCCTGTTGCCGGGTAACCGGGTCGATGTTCTGGCGACCAAAACCACCAGCGCCGGCAGTAACAGTGCCGTGTCCAGGACCATCCTCGAGAACTTGCGGGTGTTGGCGGTGGATCAGACGGCGGGTACCGACAAGACCCAACCAGTGGTGGTGCGCGCAGTGACGCTGGAGATGTCGGCCTCTGAAGCGGAAGCCCTGGTCACGGCGCAGACGGAAGGCAAGTTGCAACTGGCGCTGCGTAACCCACTGAACCTCGAGAAGAAAATCGCGGCCGTTGCGCCTGTTGCGCCTGTTGTGCCGGCCATGACTGTGGCCGCCGTCGCGGTGCCAAAACGCGTGGTACAGCGCAGCAGTGGTGAGGGTGGTGGGTCTATTACCGTTATCCGCGGGACCCAAGCCAGTGTCGTCAAACGTTGACAGGGCGGTAGGGTGCCCGGGCACCAAAGTATTGGCGGAGCCGATCCGGATCAGTATCGGTAAACGAGGGCTTGAAGATGAATAATCGTATTCAGCGGCCGTTCACTGCGACGCCATGGCGCCAGGAAGGATCGGTGAGTGTATTGATGGTGTTTGCGTTGGCGGTGATTGGCATGATGGCGGCGCTGGCTTTGGACGGCGGGCATATGATGCTGAACAAAACGCGCCTGCAGAATGCGGTGGACGCCGCCGCCCTGAGTGGCGCCAAAACCCTGAGTCAGGTGGAAGGTGGTACCAACATTGACACCGTGACGAAGGCTGCCGCGCTCAATACGCTGATGCAAAATGCCAATGCCGCGGGCAACAATGAATTGGCAACGGCTATTGGCGGCAACGCAGGCACATTTGCAGTGGTGGAACTGGCAACGAGCGTCTATGGACCTTTCTCCTTTCCTGGGCCTTCGGGTGCCAAGTACGTTCGGGTATCGGTACCGAACTATAGCCTGACGGGGTTTTTCTGGAACTTCGCTCAGGTGTTCGGCTCTGGCGGCCTGGGGGCCAAAGCGGTGGCGGCGATTGCCACCGCTGGACCCAGCCCTACCAGTCCTTGTGATCTCTCACCTTTGATGGTCTGTGGCGACCCGACTAAATACAACCCGGGCACTGGCATGTTCTGGGGCTTCCAGTTTGGTGATTTGCAGGTATTGAAGACGGCCGCCGGCAATTCGTCGTCCATTGGTCCAGGCAACTTTCAGTTGCTCGACTTTGGCTCGGGCGGCAGTGCCGTCAGGGAGGACCTGGCCGGAGGTGGCAAGGAATGCCGCAGTGTGGGAGACAATGTCCAGACCGCCCCTGGCAACACGGTCGGCCCTACCTCTCAAGGCCTGAATACGCGCTTTGGCATCTACAACGGCCCGGTCAGTGCCTCGGACTATCCGCCGGACCTTGTGACCACGTCCAGCAACCCCGCAATCACTTACGACGACTCAGTCTCCCCGCCACAAGCGAAGTACAAGGGGCAAACCGTCACCTCGAGCAACGGCAATCTCACCGCGGGCAGCAACGCGATATTTGACTACAACGACTGGCGTGCGAGCACTGCCGCGTGTGTGGCAGGGGGCAGTGGCTGTCAGAGCAATGGGGTGTTCGAGCGCCGGATGCTGAAAGTCGTGGTGGGCAACTGCACCGGGAAGCAGGGCGGTTCAACCTCGATCCCCGTCCTGGGTTTCGGTTGCTATTACGTGGTGCAGCCAATGAGCGGCGGCGGTACGGAGTCGCAGATCTTCGGCCAGTTTGCGAAGGAGTGCGAAGGCGACAACGTGGCAGGCCCCTCGCCGTCAACCGATTCCGGGCCGCAGATCATTCAGCTCTACAAAACCTATCTCACCGGCAGCGGCACTCCGAGCACTGACTCATAGGAGGCGTCATGAGACTTCACGGATTTAAACATCCGCAGCGCCAACAAGGCCTGGCCATGGTGGAGTTCACCCTCGTCCTGCCCGTGTTGCTGTTGCTGTTGCTGGCCTTCGGTGAGTTCGGCCGCATGCTCTATCAATACAACGTGCTGCTGCAGGCCAGCCGCGATGCTGACCGTTTCGTCGCGAGCCAGGCCTGGAACTCGACGCTTGGTCAGGTCGCTCTGAGCAATACGCTACTGACCCAGACGAAAAACGTTGCGGTCTATGGCGTGCCTGCCAACACCGGGACCGCTGTGGTGTCAGGGCTGACGACTGGCAACGTGGTCGTCGCCGCAGTGGGTACCGAGCATGTGCGGGTCACCATCACTTACACGTTCTGCCCGGTGATTGGTGGTGGCAATTGTGGCGGCTCGATTCCGGGTTTCTTTGGTAATCAGATTTCGCTGAGCATTCCGCTGGTTGCCACTACCGTGATGAGGGCACTGTGATGAATAGAAAACACATGCGCGGCACCTATACGGTGGAGTTCGCCTTCATTGGTCTGCTGATGTTCACGCTGTTGTTCGGCGTGTTGGAAATGGGTCGCCTGTACTTCACGGTCAATGCACTGGATGAAGCCGTACGGCGTGGTACGCGCCTGGCTTCGGTGTGCAATATCAGCGATCCGGTGGTTCTGCGGCGGGCGATATTCAATGCCGCGACCGATGCAGGTGCGAGCCAGCTGATCGGTGATCTGGCCACCACCAACCTGACGCTGACCTATCTGGACGTCAATGGTGCTCTGGTGGCCAACCCTGCTGACCTGGTCAGCGTCAATGGTTTTCGTGCCATCCGCTATGTCCAGTTGAGTCTGCAAAACTTCGTTTTCAATCTGTTTATTCCCGGGCTCCGTGTGCCCATTACTTTGCCTGCATTCAGGGCAACGTTGCCACGCGAAAGCCTCGGGCGTCATTCCGGTTCCGGGGAGATCACGCCATGCTGAATACCAAGGAAACACCCGTCTCCAGTTCGACCGGCAAAGCCGGGCTCAGGTTGCTGATCAGCAGCCGTGACGCCAGCTCTTTGCGCGACCTGCAGAGCGTCTGCCAACGCATGCCTAGCCTGGAGGTGAGTACTCGCCTGGTGAGCAACGGGCATGTCGACCCGCTCTACGGTCTGGACCGGATGCCCGATCTGTTGCTGTTGCGCGTTAGCGACCTGTGGCGTGAAGAGCTGTCGGAACTGTTGCGGCGCCCGGCCCATGAGCGTCCGCCGATGTTGGTGTGCGGACTGCTGAGCGAACAGGAAGCCATGCGCCTGGCGATGCAGGCCGGTGCCCGGGACGTGCTGCCGGAGCCCATCGCCGAGACCGAACTGGTCGCCGCCTTGAATCGTCTGGTCACGGAAGTTCGGACCGGCAGTGGGGCAGAAGGAAAATTGATCGCCGTGATGAGCGCCAAGGGCGGCTCTGGCGGAACCCTGCTGGCCTGCAACCTGGCTCAGCAACTGAGCATCAAGGGTGGCAGCACCCTGTTGCTGGATATGGACCTGCAATTTGGCAGCGTGACGCATTATCTGGATGTGGCGCAGACGCATAGCCACCTGGAGGTGTTGCACCAGATCGACGGCATGGACAGCGTCGCGTTACGCGGTTTTTGCAGTCACTTCAGCCCGACCTTGCATGTGCTGGGCGGTCGGGCCGGTGAGCTGTGTTTGCCGCAGGATACCCAACCCGAGCAACTGGACACCCTGTTGCAGTTGGCCCGCGCCAGCTATGGCTGGGTGGTGATCGACCTGCCGCGGCAAATCGATCACCTCACCGGCTCTGTGCTGGAGCAGGTGGATCGGGTGTACGTGGTGGTGCAACAGAGCGTCAGCCATCTGCGTGATGCCAGCTCCCTGGTGCGGATTCTTCGCGAAGACCTGGGCGTGCGTGGGGATCAATTGCAAATAGTGGTGAACCGCTATGACAAGGCGGCAGCGGTCAGCCTCAAGGATATCGGCGAGGCGCTGCGTTGCACCAATCTGTCGACGTTACCCAACGACTTCAATCTGGTCAGCCAGAGTCAGAACACTGGCGTGCCGTTGGGGCTGCATGCGCCGAGGGCAGCGATCACTGCTGCACTGCGCAATATGACCGAGGACCTGGTCGGTCAACAGGTGGCCGGCAACAAAGGCTTGCTCAAACGTGCCTTTAACCGTTTTTTCGGGGGATGACCCATGATCAGCGACTTTCGTAACCGCTTGCGCAAACAGTCCGGTAAACCCGCCGCTGCCCAACCGGGTGACGACCTGTTGGATCCGGTAGAGGAAATAATGGCGTGGGAGCGTGCAGCGCCGGACGTTCTTTACGAAACCAGAAGTCAGGTCACCCCGGTGGAGGCCGAGTGGCGGGAAAAGATCTACCAGCAGTTGCTCAAGGTCATGGACCTGTCCTTGCTGGACTCCCTTGAGCAGGCCGAGGCTACTCGGCAGATTCGCGATATTTGCCTGCGCCTGCTCGATGAGCATACGGCACCGGTGAGTACCGTCAGCCGTCAGTTAATCATCAAGCAGATCACCGACGAGGTACTCGGCCTGGGTCCTCTGGAACCGTTGCTGGCCGATCACACTGTGTCCGACATTTTGGTCAACCGGCATGACTCAGTGTATGTCGAGCGCTTCGGCAAACTGCAACGGACCGATGTGCGTTTTCGCGATGATCAGCATTTGCTGAACATCATTGACCGCATCGTCTCCAGCCTGGGTCGTCGTATCGACGAGTCTTCGCCGTTGGTGGATGCGCGGCTCAAGGACGGTTCGCGGGTCAACGCGATTATTCCGCCGCTGGCCATCGACGGCCCGAGCATGTCGATCCGGCGTTTTTCCGTGGACCTGCTCAATACCGACAGCCTGATCCAGGTGGGGGCGTTGACCCCGGCCATTGCCCTGCTGCTCAAGGCGATTGTCCGTGGGCGTTTGAACGTGCTGATTTCCGGCGGTACCGGCAGCGGCAAGACCACCATGCTCAATGTGCTGTCCAGTTTCATCCCGCACAACGAGCGGATCGTTACCATCGAAGACTCTGCCGAACTGCAGTTGCAACAGCCCCACGTGGTACGCCTGGAAACCCGGCCTTCGAATATCGAGGGGCGTGGCGAGGTGGGCCAGCGGGAGTTGGTGCGCAACAGCTTGCGGATGCGTCCGGACCGCATTGTGATCGGCGAAGTGCGCGGTGCCGAGGCGCTGGACATGCTGACAGCGATGAACACCGGTCACGACGGCTCGTTGACCACGATCCACGCCAACACCGCACGCGATGCGCTGGGGCGGATCGAGAACATGGTGTCGATGACCGGGGCGACCTTCCCGATCAAGGCCATGCGCCAACAGATCGCTTCGGCCATCGGAGTGGTCATCCAGCTGGAACGTCAGGAGGACGGCAAGCGTCGCCTGGTCAGTGTGCAGGAGATCAACGGCATGGAGGGCGAGATCATCACCATGACCGAAATCTTCTCCTTCGTGCGCCAAGGCATAGGCGAAAACGGCGAAGTACTGGGTGATTTTCGGCCCAGCGGCATGATCCCCGCCTTCCGCGATGTGCTGGCCAAGCGCGGCATCGAGTTGCCGCTGACGATGTTCAGGCCTGAGTGGATGGAGGCACGGCAGTCATGAGCCATATTCCTGGTGAATTCATTCTGATGTTCCTCGGCATGGTGTTTATCGCTGTGTTCCTCCTGTCCCAGGGGGTGGTGGTACCGGTGTTCGGCGAGGCCGGCAAGATGCGCAAGCGCATCCGCGGCCGTTTGCATGTTCTGGAGAAAGCCAACAATCTGCCCAACATGCAGACGGTGTTGCGGCAGAAATACCTGACGCGCTTATCGCCACTGGAGGCCATGCTCGAGCAGTTGCCCTTTATGGCGAGCCTGACCCAGTTGATCGAGCAGTCCGGTCATGAATATCGTGCTTATCGGGTGCTGTTGCTCGGGCTGTTCCTGGGCGCCTGTGCAGGCATCTCGGTCTTGATGATCTCGTCAGTCTGGTGGATGGCGCTGCTGGCGGGGTTCGGAGTGTTCTGGGTACCACTGCTGAAAATATCTCGTGACCGTGGCAAACGCTTCGCTGCGTTTGAGGAAGGCCTGCCGGATGCACTGGATGCCATGTGCCGTGCCCTGCGCGCTGGACACCCGTTCAACGAAACCCTGCGCCTGGTCGGCGAGGAGCATAAGGGGCCGGTCGCTCAGGAGTTCGGTCTGACCTTCGCCGATATCAACTATGGCAACGATGTACGTCGGGCCATGCTCGGCCTGCTTGAGAGGATGCCGAGCATGACGGTGATGATGCTGGTGACCTCGATCCTCATCCATCGCGAGACCGGCGGTAATCTGACGGAAGTGCTGGAACGTCTGAGTCGGCTGATTCGCGGGCGCTTCCGCTTTCAGCGCAAGGTCAAGACCCTGTCGGCGGAAGGGCGGATGTCGGCCTGGATACTGGTGGCGATTCCCTTCGTGCTGGCGATCGCGATCATAGTCACCAGCCCCAGTTACCTGCCTGTGCTGGTCAATGATCCCATGGGCCACAAGCTGATCATCGGGGCGTTCAGCGCCATGTTGCTCGGGATTCTCTGGATACGCAAAATCATCCGGATTCAGGTTTAAGTGGTATTCGCTACCGGGAGGTAGAGATCATGGACTTTTTGCTCGGGTTGTTCAGTCGGGTCACGGGGAACGAGGAGCTGGCGCGTCTGTTGTTCATCGGCTCGATCGGTTTGAGTACGGTGCTTGCGGTCGTCGCCGTGATCTTGCTGATGATGGGGCTTCAGGATCCGGTGCAGCGTCGTCTGGCGCTGATCAAGCGTGGTCATTTAGGCAACACCGCAGGACAGGAGGCTCCGGGTAATCTGCAACTGTTGCTGGAGCGGGTCGGCCAGCGCTTTGGCTCGGCCGAATCGGCTCAGACGTCCGTCACCCAGACCCTGTTGATACATGCGGGGTACCGTTCCTCGTCGGCGGTGCAGATGTACTGGGCTGTGCGCTTGATGTTGCCGCTGTTATTGATCGGCATTACGTTGCTGCTGTTGCCGATTATTCCCAAGGTTTCGCTGATCATGGGGCTGCTGTTGGTGGTCATGGTGGCCGGTATCGGATGGTTGGTGCCAGGGCTCTATGTCGCCAAGCGTAAGCAGTTGCGACAAGGTCGGTTGCGTGCCGCGTTTCCGGATGCGCTGGATCTGATGGTGGTGTGCGTGGAGTCGGGCCTGGCCCTGCCTGCGACCATCGAACGGGTGGCTGAGGAGATGTCGGTCAGCCAGGCCGAACTGGCTGAAGAACTGGCCCTGGTCAATGCGCAAATCCGCGCGGGCATTTCCAGTACCGAGGCGCTCAAACAGCTGGCCCTGCGCACTGGTCTGGATGATGTACAAGGGCTGGTCAGCCTTTTGGCGCAGAGTATCCGCTTTGGTACCAGCGTGGCCGATACCCTGCGCATCTATGCCGACGAGTTCCGTGACCGGCGTACGCAGGCCGCCGAAGAGATGGGGGCGAAAATTGGCACCAAGCTGATATTCCCCCTGATTTTCTGCCTGTGGCCGAGCTTCTTTCTGGTCGCTATCGGCCCTGCCATGATCGGGGTGTTGAGAGCATTCGGGTGAGGTAAACGGTCGGAGGCTGTCGAGCGCGATGGCCTTTCCCCCCCCCCCGAGCCTGATCTGCACTTTCCTGTCATGGATCTACACATTTCCCGCAGGCTGCGATCTTTTGATTTTTCTGGCAGGCAATTCGTTGCCTTGGGCCTCTGAATCAAATGATCGCAGCCTGCGACCGCTCCGGGGTAATCCGGCCAGGGTTGAATAATGTGTAGAGACCACTGCTTTCCTGCACACGACATTAAGCCCGGCTTTGCAGCCAGGCTACTCTGAACTACGCCAGAGGCTGATCACCCATAGACAGGCCTCAGTTGCCGGTGGTCATTTTTCCCGCTGCATCCTGGTCAAAAAACTCCGGAATCGGGTAGTTGAAACTGTTCAGCCAGCGCTGCATGGCCAGGTCACGTTCAGTGGCCGAAGCGGTTTGCAGTTTAGGGGAGGCAACCACACCGCGAATCTGCAGCTGCATCCACTGTTCGGTACCTTGTTGATACGGCGAAGAGGGGCCCGGCTCAATGGCCCAGGCAGTGGTGGACAGGCACGCCATGCACACGATCAACAGCCTTTTGGTCTTCATCTCGACTCCTCGTACGTTCTACTTGATCGCACTGGAAGAGGCATCGGCTACCTCAGTCCGGCGATTCCCCTCGGAAGCCACCACCTTGTTGGTGGAGGCCTTGAGTTTTTCCGCGCGGATTTGAGCCTCTGCGAATTGCTTGGGGCTCAAGTCGGCGCGGGTCACGAGCTCGGAAGCCGCCTTCCAGTTATCCTGGTAGATCAGCAACGTCACCATATTCAGTGCCGCCAGTGAATCGGTCTGCTTGAGTTCCATGGCAGTCATGAACTCGAAGCGTGCTTCAGGGATGCGTCGCTGATTGAGGTAGACGACCCCCAGGTCATTGCGCATCTTGTCGTCGGTGGGGGCCATCTTCACCGCACGCTCAAGGTGAGTAGTAGCGGAGGCGTAATCATTTTTGGCCGCGGCCAACTGGCCCAGCCCATGTTCCCCATCAGCGGCCAGACAGGTGCCGAGCAGACTTTGATACAACGGCTCCGCGTCTTTTCTCCCCATCAGGCGCAGTACCCGAGCCTTGCGCAGGCGAACCTGGACCAGGTTGTCGGGCAAGCCTTCCAGATTCGCCAGGCTGGCATACAAACGGCCCTCGTTGGCCATGTTGTCGGCCAGGTTCAGGGCCAGCTCTTGCTCCGAAGCGGGCTTGGCACAGATGGCCGGTTGCGAAGACAGGCCGTTGGTGGCACAACCTGCGAGCATTATTGTCGCCGTTATTGCAATGACTGCTTTCATCGAGTGTCCTCTGGCTACAACACGTTGAACGCCTGGCCTCTGGCAATAAAGCTGGCCTGGCAAGCGCTCAAGGTCACCGTTACGAGTGAGGGCGAGGCAAGTTTGATTCAGGTTCATTGCGAGAGCCCGGAGCGACTGTCGAAATCGCCATTTTCGAGGAAGAACATGCGGTAGAAGTTCGGGTCGTAATTGCGCAGCTGCTCGCCTGGCAACGACGGTAGTTGTGCATTGGCAGCCAGTGGCTGGACTAGATGCGGGGTAACAATCATCAGCAGTTCGCGCTCTTCACGGTTGATGGTGTTGTCGCGGAAAAACGCGCCCAGAATCGGGATATCGCCCAGCCCCGGAAACTTGTTCACCTGGGAACTGTTGCGGGTGCTGATCAGGCCGCTGATGACGAAGCTTTCGCCGTCGGCCAGGGAGATGCTGGTGTCGGTACGGCGTATGGTCAGCGCCGGAACGATGGTGCCTGCGATGCTCACGGCGTTGGTGAAGTCCAGTTCACTGACTTCCGGCGCCACCTTCAGCGCGATACGGTTTTTCCCGACGATGGTCGGCGTCAGGGTCAGGCGGATACCGAACTCCTTGTACTCGATGGACACGTTATCGCTGCCTGAGCTGGGCACCGGAATCGGCACTTCACCGCCGGCCAGGAAGCTCGCACTTTGCCCGCTGAGCGCTACCAGGCTTGGCCGCGCCAAGGTGTAGGCGAAACCGCTGCCTTCGAGCGCGTTGATCGCCACCAGGGTATTGCCGGTAGCAAACGAGAGGTTGAACATGTCGTTGTTCACCGGCACCGACGGCGTGACAATGCCGCCGATGGTGGGCAAGGTTCTCGGCGAGCCGAACAGGAAGTTGCCGCGGGTGCCGAAAATCGAGGCAGAGGCTTCCTTGAGCTTGGTCCGGCTGACTTCAACGAAGCGGATATCGGTCTGCACCTGGCTTGGCAGCAGCGGGTCGTCGGAAGGCACCGACGGCACGCTGGTCAGCGCCGCGGTGGCCTTACCCTTGACGAACACCATGCTTTGGCGCGGCGTTTTCGAACAGGCGGTCCAGACCATCAGGCTGGTGGTCCCCGGTGCAACGCCCGTGAGTATGAAGGCGTTGTTGCTACTGTTTGCACTGGATTGCACGTCGGCAATTTTCGGGTCACCCACCGCCAGTTGTGTTATCGGAACGGGGCTGCGCAATTCACTTTGCAGCCCCTGGCCGACCTCATACGTTGTCGGCCAACTGTCCAGTTGCGAACAATTGTTCGGCGCGGCCTGAGCCGCATTCACGCTGAGGCCTGTCCAGAACAGGCCATGGATGATTCGCTTGAAAGCGGGCACGGGACGAAGGCTCATTTAATACATCCTCACTGGATAGGCCATCTTTAGGCTGACTGATTTGTCACGGATCACTTCACGGGGACCGGACTATCCCCCCCAATGCGTCAGACCACTTGTCCATGGTCTTGGTGTTATTCCTTACGTGCTACACACGAGCGAGCGCAATTCGCTGATCTGGCTGGATAGCGAGCGACCTTTGCTAAAACGGTTTTTAGTGATCCGGTTACCTGGACTGCTCGCCAGAGCGAAACTTGCGGCTATGGACGGTACTGTCCGCCGACTTGGCTCCCCCGGAAAGTAATCGGCAATGAAGGTACAGAGCCGGAAAACGCCTGACAGGATCATAGAGAGGTAACTCCTTTTGCCTATTCACCATCTGATCACTGAAGCTAACGTGAAAACTCGAGCCGTTATGACTTCTTATTGCTTCAACGTTAGTTCAATCAAACCAAAGTGCCATGATTTTTAAAAAAAACCACGGGTGCAAAGACTGGAGAAAGGCGGGCGGGAGAGCGGTGCAGGCAAGGTCATAGCGCAGTGCGGTTGCCTGATATTGACGGGTTATGCTGAGGGGCCAGTCCGTAGAACCGTACGTACGGTGGTGTGAGAGGACGGCGGCTGTAAAGCCGCCTCCTGCTCGATTCGCGGGTATTTACATCGACAAAATCAACCGACCGGCAAACAGGATCAGGATCAGTCCCATGCTCCGTTCGAACCAGTGCCCCAGGCGCATGAACAGCAACCGCACCTTGTTGCTTGAAAAGAACAGCGCAACGATGACAAACCACAGCGCGTTCACGAAACACATCCAGAGACCGTATAGCGCCTGAATCTTGAGTGGTGTCGTGGTGCTGATGATGGTGGTGAAGATTGCCAGGAAAAACAGTGTCGCCTTGGGATTGGTGGCATTGGTCAGAAACCCGGTGGTAAACGCTTTTAGCAGTGTTTGCTCGACCATCGGTTCGTCTGCATTTTTTTCACCCTCCGGCATGGATTTGGGTTGGCTGCGCAGCAGGCTTACGCCGAGGTACAGAATGTAGGCGCCGCCCACGACCTTGGCCACGGTCAACAGCCAAGGGGTGGTGTGCATCAATGCACCGACGCCGAACAGGGTGTAAAGCACATGCACAGAAATGCCCGCACCGATACCCAGCGCGGTACAGATCCCCACCCATCGACCGAAACGCACGCTCTGGCGGATGGTGACCGCAAAATCCGGTCCGGGGGCGACGACGGCCAGAAAGTGGATAGTTGCCAGCGCCAGGAACTCGCCCAGGTAATTCGAAAGCTGCATCTCAACTCCAGAAGGTAAGGGGTGATGCATTGCCGCGATAGCCGACAAAGAATGAAAGGCTTAAGCGCGGATCGGCCACGCCCGGTGTCACCGAGTGCATGCGGCGTGAATTGAACATGATGAAATCTCCCGGATCCGGACGAATCTCCAGGGTCGGCGGGCCGAGCAGGGACGGATCGATGCCGTAACTGTCGCCGCGCATGTCGTCGAACTGCTCCGGGGAAATATCGTCGTCCCACATCTGCAGCGCGCCGCCCTCGATCGGCATGTTGAGGTAAACATTACAGGCGAACTGCGACTCCAGACTTCGCGCCTGGAAACTGTCCGGGGCATCCTTGGCGAAAATGTCGTGATGGGCCAGAAAGCACACACCGGGTTTCACTACCCGTGAAAGCCCGACGTACATCTTGCGACCGTACAGATTTTCCAGGTGCGCACCCGCCGGCCAGGACTCGTCGAGCATGCAGCGCAGGGTGTCGACCGGGGACGAGTAGGGCGCACAGCGACTGCGCAACTCCGCGATGTTGCGGGTGGCACGCTCGAAATAATCTTCGATCAGGAGCGGCTGGTTTTCCGCTTCATAAAACGCCATGCCGATGCGACCGATACTCGGCGCGTTGATGTATCCCTCGAAGCCAGGGGCGAGGATCTTGTCGCCAATCTGAATCGCCAGCGGTCGGGGCAGAAAGCCTTTGACGCGCACGGCGAGGACTTCTTCATTGGCCAGTTTTTTTATGCACGTCTCATCGAGACGCTCGACGTCAAGCATCATGTCTTAGGTCCATCTATCAGATAGTCAACAGAGCCCGCGACCGCAGGCTCCCCCGGCGTCAGGCGATGACAGGAACGGCATCGCCCAAATGCTCAATCCACGCTGTAGTGGACTGACAGCGTTCCCTTCTTCAGTGAAAGGGAGGCGATCGTGACCGTGCCCAAATCCTTCAGGCTGCGTACATGGGTGCCGCCACAGCCGTAGGCGGGCAGTTCACCGAAACCGATTTCCCGGGCGCCTTCACGCATCGACGTCAGGCGCGGCAGATCATGGGCGATCCACTGCTCGATGCCGTGCTGAATCATCTCGGCATCAACCTCTTTTGCCGACTCTGCCGGTTTGAATTGCACGCGTCCTTCGCCTGGCCAGTGATGAGCCTTGATCGGCATCCAGCCCATGGCCTGGACGAAGTGGCCGATCAGGTGGCCGGCGGAATGCATGCGTGAATTGAACTGGCGGCGTTGTTCGTCGACCCGAATCTGAGTCATGCCCGGTTTTACCGGATGGTCGACGAAATGAATGATCCGGTCCGGATCCTGAACAACCCGCAGTACTCGGCTTTCGCCGATCCAGCCAGTGTCAAAGGGCTGTCCACCGCCCTGGGGGTGAAACAACGTGGCGCGTAGCACCACGGCAAATTCGTTCTCGTGGGGCGTGCAATCCAGGACTTCCACATTAGCCTTGAGGTCATCACTATGGAAAAAGAGGCGAAGCGTCATATTCCATGCCCTTATTAACAATTCTATTTTTATTATATGAAGCGTGGAATTGCGTGATAATCCGTTCAAACATCAAAGGACTGTTGCGCTGTGAGCATAAATCTTCCACTACCGCTGCTCGGTGAAATGGCGATCTTCGTCAAAGTTGTCGAGACCGGCAGCTTCTCCGAGGCTGCTCGACAATTGGGTTCTTCTCCCTCAGCGGTCAGTCGCAGCATTTCGCGCCTGGAGAAGGCGCTCGCCACCCGTTTGCTGCAGCGAACCACGCGCAAGCTGCGCTTGAGTGATGGTGGGGAAGAGGTGTTCAAGCGTTGCCAGGATATGGTCAGCGCCGCCAAGTCGGTGATGGAGATCAGCGGTCAGTTCACCCATGAAGCCGAAGGACGGGTGCGTGTCAGTGTGCCGAAGGCGGTGGGGCGTTTCGTGATTCATCCGCATATGCCGGAATTTTTGCGTCGCTATCCCAAAGTGGATGTAGAGCTGTTGCTTGAGGACCGCCAGGTGGATTTGATCGACGACAACGTTGATCTGGCGATTCGTATTACAGATCGGCCACCTGCAGGGCTGGTCGGTCGGCAATTGCTCACCATCGATCACATGCTCTGTGCAACGCCGCAATACCTGACCGAACACGGCACACCGACCCATCCCCACGACTTGCTCAACCACAGCTGCATCTATCTGGGCGAAACGCCGAGCGATGCACGCTGGAAATTCAAGAAAGGCACCAAGGCTGTCACCGTTGGCGTGCGTGGACGTTATGCGGCCAATCACACCGGTGTGCGGTTGGGCGCAGTGTTGCAGCACATCGGGATTGGCAGCCTGCCGTACTTCACCGCGCGTTATGCGCTGGAACAGGGGCTGATCGTGCAGGTGCTGCCGGACTGGACCTTTCTGGCGTCCTACCACGGCGGTGCCTGGTTGCTGCATTCGCCAACCCGGTATTTGCCACCGAAGTTACGGGTGCTGATCGACTATCTGGTGGAGTGCCTGGAGAAGGAGCCGACCCTGAGCAAGCCGGGCAAGTTGAGTGGATCGGTCAAGGGCGCGGCGGAGTATGAGTTGCCAGAGAGTGATGGGTTGCTCTGACAGACGCCTTCGCGGG
The DNA here is from genome assembly GCF_003254125.1 of Pseudomonas sp. 478. Lineage (NCBI taxonomy): Bacteria > Pseudomonadati > Pseudomonadota > Gammaproteobacteria > Pseudomonadales > Pseudomonadaceae > Pseudomonas > Pseudomonas sp. 478. The sequence continues at coordinate 99,617 of NZ_QKZG01000013.1, forward strand.
CAAGTCGAACCGTCGCACCGCCGCTCCCACAGTTGATTGAGGTATGCCGCATTATTTGTGATCGGCACGGCCCCCCTGTGGGAGCGGCGGTGCGACGGTTCGATTTGCCCGCGAAGGGGCCCGACCAGCCACTGCATCACTTGAAGCAAGGCACAAAAAAGGCCCGCATGAATCACCATGCGGGCCTTTTGCATTTCTGACCGAGGATCAGTGCTTGCTGTCGTCTTTCGACATCGCCAGCAGCTGTTTTTCCTGGTTCCAGTCGAACGGTTCGTCGTTTTGTTCAGCTTCGAAACGACGTTCTTCCAGTGCCTGATACAAGTCGATTTCATCGTCGGGCATGTAATGCAGGCAGTCACCGGCGAAATACCACAGCAGGTCGCGCGGGACCAGGTGGGCGATTTGCGGGTAGCGGGTGATCACCTGGCACAGAATGTCCTGGCCCAGGTATTGGCTTTCGATCGGGTCGACCGGCAGCAACGCACGCAGTTCGTCGAAGCGCTCCAGGAACAAGGCATGGCTTTCTTCGGGAACCTGTTCGGCCTCACCTACGGCGACCAGGATGCTGCGCAGGTGGTCGAGCAAGACAAGATGATCGGCAACGACATTGGACAAGAGATAAGTCCTCAAGAGCAAAACGGGCGCGGGAGTATAAAGCGCCCGCGCCCCTTTTTACATGACTTGCTGGATCAGCGGACCTTTCCTTTGCCCAGCGCCAGTTCCTTTTTGTCGAAATCATCGACATCAATTACCCTGCGCCGCGCCGCTTCGGCGTCACGCAGGGTCTGCGCTTCCCTGGGCTGCAACACACCGGCTTCAAGCGCTGCATCGATGACGTGTTCCCCGGCGACCGGTTTGACCTGGCCGCTTTTTAGCGCGCCATGAAGCTTTTTGCGCAACGGTTGCGCGGCGCTCAGCAGGTTGCACGCATGTTGCAGAGCGCCGACCGGGTCATCAGTGGATTGCGGCCGGTAGCAACCGCCGAGCAACTCTTCCAGGGTCGGATCGCCCTTGGCGCGGCCGATCACCCCCGCCACTTCGGCGCCGAGTTTGTCCGATGGCCCTTTGTGACGACGACCGAACGGGAACACGATCACCCGCAACAGGCAACCCAACACTCTGTTCGGGAAGTTGGTCAGCAGCTCATCCAGTGCTCGTTCCGACTGCCCCAGGCTTTCTTCCATGGCCCAGGTAAACAGCGGTGCCATGTGCCCCGGTGAATCGAGGTCGTGGTAACGCTTGAGCGCGGCGGAGGCGAGGTACATGTTGCTGAGCACATCCCCCAGACGTGCCGAAAGACGTTCGCGTCGTTTTAATTCGCCGCCCAGCAGCATCATGCTCAGGTCGGCGAGCAGGGCGAACGCAGCCGCCTGGCGATTGAGGGCGCGGAAGTAACCCTGGCTGAGCTTGTCGCCTGGCGCGTGTTCGAAGTGACCGAAACCAAGGTTCAGCACCAGCGTGCTGGCGGCGTTACTCACGGCGAAACCGATGTGTTTGAGCAGCAGGCCATCAAATTCAGTGAGTGCCTGATCCTTGTCTTCACGACCGGCGAGGGCCATTTCCTTAAGTACGAAGGGATGGCAGCGAATCGCACCCTGGCCGAAGATCATCAAGTTACGCGAGAGAATGTTCGCGCCTTCCACTGTGATGAAAATCGGCGCGCCGTTCCAGCTGCGACCGAGGTAGTTGTTCGGCCCCATGATGATTGCCTTGCCGCCATGAACATCCATGGCGTGGCTGATGCACTCGCGGCCGCGTTCGGTGAGGTGATACTTGAGAATCGCCGACAGCACCGATGGCTTCTCGCCCAAATCCACCGCATTGGCCGTGAGCATCCGCGCGGCATCCATCATCCAGGCGTTGCCGCCGATACGGGCCATCGCTTCCTGAATACCTTCGAAGGCCGACAAAGGAACGTTGAATTGTTCACGGACCTGAGCGTACTGGCCAGTCACCAGGCTGGTGAACTTGGCGGCGCCGGTGCCGACCGCTGGCAACGAAATCGAACGCCCGACCGACAGGCAGTTCATCAGCATCATCCAGCCTTTGCCGAGCATTTCCTGGCCGCCGATGAGGAACTCCAACGGTACGAACACATCTTTGCCGGAGTTCGGGCCGTTCATGAATGACGCGCCCAACGGCAAGTGGCGGCGGCCGATTTCGACACCGGCGGTATCGGTCGGGATCAACGCCAGACTGATCCCCAGGTCTTCCTCCTCACCCAGCAAGTGATCCGGGTCGTAGGCCTTGAACGCGAGGCCGAGCAGGGTGGCGACAGGACCCAGAGTGATGTAACGCTTTTCCCAGTTCAGGCGCAGGCCCAGGGTTTCCTTGCCTTCCCATTCACCTTTGCAGATCACCCCGGTGTCGGGCATGGAGCCCGCATCAGAGCCGGCCAGTGGCCCGGTCAGTGCGAAGCACGGGATGTCATCGCCGCGCGCCAGTCGTGGCAGGTAGTGGTTGCGTTGCTCGTCGGTGCCGTAATGCAACAGCAGTTCGGCCGGGCCGAGGGAGTTTGGGACCATCACGGTAGAGGCAAGGTCGCCGCTGCGGGTCGCCAGTTTCATCGCCACCTGTGAGTGGGCATAGGCGGAGAAACCCTTGCCGCCGAACTCCTTGGGAATGATCAGGGCGAAGAAGCCGTTTTCCTTGATGTAGGCCCAGGCTTCGGGAGGCAGGTCCATGGTTTGACCGATCTGCCAGTCGCTGACCATGGCGCAGAGTTCTTCGGTCGGGCCGTCGATGAAGGCCTGTTCCTCTTCGCTCAGCTGCGCTTTTGGATAGGCCAGCAGTTTGTTCCAGTCCGGGCGACCGCTGAACAGTTCACCGTCCCACCACACCGTGCCGGCATCGATTGCATCGCGTTCGGTTTGCGACATCGGTGGCAGGGTTTTCTGGAACCAGCTGAACAGCGGCGCGCTGAAAAATTTGCGGCGCAGGTCGGGCAACAACAAGGGCGCAGCCACAGCCGCGATCAACACCCAGAGAACCAGCAGTAACCAGCCTGGCGCGCGGCTGAAAGCGCCCATCGCCACCACGTAAACGGCAACGATGCACAGGGCGGGCAACGGGGCGACACGACGGTGGGCTAAATAAGCAATCCCGACAACCAGAACCAGTATCCACAACAGCAGCATATTTAATCCTCCGTGAAACCAGGGCAAAACCAACTTTCAGAGCTTAGACGGCATCCGCAAAACAGGGTGGTCAGAGCGATGTGATTGAATTCGTGGGAAACCTTCGATGAGTTTTGTAGGCCCAGTGGGCAACAGGCCGCGGAAATCGTTCGTTGGGCGGTCGGCAAAGCGCCCATGTTTGGCCGAAACGTCGTTATCTCTGTGCTGGGCGTGTCGCTAGACTCGTGGCTTCCCCAGGAGATTGTTCTCATGCACGCGTATCTGAGTCCCGGCCGCTTCATCGATAGTGACCACCCGTCGGTGGTGGAGTTCGCCGAAAAACATCGCGGCAACAGTCGTGATCCTCTAGAGCAGGCGATCAATCTCTATTACGCCGTGCGCGAAGCCGTGCGTTACAACCCTTACACCTTCAGTCTCGACCCGAATACCTTGCGCGGCAGTTATGCGCTGGCAGCGGGGGAGAGTTATTGCGTACCCAAAGCCACGTTGCTGGCAGGTGCCGCCCGGCATTGCGGGATTCCCGCGCGGATCGGTCTGGCGGATGTGCGCAATCATTTGTCGACGCCGCGGTTGTTCGAGTTGCTCAAGAGCGACGTGTTCGCCATGCACGGTTATACGGAACTTCACCTGAACGGCCGCTGGGTCAAAGCCACGCCAGCGTTCAACCAAGGCTTGTGCGACCTGTTCAATGTCGCACCCCTGGAATTCGACGGCATCAACGACAGCGTTTTTCATCCGTTCAATCGCGACGGCGAGCAATTGATGGAGTACCTGATCGACCACGGTCAGTTCATCGACGTGCCTGAAGCGTTTTTTTTCGAGCACCTGGAAAAGTGCTATCCGCATCTGTTCAGCGACCAATCGCCCGTGCTGCTGGGTGACATGCAGAGCGATTTGAGTCGCGCCTGATCCGGCGTATGCTGCCTGCGCATTCATCCATAAAGAGGCGGTCATGCTGAAGATCTGGGGTCGGAAAAACTCGTCGAATGTCAGAAAACCTTTGTGGGCCGCCGAGGAGCTTGGCCTGGCCTATGAAGCCATCGATGCCGGCGGCGCCTTTGGTGTCGTCGATACGCCGCAGTACCGCGCGATGAACCCCAATGGCCGCGTGCCGGTGATTGAAGACGAAGGTTTCGTGTTGTGGGAATCCAACGCCATCGTGCGTTACCTGATGGCTCGCCACGCCAGCGGCACGGCCTGGTATCCAGAGGATCTGCAGTCCCGGGCTTCTGCCGACAAGTGGATGGACTGGACCACTTCAAGTTTTGCCGGGCCGTTCCGCACGGTGTTCTGGGGCGTATTGCGTACCCCGGAAGACCAGCAGGACTGGCCCGCAATCAACGCCGCGATCAAGGAGTGCGATGGCCTGCTGTCCATGGCCAACCAGGCGCTGGCGACCCAACCCTACCTGTCCGGTGATGAGATCGGCATGGGCGACATTCCTTTGGGCAGCTTCATTTATGCCTGGTTCGAGATGCCGATCGAGCGCGCACCGCAGCCTCATCTGCAAGCCTGGTATGCACGCCTGAAACAGCGTCCGGCGTATCAGAAAGCGGTTATGACCGCGTTGACTTAATACTCACTATCGACACGCTTGACTGTACTTGTGTGGCGGCGGCAAGCACCATTGCGCTCATGCGCCGCGGTTGTATTCGTCGCCGCCCGCCCTTATTTCTCCCTTTCTTCCCTTCTTGGTGCGTAAATCCGATATGAGTTCCGCTCTGTCCATCCGGCAGCTAACCAAAACCTACGGCAACGGTTTCCAGGCCTTGAGTGGTATCGATCTGGACGTCGCCGAAGGTGACTTTTTCGCCTTGCTCGGCCCCAATGGCGCCGGCAAATCCACGACCATCGGCATTCTCTCGACCCTGGTGAACAAGACCAGCGGGACGGTGAATGTTTTCGGTCACGATCTGGACAAGAATCCTGCGCAGCTCAAGCGCTGCATCGGCGTGGTGCCCCAGGAATTCAACTTCAACCAGTTCGAGAAAACCTTCGACATCGTTGTGACCCAGGCCGGTTATTACGGCATCCCGCCGAAAATCGCCAAGGAACGTGCCGAGCAGTACCTGACCCAGCTGGGCCTTTGGGACAAGCGCGATGTCCCGTCACGTTCACTGTCCGGCGGCATGAAGCGTCGACTGATGATCGCCCGTGCGCTGGTTCACGAACCACGCCTGCTGATCCTCGACGAACCGACGGCGGGTGTGGACATCGAACTGCGTCGCTCGATGTGGACGTTCCTCACTGAGCTGAACAAGAAAGGCATCACCATCATCCTCACCACCCACTATCTGGAAGAGGCTGAGCAGTTGTGCCGCAACATCGGCATCATCGATCACGGCACCATCGTCGAGAACACCAGCATGAAACAGTTGCTCGGCCAACTGCATGTGGAAACGTTCCTGCTCGACCTCAAAAACACAGTGCAAACCGCGCCGCAGTTGCTTGGTTACCCGACCAAGCTGCTCGACAGCCACACCCTTGAGGTTCAGGTCGACAAGGCCATGGGCATCACCGCGCTGTTCACCCAATTGGCGCAGCAGAACATCGAAGTGTTGAGCCTGCGTAACAAAACCAATCGCCTTGAGGAGTTGTTCGTGTCCCTGGTGGAGAAAAATCTGTCGAAGGTGGCGGTATGAGTTCCGAGCTGCAACCCAACCTCGTTGCCCTCAACACCATCGTTTACCGAGAGGTCAAACGCTTTACCCGGATCTGGCCGCAGACGCTGCTGCCGCCGGCCATCACCATGGTTTTGTACTTCGTGATCTTCGGCAATCTGATTGGTCGGCAGATCGGTGACATGGGTGGTTTCACCTACATGGAGTACATCGTGCCGGGGCTGATCATGATGTCGGTGATCACCAACTCCTACGGCAACGTGGTCTCGAGTTTCTTCGGCAGCAAGTTCCAGCGTTCCATCGAAGAGTTGATGGTGTCGCCGGTGTCGCCGCATACGATTCTGATCGGCTACACCCTGGGCGGCGTGCTGCGCGGCTTGATGGTCGGGCTCATCGTGACCCTGCTGTCGCTGTTCTTCACCCAATTGCAGGTGCATCACCTGGGCGTGACCATTCTGGTGGTGGTGCTGACGGCGACGATCTTCTCGTTGCTGGGCTTCATCAACGCTGTGTTTGCGCGCAACTTCGATGACATCTCGATCATCCCGACGTTTGTGCTGACACCGCTGACTTACCTGGGCGGGGTGTTCTACTCGATCTCCTTGCTGCCGCCGTTCTGGCAGACCGTGTCCCTGGCCAACCCGGTGCTGCACATGGTCAACGCCTTCCGTTACGGCATTCTTGGCGTTTCGGACATCAGGATCAGCGTGGCGATCACCTTCATGCTGGTGGCGACCGTGGTGTTGTACATCGGTTGTGCACGGCTGCTGGTCAGTGGTCGCGGGATGCGTACCTAAGGAAGACCGAGTCGCCTGCTTCGCGAGCAAGCCCGCTCCCACATTGGATCTGTGAACGACACAAACCCACTGTGGGAGCGGGCTTGCTCGCGAAGGCGCCAGTCCAGACACTGCAAAACAAACGGCCTCCCACTGTGGAGGCCGTTTTGCGTTTACTGCATCCGTTTTTTCTGGCGCCGCCGCCACTGCCGCCCGACCCACCAGCGCCAATACATCATGGTCAGGCAATAGGCGAGCGCGCCGAGCACCAGTCCCGTCACTACCGAGCCGAGTAAAAACGGCTGCCAAAGCGTCGAGAGTTCGCCGCTGATCCATTCCCAGGTCAGCTCGTCCGGCAAATGGCGGGTGGGAACATCCATCAGCCAGGCACCGGTCTGGTAAGTGCAGAAGAACACCGCCGGCATGGTGATCGGATTGGTCAGCCAGACCAGGCTGACTGCAATCGGCATGTTGCCGCGCACCATGATGGCGAGAATGGCCGCAACCAGCATCTGCAGCGGAATTGGCAGGAACGCCGCGAACAGACCCACCGCCATGGCCCGTGCGACGGAATGGCGGTTGAGGTGCCAGAGGTTCGGGTCATGCAGCAGGGTGCCGAGAAAGCGTAAGGACTTGTGTTCCCTGATGCTGATCGGGTCTGGCATGTAACGTTTGAATAAGCGCCGGGGCATAAGGCTTCTCGGTCGGTTAAGGCGGCAAGTATGTCTGGATTCTATGAGCTGCCCATTCAGACTTTGTGACAATTAATAACGATGCCTGTGCGATTAGCCGGCTATGCCTAGGAGGGGACTCTCAAGGACGGGCGTATGCGCACAGGGATGATGGCGCTGGCGTTGGGTCTGTTGATCCTGCGTTTTTTACCGGTATTACCGCCGGTCTGGTTATGGATGTTGCTGCCGGTCATCGGTTTGATGTTGCTGCCGTTTCGCAGCTATCCACTGGCATTTTTGCTGTTCGGCTTCAGTTGGGCGGGCGCGAATGCGCAGTGGGCGCTGGATGATCGGCTGCCGATGAGCCTCGATGGCGAAACCCGTTGGGTCGAAGGTCGGGTGACGGGATTGCCCCAGAACAATGAGGCCGTCGTGCGTTTCGAGTTGGCGGACGCCCGGTCGCGACACGGCAAGGTGCCGCAATTGATGCGCCTGGCCTGGTATGACGGGCCGCCGGTCAACAGCGGCGAACAGTGGCGACTGGCGGTCAAGTTGAAGCGTCCTGCTGGGCTGCTCAACCCCCATGCCTTCGATTACGACGCCTGGCTGTTGGCGCAACGCATCGGCGCGACCGGGACGGTCAAGGCTGGCGAGCGGCTCAAGGAAGCCCAATGGGCCTGGCGCGACGGCATCCGTCAGCGCTTGCAGTCCGTGGATGCCCAAGGGCGAACGGGAGCGCTGACGGCGTTGGTGCTGGGGGATGGCGCCGGACTGAGTCGCGAAGACTGGCAGGTGCTGCAAGACACCGGCACCGTCCATCTGTTGGTGATTTCCGGACAACACATCGGGTTGTTGGCGGGGCTGGTGTATCTGTTGATCGCCGGGCTGGCCCGTTATGGCCTGTGGCCCAAACGCTTGCCTTGGCTGCCGTGGGCCTGTGGACTCGCGTTCGCGGCGGCTCTAGGTTATGGGCTGCTGGCCGGTTTCGAGGTGCCGGTGCGGCGGGCCTGCGTGATGATCGGCCTGGTGCTGTTGTGGCGCCTGCGATTTCGTCACCTCGGCGCCTGGTGGCCGCTGTTGCTGGCGCTCGACGGTGTTTTACTGCTGGATCCGCTGGCGAGTCTGCAACCGGGTTTCTGGCTGTCGTTCGCGGCGGTGGCGGTGTTGATCTTCACTTTCGGTGGTCGGCTGGGCCCCTGGCGCTGGTGGCAAACCTGGACCCGCGCCCAATGGCTGATCGCGATTGGCCTGTGCCCGTTGCTGCTGGTGCTCGGGTTGCCGATCAGTCTCAGCGGGCCGGTGGCCAATTTGCTCGCGGTGCCGTGGATCAGCGTGGTCGTGCTGCCCCCGGCATTGCTGGGCACGCTGTTTTTACCCCTTCCTTACGTGGGCGAAGGGTTGTTGTGGTTGGCAGGAGGTTTGATCGACCTTTTGTTCAAGGGCCTGACGCTGATGGCCGGGTACTTGCCCGCGTGGGTGCCGGTGGCCATCCCGTTGTGGGTATGGGTACTCGGCACACTCGGTGCCTTTCTACTATTAATGCCTCGAGGTGTGCCGTTTCGCGCGTTGGGTTGGCCGATGCTGCTGTTGCTGGTTTTTCCGCCCCGGGAGCGCTTGCCTGAAGGCATCGCCGAAGTCTGGCAGCTGGATGTCGGCCAGGGTTTGGCCATCCTGGTGCGCACGCGACATCACGCACTGTTGTATGACACCGGGCCACGTTTCGGCGATTTCGACCTGGGCGAGCGGGTGGTGCTGCCGGCATTACGCAAACTGGGAGTGGAGGGGCTCGATTTGATGTTGATCAGCCATGCCGACGCCGATCATGCGGGCGGCGCCCGGGCCGTTGCCAATGGTCTGCCGGTGAAACGGGTGGTCAGTGGCGATCCCCAGGCGCTGCGGGCCGAGTTGCAGGCCGAAGGCTGCGAGAGCGGCAAGCAATGGGTCTGGGATGATGTGAGGTTCCAGCTGTGGCAATGGTCTTCGGCCAGCGACAGCAATCAAAAATCCTGCGTCCTGCAGATAGAAGCCAACGGTGAGCGTCTGTTACTGACCGGCGATATAGACGCCGCAGCCGAGCGGGCGCTGCTTGACAGTCCACTGGCCGTCACCACTGATTGGTTGCAGGCGCCGCACCACGGCAGTCGCAGTTCGTCATCGATGGCGTTGCTTGCCGCGTTGCAGCCCAAGGCGGTGTTGATCTCTCGTGGCCAGGGAAATTCATTCGGTCATCCCCATCCCACGATCATGGCGCGCTATCGAAAGCGCGGCATTTCGATCCATGACAGCGCCGAGCAGGGTGCCATCCGTCTGCAACTGGGACGCTTCAAGCCGCCATGGACGATGCGTCAAGAACGGCGTTTCTGGCGCTCTGCACAGTAACCTGGAGTGATTAAACACCGACTGGATGCGACATCACGGTCTTCGGTGCGCTCACCCCCTATGTTAGAGTGGCGCACTTTTTCGAGGGGGCTGTCACTGTGTGGGAATTGGTCAAATCCGGCGGCTGGATGATGCTGCCGATCATTTTGAGTTCCATCGCGGCCATGGCAATCGTCGCCGAGCGTCTCTGGACCCTGCGAGCCAGCCGTGTGACCCCGGAGCATTTGCTCGGGCAAGTCTGGGTGTGGATCAAGGACAAGCAACTCAATAAAGAAAAACTCAAGGAATTGCGCGCCAACTCGCCGTTGGGCGAAATCCTCGCGGCTGGCCTGGCCAACTCCAGGCATGGCCGCGAGATCATGAAAGAGTGCATCGAAGAGGCTGCGGCACGGGTCATTCACGAGCTCGAACGCTACATCAACGCGTTGGGCACCATCGCCGCCATGGCCCCGTTGCTGGGTCTGTTGGGTACGGTGCTGGGCATGATCGACATTTTCAGCGCGTTCATGGGCACGGGCATGGGTACCAATGCTGCGGTGCTGGCTGGCGGTATTTCCAAAGCGCTGATCACCACGGCCGCAGGCCTGATGGTCGGTATCCCGGCGGTCTTCTTCCACCGATTCCTGCAACGCCGGATCGATGAACTGGTGGTAGGCATGGAGCAGGAAGCGATCAAACTGGTCGAGGTCGTACAGGGTGACCGTGATGTCGACCTTAATGGGGGCAAAGCGTGAAATTCCGCCGTAAACCGCGGGAAACGGTAGACATCAACCTCGCGTCGCTGATTGACGTGGTGTTTATCCTGCTGCTGTTTTTCGTGGTCACCACCACGTTTACCCGTGAAACCCAGTTGCGCGTGGATCTGCCGGAAGCGGTCAGCGGTTCGCCGGCCGAAGACCAGCAGGTCAAACACCTGGACGTTGCCATCAGTGCCGAAGGTGCCTTCTCGGTGAATGATCAGGTATTGCCCAAGAACGACCTGGCGACCCTGATGGACGCACTGCAGAAAGAATCCAGTGGCGACACCAACCTGCCGCTGTCCATCAGCGCCGACGGCAAGACTCAGCATCAGTCCGTCATTACCGCCATGGACGCCGCCGGTAAACTCGGTTTCAGTCACCTGCGCATGACCACTGTCGAGGCGGCGCCGCCCGCGCCCTGATGGCCATGTCCGATCGCTTGCTCGCCGCGTGGTACCAAGGTCATCCGGCCCTGAAGCTGTTGCAGCCGCTGGAGTGGTTGTATCGGCGCGTGGTGATTAACAAGCGCAAGCGTTTTCTGGCGGGTGAGGGCGAGATCTATCAACCGCCGGTGCCGCTGATCGTCGTGGGTAATATCACCGTCGGCGGCACCGGCAAGACGCCGCTGATTCTGTGGATGATCCAGCACTGCCAGCGCAGCGGTTTGCGGGTCGGCGTGGTCAGTCGGGGTTATGGCGCCAGGCCACCCCACTTGCCGTGGCGAGTCGAGGCGGATCAAAGCGCCGATATTGCGGGAGACGAACCGCTGTTGATCGTCCAGCGCACCGGCGTTCCGTTGATGATCGACCCGGACCGCAGCAGCGCCGTCAAAGCCCTGCTGGCGAGTGAGCCACTGGACCTGATCCTGTCCGACGACGGCATGCAGCATTACCGTCTGGCCCGCGACCTTGAACTGGTGCTGATCGATGCCGCCCGCGGCCTGGGCAACCAGCGTTGCCTGCCAGCCGGGCCGTTGCGTGAACCGGTCGAGCGTCTGCAAAGTGTCGACGCGGTGCTCTACAACGGTGCCGATGCCGATCGCGACGACGGTTTTGCCTTCCAGCTTCAACCCACCGAATTGATCAATCTGCACAGCGGCGAGCGGCGTCCCCTCGACCACTTTCCCGCTGGCCAGGCCCTGCACGCCGTGGCCGGGATTGGCAATCCGCAGCGTTTCTTCACAACCCTCGAAACGTTACACTGGCAACCAATCCCGCATGCGTTTGCCGACCACGCCGAATACAGCGTGCAGGCCTTGAATTTCACACCGTCATTGCCGTTGGTGATGACCGAAAAGGACGCGGTGAAGTGCCGTGCCTTCGCCGCCGCCGATTGGTGGTACCTGGCGGTCGATGCTGCGCCATCACCGGCTTTCGTGGCCTGGTTCGATACGCAGCTGATGCGCCTGTTGCCGGCTCGTCTTTTGCCTTAAATCCATTTATCCAGGGAATGCTCATGGACACCAAATTGCTCGATATCCTCGCTTGCCCGGTCTGCAAAGGCCCGCTCAAGCTCAGCGCCGACAAAACCGAGCTGATCAGCAAAGGCGCAGGCCTGGCTTACCCGATTCGTGACGGCATCCCGGTGATGCTCGAAACCGAAGCCCGCACCCTGACCACCGACGAGCGTCTGGATAAATGACCACAGCCTTTACCGTTGTCATTCCATCGCGTTACGCCTCCACCCGCTTGCCGGGCAAGCCGCTGCTGCTGATCGCCGGCAAGCCGATGATCCAGCACGTCTGGGAACAGGCGAGCAAAAGCAGTGCTCAGCGCGTGGTGGTTGCCACTGACGATGCGCGCATCGTCGAGGCCTGCAAAGGGTTTGGCGCTGAAGTGGTGCTGACCCGCGAAGATCACAATTCCGGCACCGACCGTTTGGCTGAAGTCGCCGCGAAACTGGGCCTGGCGCCCGACGCCATTGTGGTCAATGTCCAGGGTGACGAACCGTTGATCCCGCCGAGCGTGATCGATCAGGTGGCCGCCAACCTGGCCGCCCACACCGAAGCGCGCATGGCCACGCTTGCCGAGCCGATCGAAGACGTGGAAACCCTGTTCAATCCCAACGTGGTCAAGGTTGTCAGCGACCTTAATGGCCTGGCGCTGACCTTCAGTCGTGCCACCTTGCCGTGGGCCCGGGACGCGTTCGCCAAAAGCCGCGAGCAATTGCCGGAAGGCGTGCCGTATCGCCGCCACATTGGCATCTATGCCTACCGCGCCGGTTTCCTGCATGACTTCGTCAGCTGGGGCCCGTGCTGGCTGGAAAATACCGAATCCCTGGAACAGCTACGCGCCCTGTGGCACGGCGTGCGGATTCACGTCGCCGACGCGCTGATCGCACCGCCGACCGGCGTCGACACCGTCGAAGACCTTGAGCGCGTTCGTCGCCTGCTGGAGGCCTGATGCGGGTTTTGTTTGTCTGCCTGGGCAACATCTGCCGTTCCCCCACGGCCGAAGGCGTGTTGCGACATAAACTGCGCGAAGCGGGGCTGGCCGATCAAATCGAAGTCGCCTCCGCGGGTACCGGTGACTGGCATGTCGGCAAGGCCCCGGACAAGCGCAGCCAGGCGGCGGCCAAGCTGCGCGGTTATGACCTGTCCGCCCAGCGCGCCCAGCAAGTGTCCCGCGCCGATTTCGCCACCTACGACCTGATTCTGGCGATGGACCACAGCAACCTGCGCAACCTCGAGGCTTTGCAACCGGCCAAGGGCAAAGCCGAGCTGGACCTGTTCCTGCGTCGCTACCAGTCGGAAATCGATGAAGTGCCGGATCCGTACTACGACGGCGACCAAGGCTTTGAGCAGGTACTGGACCTGATCGAGCGCGCCAGTGATTTGCTGGTGATCGAATTGAAGGGACGGTTATGAGTTTGCAGGTCCAACCCCGGGTTTCGCTCAAGCCGTTCAACACCTTTGGCGTCGATGTTCAGGCCCGGCTGTTTGCCGAGGCCCATAACGATGCCGACGTGCGTGAAGCCCTGGCTTATGCGGTGGAACATGACGTGCCGCTGCTGGTGATTGGCGGTGGCAGCAACCTGCTGCTGACGGCCGATATCCAGTCGTTGGTGCTGCGCATGGCCACCCGCGGGATTCGCATCCTGAGCGATGACGGCAGCAAGGTCGTGATCGAGGCCGAGGCCGGCGAGCCTTGGCATCCGTTCGTGCAGCACACTCTGGCGCAGGGGTTGTCGGGACTGGAGAACCTCAGCCTGATTCCCGGCACCGTCGGTGCGGCACCGATGCAGAACATCGGCGCCTATGGTGTGGAGATCAAGGACGTGTTCGCCGGCCTGACCGCGCTGGATCGCCAGACCGGCGACTTGCGGGACTTCACCCTGGAAGAATGCAACTTCGCCTACCGCGACAGCCTGTTCAAACAGGAACCGGGGCGTTGGTTGATCCTGCGGGTACGTTTCATCCTGGACCGCGCCGCGCACCTGCATCTGGAGTACGGCCCGGTGCGTCAGCGCCTGACCGAGCAAGGTATCGATCACCCGACCGCCACCGATGTCAGCCAGGCGATTTGCAGCATTCGCAACGAAAAGCTTCCTGACCCGGCAGTGCTCGGCAATGCCGGCAGCTTCTTCAAGAATCCGTTGGTGCCAGCGGCGCTCGTCGCGCAACTCAAAGGTGAATACCCGGATCTGGTGGCCTACGCGCAACCCGACGGGCAGATGAAACTGGCGGCGGGGTGGCTGATCGAGCGGGCCGGCTGGAAAGGTTTCCGTGAAGCCGATGCCGGCGTGCATAAATTGCAGGCATTGGTGCTGGTCAACTACGGCAACGCGACCGGTCTGCAATTGCTGAACCTGGCGCAACGCATCCAGAAAGACATTTCAGAACGTTTTCATGTCGACCTGGAAATGGAGCCCAATCGGTATTGAGGCTACGCTTTCAAGAATGATCTAAAAGCCCTGCACACGTTTAACGGTGCAGGGCTTTTTTGTTAATGCTGGGTTAACTTAGCCACCTAACGATGCAAACGTTTGCTCCACCAAAGGCCCGATGCAGACGCTACCGTCCGTATAAGAGAGCCCATTTAGCCTGAGCCGATCTGCGTGATACCAACCGCCAACCCTGGGCGGCAGATTGCTCGACCCCATAACCAATAATATGCGGGCGTGCCCATGATTACCCTGAAGCTCAATGGTCAAGACCATCAACTCGATGTCACCGAGGACATGCCGCTGCTCTGGGCAATCCGCGACGTGGCCGGTTACAACGGCACCAAATTCGGCTGTGGTATGGGCCTGTGCGGTGCCTGCACCATCCATATCGACGGCGCCCCGGCGCGCAGTTGCATCACGCCGATCGGTTCAGTGGTCGGCCAGAACGTCACCACCATCGATAACCTGCACGCCGACCCGGTCGGGCAAGTCGTCCAGCAAGCCTGGCTCGAGACCGCCGTGGCCCAGTGTGGTTTCTGCCAGGGCGGGCAGATCATGTCCGCCACGGCGTTGCTCAAGACCAACCCGAACCCCAGCGACGAACAGATCGAAGAGGCGATGGTCGGCAACATTTGCCGCTGCGGCACGTACAACCGCATCAAGACCGCCATCCGCCAGGCATCCACTCACCTGAAGGAGGCTAAGGCATGAGCCAGTTACCGAATGATTTCGCGCTGAGCAACCTCAGTCGTCGCGGTTTCCTCAAAGGCGTTGGCGCCACCGGTGCGTTGGTTTTGGTGGCGAGTTGGGGCTGGCAAGATGCTTTGGCTGCGGAGAAAGAGAAGAAATTCGGCGCCGATGGCATGCCCAACGGCTGGATCGACGATCCAAAGGTTTACGTCAGCATTGCCGCTGACGGCAGGGTGACCGTGGTCTGCAACCGTTCGGAAATGGGCCAGGGTGTGCGCACCAGTCTGACGATGGTGGTGGCCGATGAACTGGACGCCGACTGGGCGATGATGAAGGTGCAACAGGCGCCGGGCGACGAAGTGCGCTTCGGCAACCAGGACACCGATGGCTCGCGCAGCATGCGCCACTGGTACGAGCCGATGCGTCGCTGCGGTGCTGCCGCGCGGACCATGCTTGAACAAGCCGCTGCCGAACAGTGGAAAGTGCCGGTCAGCGAATGCCATGCGCAATTGCATAAAGTCATCCATAAACCGAGCGGTCGTGAGCTGGGTTACGGCGCCTTGGCCGCCGCGGCCGGTGCGTTGGCAGTGCCGGCGCGTGACAGCCTGCGGCTCAAGCAGCCGTCGGAGTTCCGCTACATCGGCAAGGAAGGCACCAAGGCCATCGACGGTGCCGACATCGTCAATGGCCGCGCCATTTACGGTGCAGACGTTCATTTCGATGGCATGCTCTACGCCACCATTGCACGCCCTGCGGTGTACGGCGGCAAGGTCAAGTCCGTCGACTCCAGTGCCGCGATGAAAGTCCCGGGCGTGATCAAGGTCGTGCAGATCGAAGGCCATCCGCTGCCGTCGGAGTTTCAGCCATTGGGCGGCGTGGCCGTGGTCGCCAGTAATACCTGGGCGGCGATCAAGGGCCGTGAAGCGCTGAAAATCGAGTGGGATGATGGCCCTAACGCCAGTTACGACTCGATCGCCTACCGCAAGGAAATTGAGGCCGCCTCCCTCAAACCCGGCAAAGTGGTGCGCAATACCGGCAGCATCGACGAAGCCATGGGCGGCGCCGACAGCACGCTCGAAGCGTCCTATTACCTGCCGCACCTGACGCAAGCCCCCATGGAGCCGATGGTCGCCATCGCCCGCTTCAAGGACGGTGTGTGCGAAGCCTGGGCCCCAAGCCAGGCCCCCCAAGTCACCCGCGAACGCATTGGCGAGCGCCTCGGCATTACGTTCGATAACGTCACCTTTAACGTCACTTTGCTGGGCGGCGGTTTCGGGCGTAAATCCAAACCGGACTTCATCATCGAAGCGGCCATCCTCGCCAAGGAATTCCCCGGCAAGGCCGTGCGGGTGCAATGGACCCGTGAAGACGACATCCACTGCTCCTATTTCCACACGGTGTCGGCCGAGTACCTGAAAGCCAGCCTGAACAAGGATGGCCTGCCGTCCGGCTGGTTGCACCGCACCGTGGCGCCGAGCATCACCGCGTTGTTTGCGCCGGGCATGAACCACGAGGCGGCTTTCGAACTGGGCATGGGCTTCACCAACATGGCTTACGCGATCCCCAACGTGCGCCTGGAAAACCCGGAAGCGGCGATTCACACCCGGGTCGGCTGGTATCGCTCGGTGTCGAATATTCCTCACGGTTTTGCGATTCAGAGCTTTGTCGATGAACTGGCGCACAAGGCCGGCCAGGATCCGCTCAAGTACCAGATCAAATTGCTGGGCCCGGACCGGCAGATCGATCCGCGCACCTTGAGTGAAGAGTGGAACTACGGCGAATCCCCCGAGCGTTATCCGATCGATACCGCGCGGATGCGCACGGTGCTGGAAACCGCTGCCAAAGCCGCCGGTTGGGGTCGTGAGTTACCCAAGGGCCGAGGTTTGGGGCTGGCGGTGCATTACAGCTTCGTGACCTATGTGGCGGCGGTGATCGAGGTTGAAGTCAAAGACGACGGCACGCTGATCGTGCACAAGGCCGACATCGCAGTGGATTGCGGTCCGCAGATCAACCCCGAGCGGATTCGCTCGCAGTTCGAAGGCGCCTGTGTCATGGGGCTGGGCAACGCGGTGCTGGGGGAAATCAGCTTCAAGGACGGTAAGGTCCAGCAGGACAACTTCCACATGTATGAAGTGGCGCGCATGTCCCTGGCGCCGAAGGAAGTCGCGGTTCATCTGGTCACGCCGCCAGGCAATGTGCCACTGGGCGGTGTCGGTGAACCGGGCGTGCCACCGATTGCGCCAGCACTGTGCAACGCAATCTTTGCCGCCACCGGCAAGCGCATCCGCAACTTGCCGGTTCGCTATCAGCTGCAAGGTTGGCAGAAGGCACAAGCCTGATGGACAGCGTCGATCTGAACGTCCTGCGCAGCGTGCTCGAATGGCGCCGCGCCGGTCAGCGGGTGGTGTTGTACAGCGTGGTCCAGACCTGGGGCACCGCGCCGCGGGCACCTGGCGCCATGCTGGCGTTGCGTGAAGATGGTGTGGTGATTGGCTCGGTGTCCGGTGGTTGTGTCGAAGACGATTTGATTGCCCGGCTGCATGACGGTCGGATTCCCGCCGATGGGCCGCCGGTGCAGTTGATCACTTACGGCGTCACCCGTGAGGAGGCGGCACGCTTCGGTTTGCCGTGCGGCGGCACCTTGCGCCTGACCGAGGAGCGGGTCGGCGATCCGGCTTGGGTCGCCGAGTTGCTGGCGCGCTGCGAGGAACATGAAATCGTGGCTCGCTCACTCAGTGTCGAGACGGGTGAAGTCACGCTGCAAGCGGCTGACAAGACGGATGTCCTGACGTTCGATGGCAAGACGCTACGGGCCATTTACGGCCCGCGTTGGCGGCTGTTGCTGATCGGTGCGGGGCAGTTGTCCCGGTATGTCGCCGAAATGGCACGGCTGCTGGATTTCGAAGTGCTGATCTGCGATCCGCGCACCGAGTTCGTTTACGGCTGGGAAGAGCAGCACGGGCGATTTGTTTCGGGTATGCCCGATGACGCGGTACTCAGCATCCAGACTGACGAGCGAACGGCCATCGTCGCACTGACCCACGATCCTCGACTCGATGACATGGCGCTGCTGACGGCGCTGGACTCCAGGGCGTTTTATGTCGGTGCGCTGGGGTCGCGGGTCAACAGCTTGAAGCGCCGGGACAATCTGGCTCAGCTAGGCTTGTCACAAGAGGCTATCGCTCGGCTGCACGGTCCGATCGGTTTGCACATTGGCAGCCACACACCGGCGGAAATCGCTTTGTCGCTGCTGGCCGAAATTGTCGCGATCAAGAACGGTGTCGAGCTCAAGCAGAAGAAGCTGTTGCAGGAGGGCGTATGAGCGAACCCATCGGCGTCATTGTGCTGGCAGCGGGGCAGGGCCGTCGGTTTCGACAGGAGGCCGGTGCCGAGCGGGACAAGCTGGTGGCGGATTGCACGGGGCGCGACGGCGCTGTGCATTCGATGATCGAGCAAGTGCTGGTGAATTTGCCGGCGTCTCTTGAGAAGCGCGTCCTGGTGACCACGGTGGATCGACCGCAAGTGATCCGCATGGCCAAGGCTTATGGTTGCGAAATTGTGCTGATTGAATCGACCGGCATGGGCGACAGCATCGCGGCCGGGGTGGCGGCGTGTCCGCAGCTCAGTGGCTGGCTGATTGTGCTGGGGGACATGCCGTTCATCTTGCCGTCGAGCATCGAGCGGGTAGTGGCGAGTATGGCCGACGATTGCATCAGCGTGCCGGTGCATGAAGGCGAGTTCGGGCACCCGGTGGGATTTGGGCGCAGCTTTGGTCCGGCGTTAATGGCGTTGTCCGGCGATCGAGGGGCCAAGGCGTTGTTCGCGCAGGCGAGAGTAGTCGAGGTGGTCGTGGACGATCCTGGGGTGTTGTGGGATGTGGATGTGCCGGAGAAATTGACCTTCCAGTAGCCTCGGAACAGATCCCCTGTGGGAGCGAGCCTGCTCGCGATAGCGTTCGATCAGCTTGCATAAGTATCGAATGTTAAACCGCCATCGCGAGCAGGCTCGCTCCCACAGAGAGTGATATTTGCGGTGTCTAGTCCTGAATAAGGTTTACACCTTCTGGTTTCTCATCAGGAAGGTGCAATGGACACGGGCATAAAAAAAGCCCCGCCTGGATCACCAGGCGGGGCTTTTTAGTGGCCGATGGAATCAGACGAGAGGTTTAGGCTCGTGTTCTTTTTCCAGGGCTTGCTCGTGTTGCTCTACCGCTTCCTGAACGGAGCGCGGTGCTTCTTCGATCACCGATTCAGCGGGTTCGGCAGCAGCGACTTCAGCAGCCGGGGCAGGTGCTGCCTCGACGACTTCAGCGACAACCGGTGCTGGTTCGACAGCCGCTGGAGCAGCAGCGGCAGCCAGTTCGGCTTCCTTCTGCAGACGTTCCTCTTCACGCTTGCGACGACGCACTTCTCGTGGGTCGTTCGGCGCACGGCCACTTGGCGTCAGGGCGCTGACAGGGGCGGCTTCGACTTGCGGTGCGGCCACTTCGGCAACAACCGGCGCTTCAACCACCGGAGCAGGCTCGGCAGCAGCAACCACTGGCTCGGACACCTTGGCCTCGGCTTCTGGCACTTCGGCGACGGGTGGCTCGGCAACCCAGTTGAACGCCGTTTGCTCTTCGCGAACTTCACGGACAGCTTCGGTTACTGTTTCGCTAGTTGTTTCGGCAGCCGGTTCTGCGGCAACTACTGGCTCAGCGGCAGCTTCGAATACAGGCTGTGCTTCACGAACCGGGGCCACTTCGATTTCCGGAGCGGCGGTGGCTTCGACCGGAGTCGTTGCTTCAACCACTGGCGCTTCCACTGGAGCCGTTTCCAGGGTGGCGGCAGTTGCGCGTTCGGCTTGCTCGTTAGCCTGTGCTTCGGCTGGAGCGCTGATCACGGTGCTGGCAACAGCTGCGGTAACAGCCAGGCCGGCGGCCAGATCGGCTGCGCTTGGCGCTTCGCTGGTTTCGGCAGCTTCATTACCTTCGGCGGACTCGGATTCTTCCGAACCTTCGATCACGTTACCGTTGGCATCGCGTTGACGCTCGCGACGGTTGCTGCGACGACGCTGGCCACGGGAGCGGCGGCGTGGGCGTTCGCCTTCGGCGCCGTCCTGACCGTCTTCCTGCAGTTGCTCTTCGTTGGTAACCAGTTCTTCTTCAGCTACAGCGGCAGCGGCTTGGGCTTGCTCGGCACGTGGCTGACGTTCTTCACGCGGTGGTCGTGGAGCACGTTCTTCACGTGGCTGACGAGCCGGACGCTCTTCAACGGCAGCAGCGGTAGCAGCGGCGGCCGGAGCGGCATCCAGAGGCTCGCGCAGTTCACGAACCGGACGCTCTTCACGATCGCCACGTGGCTTGCGATCTTCGCGAGGAGCGCGCGGTGCACGTTCTTCACGAGGTGCGCGTGGTGCGCGCTCTTCACGTGGAGCGCGTTCTTCGCGGGCGACTGCTACTGCTGGCGTTTCCTCGCGGGCTTCGCGTGGCTCACGTGGTGCGCGCTCTTCACGCGGTGCACGTTCCTCGCGAGGCTTGCGTTCTTCATCGCGGCGACCGTTACGGTTGCGGCTCTGCTGACGACCGTTGCGACGCTCTTCGTTGCGGGCCGGACGCTCGGTGGTTGCCGGTTTTTCAACCACCACCGGAGCAGCAGGCTCTTCCTTGGTCGCGAACAGGCTGACCAGCGACTTCACCAGGCCTTTGAACAGGCTTGGCTCTGGCGCGGCGACCGGTGCGGCAACAGGAGCGGCAGCGACGACTTCGGTCGGAACCGGAGCGTTGGCGCGGGCCGGAGCTGTCTTGACCGCGGCTTCCTGGCGAACCAGGGTGCGGGTCGCAGCGGCTGGCTGGACTTCTTCGACTTCGGCAGCGGCAGCAGCGATTTCGTAGCTGGACTGGCCGACTGCGGCTTCCGGGCTGTCATCGCGCAAACGCTGCACTTCGAAGTGCGGCGTTTCGAGGTGATCGTTCGGCAGAATGACGATGCGGGCACGGGTGCGCAGTTCGATCTTGGTGATCGAGTTGCGTTTTTCGTTGAGCAGGAACGCGGCGACCGGGATCGGCACCTGGGCACGAACTTCGGCAGTGCGGTCTTTCAGGGCTTCTTCTTCGATCAGGCGCAGAATCGCCAGCGACAGCGATTCAACGTCACGGATGATGCCGGTGCCGTTGCAACGCGGGCAAACGATGCCGCTGCTTTCGCCCAGCGATGGACGCAGGCGCTGACGGGACATTTCCAACAGGCCGAAGCGCGAGATGCGACCGACTTGCACGCGAGCGCGGTCGGCTTCCAGGCATTCGCGGACTTTCTCTTCCACGGCGCGCTGGTTCTTGGCAGGGGTCATGTCGATGAAGTCGATGACGATCAGGCCGCCGATGTCGCGCAAGCGCAACTGACGGGCGATTTCTTCGGCGGCTTCAAGGTTGGTCTGCAGAGCGGTTTCTTCGATGTCGCTGCCTTTGGTGGCGCGCGCCGAGTTGATGTCGATGGACACCAGGGCTTCGGTCGGATCGATAACGATGGAACCACCGGAAGGCAGTTCAACGACGCGCTGGAAAGCGGTCTCGATCTGGCTTTCGATCTGGAAACGGTTGAACAGCGGAACGCTGTCTTCGTAGAGCTTGATCTTGCTGGCGTACTGCGGCATCACCTGGCGGATGAACGTCAGGGCTTCGTCCTGGGCTTCAACGCTGTCGATCAGCACTTCGCCGATGTCCTGGCGCAGGTAATCGCGGATGGCGCGGATGATCACGTTGCTTTCCTGGTAGATCAGGAACGGCGCGGAGCGATCCAGCGAGGCTTCTTTGATGGCGGTCCAGAGTTGCAGCAGGTAGTCGAGGTCCCACTGCATTTCTTCGCTGCTGCGGCCCAGGCCGGCAGTGCGAACGATCAGGCCCATGTCGGCTGGAGCAACCAGGCCGTTCAGGGCTTCACGCAGTTCGTTGCGCTCTTCACCTTCGATGCGACGGGAAATACCGCCGGCACGCGGATTGTTCGGCATCAGAACCAGGTAACGACCGGCCAGGCTGATGAAGGTGGTCAGGGCTGCGCCCTTGTTGCCACGTTCTTCTTTTTCGACCTGAACGATGACTTCCTGGCCTTCGCTCAGGACGTCCTTGATATTGACGCGGCCTTCGGGGGCTTTCTTGAAGTATTCGCGGGAGATTTCTTTGAGGGGCAGGAAGCCGTGGCGCTCAGAGCCGAAATCGACAAAGGCAGCCTCAAGGCTTGGTTCGATGCGAGTAATCCGGCCTTTATAGATGTTGGCCTTTTTCTGCTCGCGTGCACCGGATTCGATGTCCAGGTCGTAGAGGCGTTGGCCATCTACCAGTGCAACACGCAACTCTTCGGGTTGAGTTGCGTTAATCAGCATTCTTTTCATGTAGTACCGTCGGTTTCCGGGCTGCCGGAAACGGCGTTCGGCACACACGACTTCTCATGGTCGGTGTCAGGTGCGTCAGGAGTGGTTGGACACTCCAGTGTCTAGCGATGGCGGCCAATGTGGGCCGGCGTCGCGACGTACGCGTCCTGCTTGCTGTGGCTACTTAAGCACTCAGTCAGGAGGAGGAATCAACCAGCGGCTGTGGACGAGATGAAGCGTCTTGATAAAGCCTATTGCTACACAGTCCAGCGGTTGTGCATCTCCACCCTACACGTATCCCTGATAATTCGGGTGCTGCCGCGCGCAGAATCCGCAGCGGGTTGGCATTTACCGTGAGCTCCGAAAGGGGAGGTCACGCATCATGGCTAATTTAGGCGTTGTTTCCGAAGCGTTCGCTCGGGGTTGTTCGTAGCTGACTGCACTTTGTGAACTGGCCGTGAATATTTGCTCGCAAGGCGAGTGAAAACTCTGCTTTGCGGCATGCTTCAGGCCTCATGTCACCTGCGCTCGTTACAACTGCGAACTCTACCGTTTCGTAGCGAAAGCCCCGTAGGACGGCCTCTCGTCCTCGTGAATTGCGTTGGTCAGGGCCGGTTTTTGACCGTTAGTCCGCTGTCCAGGCCACTTTTGGCGGCGTTCGCGACTATAGCAGCAATGATTAAGTGCTTCAATTCCATAAAAAATTGTTATCATCCGCACCATGACGACTACTGCCCCTTCGACCCCAGCCGTACAACTGCTGGAGGTCTCGCCGGAATATGCCGGCCAACGTATTGATAACTTCCTTCTCGCTCGGCTCAAAGGCGTGCCCAAGACCTTGATTTACCGCATTTTGCGCAAAGGCGAAGTGCGAGTGAACAAAGGTCGGATCAAGCCCGAATACAAGCTGCAGGCGGGCGATATCGTGCGCGTGCCGCCGGTTCGCGTGCCTGAGCGCGACGAACCTGTGCCGCTGGCACAAGGCCTGCTGCAGCGCCTCGAAGCCTCGATTGTGTTCGAGGACAAGGCGTTGATCGTGATCAACAAGCCTTGCGGTATCGCGGTTCACGGCGGCAGCGGCTTGACTTACGGGGTGATCGAAGCCTTTCGTCAGTTGCGCCCCGATTGCAAGGAGCTCGAGCTGGTTCACCGTCTCGACCGTGACACCTCCGGCCTGCTGATGATCGCCAAGAAGCGCAGCATGCTGCGTCACTTGCACACGGCATTGCGCGGCGATGGCGTCGACAAGCGCTACATGGCGCTGGTTCGCGGCAACTGGGCGGCCTCGATCAAGCAGGTCCGGGCGTCGCTCGGCAAGAGCAATCTGCGCTCCGGCGAGCGCATGGTCGAGGTCGACGAGGAGGAGGGCAAGGAGTCCGTGACCGTGTTCAAGGTCCTGCGTCGTTTCGGCGACTTTGCCACCCTGATCGAAGCCAAACCGATTACTGGCCGGACTCACCAGATCCGCGTCCACACCTTGCACGCCGGGCATTGCATCGCCGGTGACACCAAGTACGGCGATGAAGGCTTCAGCAAAGAGATTCGTGACCTGGGCGGAAAGCGCCTGTTCCTGCACGCCTACCTGCTGACCGTGCCGTTGCCTGATGGCGGTGAGCTGAAGTTGCAGGCGCCGGTCGACGAGATGTGGGCCAAAACCGTGGAGCGCCTGAGTGCACCCATCTGATTACAAGCTGCTGATTTTCGATTGGGACGGCACGCTCGCCGACTCCATTGGTCGGATTGTCGAGTCGATGCATGTCGCGTCCGAGCGCTCCGGTTTTCAGTTGCGCGATGATTTTGCCGTCAAGGGCATCATCGGTCTTGGCTTGCCGGAAGCGATTCGCACGTTGTATCCGGAAATTGGTGGCGACGAACTGGTGGCCTTCCGTCAGTACTATGCTGATCACTACATCGCCTCGGAAGCCGTGCCATCGCCGTTGTTCGAAGGTGTGGTCGAGTCGATGGAAGCGTTTCGTGCCGAGGGTTATCACTTGGCGGTCGCGACCGGCAAGGCTCGTCGCGGTCTGGATAGGGTGCTGAAGTCTCACGGCTGGGAAGATTATTTCGATATCACCCGCGCGGCCGACGAAACCGCCAGCAAACCCCATCCGTTGATGCTTGAGCAGATCCTCGCTCACTGCGAGGTTCGCCCGGAGCAGGCGCTGATGGTGGGCGATTCGTCCTTTGACTTGCAGATGGCACGTAATGCCAGCATGGATTCGGTGGCCGTCAGCTATGGTGCGCAATCGATCGAAGCGTTGAAATTATTCGAGCCGGTATTGGCTATTAATCGTTTTTCAGAATTGCGTGCCTGGCTGAGTCAGCGGGCTTAATAGGTTTTTGCTGGGGTAAATGTCATGACCGACGAATGGAAAGCGCCCGCCAAGGCGAGCGCAGAGAGCGGTGACGAGAAAAGCTGGAAGCTGCTGGAAAAAACCTTGCTGGCCAGCGTGCAGGAGCAGCGTCGGTCCCGTCGCTGGGGGATTTTCTTCAAGCTGCTGACCTTTGTGTACCTGTTTGGCTTGTTGATCCTGTTCTCGCCTTTGATGGACATGGAAAAAGCTGCCACCCGCAGTGGCAATTACACTGCGCTGATCGATGTGACCGGCATGATCGCCGACAAGGAGCCTGCCAGCGCTGACAACATTGTCGGCAGTCTGCGTGCAGCGTTCGAGGACGATAAGGTCAAGGGTGTCATCCTGCGAATCAACAGTCCGGGCGGCAGTCCGGTGCAGTCGGGCTACGTCTATGACGAGATCCGCCGTTTGCGCGGCCTGCATCCAGACACCAAGCTTTACGCGGTGATCTCGGATTTGGGTGCTTCCGGCGCTTATTACATCGCCAGTGCGGCGGATCAGATCTACGCCGACAAGGCGAGCCTGGTGGGTTCCATTGGTGTGACGGCGGCCGGTTATGGCTTTGTCGGGACGATGGAGAAGCTGGGTGTCGAGCGTCGCACTTACACCTCCGGCGAGCATAAATCGTTCCTCGATCCGTTCCAGCCGCAGAAGCCTGAAGAAACTCTGTTCTGGCAGGGCGTGCTCGATACCACTCATCAGCAGTTCATCAGCAGCGTCAAGAAAGGTCGTGGCGACCGCCTCAAGGACAAGGAACATCCGGAGTTGTTCTCAGGGTTGGTCTGGTCGGGCGAGCAGGCGTTGCCGCTGGGCCTGATCGATGGTCTGGGGAATGCCAGTTCGGTGGCGCGTGATGTGATCGGCGAGAAAGAGTTGGTGGATTTCACCGTTCAGGAATCGCCCTTCGACCGCTTCTCGAAAAAACTCGGTGCCAGCGTGGCTGAACATCTGGCGATGTGGATGGGCTTTCAGGGGCCTTCGTTGCGCTGATTTTCTGGCTGCATAAAAAAACCGGCTTTTGCCGGTTTTTTTAAGTCAAAAGATCTTTAAGGTATCTGCACACCTTCGGCCAGTAACATGTCCACCAGGCGAATCAATGGCAGGCCGATTAGGCTGGTGGCGTCAGGGCCTTCGGTGCTTTGAAACAGGCTCACCCCCAAGCCTTCGGCTTTGAAGCTGCCAGCGCAGTCGTAGGGCTGCTCAGCGCGCAGGTAGCGTTCGATGCGCGCCTCATCGAGCGTGCGCATGTGCACGGTGAACGGCACGCAGTCGACCTGGCATTCACCCGTCTGGCTGTTGAGCAGCGCCAGGCCGGTAAGGAAGGTCACACTGGCGCCGCTCGAAGCCAGCAATTGTTCGCGGGCTTTTTCTAAGGTGTGCGGTTTGCCGATAATCCGATCGCCAAGTACCGCGACCTGGTCGGAGCCGATAATCAGGTGAGCGGGGTGGCTGCTGGCCAGCGCGCGTGCTTTTTCCTCGGCGAGGCGCTTTACCAGCACGACGGCAGACTCGCCCGATCGGTGGCTTTCGTCGATATCCGGCGAGCTGCAGGTAAACGGCAGCTGCAAGCGGGCCAGCAATTCCCGGCGATAAACCGAGCTAGAAGCGAGTAATAAAGGCAGCATGCGCATCTCCAAAAGGCAGGGGCGAATTCTAGCGGAGGCTTGCAAGTGACGGACAGGGCTGAATTTCCTTTGACATGGCTGGGGGCATCCCTATAATGCTGCGCCTATGTTGAATGACCCGATTCCACCTCACGTTGACCCGCGCAAATTGGCTGATCGTGGCACCACCCTTCAAGGTGAACTGCTGCTGGCCGATTTGGAGAGACTCTGCGACCCGCTTTCCGACACTGTCGGTACGGTGCAGGCTAAATTCGTTTTTGAACGAGATGAACGTAAGTCTGTGGTAATCCACAGTTTTATCGACACCGAAGTCAAAATGGTTTGCCAGCGTTGTCTTGAGCTGGTCACCCTGCCGATCCATAGCGAATGCAGTTATGCTGTGGTGAAGGAGGGTGCGAATACCCAGTCGTTGCCGAAAGGTTATGACGTGCTGGAACTGGGCGAAGATCCATTGGATCTGCAGTCACTGATCGAGGAGGAGCTTCTGCTCGCCTTGCCCATTGTGCCTGCTCATCATCCGGAAGAATGCCAGCAGCCGGCGGGTCTCGATGAGCCCGAACCGAGCGAGGACGAGGTAACGCGGTCCAACCCGTTCAGTGTATTGGCGCAGTTAAAGCGTGACCCAAACGTTTAGGAGTTAATCAATTATGGCTGTTCAGCAGAACAAAAAATCCCGCTCTGCCCGTGACATGCGTCGTTCGCACGACGCCCTGACGGCAAGCACTCTGTCTGTAGAAAAAACCACCGGTGAAATTCACCTGCGTCACCACGTATCGCCAGAAGGCGTATACCGTGGCCGTAAAGTGATCGACAAGGGCGCTGACGAGTAATCACTTGTCTGCTCAAGTCATCGCGATTGACGCAATGGGCGGGGACTTCGGTCCCCGCAGCATTGTTCAGGCCA
The DNA here is from genome assembly GCF_003254125.1 of Pseudomonas sp. 478. Classification (NCBI taxonomy): domain Bacteria; kingdom Pseudomonadati; phylum Pseudomonadota; class Gammaproteobacteria; order Pseudomonadales; family Pseudomonadaceae; genus Pseudomonas; species Pseudomonas sp. 478. The sequence goes on from NZ_QKZG01000013.1 coordinate 126,746, forward strand.
GCCTTGCTTGCCTGTCTGCTACGCCCTCGCTGCACCTGACCCTCGTCGGTCAACCCTCCCTTCTTGAAGAATTGCTCTCTGGCCAATCGGCTGTGGATCGCTCGCGCCTGTCGATTGCGCCGGCGTCTGAAGTCATCACCATGGACGAAAAGCCTGCCCAGGCCCTGCGCGGCAAGCCCGACTCGTCGATGCGCGTGGCGCTGGAGTTGCTGCGAGACGGCAAGGTGCAGGCTTGTGTCAGTGCCGGCAATACCGGTGCGCTGATGGCGCTGTCGCGGTTTGTGCTCAAGACCTTGCCGGGCATTGATCGGCCGGCGATGGTGGCGGCGATTCCGACGCAGAAGGGTTATTGCCAGTTGCTCGACCTGGGCGCCAATGTCGATTGCAGCGCCGAGCATCTGTTGCAGTTCGCTGTGATGGGGTCGGTGGCGGCGGAAACCCTGGGCATCGTTCGTCCGCGAGTGGCGCTACTGAATATTGGCACCGAAGACATCAAGGGTAATCAGCAGGTCAAGCTGGCTGCAACATTGTTGCAAAGTGCTCGTGGTATCAACTACATCGGCTTTGTCGAGGGTGACGGTGTGTACCGTGGCGAGGCGGATGTGGTGGTCTGTGACGGTTTTGTCGGCAATATCCTGCTCAAATCCAGCGAAGGCCTGGCGACCATGATTGCCGCGCGCATCGAAGCCTTGTTCAAGAAAAACCTTGCGTCGAAAGTGGTCGGTGCTCTGGCATTGCCGCTGATGAAGCGCTTGCAGGCTGATTTGGCGCCTGCGCGGCATAACGGCGCAAGCTTCCTCGGGTTGCAGGGGATTGTGGTGAAAAGCCATGGTTCGGCGGGGGTTCAGGGCTTCCAGAGTGCGATTCAGCGTGCCTTGATCGAGATCCAGGAAAACCTGCCGGAACGTATTCATGGTCGCCTGGAGGATTTGTTGCTTTAGGCGTTTTCGTCGGACAATGCTTAAATGTGACCGCTCAGTTCAATTTGCCATCCAACTGTCAGTTTCTTGCGTCCCCAAGCGGGACGTCAATTCTCCGACGACAAGATCATTAGGGGCTTGTTACATGTCTGCTTCCCTCGCATTCGTCTTTCCGGGACAGGGTTCGCAGTCCCTCGGCATGCTGGCCGAGTTGGGCGCACAACATCCGGTTGTCCTCGAAACATTCAAAGAAGCTTCCGATGCTCTGGGTTACGACTTGTGGGCACTGACCCAGCAAGGGCCGGAAGAGCAACTCAATCAAACCGATAAAACCCAGCCGGCCATTCTGACCGCCTCGATTGCCTTGTGGCGTCTATGGCTGGCTGAAGGCGGCGCGCGTCCGGCTTATGTTGCCGGTCACAGCCTGGGCGAATACAGCGCTCTGGTCGCTGCAGGCAGCCTGAGCCTGGGCGACGCGGTGAAGCTGGTTGAGCGCCGTGGTCAGTTGATGCAGGAAGCCGTTCCGGCCGGGCAAGGTGGCATGGCTGCCATTCTCGGTCTGGACGATGCTGATGTGCTGGCAGCCTGTGCCGAAGCGGCTCAAGGCGAAGTGGTCAGTGCGGTCAACTTCAACTCCCCTGGCCAGGTGGTCATCGCCGGTGCCAAGGCAGCGGTCGAGCGTGCCATCGAAGGCTGCAAGGCTCGTGGTGCCAAGCGCGCCATGCCGTTGCCGGTCAGCGTGCCGTCCCATTGCGAGCTGATGCGTCCGGCGGCCGAGCGTTTCGCCGAGTCGATCGCAGCGATCGACTGGCAGGCGCCGCAGATTCCAGTGGTTCAGAACGTCAGCGCCACTGTGCCGGCTGATCTGGAAACCCTCAAGCGCGATCTGCTCGAGCAGCTTTACAAGCCTGTACGCTGGGTCGAATCGGTTCAGGCGCTGGCCGCCAAAGGTGCTACCCAGTTGGTCGAGTGCGGCCCAGGCAAAGTGCTGGCAGGCCTGAACAAGCGTTGCGCCGAAGGCGTGTCGACATCCAACCTCAATACCCCCGACGCCTTCGCTGCCGCTCGCGCAGCGTTGGCCTGAATCAGGAGAAGCCTGCATGAGTCTGCAAGGTAAAGTTGCACTGGTCACTGGCGCGAGCCGCGGTATCGGCCAGGCTATCGCCCTGGAACTGGGTCGTCAGGGCGCCATCGTTATCGGCACCGCGACGTCTGCCTCGGGTGCCGAGCGCATTGCGGCAACCCTGGCGGAAAACGGGATTCAAGGCACTGGCCTGGAACTCAATGTCACCAGCGACGAATCCGTTGCGGCAGTACTGGCGAGCATTACATCGCAGTTCGGTGCGCCGGCGATCCTGGTCAATAATGCCGGTATCACCCGCGATAATCTGATGATGCGCATGAAAAATGACGAATGGCATGACGTCGTTGATACCAATCTGAACAGTCTGTTCCGCCTGTCCAAGGGTGTTTTGCGCGGTATGACCAAAGCCCGTTGGGGACGAATTATCAGTATTGGCTCGGTTGTGGGTGCCATGGGCAACGCAGGCCAAGTAAACTACGCAGCCGCCAAGGCCGGTCTGGAAGGTTTCAGCCGTTCATTGGCGCGTGAAGTCGGTTCGCGTTCGATTACGGTAAACTCGGTGGCCCCTGGGTTCATCGACACCGATATGACCCGCGAACTGCCCGAGGCACAGCGTGAAGCCTTGCAGACGCAGATTCCGCTGGGTCGTCTGGGACAAGCTCAAGAGATCGCGTCTGTGGTCGCTTTTCTTGCATCCGACGGTGCGGCTTACGTTACTGGGGCTACAATCCCGGTGAACGGCGGGATGTACATGAGTTAAATGTGACGGATTGCTTCAAAAAAATGTCATACGAGCTGTCTAAAATCCGTTATAAAGCTGCAATCTATTTATAGGCAGAGGGTCGTCGGGTTTGAGGAGTGAAGCTTTCAGTTGAAAAACTGAAAAGTCTTTCTATACACTTACCCACTGGCCAGCTGCCTGAATTTGTCCATTAGGAGTGAAAACAAGGTATGAGCACCATCGAAGAGCGCGTCAAGAAAATCGTTGCTGAGCAACTGGGCGTTAAAGAAGAAGAAGTGGTCAACACTGCTTCCTTCGTTGAAGACCTGGGTGCCGACTCCCTTGACACCGTTGAGCTGGTGATGGCTCTGGAAGAGGAATTCGAGACCGAAATCCCTGACGAAGAAGCTGAGAAGATCACTACTGTACAAGCTGCAATCGATTACGTTACTAACCACCAGGCTTAATAGCTTGTAATCGTTGCTTGCTGTCATGGAAAAACCGCACTGCCATCACGGCGTGCGGTTTTTTCCTTTAGGCCTGATGCAAAGTCGTCATTTGAAAAAAGGAGAGTGCTGTGTCGCGTAGACGCGTCGTAGTCACCGGTATGGGTATGTTGTCGCCACTGGGCACGGATGTGCCGAGCAGTTGGCAGGGCATTCTGGCTGGCCGCAGTGGCATTGGTCTGATCGAACACACCGACCTTTCTGCCTATTCCACCCGTTTTGGCGGCTCGGTAAAGGGCTTCAATGTCGAGGAATACCTGTCGGTCAAGGAAGCTCGCAAGCTCGACCTGTTCATTCAATACGGTCTGGCCGCAGGTTTTCAGGCAGTTCGTAACGCCGGTCTGGAAGTCACCGACGCCAACCGTGAGCGCATCGGCGTGGCCATGGGTTCGGGTATTGGCGGGCTGACCAATATCGAAGAAACCAGCCGCACGCTGCATGATTCCGGCCCACGACGGATTTCTCCGTTTTTCGTGCCTGGCTCGATCATCAATATGATTTCCGGTTTCCTGTCCATCCATCTGGGCGCACAGGGACCTAACTACGCCATCGCCACCGCGTGTACCACCGGTACGCACTGCATCGGCATGGCGGCACGCAACATCATGTACGACGAAGCCGACGTGATGATTGCCGGCGGCGCTGAAATGGCAGCTTGCGGTCTGGGCATGGGCGGCTTCGGTGCCTCGCGCGCGCTGTCGACCCGCAACGACGAACCGACCCGCGCCAGCCGTCCATGGGACAAGGGCCGTGATGGCTTCGTGCTCTCCGACGGTGCCGGCGCTCTGGTTCTGGAAGAACTGGAACACGCCAAGGCCCGTGGCGCGACGATCTACGCCGAGCTGATCGGCTTTGGCACCAGTGGCGATGCCTACCACATGACTTCGCCTCCGGCCGATGGTGCAGGTGCTGCACGTTGCATCACCAATGCGCTGCGCGATGCCAAGATCAATGGCGATCAGGTTCAGTACATCAACGCCCACGGCACCTCGACGTCGGCCGGCGACCTTGCGGAAGCCCGTGCGATCAAGTCGGTATTTGGCGATCACGCTTACAAACTGGCGGTCAGTTCGACCAAGTCCATGACCGGTCACCTGCTGGGTGCGGCGGGCGCGGTCGAGGCGATCTTCAGTGTGCTGTCGATCAACAGCCAGGTAGCGCCACCGACCATCAACCTTGATGAGCCGGACGAAGGTTGCGACCTCGATTTCGTACCGCATACCGCGCGCAATATGGATATCGATGTGGTGCTGTCCAACTCCTTCGGGTTTGGCGGTACCAATGGCTCGCTGGTATTCCGCCGGTTCGCTGACTGATGGACAGCTGGGTCGACGGTCAACCGGCTGACGCTTTGTCGCTGAAGGATCGCGGCCTGGCTTACGGTGATGGTCTGTTCGAGACCATCGCTGTACACAACGGCAGTCCAGTGCTGCTGGATCGGCATATGGTGCGTTTGGTCAAGGGTTGCCAGCGCTTGGCAATTAATCTCGATCATGCGGCTGTCTGCACAGAGTTACTGACCTATGCCCAAGCGTTGGGCGAAGGTGTGCTCAAGCTCATCGTCACGCGTGGCGAGAGCGCGCGCGGTTATGCGCCCGATCCTTCGGCTCAGGCACGCCGCATCATGCTGGGCAACCCTCCTGCGGTTTATCCTGCTGCCAATGCGGAGCAGGGCGTTCGCCTGTTCCCCTGTGCGACGCGGCTTTCCAGGCAGCCTCTGCTTGCCGGACTCAAGCACCTGAACCGTCTTGAGCAGGTTATCGCCCGCTCCGAATGGCAAGACACCGATCATGCCGAAGGCTTGATGCTCGATCAGGCCGGACGCGTCATTGAAGGCGTGTTCAGCAATCTGTTCCTGATCCGCGATGGCGTGCTGATCACGGCTGATTTGAAGCGCTGCGGCGTGGCCGGCGTGATGCGTGCCGAATTATTGTTTCAAGCCGAGTCATTGGGGATTCCCACGCAAATCACCGATATCACCCTCGATCAGCTGCAATGGGCTGATGAAGTCTTTGTCTGCAACAGCGTGTATGGCATTTGGCCGGTGCGCGCCTATGCCGCACTGAGCTGGCCGGTTGGTCCGCTCACCCGTAAACTCCAAACCATTGCCCGCGCGCTACTGGATGCTTGATACGTGAGACGTAAATTCTTGCTGCTGCTGGAAACCGGATTGGTTCTGGCAGGGCTGTGTCTGGGCGCTTCTGCCTGGAAAATCCATTCGGCGCTGGAACAGCCGCTGAACATCACCCAGGAAGAGCTGCTGGAAGTGCCCAAAGGCACGACACCGACCCGCACCTTCTATCGACTCGAAGCCGATGGCGTCATCAAGGACGCTTTCTGGCTGCGGGTGTATTGGCGCTTCAATCTCGCCAAGCAACCGTTGCACAAGGGCGAGTACCGCATGCAGCCCGGCATGACCGTCGAAGGCCTGATTGACCTGTGGAAACGCGGGGAAATGGTTCAGTACAGCCTGACTCTGGTCGAGGGCTGGAATTTCCATCAGGTCCGCGCTGCTCTGGCCAAGGATGAAAAACTCGAAAAGACCCTCGACGGTTTGAGTGACAGCGAGGTGATGGACAAACTCGGTCACAGCGGGATTTTTCCGGAAGGGCGATTCTTCCCTGACACCTATCGCTTCGTGCGCGGCATGACCGATGTCGAGCTGCTGAAAAAAGCTTACGACCGTCTTGATGAAGTCCTCGCCAAGGAGTGGAGCCAGCGCGCCGCTGACGTGCCTTACACCGAACCCTATCAGGCGCTGATCATGGCCTCGCTGGTGGAGAAGGAAACCGGCGTGCCGCAGGAGCGCGGGCAAATCGCTGGCGTGTTTGTACGGCGTATGGAAATGGGCATGTTGTTGCAGACTGATCCGACCGTGATCTACGGCCTCGGTGATCGTTACAACGGCAAATTGACTCGCGCCCACCTCAAGGAACCGACGCCGTACAACACCTACGTGATTTCGGGACTGCCGCCGACCCCGATCGCCATGGTCGGCCGCGAAGCGATTCATGCAGCGCTGAACCCGGTGGCGGGCAATAGCCTCTATTTCGTTGCGCGTGGTGATGGCAGCCACGTGTTCTCCGATGATCTGGACGCGCACAATAACGCTGTGCGTGAGTTCCAGATCAAGCGCCGTGCCGACTATCGCTCCAGTCCGGCGCCAACCACTGCGCCAGAGGCGGCGGATGAGCAGGCACCGATTCCGGCGGCTTCGCCCGACACAGTCCTCGAGGTTGTGCCGCAAGTGCCGTCGCAAGAGCCTGCTCAGACGGCGCCACCAGAGCCGCAAGCGCCTGACCCGTCGCCATCTCCGGAGCCGGCGCAAGAACCCGCTCAAGAACCCGCAGCCGCGCCCGAACCGAATGCAGCCGCGCCGCAAAGCCCGCAATGACTCTGACTAAGGACTGCCTGTGACTGGCTTGTTTATTACCCTGGAAGGCCCGGAAGGGGCCGGCAAGAGCACCAATCGCGAATACCTGGCCGAGCGCCTGCGCGCCGCGGGTATCGAGGTCGTGCTGACTCGCGAACCAGGCGGCACGCCGTTGGCCGAGCGGATCCGCGAAGTGTTGCTGGCGCCGGTTGACGAAGTCATGAACCCCGACACCGAGTTGCTGTTGGTGTTCGCCGCGCGAGCCCAGCATCTGGCCGCGGTGATTCGTCCGGCACTGGCCCGCGGTGCTGTGGTCTTGTGTGATCGCTTTACCGATTCGACCTATGCCTATCAGGGGGGCGGTCGCGGCCTGTCGCTGGAGCGCATCGCGACGCTGGAAGCCTTCGTCCAGGGCGATCTGCGCCCGGACCTGACGTTGATTTTCGATCTGCCGGTGGAAGTGGGCCTGGCCCGCGCCAGTGCTCGCGGTCGCCTGGATCGCTTCGAACTCGAAGGCCGAACCTTTTTTGATGCGGTGCGCAGTGCTTTCCTCAAACGTGCTGAAGCGGATCCTGCGCGTTATGTCCTGGTCGATGCCGCCCAGCCGTTGGCGCAGGTTCAGCAGGCACTGGATGCTTTGCTGCCGCGTCTGCTGGAGTTGACCCGTGGCTGAAGCCTATCCGTGGCAGGACAGTCTCTGGCAGCAGTTGGCCGGTCGCAAACAACATGCCCACGCCTATCTGCTCCATGGCCCGGCCGGGATCGGCAAGCGTGCACTGGCTGAGCGCTTGATGGCCAGTTTGTTGTGTCAGCGGCCGAGCGCCGCCCACGATGCTTGCGGCGAATGCAAATCCTGCTTGTTGCTCAAGGCCGGCAGTCACCCCGACAACTACATTCTGGAACCGGAAGAAGCCGATAAGGCGATCAAGGTCGATCAGGTTCGTGATCTGGTCAGCTTCGTGGTTCAGACCGCGCAGATGGGCGGTCGCAAAGTGGTGCTGATCGAGCCGGCCGAGTCGATGAACATCAACGCCGCCAACGCCTTGCTCAAAAGCCTTGAAGAACCGTCCGGTGATACGGTGTTGCTGCTGGTCAGTCACCAGACCAGTCGTTTGCTGCCGACGATCAAGAGTCGCTGCCAGCAGCAGGCCTGTCCGCTGCCGAGCGAAGCCATGAGTCTTGCGTGGCTGGCGAAAGCTTTGCCGGATTGCTCGGAAGAAGAGCGCATCGAGTTGCTGACCCTGGCCGCCGGTTCGCCACTGGCCGCCGTCAACTTGCAGACCCAGGGCGTGCGCGAGCAGCGGGCGCTGGTGGTCGATGGCGTGAAAAAGTTACTCAAGCAACAACAGTCGCCGACGCAACTGGCCGAAGGCTGGAATGCGATTCCGCTGTTGCTGCTGTTCGACTGGTTCTGCGACTGGTCGAGCCTGATCCTGCGCTATCAGCTGACTCAGGATGAAGAAGGGCTGGGATTGGCGGACATGCGCAAGGTGATTCAGTACCTGGCGCAGAAAGCCGGCCAGGACAAAGTCCTGAATATTCAGGACTGGATTCTCGCCCAGCGCCAGAAAGTGATGAGCAAAGCCAACCTCAATCGGGTGTTGTTGCTGGAGGCGCTGTTGGTGCAATGGGTGGGTTTGCCTACCCAGAAGTGACCGACTGTGCCTAGACTCTGAGCATCTGCAACGGAGGTCAGCATGAATGAACTCGTCAATCCGGGGCCGCGAAACGGCATTTTGTCCCTGACGATCAAGGACAAGTCCGTGCTTTACGCGGCCTACATGCCGTTCATCAAGAACGGTGGCCTGTTTATCCCGACCAACAAGAGTTACAAGTTGGGCGATGAGGTATTCATGCTGTTGCACCTGATGGACGAGCCGGAGAAGATTCCGGTCGCCGGCAAGGTCACCTGGATCACCCCCAAAGGTGCGCAGGGCAACCGGGCCGCCGGCGTCGGCGTACAATTCAACGAAGGCGACAATACCGCGCGCAGTCGAATCGAAACCCATCTGGCCGGAGCCCTGAAGTCCGACCGTCCCACTCATACGATGTAAGTTGCAGCCCTTTTATGCTCGTAGATTCCCATTGCCACCTTGATCGCCTCGACCTCGCCGCCCACGACGGCTCCCTGGATGCTGCACTGGATGCGGCCCGTCAGCGCGGGGTAGGGCACTTTCTGTGTATCGGCGTCAGCGTCGAGAATGCTGCCGACGTCAAAGCCCTGGCCGAACGTTACGACGACGTCGACTGTTCGGTTGGCGTGCATCCGCTGGACGTGCAACCGGGCGCCGCGCCAGCACTGGATTGGCTGTTGCGCGAGCTCAACCACCCGCGTGTGGTCGCGATCGGTGAAACGGGCCTGGATTATTACTACGAGCCGGAAGCGGCAGAGTTGCAGCAGGAGTCGTTTCGCCTGCATCTGCAAGCGGCACAGCAGACGGGCAAACCGGTGATCATCCACACCCGTGGTGCCCGCGCCGATACGTTGAACCTCCTGCGTGAAGCGGCGCTGCCCCAGGCGGGCGTGCTGCATTGCTTTACCGAAGACTGGGACATGGCCAAAGCGGCGCTGGACATGGGGTATTACATTTCCTTGTCCGGGATTGTCACTTTCCGCAATGCCGATGCTCTGCGTGACGTGGCCAGTAAAGTGCCGGCGGACCGATTGCTGGTGGAAACCGACTCGCCTTACCTGGCGCCGATCCCTCATCGCGGCAAGCCGAACCTGCCGCAGTACGTGCGCGACGTAGCGGAATTTCTGGCAATGTTGCGAGGTGAGCCCTACGAGCGGTTTGCCGAGCAAACCACCGAGAACTTCAAGCGCCTGTTTCCGTTGGCGCATGTGAAAGGCTAAATCGCAGGCAAAAAAAACCCGGGTTCTGGGGGGTGAATCCGGGTTAAGACCATTAGGAGTAAAACAAAGGCACGCGGTCCGTTGGTACCTATATCGGCGCAACACTTGGGGGAGATGTCCCGCCGACAGTTGAAGTATTGATCAGTATTGCGCCGAGTCCAGTTTGCCGGCGCCGGTTTTTAAACAAATTTGGAATACGGGCGCTTCGGTTGAGTTCTCATTCATCTGCGAGGCTGCCGGAATTCATCAAGAAACACATATATGGTCGGATGATCCGTGCATTTTTGCGCAAGTTAGGCATAATACGCGGCTTCGAATTTTGACCCCTACAGACCTTTTCTTATGCATAAAGAACCTCGTAAGGTCCGTGAGTTTCGTCGCCGCGAGCAAGAAATTCTCGATACCGCGCTCAAGCTGTTCCTCGATCAAGGTGAAGACAGTGTCACCGTCGAGATGATTGCTGATGCCGTCGGTATCGGCAAAGGCACGATCTACAAGCACTTCAAATCCAAGGCCGAGATCTATCTGCGCCTGATGCTCGATTACGAGCGCGATTTGAACGAGCTGTTGCATTCGGCCGATGTCGACAAGGACAAGGAAGCCCTGTCCCGGGCCTACTTCGAATTCCGCATGCGCGACCCTCAACGCTATCGGTTGTTCGATCGCCTGGAAGAAAAGGTGGTCAAGGGCAATCAGGTGCCGGAGATGGTCGAGGAGCTGCACAAGATTCGTGCCTCGAACTTCGAACGTCTGACCCTGCTGATCAAGGGCCGGATCAGCGAAGGCAAACTCGAAGACGTTCCGCCTTACTTCCATTACTGCGCATCCTGGGCGCTGGTGCACGGCGCCGTGGCGCTGTATCACTCGCCGTTCTGGAGCAATGTGCTGGAAGATCAGGAAGGTTTCTTCCAGTTCCTGATGGATATCGGCGTACGCATGGGCAACAAACGCAAGCGCGATACCGACACCCCGAGCAGCTGAACCATTCAGTTGCCTTATTGCGCCATGATTTCGCTACGTGGTGCAGTACCGCAGGAATATACTCAGGCATAGGACTTGCTAAAACTTGATTTGTGAGTCAAGTTTTAGCGGTCCGAATATTCTTCCGCCGGAGTAGTCCATGATCGTTGACCGTCAAGGCAGGCGTTTTCGCAATTTGCGAATCAGTCTGACTTCAGCCTGCAATTACGCTTGTACCTACTGCGTGCCCAACGGCAAGCGATTGGTCGCTGCGCAGGATGAATTGTCGGCCGAGGCCATGGCGCGTGGCGTGGCCTATCTGATCGAAGCCGCCGGCATTGAGCGTTTGCGCATCACCGGCGGCGAACCGCTGGTCAGCCCCAAACTCGAAACCTTCATGACTGCTGTCGGGCAGATGGGCCTGGCGGACATCAGCCTGACCACCAACGGTCAGCTGCTGGCGAAAAAGCTGCCACTGCTGGTGGATGCCGGCATTCGTCGCATCAACGTTTCCCTCGATACCCTGGATGCCAGCGCTTTTCGCAGCATTGCCCGTGGCGGCGATCTGGCGACTGTGCTCGACGGTATGGATCAGGCCAGCGCCGCCGGCTTGAAGATCAAGGTCAATATGGTGCCGCTGCGTGGGCAGAACCTCGATCAAGTGATGCCGCTACTCGATTACTGTCTGGAGCGCGGCTATGAGCTTCGCTTCATCGAGTTGATGCGCATGGGCCATCTGGCCAGCGACTCGAATGCTTTCCTGCAGCAGTTTGTCAGCCTTCAGCAGTTGCTCAGCCTGATCGGCGAGCGCTACGAATACCTTCAGGCCGATGCGCCAGTAGACGCCACCGCCGTGCGTTACCAGATTCCGGGTCAGGGCTACTTCGGCGTTATCGCCAACGAAAGCGTTCCTTTCTGCCGCACCTGTTCGCGGCTGCGTCTGTCCTCTACGGGCTGGCTGCATGGCTGCCTGTCGTCGAGCAACCGCCACTATGTCGGCGACCTGCTGGACAAGCCCCGTCATCAAGCGTTGCCCGCCTTGCAGAGACTCTTGGTGAAAGCCTTGGGCGATAAGCAGGAAGTGGCATTTTCCGGTGGCGCGACCATCATGAAAATCATTGGCGGCTGATCCGGCCTCATCGCGGGCAAGCCCGCTCCCACAAGGATTTGCACTAACCCTGTGGGAGCGGGCTTGCCCGCGATTGCGTTTGAACAGACGACATCGTTCATGAGCTGGCGCGGAAGCTGCATCCCATGGCCATTCGCCGGTTTTCCGTCACCGGCCTCTGGAGGGTAGGATGCGTAGCCTGGTTTTGCTGCTGGCCGTTTTGGCGCTTGGTGGCTGCATGAATGTCAGCGATCTGGCTGAAGGGACTCGCTACCACATGAGCGACGCGGGGCTGCTCGACCATAGCGACAGCCGCCGTGTGAACAACCTGCGCATCCAACCGGACTCATTCGTCTATATCGCCCAGGGCGCCTTTGTGCCGCCAGGCAGTACTGTCTACCCACGACCTAACGTGATTGCCGAAGTCGCCTTCGATGGCTTTGTGGAATACTTCCCCATGGTCCGCCGCGCCCGTGCCCCGGAAGGTCTTGATCAAGCCATGGGCGAAGCTCGTGCCGCCGGTGCCCATTACCTGCTTTATACCCGGTTCGCCAAGTCTGATGACCGTATCGGCAACTCGGACGAGTGGCTTGATCAGGAAGCCCTGGATCGCCTCGGTATCGATGGCGGCGTGATTCAGATCATGTTGATCGAGACCAGCACCCAGTATTTGATTGATACTGCACGTATCAAGGGTCGTGGCGGTTTACTGACGTTCCACGACAAAAAGCCAGAAGACCTGATGGGCCCGCCGCTGGAACAATACGCGCGCAGCCTGCTGGGGCTCAGCGACCAGTAATTCAAAAGGAGAGCGCCATGAGTGGCCCGCAAAAAGCCAACGACCTGTTGGGGCAAATCCCCAAAACCAAAGGCTTGCCGCCGGTCCACCTGTGGAACCCCGATTTCTGCGGCGACATCGACATGCGAATCGCCCGAGACGGCACCTGGTATTACCTGGGAACGCCGATCGGGCGCAAGCCGATGGTCAAGCTGTTCTCCACCATCATCCGTCGCGATGGTGACGATTACTTCCTCATCACCCCGGTCGAGAAGGTTGGCATCAAGGTCGACGATGCGCCCTTCGTGGCGATTGCCGTGGATGTCGAAGGCGAGGGTGAAAACCAGGTCCTGCGCTTTACCACCAATGTTGACGAGACCGCCGAGGCCGGCCCCGAACACCCCATGCGCGTGGTGATTGACCCGGTCACGCAAGAACCTGCGCCCTACGTGCATGTGCGCACCAACCTCGACGCCCTGATCCACCGCAACGTGTTCTACCAACTGGTGGAGCTGGCCGTCACCCGCGAGATTGACGGGCAGCGCTGGTTAGGTGTGTGGAGCGCTGGCGAGTTCTTTCCCATCGGGCTTGAGCCGTAATTCGCCGGGTTGTTGTGTTCTGGAAAATGGCCCGCTAATCAAGCGGGCCATTTTTTTACCTACAAGCCTTTGTCCTTAAGCCGAGCCGCATGTTCAAGATAGAGGCGGACCGGGCTTACGTTCCAACTCGTGATCCCGGCCATTTGATTGACTGCGTCGAAATGGTCCATCGGATAATCCGAACGAATAACTTTGCCCAAGTGCGAGCTGTACTGTCCAACGAGCCCATCGTTGGCGTGTTTCTCTTTATAAAATAACTTCGACAGCACGATACAGTTCAAGTGGGACGGATCGAGCGGTTGCAGACTTTGAAATTTTTGTACGATCCCGCTCCAGGAGTAGTAGTACACACCGTTTTCAATTTCGTTACCTTCCCCACCCCATTGTTTCGGTACCCCTTGCGGGTACTTGCGATTGAAAGCAGCCAACCCCGCGCTAGTCAGGGACTCGAAGGCCGCTTGAGGGTCCTGAGGGTTTTCCGGATGGTCGCTGATCAGCGAAATGAAGGTGCCGACTGCTTTGAACAGGGCGAGTACGAGCGCTTCGGGCAGCTCACCAGGCGTCAGCGCCTTATGCAATTGGTCGGCAATCTCGGAGCCATGATTGGGGCAACTGACAGAAGTGACTGATGCGACCTTTTCCGGGTGTAGCGCCGCTACGTAACGTGCCGCCAACGGACCTTGGCTATGGCCGATCAGATTGACCTTGGCAGCTCCCGTTTCCCGCAATAGGCGATCGACGTGTTCGAGCAGTTTTTTACCGCGCTCCTCGTTTCCGTTAACGGCTGGAATGTTGACGGAAAACACCGTGGCCCCGGCATGTTCCAGAGCTTCCTTGATCTCGAAGAAGTAGGGATAACCGGCAATTTTATCGAAGCCAAAAAGACCGTGGACCAAAACAATCGGGTATTGCGTAGACGCATCCATGTTCATGCTTATACCTGTCGATAGCGGACTTGAGTGGAACAGATGCTATTGACTGCTTGATCTGTCGCGGCTAACCGTAGGTCACAATGTGGGTTCGTTCAAATTGTTCGTCTGAATGCAATCAGATCGAAAAATTCAAATTGACACTCAATCGTATGATGATTAGCGTGGGCACCCATTGCGAACGGCTTTGTGCCGTCCCTGAATCGAGGTGTCCATGTCCAGCAGTTTTCATGCGTCGACGGTCGATTGGCTGGGTTGCTGGATCGCCACGGGGCAGGTCAAGCCAGGTGAGACGCTCAAGGTCGAAGCCGACCTGGGCGAGCAGCTCGGTGTCAGCCGCACGGTTATCCGCGAGGCCATCAAAACCCTGGTCGCCAAGGGTATGCTCGAGGTCGGGCCCAAGGTCGGCACGCGGGTGTTGCCGGTGCGCCGCTGGAACCTTTTCGATCCGCAAGTCGTCGGCTGGCTGTCGCGCAGCGGCTTGCCGGAGAACTTCGTCGACGACTTGCTCGACCTGCGTCGCACTATCGAACCCATGGCTGTACGCTGGGCTTGCGAGCGCGCTACCGTCGAGCAGGTTCACGCCATCCTTCAGGCTTACAACGCACTGGAGCGGGCAGTGGACAGCGGGATCGATTACAACCGTGCCGACCAGTTCTTCCACGAGTGCATCCTCGCTGCCAGCCACAATCAATTCATCGAACAAATGGTCCCGGCCCTCGGCGCGCTGCTGGCGGTGTCGTTCGAAGTGTCCGCCGCCGACCCGGACGAACTGCGCCGCACGCTACCGATTCACAAAGACATGGCCGAGGCCATCGCCGCCCGGGATGCCGCGCGGGGAGTCTGGGCCTGCATGACCCTGATCGATAACGCTGACTTGGCCATCAAACGCTTCTACCCGCAAGTCATGGCTGACAAGAAGGCCAGCTGACAATACAAAACCCTGTGGGAGCGGGCTTGCTCGCGAAGGCGGTGTGTCAGGTAACCGTAATGTTGAATGTATCGACGCCTTCGTCGGAACGCCGCCCGGAGCAAGCCCGCTCCCACATAAAAAACAAGAACAACGCAGGAGGTTTCATGGAGTGGACTGCGGTTACCGAACACCGGGCACGACTGGGCGAAGGCCCGTTCTGGGACGCGCCGACCCAGGCGTTGTACTGGGTTGATATTGCCGGTCAACAGGCGCTGCGGCTGATTGGCGCCAACGTGCAGATCTGGCAGATGCCCGAGCACGTGTCCGCCTTCATCCCCTGCGAAAGCGGCGATGCGCTGGTGACGTTGAACAGCGGCGTGTATCGACTCGATCTGGATTCCCCCGGCCTGGAACCACGATTGACCTTGCTCTGCGTCGCCGATCCGCAACCCGGCAATCGCGCCAATGAAGCCCGCTGCGATGCTCAGGGCCGCCTCTGGCTCGGCACCATGCAGAACAACATCGGCGAGCAGGGCGAAGACGTGCCTATTGTGCGGCGTTCCGGTGGCCTGTTTCGCATCGATCGCGATGCTCGGGTCACGCCGTTGCTTCGCGGGTTGGGCATCCCGAACACGTTGCTGTGGAGCGACGACGCGACCACCGTGTATTTCGCCGACAGCCTCGACAACACGCTCTACCAGTACTTCATCCGCACCGACGGCAACCTTGACCCGGCCCACGTCTGGTTCGGGCCCCATGAGCGAGGCGGTCCTGATGGCTCGGCGATGGATGCCGAGGGTTATATCTGGAACGCCCGTTGGGATGGCAGTTGCTTGCTCAGGCTGACCCCGGACGGGCAGGTTGATCGCGTGATCGAGCTGCCCATCAGCCGCCCCACCAGTTGCGTATTCGGCGGTGAAGACCTCAAAACCCTGTACATCACCTGCGCCGCGAGCCCGCTCAACCATGCGTTGGACGGCGCGTTGCTGTCGATTCGAGTCGATGTGCCCGGAAAAACCTGTACGCGGTTCGCGGGTTAAGTCCCAAAATATGGGATGCAAAATTATATATTGAGATTATTTGGCAGTCGGGTTTATAGTCGGCTCCATCAGTTACACGCACTCACACTTAAAAAAACAAAACAGGTGAAGTGATGCAGCGATTTTCCAAAAAGCCTTTTGACCGGACATCGACAGATGCCCGGTTTTTGTCGTGCCTTCGAAAAGGAGTCTTGATCCATGGCTGAACCTCTTTCCTTGCCACCGGTGCCCGAACCGCCGAAGGGTGAGCGCCTGAAAAACAAGGTCGTGCTGCTGACTGGTGCTGCTCAGGGTATCGGCGAGGCGATTGTCGCGACCTTCGCTTCCCAGCAGGCCAAGCTGATCATCAGCGATATCCAGGGTGAGAAAGTCGAAAAAGTCGCGGCCCACTGGCGGGACAAAGGCTTCGACGTGCAGGCAGTCAAGGCTGACGTTTCCAACCAGCAAGACCTGCACGCCATGGCCAAACTGGCAATTGAGCTTCACGGACGGATCGATGTGCTGGTCAACTGCGCCGGGGTCAATGTGTTCCGCGATCCGCTGGAAATGACCGAGGAAGACTGGCGCCGCTGCTTCGCCATCGACCTGGACGGCGCCTGGTTTGGCTGCAAAGCGGTGCTGCCGCAGATGATCGAGCAGGGCATCGGCAGCATCATCAACATCGCTTCGACCCATTCCACGCACATCATTCCCGGCTGCTTCCCGTACCCGGTGGCCAAGCACGGTTTGCTCGGCCTGACCCGCGCCCTGGGCATCGAATATGCGCCGAAGGGCATTCGCGTCAACGCCATCGCGCCGGGTTATATCGAAACCCAACTGAACGTCGATTACTGGAACGGTTTTGCGGACCCGCATGCCGAGCGTCAGCGCGCTTTCGATCTGCATCCGCCACGTCGCATCGGGCAGCCGATCGAAGTCGCCATGACCGCTGTATTCCTGGCCAGTGATGAAGCACCGTTTATCAATGCCTCGTGCATCACCATCGATGGCGGTCGCTCGGTCATGTACCACGACTGAGTCAATCGGGTTTCAGGCGCGGAACTACGTCTGAAATCCAATCATCATACGATATGACTATTGGCTGCACAGTTTGATTGGCTTACAAATAACGCTCAAAAAAAATAACAAGGAGTCAGCTTATGAATCGTCGTCGTGGGATCCGTTCCCTGTGCTGTGCCGCTTTGGCGGTCACCGCGGTCAGCCTGAGCAGTTCGTTGCTGGCGGCCGAGGAAGTGAAGATCGGTTTTCTGGTCAAACAGGCGGAAGAGCCCTGGTTCCAGACCGAATGGGCATTCGCTGAAAAGGCCGGCAAGGACAAAGGCTTCACCGTGATCAAGATCGCCGTGCCGGATGGCGAGAAAACCCTCTCGGCAATCGACAGCCTGGCAGCCAACGGCGCCAAGGGCTTTGTGATTTGCCCGCCGGACGTCGGTCTCGGCCCGGCCATCGTCGCCAAAGCCAAGACCAACGGTTTGAAAGTGATTGCGGTCGATGACCGTTTCGTCGATGCCAATGGCAAGTTCATGGAAGACGTGCCTTACCTCGGCATGGCGGCGTTTGAAGTCGGTGAGAAACAGGGCAATGCCATGGCCACCGAAGCGAAAAAACGCGGCTGGGACTGGAAAGAAACCTACGCGGTGATTAACACCTTCAACGAACTCGACACCGGCAAGAAGCGCACCGACGGTTCGGCCAAGGCGCTGACAGATGCCGGCTTCCCGAAAGACCACATCCTCTTCACTGCACAGAAAACCCTCGACGTCCCAGGCAGCATGGACGCCACCAATTCGGCGCTGGTGAAACTGCCGGGCGCGGCGAAAAACCTGATCATCGGCGGCA
Source organism: Pseudomonas sp. 478 (assembly GCF_003254125.1). Lineage (NCBI taxonomy): Bacteria > Pseudomonadati > Pseudomonadota > Gammaproteobacteria > Pseudomonadales > Pseudomonadaceae > Pseudomonas > Pseudomonas sp. 478. The sequence goes on from NZ_QKZG01000013.1 coordinate 144,370, forward strand.
TGAACGACAACACCGTGCTGGGCGGCGTGCGCGCCACTGAAAGCGCCGGTTTTGCCGCGGCCAATGTGATCGGCATCGGCATCAACGGCACCGACGCCATCGGCGAATTGAAGAAGGCCAACAGCGGCTTCTTCGGCTCGATGCTGCCGAGCCCGCACATCGAGGGCTACAACACCGCCAGCATGATGCACGACTGGGTCACCACCGGCAAAGAACCGCCGAAGTACACCGCGATGGATGACGTAACGCTGATCACTCGCGAGAACTTCAAGCAGGAACTGGAAAAGATCGGCCTCTGGAACTGAGGCACGGTTGATTTCATCGGTGGCCCTGGCGACGGGGCTGCCTGATCTGTGTGATGAGGTGGTTATGCACGCGCAAACAAAAATAAAACAACACAATGCAGGCGGCAGCTTGCGCTTCAACGGGATCGGCAAGACCTTTCCCGGGGTGAAGGCGCTGGATGGCATCAGCTTCATCGCCCACCCGGGCCAGGTTCACGCCTTGATGGGCGAGAACGGCGCCGGTAAATCGACCCTGCTGAAAATCCTCGGCGGGGCTTATACCCCAAGCAGCGGCGACCTGCAGATCGGCGAGCAGGTGATGGCCTTCAAGTCCACCGCCGACAGCATCGGCAGTGGCGTCGCGGTGATCCATCAAGAGCTGCACCTGGTCCCGGAAATGACCGTGGCAGAGAACCTGTTCCTCGGTCATCTGCCGGCCAGTTTCGGCCTGATCAATCGCGGCGCGTTGCGGCAACAGGCACTGGCTTGCCTCAAGGGCCTGGCCGATGAAATCGATCCGCAAGAGAAAGTAGGGCGCCTGTCCCTCGGGCAGCGGCAACTGGTGGAAATCGCCAAGGCTTTGTCCCGTGGGGCGCATGTGATCGCGTTCGACGAACCGACCAGCAGCCTGTCGGCGCGGGAGATTGATCGTTTGATGGCGATCATCGGTCGCCTGCGCGACGAAGGCAAAGTGGTGCTTTACGTCTCCCATCGCATGGAAGAAGTGTTCCGCATTTGCAACGCGGTGACGGTGTTCAAGGACGGTCGCTTTGTGCGCACGTTCGAGGATATGAGCGAACTGACTCACGATCAGTTGGTGACCTGCATGGTCGGTCGCGACATTCAGGACATCTACGATTACCGCCACCGTCAGCGTGGCGCGGTGGCGCTCAAGGTCGATGGTTTGCTGGGGCCGGGTTTGCGTGAGCCGGTGAGTTTCGAGGTGCACAAAGGCGAGATTCTCGGGCTGTTCGGTTTGGTCGGTGCCGGTCGTACCGAGCTGTTCCGCATGCTCAGCGGGCTTGAGCGCAACACCGCCGGACGCCTGGAATTGCGCGGCCATGAACTGAAGTTGCGTTCACCCCGCGATGCGATTGCCGCCGGGATTCTGCTGTGTCCCGAGGACCGCAAGAAAGAGGGGATCCTGCCGCTCGCCAGCGTCGCCGAAAACATCAACATCAGCGCTCGCGGCGCCCATTCCACCTTCGGCTGCCTGTTGCGTGGCCTGTGGGAGAAAGACAACGCCGACAAGCAGATCAAGGCGCTGAAAGTGAAGACCCCCAACGCGGCGCAGAAAATCATGTACCTGTCTGGCGGCAATCAGCAGAAGGCCATTCTCGGCCGCTGGCTGTCGATGCCGATGAAAGTGCTGCTGCTCGACGAACCGACTCGCGGCATCGACATCGGCGCCAAAGCCGAGATCTACCAGATCATCCACAACCTGGCCGCCAGCGGCATCGCGGTAATCGTGGTCTCCAGCGACCTGATGGAAGTGATGGGTATTTCCGACCGCATCCTGGTGCTCTGCGAAGGCGCGATGCGCGGCGAGCTTTCTCGCGCAGAGGCCAATGAATCCAACCTGCTGCAACTGGCTTTGCCGCGCCAACGCGCCGACGGCGTGGCGAACTGAGAGGTGACTATGACAATCCAAAACAACGCTTTACCCACCCAGCGCAAACCTCTGGACCTGCGGCGCTTTCTCGATGACTGGGTGATGCTGCTGGCGGCTGTCGGGATCTTCGTGCTCTGCACCTTGCTGATCGACAACTTCCTCTCGCCGCTGAACATGCGTGGCCTGGGCCTGGCGATTTCGACGACGGGGATTGCCGCGTGCACCATGTTGTATTGCCTGGCGTCCGGGCACTTCGATTTGTCGGTGGGGTCGGTGATTGCCTGCGCCGGCGTGGTCGCCGCGGTGGTGATGCGCGACACCGACAGCGTGTTTCTCGGTGTAGTGGCGGCACTGTTCATGGGGCTGATCGTCGGGTTGATCAACGGCATCGTGATCGCCAAGCTGCGGGTCAATGCGTTGATTACCACGCTGGCAACCATGCAGATCGTTCGCGGCCTGGCTTACATCTTCGCCAACGGCAAAGCGGTGGGCGTGTCGCAAGAGCAGTTCTTCGTCTTCGGTAACGGCCAGTTGTTGGGGGTGCCGGTGCCGATCCTGATCACCATCGTGTGCTTCCTGTTTTTCGGCTGGCTGCTGAACTACACCACCTACGGGCGCAACACCATGGCCATCGGCGGTAACCAGGAAGCGGCGTTGCTGGCTGGGGTGAACGTTGACCGGACCAAGATCATTATCTTTGCCGTGCACGGGGTGATCGGGGCGTTGGCCGGGGTGATCCTGGCGTCGCGCATGACGTCCGGACAGCCGATGATTGGCCAGGGTTTTGAGCTGACGGTGATTTCTGCCTGTGTGTTGGGCGGGGTGTCGTTGAGCGGCGGGATCGGCATGATCCGGCATGTGATTGCCGGGGTGCTGATTCTGGCGATCATCGAGAATGCGATGAACCTGAAGAATATCGATACGTTTTATCAGTATGTGATTCGCGGCTCGATCTTGCTGTTAGCTGTCGTGATCGACCGCCTCAAACAACGCTAAAACCTGCGTGCGTGCGAGCCTGCTCGCGAAAGCGGTTTGTCTGACACAAATATGTTGGATGTGCCGACGCCATCGCGAGCAGGCTCGCTCCCACATTGGTCTGTGTTTAAACACAATTTTTTGTGTTTGGCGCAAATCCCCTGTGGGAGCCAGCCTGCTGGCGATTGACCGCGCAGCGGTCGCTTTTCAAGGTTCATCCTCCCGTCACCTCCCCTAAATATCCCTTGCCCGCCCAACCCCGTTTCGGGTATTTCTTTGTACATGATTAGACAGGTACGATTTGACAAGAAACAACGGGTGGTCGACGAACTCATCCGGCGCATCGAAAGCGGCCTCATGGAGGACGGCTTTCTGTTGCCGGGCGAGCATCAATTGGCTCAAGAATTCAAAGTCAGCCGCGGCACGCTGCGCGAAGCCCTGGCTGAATTGAAACGGCGCAACTACATCGCGACGCAAAGCGGGGTGGGTTCCATCGTCACCTTCGACGGCGTGGTGCTCGATCAACGCAGCGGCTGGGCCCAGGCCCTGGCCGACAGCGGGGCGCTGATCAATACCGAAGTGCTGCGGCTGGAGGCGGTCACCCGTCCTGACCTGTTGCCGCGTTTCGGCACCGACCAATTCATCACCCTCGACCGTCGCCGCCGTTCCAACGAAGGCAAACTGGTCTCCCTTGAACGCTCATTGATGCCCGCCACCGGAGGCCTGGAAAGCCTGCCGCGGGTCGGCCTTATCGACAACTCCCTGACCATCACCCTGGCCGCCTACGGCTATATCGGCGAACGCGGCGATCAATGGATCGGCGCCGAACCCTTGAACGCCGAAGACGCCGAACTGCTCGGTCGTCCGGAGGGCACGGTGTTCCTCAAGGCCTTGCGCACCACTTACGACCGGCAAAACCGCTTCATGGAGCAGGTCGAAAGCTTGCTCGATCCGGTGCATTTTCGCCTGCACTTGCAGTTTGGAGAGTCAAAGTGACCGCGCTCAATCGTGCATTGGGCGCGTTCTACGGACTGGCCCTGGGCGATGCCCTGGGCATGCCGACCCAATCCCTGAGCCGCGCCGAGATCAAGGCGCGCTTCGGCGAAATCACAGGCCTGGAAGACGCAGGCCCCGATCAACCGATCGCCGCCAACATGCTCAAAGGCTCGATCACCGATGACACCGAACAGGCGATTCTGGTCGGCCAATTGCTGGTTGAAGGCGAGGGCCGGATCGAACCGTCGCTGCTCGCCCAACGGTTGATCGAATGGGAAGCCGCGATGCAAGCCAAGGGCTCGCAAGACTTGCTCGGCCCTTCGACCAAACGTGCCATCGAGATGATCCTCGCCGGCCACTCGCCGGAAGAAGCGGGGCGCTACGGCACCACCAATGGCGCGGCGATGCGCATCACGCCGGTAGGGATCGCGGCGGATGTCGCTAATCCTGAGCGATTCATCAACGCTGTCGTGCAGGCTTGCCAGGTCACCCACAACACCACGCTGGGCATTTCCAGCGCGGCGGCGGTGGCGGCGGTGGTCTCGGCCGGTATCAACGGCATGGACCTGGGCGAAGCATTGAACCTCGGCCAGCAAATCGCTCTGCAAGCTGAAGGCCACGGTAACTGGGTGGCCGGCGGACGCATTGCCTCGCGCATCAGTTGGGCGCGGACCATCAGCGTCGACAGTGACAACGCATTGCTGGCGGATTTGATGTACGACGTGATCGGCACTTCGGTGGCTTCACAGGAATCGGTGGTGGTCTCGTTTGCCCTGGCCCAGCAAGTGGCCATTGGTGAAATGAACGCGTTCGAAGCGCTGTGCATGGCCGCGAGCCTGGGTGGCGACACGGACACCATCGCGGCGATTCTCGGCGCCATGCTCGGGGCCTGCCTGGGCCTTGAGAGTTGGCCGGCGGCGATGATCGACAAGGTCAAAACCGTTAACGATCTGGAGCTAGAGCCCCTTGTGAAAGGACTCTTGGCTTTGCGTCGATCGGACTGACGCTATCGCGAGCAGGCTCGCTCCCACAGGGAATCTATGTCGTTCACAGATCCAGTGTGGGAGCGAGCCTGCTCGCGATGGGCGCGCCGCCTACTTGATTTGATAACCCGCAACGGAAAGCACAAACACGGCCAGGACCGCCGGGATGTTATGTCGATTTCCGCAATTGCCCACAACCACAACAAAGGCAACAGGAGCATTTCACATGAGTTCATCAAACGCCGGGCAAAGCGCCGGGCAACTGGAAACCCGAGGCATCGAGCCCGTGCCGGAAGCGGAGTGCAACGGTCATCCGCTGCAGCTGTTCTGGGTCTGGTTTGCTGCCAACATCTCCATCCTCGGCCTGCCGCTGGGCGCGACCCTTGTAGCCTTTCGCGGCTTGGCGATCTGGCAGGCGATCATCGTCGCGATCCTGGGGGCTGCCGGCTCCTTCGCCGTGGTCGGGATCATCTCCATTGCCGGTCGCCGTGGCCGCGCCCCGAGCCTGACGTTGTCGCGAGCGATCTTCGGTGTACGCGGCAACATCGGCCCGACCCTGGTCTCGCTGATGTCGCGTCTGGGCTGGGAAACCGTCAACACCACCACCGCCGCGTTCGTATTGCTGTCGCTGTGCTCGATCCTGTTCGGCTCGCCGGTGGAAGCCAAAAGCGCACCCGTGCTGACGTTGATCTTCATTGCGATTTTCGTACTGCTGACCCTGTCGGTGTCGGGTCTCGGTCACGCCACCTTGCTGGTGATCCAGAAGTGGGCAACCTACGTGTTCGGCGCGCTGAACATTCTGGTCGGCGGTTTCCTCTGCGCCACCATCGACTGGAGCGCGGTGTTCAACGCCACGCCGGCCCCGTTGAGCGCAATGATCATCGGCGTCGGCACCATGGCTGCAGGCACCGGAATCGGTTGGGCCAACGCCGGTGCCGACATGTCGCGCTACCAGCACCGCAGCGTCAAAGCCGCACGTCTGGTGGCGTCGGCAGCGTTTGGTGCGGGGATTCCGCTGGTGCTGCTGATCACCCTCGGCGGCTTGCTGTCAGTGGGCAACAACGACCTGGCCTCGGCCACCGACCCGATCATCGCGATCCGCGACATGCTGCCGACCTGGATGGCCGTGCCGTACCTGATCACCGCGTTCGGCGGGTTGCTGCTGTCGAACAACCTGTCGGTGTACTCCGCCGGTTTGACCACGCTGACACTCGGCTTGAAGGTCAAACGCGTCTACGCGGTGGTGGTGGACATCGTCGCGATCTTCGCGGGTTCGATCTATTTCATGCTGATCGCCGACAGTTTCTACGGCCCGTTCATCACTTTCATTTCGCTGCTGGCGGTGCCGATTACCGCGTGGGTCGGGATCTTCGTCGTTGACCTGATCCATCGTCATTACTACAGCCCCAAAGACCTGCTGGACGTCAGCCCGAGCAGCGCTTACTGGTACAGCGGCGGTGTCGAGTGGCGCGCCTTCGGTGCGTGGGCGTTGGCGATCACGCTGGGCTTCAGCTTCACCACCATCGGCACGACCGAACAAACCGTGTGGTTCCGCGGCTTCCTGTCCGACTCCTGGCTGGGCCATAACGGCCTCGGGTGGATCGTGACGTTCCTGGTGGCTGGCGGGATTTACTTTGTACTCGGTGGCGCCAAGGATCGCCGCGCCGCGTTGACCGAGAATGCTCATGCCTAGATTGCTACACACCGGCCAGGTCATGATCGACCTGGTCATGGCCGTGGATAAACTGCCGCATTCGGGCGGCGACGTGCTGGCGCAATCCGCCAGTTTCGAGGCGGGCGGCGGCTTTAATGTGATGGCTGCCGCCCAGCGCAATGGTTTGCCGGTGGTTTACCTCGGTCGCCACGGCACCGGGCGTTTCGGTGATCTTGCCCGTGAAGCGATGAAGGCTGAAGGCATTCGGATTGGCATCACTCACTGCGCCGAACGGGATACGGGATTGTGCGTCGCGTTGACCGAGGCGTCGGCCGAGCGCAGTTTCATTTCCTATATCGGTGCCGAAGGTGAGCTGACGGCCGAGGATTTGGCCAGCGTGCCGGCCGAGGCGGGTGACTACGTCTACGTCAGCGGCTACAGCCTGCTGCATGGCGGCAAAGCCCAGGCGCTGGTGGATTGGGTACTGGATTTGCCACGAGGAATCAACGTGGTGTTCGATCCGGGCCCGCTGGTGGATTCGCCGGATGAGCCGTTGATGCAAGCCTTGCTGGCGCGCATCGATTTGTGGACCAGCAACAGCGTCGAGGCGCTGAAGTTTACCGGTGCGTCGGACATTGCCGAGGCGTTGAACCGGTTGGCCGATCATCTGCCGACCGACGTGTTGATGGTGGTGCGTGATGGCCCGCAAGGGTGCTGGATCAGTCAGGGTGGAGACTGCCGGCATGTGCCGGGTTTCAAGGTTGAGGCGGTGGACAGCAATGGCGCGGGGGATGCGCATGCCGGGGTATTTGTGGCCGGGTTGGCGCAAGGATTGTCGGCGAGTGAGGCGGCGCGGCGGGCGAATGCGGCTGCAGCGTTGGCGGTGACTCGCTGGGGGCCGGCGACTTCGCCTGGGACTGCCGAGGTGGATGCGTTAATTCGCAAGACCTTTGCCGCCTGATCGGCCGCCATCGCGAGCAGGCTCGCTCCCACAGGAGATTTGTGTCGTTCACAGATCCAGTGTGGGAGCGAGCCTGCTCGCGATGGGGCCACCAAATTCAACAAAAAATACTGGCCTTACCCAGCCTTGCGCAACGCCTCGATCAACTCCTGCTTGCGCATGCTCGACCGTCCCGGAATCTTCTTCGCCCGGGCTTCTTTCATCAAGCTGTCGACGGTCTGGGTTTCGCGCGAAGCCTTGCTGTTACGCGAATGACCTTCACGGCTGGCCACCGCACGACGAGCTGATTCCTGGCGATCTTCGGCCTTGGCTCTCGCCGGTTTCTTGCGTCCGGACCCACCTTTGCGCTCACCGCCACCCGACTGCTTGTTGACGGTCGCCCAGGCCCGGGCTTCGGCTTCTTCTTTCGAGACACCCTTGTGCTCGTAGCTCTCTTCGATGTGTTCGGCCTTGCGTTTCTGCTCGGCGGTGTACTTGTCTTTACTTCCACGAGGCATGGGATTTCTCCTTCTGCTTGTAGCGTTTCTCAAACGGTCACAGCCGCGCACGACTGCGACCTGATTCGTCTTGTCAAACGTCCAGCTTGCGCGCCGCCTCAACCCCTGCGGCACTGAGTTTGATCGGCAAGTTCAACGAGTGCTCACCGGCCTCGTTGCAGGTCACATGACCCTGTTGGATCAATCCACGATCCTGCAGCGTGGCGAGGGTGCTGGCCACGACTCTCTCCCCCCGGTAATTGTCCAGGACCTCTTTGCCCAAACCGCTTGGATGGGCATGCAGCAGACGGGTCAGGACTTCTTTCTCAAGGTTGTTATCGACGTTCATGGTTACCTCTTCATGGATGTGGATAGGTCCATTTAATTAGACTCCTTATCTGATATTGGTCCGCCCCCGATTTGGATTGGTGCCTGATGAACGACGAACGGTCTAGGCCTGCTGCAACGCTTTGTGGGTAACGGCTCGACGCCAGACCAGCCGGCCGACGCTGATCAGCCAATTCAGTACAGCAACCGCCAACACCGTGAGCAACAGCGTCGCCATCCCATGTTCCACGATGATTTTCCCGGCCAGCAACGGAAAGCCAAACACGCCGATAAAGTAGGACAGGCTGAACAGCAGCAAGGATTGCGCGGTGGTGCCGTTCGGCGCCTCGTTGGCCGCCATGCCGTTGATCACCGAATAGGTCAGCCCGTAACCGACCCCGAGCATCACCGCCGCCAGCACGTAGCTGAACTCGTCGTCGACGACAAACCCGAACATCAGGATTGAGCCCATCATCAAGCCCGACAGCAGGCAGGACGCCCGGAACGGGTCGCGCTTGACCACGAAACCGGCGATCAGCATGCGGCTGCTGATCGCTGCGCTCATGAAACCGAGGAAGAACAGTGAATAGTCGAGTGAACGCGCCGCCGCGTAGCTGGTTTGAAAACTCGACAGACCGCCGAAAACGCAACCGCCAAGCCCGACCATGATGATCGGGAACACCGCTCTGGACGACAGCACTTGCGCTGCTGCACGCCAGGAAATTCGCGACACCGCTGCCGAGTGGGCGGGCGCTTTTTTCAGCTGCGAATCCAGCCGCCAGAACAGCAACACGCCGATCAGGCTGGCCAGTGCCGCGAGGTAAAACGCCGCGGTGATCGGATACCCGAGGGCACTGGCGGCGCGCCCTAACAAGGGACCGCTGCCGATCCCGGTCATCATGCTGCCCGACAACAGCGCAAAGTATTTCGCGCGTTGGGCAGGCGTTACCAGACTCGCCACGATGATCGGCCCGAGGGTGTAGAACACACCCCAACCCAGCCCCAGCAAGAGTCCGAAAAACAACAGCAGATTGCCGAAGCCCGGCGCCAGGGCGAAGCCCAGGCTGGCAGCCACCAGCAGAATGCCGAACAGCGCAATCGAGCGCGCCGCGCCGAGCAAATCGGATAAGTGCCCGGAGACGATCACCGCTGCAAACGTACTGAGCATCGCCGCCGAAATCACACTGCCGGCATCGTGCTCGTTGCCACCGCGGGAACCGATCAATAGCGACAGCAAGAAGGTCGAGCCATAGGACAGCGACAGCAGATAGCTGGCCAGACAAAACAGGCCGAACAACCTGCTTGAGACTTGGGGTGTTGCGCTAGGCATGACGCGGTTCCTTGACCCGATAGAAGAGAGCTTCATCTATCTATCACGCAAGGCATCGATGTTAGGTCTGAGGTTATTGATTTCAGGGTTAGTGTTGGGCGGAGTAATGCGTTTAGCAGACGCCTATTTCTTCCTTGAACAGCTCCATGAAGCCCTTCAGGCGTTCGTGACGAATCCGCGCCAGACGTTGGCCGGTGGTCGTCTGGAATCCGTCCGCCAGGTGCAGCAGTTTGGTCTGGAAATGGTCGAGGCAAAAACGTTTGTCATCGTATTCCCGTGCCTTCGCCTCGGGATCCTCTGGGTCGTACAACGCGCTGCCCATACGTCCGGCGATGTAAAAGGTCCGTGCCACACCGAGCATGCCGAGGGAATCGAGGCGGTCGGCGTCCTGCATGATTTTCGCTTCAAGCGTGGTTGGCGCGATGTTGGCGGAAAAACTGTGCGCTTCGATGGCATGGGCAACCGCGCTGACTTTTGCGTCTGGCCAGGCCATGTCCGCCAACAATTTCGATGCCTTCTCGGCGGCCAACCACGACGCCTGAGAACGCGACGGCGAGTTCTTCTCTACCGCCACGCAATCATGCAAAAGCACGGCCGCGAGCAGCACCTCAAGATCGCCACCTTCTTCAGCGTGAAGCGAACGCACGTTGTGCCAGACCCGCTGCAAGTGCGAAATATCATGGGCACCATCTTCCGACGGCTCCAGCGCGTGGGGCAACAGTTGCGCAGCGAGGCGTTGCAGTGGCGCGAAAGCATCAGTGTTCATAAACATCCTGTTAAGTGAAAACGTCTTTTGCAATGGCTACACATGCTCCATGGATCAGCTTTGAATTTCCAGTGTGACGAGCGCTGCTTGCCGACTTAGTATGGCGTTTTCAACTTTTGACGAAGGCACGTCCATGACGATCGAGATCCGCCCGGCGACCCCGAGCGATGCACCGCAAATCCTCGGGTTCATCACCGAACTGGCCGACTACGAACGTGCCCGCCACGAAGTCATCGCCAGCGTCGCCGACATCGAGCGCAGCCTGTTCAGCGAAGGCGCCACCGCCCACGGCCTGATCTGTTTGCGCGACGGCTTGCCGATCGGTTTCGCGGTGTTTTTCTTCAGTTATTCCACCTGGCTCGGCAGCAACTGCCTGTACCTCGAAGATCTCTACATCACCCCTGATCAGCGCGGCGGCGGCGCCGGTAAAACCTTGCTGCGCCACCTGGCGAAAATCGCCTGCGCCAATGATTGCGGTCGATTTGAGTGGAGCGTGCTGGACTGGAATAAACCGGCGATTGAGTTCTACAAGTCGTTGGGTGCGCAGCCGCAGGAAGAGTGGGTTCGATATCGGATGGATGGGGCGGTGTTGCGGGAGTTTGCCGAGGGGCGGTGATCGTTTACCCGCTCTGACTCTGAATAAGTTGTCGGCACCGCTCTAGTCCGGCATTCTGTGCGCACTTTTGCATATTCACGGATGATACCTGCAATGTCTTCGGCATTAATTCATCTCCTGAATTTCGCGACGAATTCGGCTAATAGTTCGAATGTGTCGAAAGCCAATGGCGCGTCGATCTTTACCACCACCTTAAAATTCAACAGCAAGGAGCTTTGACTTGAGTGGAAAACCAGCTGCTCGTGTAACCGACTCAACCTCGTGTCCGTTGCCGGGCCATGGCACCAATCCAATAGTCTCTGGATCACCAGACGTTTTCTTCGATGGTCTTGCCGCTGCCCGCATGACGGATAAATCCGCCTGCGGTAGCCCCATTACTGGTGCAGTATCAGGCACGGTGTTCATCGACGGCCTCAATGCCGCAACCCTCGACAGCACCGGAGGTCACGGCAACGTTGTGGTTGGTGGTTCCGGGACTGTGATCATCGGTCAGAGCGGGGGAGGCGCGGCGTTCAGCAGTTTGCTACCGATGCCAGTGCATTTCACAGACAGATTGCAGGTAGTTAATGAGGCGACCGGCAAGCCGATTCCTTATCACCCCTACACCATTCAGCGAGGAACATGGCATTACTGATGCGGTTGGCTTCACCCATACCGTCAGTTCCCATTTGGCTGAAACCATTAAATTGTTCGTGGAGTGATAGGGAAGTCGGCTGAAGGACTGGCGGCGAAAGAAGAATCACCAAAAAAAAGGGAAATAAAAACTCACACATTAACGTGTAAGACTGATCAGTCTGTTAAGCAGGTTCCCGTAGCTTTGTGGGACTTGGTTGTGTTTTTTATTGGTGGTGCGGGTGATCAGGAAAGTTATTATGGTACAGGCCCAAATAATAATATTGATTATGTTCGCCGGATCACGGTAGACGACGCAAAGCAATTGGAGATTTTAAAGCGCTGCCCATCCTGGGCGCTCAGTTATAATGCGTTTATAAGTGATGAAGATCTTGAAAAGAATGTGTTGAGTTGGATGCCTAATTGCTCTACCGCTATTTATATTGTTGGTCATAGTCTGGGTGGTTGGAATGGTGCCCATCTCTCTAGTGTACTGGCAGACAGAGGGTTCAAAGTAAGGATGTTAATAACACTTGACCCAGTCGGTGAAGGGAAAATCGTCTACGGAATTTCAAGTATTTATAGGCGGGAGCCAAAACCCAAAGCCGACTACTGGGTGAATATTCGGGCTGCTGCGGTCGACTGGAATGTGTCGGATCTGGTCGCAGATTTCGGTGAACAGTGGGAAGTTACACAAGGGCCTGACGTAATGGGGCGGGTGGATATCAACCACGCCGATGCAAACAGGATGTTCGTGCAACCGTTACCGGGCGGTAAGGCAGCTCGGCAAATATTTAATGAGTCGATTTTGAGTTATTTCAGGGAGTGAATCTGGATGCACAAGGCTTTTCTGTTTTTTTTAATAATGATGAGTGCATCCTGTTCTTTAAATCATGGGAAGCCTGTAGCAACACTTGAATATTCCAGTGTCGCGGAACTTCGTAGTACTGGCCTTTACCAGGTTTATTTTACTTCAGATGTGGATGTGCTCCAGTTGTTTAAGTCTAAAATTGGCGAGGGTCTTGTCTGTGCATTAGAAGACGATTTGGATTTTGCTGAGTCGCATCATATAAAAAGATCTGGTTTTGGTTTGGTAGAATCTGTGCCAGGAGACTTATCTTTGCGATATCGGGCAAATGTCATTTTTAGTGAGTCGGCAAACGGGAAAGGAGGGGAGAACTATCTGGAGGGTGAAACCTTGGCTCCGCTTTTGAGGAAACGTGATTTTATCTCATGTGTGTTTAGAGTTCACACCACTACGTACAAAACGTACTTCTCAAAGGTCATGCGCATACCAACCAAGGAGCTTTTGAAGGCGGTTGTTAAACAGTAAAAGCGCGCATCTCTGACTCGAACATACGCAGGAAACGTACTCGTTCAATTACTGAGTTCCCAGTTACCACTGACCAAACCATCGAGTGTTTGCCGCACAGTGATCTTGAAAGCCCCGGCCCTTCCTTCATCGAAGGCCGCTCGCCATGCCGCGTACCCCTGACTGAAATCCGGAATCTCTGCAGTTTCGCCAATGCGATGGGTGATGCTGCGTTCCAGGGCTTTTACCTGGAAGGGCAGGTGAGGCATGTCGTTGAACTCATTGCCTGTCACCGGATTGATCATCCGAAAGCCATCGACCCTGATGTGAACGACCTTGCCCAGTTTCGGATAATTTTCGATTTTCAGGATCGTCAGTGTCGATACGTCCTCACCCGGTCGGTTTTTGTAGGCCCAGATATCGCCCACCTTCAAGTCTTTCGATGCGCTGAATGCCGCTATGGACCAGAGCACGCCGCATAACAGCAGAGCCTTTGAAGCAATCTTCATTTTTCTTCCTTGAATGGGTGTACGGCAGCAATGGCCCGGCATTTTAAAGCGTCGCCGTAGAAAAACTTGTCACACTTGTATATCCCACAATATGGGAGTGATATTTATATATTGAGATTTAGGCGCGTCCGGGTTTATAGTCCAGCTCACTCACTGCCAATAAACAAAACAGGTGAAGCGATGCTGGCGCAATTGATCGCGCTCGATTGGGGGACAACCTCATTACGTGCTTACAAACTCGCCGCGGGTGGCCAGGTACTCGAACAGCGTTCGCTGTCGTCGGGGATCATGCAGCTGCCCAGGACGCCGCGAATGATCGCGGGTCAGGAATGTGCCGACGGTTTTGAACTGGCCTTCGATGAGGCCTGCGGTGACTGGCTGGACGCGCAGCCCGATTTGCCGGTGATTGCTTGCGGCATGGTCGGCAGCGCACAAGGCTGGCGTGAAGCGGCCTACCGCGATACGCCGGCGAACGTTGCCAATCTCGGAACTTCCCTACAAACGGTTCGCAGTCTTCGCGGTGTCGATGTGCATATCGTGCCGGGCGTGATTCAGCGGTCTCGCTTGCCAAACGTGATGCGTGGCGAAGAAACCCAAGTGCTCGGTGTCCTGCAAACTCTACCGGGCGAGGCGGGCAACGATCTGTTGATCGGCCTGCCGGGCAGTCATTCGAAATGGGTGGAAGTGGCCGAAGGCTGCATCGTGCATTTCGATACCTTCATGACCGGCGAAGTCTTCGCCGTGCTCAGCGAACACAGCATTTTGGGGCGCACCCAGCAAAAGGGCGCGTCCTTCGATGGCCACGCCTTTGATCGTGGTGTGCAGGTGGCCCTGTCGGCGGATGGCGAGATCGGGCCGTTGTCGACATTGTTCAGTGCCCGCAGCCTCGGGTTGACTGGCGAGCTCAGCGCCACCGCCCAACCGGATTACTTGTCCGGTCTGTTGATCGGCCATGAACTGTCAGCGTTGGCGAGTGTTCAGCGACGCCGACGTAACAGCGTTCATCTGCCTTCGATCGTCCTCATCGGTAATGCCCAACTCTGTGCCCGCTACCGCCGGGCGCTCGACGCCTGTGGATTTGCCCGGGTGACCCTGGCCGAACAAGCCACCGAACGCGGCTTGTGGCAGTTGGCGGTTGCCGCCGGACTGATCACACCCAACCCATCCCGTTAAACCTGACTGGAGGTCTGACATGCTCAAGCAAGCATTGGCGCAAAACGGTCTGATCGCGATTTTGCGTGGCCTGCGCCCGCAAGAAGCGGCAGCCATCGGCGAAGTCCTTTACGCCGCCGGATTTCGCGTCATCGAAGTGCCGCTTAATTCCCCTGAGCCGTACGAAAGTATCCGCATCCTGCGCAGTACCTTGCCCGCCGATTGCCTGATCGGTGCCGGCACAGTGTTGACGCCGGAGCAGGTCGAACAAGTGAAAGCGGCGGGCGGTCAGGTGATCGTCATGCCGCACAGCGATGCCAAGGTGTTGCGTGCTGCGAAAGCGGCGGGGTTGTTCTTGTCGCCGGGTGTGGCGACGCCGACTGAAGCCTTTGCGGCATTGGCCGAAGGGGCGGACGTGCTGAAGATGTTCCCGGCCGAGCAGATGGGCCCGGCAGTCGTCAAAGCCTGGCTCGCGGTGCTGCCAGCGGGAACGATTCTGGCGCCGGTCGGCGGGATCACGCCGGACAACATGCAGGTGTTTATCGACGCGGGCGTCAAAGGTTTCGGCCTCGGTTCCGGGTTGTTCAAACCGGGCATGACACCTGAGGAAGTGGCGGTAAACGCCAAGGCATATGTCGCTGCCTGGAATGCATTGCGTTAAGTCTTTTTGGCGCTGCGAGCGCTGCATCTAATAAGAGAGGCAATAGATGAAAATCACCAAACTAACCACCTTCATCGTTCCGCCGCGCTGGTGCTTCCTCAAGGTCGAAACCGACGAGGGCGTGACCGGTTGGGGCGAGCCCGTAGTCGAAGGCCGCGCTCACACTGTCGCCGCTGCCGTTGAAGAATTGTCCGACTACCTGATCGGCAAAGACCCACGCAACATCGAAGACATCTGGACCGTGCTTTACCGCGGCGGCTTCTACCGGGGCGGCGCGATCCACATGAGCGCGCTGGCCGGTATCGACCAGGCGTTGTGGGACATCAAGGGCAAGGCCTTGGGTGTGTCAGTCAGCGATCTGCTCGGTGGGCAGGTGCGGGACAAAATTCGCGTCTATTCGTGGATCGGCGGCGACCGCCCGGCGGATACCGCTCGCGCTGCAAAAGAAGCCGTCGAACGTGGTTTCACTGCAGTGAAAATGAACGGCACCGAAGAGCTGCAATTCCTCGACTCCTTCGAGAAAGTCGACCTGGCCCTGGCCAACGTCGCCGCCGTGCGTGATGCGGTGGGCCCGAACGTCGGCATCGGTGTGGACTTCCATGGCCGGGTGCACAAGCCCATGGCCAAGGTGCTGATGAAGGAACTCGATCCGTACAAATTGATGTTCATCGAAGAGCCGGTGCTCAGCGAAAACTACGAAGCGCTGAAAGAACTGGCGCCGCTGACCAGCACCCCGATTGCTCTTGGCGAGCGGCTGTTCTCGCGCTGGGATTTCAAGCGTGTGCTCAGCGAAGGTTACGTCGACATCATCCAGCCGGACGCGTCTCACGCCGGCGGCATCACCGAAACCCGCAAGATCGCCAACATGGCCGAAGCCTACGACGTGGCGCTGGCGCTGCACTGCCCGTTGGGGCCGATTGCACTGGCCGCGTGTTTGCAGCTGGATGCGGTTTGCTACAACGCGTTCATCCAGGAGCAGAGCCTGGGCATTCATTACAACGAGAGCAATGACCTGCTGGATTACGTCAAGGATCCGCGGGTGTTCGACTACGACAAAGGCTTCGTGAAAATCCCCAATGGCCCGGGCCTGGGGATCGAGATCAACGAGGAATACGTCATCGAACGCGCGAAGGTCGGCCACCGCTGGCGCAACCCGATCTGGCGCCATGCCGATGGCAGTTTTGCCGAGTGGTGAGTTCTCTCTGACCCACCGCAAATCCCTGTGGGAGCCAGCCTGCTGGCGATTTGGTCGGCACCCCCAGCATTCTTGGTGACTGACACACCGCTATCGCCAGCAGGCTGGCTCCCACAGTTTGATCTCCATGGACAGGGAGATTTGCGGCAAACCCTGATTTCACATCGACCTCAATAAACATAAGAAGAGGCATTCCCCCATGCAACCGCAAACCCTCACCGGGCAGGCGTCGTTGGTGACGCCCAGTCGCAAGCGTTTTTTCATCATGGTGCTGCTGTTTATCACCGTGGTGATCAACTATCTGGACCGCAGCAACCTGTCCATTGCCGCCCCGGCACTCACCAGCGAACTGGGCATCGACCCGATCCACGTCGGGCTGATTTTCTCCGCGTTCGGCTGGACCTACGCCGCCATGCAAATCCCCGGCGGCTGGCTGGTGGATCGGGTTCCACCGCGTATCCTCTACAGCGTCGCACTGCTGTTGTGGTCGATCGCCACAGTGATGCTCGGCTTCGCCGCCAGTTTCATCGCGCTGTTCGTATTGCGCATGGCGGTGGGTGCGCTGGAAGCCCCGGCCTACCCGATCAACAGCCGTGTGGTCACCACCTGGTTCCCCGAGCGTGAACGCGCCACGGCCATTGGTTTCTATACCTCCGGGCAATTCGTCGGCCTGGCATTCCTGACGCCGGTATTGGCCTGGCTGCAGCATCAATATGGCTGGCACATGGTGTTTGTCAGCACCGGTGCGGTGGGCATTCTCTGGGCAGTGATCTGGTACGCGGTGTATCGCGAGCCGCGGGATTTCAAAGGTGCCAATGACGCCGAAATCGACCTGATCCGCGAGGGCGGCGGACTAGTGGATATCCAGGCTGAACAAGCCAAAGTCAAAGCCAAATTCAGCTGGATCGACCTCGGCATCGTTCTGACCAAGCGCAAGTTGTGGGGCATCTACCTCGGCCAGTTCTGCCTCAACTCGACGTTGTGGTTTTTTCTGACGTGGTTCCCGACCTACCTGGTGAAATATCGCGGTATGGACTTCATCAAGTCCGGCCTGTTGGCGTCGCTACCGTTTCTTGCCGCCTTCGTCGGTGTGCTCTGTTCGGGGTTCTTTTCCGACTGGTTGATCCGCCGCGGCTACACCGTGGGTTTCGCCCGCAAGTTGCCGATCATTGGCGGCCTGCTGATTTCCACCTCGATCATCGGCGCCAACTTCGTCGAGTCGACCCCGCTGGTGATTGCCTTCCTCGCGTTGGCGTTCTTCGGTAACGGGCTGGCTTCGATCACCTGGTCGCTGGTGTCAACGTTGGCCCCGGCGCGATTGCTCGGGTTGACCGGTGGGGTGTTCAACTTCATCGGCAACCTGTCGGCGATTACCACGCCGATCGTCATCGGTTTCCTGGCTACCGGTGATTCGTTCGCTCCGGCGATCACCTATATCTCCGTTCTGGCGTTGATTGGCGCACTTTCCTACATCTTGCTGGTCGGCAAAGTCGAGCGTATCAAGTTGTAGTGGCGGCATGCGGGCGACCATAATGCCGCCCGTTCACTCGCTCAACGGTAAAGGCTGGATATGCAGGAAGACGCCCCAAAAATCGCCAAGGACGCCGCCCCGACCGGCACCCAGACACTGCTTCGTGGTTTGGGTGTGGTTCAGGCCGTGGCCAGTGGTGCCCGCGATCTCAAGGAGATCGCCCGGCTGATCGGCACGACGCGCAGCACCACTCATCGTCTGGCCAGTTGCCTGGTGGACGAGCGTTATCTGCGCGTGGTGCCGCAAGTCGGTTATCTGTTGGGGCCGAAGTTGATCGAGCTGGGCTTCCAGGCGCGTGAAGAATTGCCGCTGGTGACATTGGCCGGGCCGTATCTGGATGAATTGTCGGCGTTGACCGGCGACACCATTCACCTGGCGATTCGTGAAGGCGACGAGGTGCTGTACCTGCACAAGAATCCGGGGCGCAATGGCCCTGAAATGCGTTCGCGGGTCGGCCATCGCATGCCGTTGGCGCGCACCGGGATCGGCAAGGCGCTGATGCTCGATGACACGCAGGAAGAATGGCAGCGGCTGTACGAAGTCAGCTTGCCGGCGGGTGGGAAAAATCAGTTCTGGCCACAGCACCCGGAGCAGTCCTGGGAGCAGTTTCAGCAGCGCATGGTCGAGTATGTGGCGGGCGGTTATGCGTTCGATCTGGAAGATAACGAACCGTCGATCCGCTGCGTGGCGGCGCCGATCCGTGATGCCAGCAAGCGCATCGTTGCCGGCATTAGCATCGCCAGCACCGTGCCGTATATGCCGCTGGAGAAAATGGCCGAGCTGATTCCCCTGATCAAAGGGGTCACGGCTCGGCTTTCGGCGGAGCTTGGCGCTAAGGTTTAGACCTTCAGCGTGGCCATGTCGATGACGAAGCGATACTTCACATCACCGGCGATCATGCGGGCGTAAGCCTCGTTGATCTGGCGGATGTCGAGCATTTCGATGTCGCAGGTGATGTTGTGTTCGGCGCAGAAATCCAGCACTTCCTGGGTTTCGGCAATGCCGCCGATCAGCGAGCCGGCCAGCACACGACGGCCCAATACCAGTTTGGCAGCGTGGACCGGTGGGTCGATCGGTTCAATCAAGCCCACCAGAATGTGCACGCCGTCGAAACGCAACGTATCGAGGTAGGGATTTAGGTCGTGTTGCACCGGAATGGTGTCCAGCAGGAAGTCGAAATGTCCTGCGGCGGCCTTCATCTGTTCGGCATCGGTGGACACGATCACGTGGTCCGCACCCTGGCGACGACCTTCTTCAGCCTTGCTCGCCGAGCGGGTGAACAGCGTGACTTCGGCGCCCATCGCCTTGGCGAACTTGATGCCCATGTGGCCGAGGCCGCCCATGCCGAGAATCCCGACCTTGTCACCCGCCTTCACGCCGTAGTGCTTGAGTGGCGAATAGGTGGTGATGCCGGCGCAGAGAATCGGCGCGGCGCTGGCCGGGTCGAGTTTCTCGGGGATGCGCACCACGAAGTGTTCGCTGACCACGATGCTGTCGGAATAGCCGCCCATGGTGTTGCTGCCATCGACGCGGTCCGGGGTGGCGTAGGTCATGGTCGGACCTTCGAGGCAGTATTGCTCGAGGTTCGACTGGCAGGCTTCGCAGCTGCGGCACGAATCAACCATGCAGCCGACACCGACCAGATCGCCGACTTTATGTTGGGTGACGTTCGCACCGACGGCGGTAACTTTGCCTACGATCTCGTGGCCGGGCATCAGTGGGTAAACGGCAATGCCCCACTCGTTGCGTGCTTGATGGATGTCGGAATGGCAGACGCCGCAGTAGAGAATATCGATCGCAACGTCGTCAGCACGTGGGGTGCGGCGCTCGAATTTCACGGGGGCGAGGGGAGTGGTGGCCGACTGGGCGGCGTATCCGATGGCGGTGTACATGATGAACCTCGCAAAAGCTGTGACGGGTGAGGTGGCGCATTCTGGGCGCCGCACCGGCCACCGGCCATGGCGATTCCTCCGGGTGTCATGCCTAATCCTCCGGCATCAGCCTTCAATGGGTCGCATTGGCCATCAGACCTGCGATGATGCTTTCATCCCTAATCCGCGACTTTTTTGTGAAGAGCCCTCATGTTGCTGACCCGTCATCTGGATGCCAATGCCACGCTGGTTTCGCTGATTCAGCCTTTGACTAATCGCGACGGTTTCGCTTCCACGGCGTTGCCGGGTGTGCAGGTTTTGCGGGCCAGTTGTGATGTGGCTCGCGGCCCGCAGATTTACGAGCCGAGTCTGGTCATCATCGCCCAAGGCAGCAAACTGGCGTATCTGGGGCCGCGTACGCTGGAGTACGGCGCCGGGCATTATTTGATTCAGGCATTGCCGGTGCCGTTCGAATGCGAGACGTTTTCAGCCCCCGACGGCCCGATGCTGGGTGTTTCCATCGCCATTGACCGGGTGTTGCTCGGTGAGCTGGTCTTGGCCATGGGGCTGGCACCGGGGCGTAGTATTGCGGCGCAAACGCCAGCGTCCATGACCTCGGCAGTGCTCGACGATGCGATGCGTGGTTGTGTTGAACGGCTGCTGCGTTGCCTGCACGATCCGCTGGAATGCCAGGTCATGGGGCAGGCGCGATTGCGTGAGTTGTTGTTCGTCGCCTTGCGCGGGCCGCAAGCCGATGTGCTGCGGGCGCTGGTCGAGCAGCAGGGGCAATTCGCCCGGATCGCGGCGTCGCTCAGCCATCTGCATGCGCATTACACCGAACCGCTGAATGTCGAAACCCTGGCCAGTTGCGCGAACATGAGTGCGTCGACCTTTCATGAGCATTTCAAGCGCAGCACCTTGTTGTCGCCAGTGCAGTACTTGAAGCGCTTGCGTTTGCTCAAGGCGCAGACGTTGCTGGTGGCCGAAGGTCTGGGCGTGGCGCAGGTGGCGCATCGGGTCGGGTATCAAAGTACGTCGCAGTTCAGTCGCGAATACAAGCGCTACTTCGAGCGTAGTCCCGGTGACGAACGCGCTGCCTGACACACGCTGATCCCTTGTAGGAGCAAAGCTTGCTCGCGATAGCGTTGTGTCATCCACCATTGTCGTCGTCTGACACACCGCTATCGCGAGCAAGCTTTGCTCCTACAATTGGCGGTAGTGATTCCTGAATTTCGGACAACAAAAAGGCCCCCATTTCGGGAGCCTTGATGTTCAGCCGTTCGACTTACATGTTCGGGTAAGTCGGGCCGCCGGAGCCTTCCGGCGCCACCCAGGTGATGTTCTGTGCAGGGTCCTTGATGTCGCAGGTCTTGCAGTGAACGCAGTTCTGGGCGTTGATCTGGAAGCGCTTCTCGCCGTCTTCCTTGGTCACCACTTCGTATACGCCGGCCGGGCAGTAACGCTGGGCAGGCTCATCGTAGAGCGGCAGGTTCTTGGCGATCGGGATGCTCGGGTCGGTCAGCTTCAGGTGGCAGGGCTGTTCTTCTTCGTGGTTGGTACCGGAGATGAACACCGAGCTGAGTTTGTCGAAGCTGAGCTTGCCGTCCGGTTTCGGGTAGTCGATCTTCTTGCAGTCGGCCGCCAGCTTGAGGCAAGCGTAATCCGGCTTGGTGTCGTGCAAGGTGAACGGCAGTTTGCCGCCGAAGATGTTCTGGTCGAGCCAGTTGAAGCCGCCGCCGACGATGGCGCCGAACTTGTGGATCGCCGGACCGAAGTTGCGGCTGGCGAACAGTTCGTCGTAGAGCCAGCTCTTCTTGAACGCGTCGACGTAAGTGGTCAGCTCTTCGGTGCCGTCTTTTTCAGCGAACAGCGCCTCGGCCACGGATTCAGCGGCGAGCATGCCGGACTTCATCGCGGTGTGGCTGCCCTTGATCTTGGCGAAGTTCAGGGTGCCGAGGTCGCAACCGATCAGCGCGCCGCCCTTGAAGACCATTTTCGGTAGCGAGTTCAGGCCGCCTTTGCAGATGGCGCGAGCGCCGTAGCTGATGCGCTTGCCACCTTCCAGGTACTGCTTGAGTACCGGGTGATGCTTGAGGCGCTGGAACTCGTCGAACGGCGACAGGAAGGTGTTGCTGTAGGAAAGATCGACGATCAGACCGACTACGACCTGATTGTTTTCCAGGTGATAGAGGAACGATCCACCGGTGTTCTCGGTGCCCATGATATCCAGCGGCCAGCCGGCGGTGTGGACCACCAGGCCTGGTTGATGCTTGGCCGGGTCGATTTCCCAGATTTCTTTCAGGCCGATGCCGTAGTGCTGGGCGTCGGCATCGCTGTCGAGGTTGAAGCGCTTGATCAGTTGCTTGCCGATGTGGCCACGGCAACCTTCGGCGAACAGCGTGTACTTGCCACGCAGTTCCATGCCCGGGGTGTACAGGCCTTCTTTCGGGTTACCTTCGCGGTCAACGCCCAGGTCGCCGGTGATGATCCCGCGAACTACGCCGTTTTCGTCGAACAGTGCTTCCTGAGCGGCGAAGCCTGGGTAGATTTCCACGCCCAGGTTCTCGGCCTGCTGGGCCAGCCAGCGGCACAGGTTGCCCAGGGAGATGATGTAGTTGCCTTCGTTGTGCATGGTCTTGGGCACAAAGAGGTCAGGAATCTTTTGCGCGCTGTCGGCGTTCTTGAGAACGAAGATGTCATCGCGGGTGACTGGTGTATTCAGCGGGGCGCCGAGTTCTTTCCAGTCAGGGAACAATTCGTTCAGGGCGCGTGGTTCGAACACGGCGCCGGACAGGATGTGAGCACCGACTTCGGAGCCTTTTTCGACCACGCAGACGCTGATTTCCTTACCGGCTTCGGCGGCCTTCTGCTTCAATCGGCAGGCGGCGGAAAGACCAGCGGGGCCGGCACCGACGATGACCACGTCGAATTCCATGTATTCGCGTTCCACAGGTTATCTCCTACTCAAGGCTCAACAGTTTTTTTTTCTAATTGGAGGTTTGGTGTCGCATCCATGAATTCCTGCGCAATGCAGGAAGAGGACAATCGATGAGCCACCTTTCTCTCTAAGGTGGCGCATTATATCTACACCACTCCTAGCGTCCAATACAAACGTTTGTTTGAATCGGCTCAAAGCCAGAGAAATCAAAGTCACGCGGCTTATGACTGGCCATTTTGCCGTATTGACCGGAATAGGCGTTCCGGTCAAGATACGGTCGGTTTTGCGCTCGCCGTAGGCTGACTGTTGGTTTCAAGAGCACCTCTAAAGACAGGGCGATGGCAGTACAAGGTGATGCGCAGCGCAGGTTCCGGCGCGCAGTTTACACGCCGCGATAATGAATGACTCGTCAGTCACCACTGACGAACGGTCATCTTCATCGTGAGCGCTTGTCACTTGACACCTTTGCCAGCGTTTTTAGAGGTGCCCTTGCGCCGATGAGCATCAAACCGCCAGGTTCGCCTAGGCGACTTTCTTTTCACCGGAGAGTAACGAGGAATCCATGAAGGTTCTTGTAGCTGTCAAACGCGTTGTGGATTACAACGTCAAGGTTCGCGTCAAGGCGGACAATTCCGGCGTCGACCTCGCCAACGTCAAGATGTCGATGAACCCGTTCTGCGAAATCGCAGTGGAAGAAGCCGTACGCCTGAAAGAGAAAGGTGTTGCGACTGAAATCGTCGTCGTCTCCATCGGCCCGTCCACCGCTCAAGAGCAACTGCGCACCGCGCTGGCTCTGGGTGCCGACCGCGCCATCCTCGTCGAATCCGCTGAAGACCTGACTTCGCTGGCCGTTGCCAAGCTGCTCAAGGCTGTTGTCGACAAGGAACAGCCTCAGCTGGTGATCCTTGGCAAACAAGCCATCGACAGCGACAACAACCAGACCGGCCAGATGCTCGCGGCATTGAGCGGCTACGGTCAGGGCACGTTCGCGTCCAAAGTCGAAATCAGTGGCGACAGCGTTGCCGTGACTCGCGAAGTCGACGGCGGCGCGCAGACGGTTTCCCTGAAACTGCCGGCCATCGTCACCACCGACCTGCGTTTGAACGAGCCGCGTTACGCGTCCCTGCCAAACATCATGAAAGCCAAGAAGAAGCCTCTCGAAGTGCTGACTCCGGATGCTTTGGGCGTTTCCACCGCCTCCACCAACAAGACCGTGAAAGTCGAAGCGCCAGCTGCACGCAGCGCGGGTATCAAGGTCAAGTCGGTGGCTGAACTGGTTGAAAAACTCAAGAACGAAGCGAAGGTAATCTAAATGACTATCTTGGTTATTGCTGAACACGACAACAAAGTGCTGGCCCCGGCCACGCTGAACACCGTGGCGGCCGCCGTTAAAATCGGTGGTGACATCCACGTTCTGGTGGCAGGTCAGGGCGCTGGCGCCGTGGCTGAAGCCGCTGCGAAAATCGCTGGCGTGAGCAAAGTCCTGTCTGCTGACAATGCTGCTTACGCGCATCAGCTTCCGGAAAACGTTGCTCCTCTGGTCGCCGAGTTGGGCAAGGGCTACAGCCACATCCTGGCTGCCGCTACTTCCAACGGCAAAAACATCCTGCCGCGCGTTGCCGCTCAGCTGGACGTTGACCAGATCTCCGAGATCATCTCGGTCGAAAGCGCTGACACGTTCAAGCGCCCGATCTACGCCGGTAACGCGATTGCGACCGTTCAATCGAACGCTGCAGTTAAAGTGATCACCGTGCGTGCTACCGGTTTCGATCCGGTTGCCGCTGAAGGTGGATCGGCTTCGGTTGAAGCCGTTGGCGCTGCTCACGATGCGGGTATTTCCAGCTTCGTCGGCGAAGAACTGGCCAAATCCGATCGTCCGGAACTGACCGCTGCCAAGATCGTCGTTTCCGGCGGGCGCGGCATGCAGAACGGCGACAACTTCAAACACCTGTACGCCCTGGCTGACAAGCTGGGCGCTGCTGTCGGCGCTTCCCGCGCTGCGGTCGACGCAGGTTTCGTACCCAACGACATGCAGGTCGGTCAGACCGGCAAGATCGTTGCGCCACAGCTGTACATCGCCGTCGGTATCTCCGGCGCGATCCAGCACCTGGCCGGCATGAAAGACTCCAAAGTGATCGTTGCGATCAACAAGGACGAAGAAGCGCCGATCTTCCAGGTGGCCGATTACGGCCTGGTGGCGGACTTGTTCGAAGCCATCCCTGAGTTCGAGAAGCTGGTCTAATCCAGCGGCCTGACTTATAAAGAGCCCGACCTTTTGGTCGGGCTTTTTTTTTGTTCCGGATTTGAGTGGGAGAGTGTCGCCATGGATCTGCGCCGCGTTTACGGCTGGTCATTGCTGCTGGGTCTGACAGTGTTGCCGGCGCTGTCCGTCGCCGCGGGCAAGTGCGAACGCCTGGTGGTGACCGGCAGTCCGGATGCGCCGCCGTACCTGTGGCAAGACCCGCAACACCCCAAGCATCTGATCGGCGCCAGTGCCGACCTGTTGCAGCAGGTGGCGGGGGAGTTGGGGATCAAGGTCGAACTGCTTTACGCCGGCAAACGCTCCCAGGCCCTGGACGAAGTGCGCAGTGGGCGAATGGACATGCTGGCGGATGCGTCATTGACGGTCAGTGAACTGGACACTCTGGATTACATTCATCCTCCGTTACTGGAAAACGATTATCTGGTCTGGACCCGCAAAGACTCGACGCTGGTCTACAACGAAGCGCAGGACCTTCACGGTCATCCCGGCGCGCTGTCGGAAAAGTCTCGTATGACCCAGGCATTTGGTGTGTTCGCCCAGCAGCAATTGACCCTCGCACGTACACCTAACCTGACCCAGGCCTTTCAGAAATTGCTGCTGGGCGAGGTGGAATTTGTCCTTGCCGGACGCTATTCGGGCATGGCGGCCGCGCAGACACTTCACCTGGCCAACGACCTGGTCGCCCGCCCACAACCGATCGACAAACCCGGCTTGTTCCTCGCGGTTTCCCACAACTCCGCCTGCAACGATCCGTGGTTGCGCGGACAGCTGGCCAAAAAGATGACAGAATTGCCCGCGTCCGGACTGACGGAAGCCGTGCTGCAACGCAATATCGAGCGCTGGAAGGCGCAGCTCTCACAGCCGCAGCAACCACCTGTCAGTACCCCAAAACAGTAGGGATTTTTAGTGAGTATTCGACCTCTTTTCGTTGCCCTGGCCGTTCTGGCTCTGGCGGGTTGTGCAGCCGATCCGGCGCCGAATGAACAATTGCGCCTGACCGAACAGGCACTCGAGCAGGCCAAGGCGGTGGGCGCCACCGCCGCCGACGTGCCGGAAATGAAACTGGCCGAAGACAAGTTCAACCGCGCCAAGGGCAGCATGAACGACCAATCCTTCAAGAACGCGCGCATGCGGGCCGAGCAGGCCGAGCTAGACGCGCGACTGGCCGAAGCCCGGGTTCTGACCCTCAAGAGCGAGGAGCAGTTGAACGTGCTCAACACCCGCATCACTCGCCTGCGCAAGCAACTGGGAGATGCCCAATGAGCCTCAAGACCAAAGCATTGGGCGGTTTGATCCTGGCAGGCTGCGCCAGCCTCTATGGTTGTGCCGGTCAGCACAGCGAGGCCGCGTTGCAGCAGGCCAGTACTGACTTTCAGAAGGTCAAGGAAGATTCCAACGTGCTGCGAATCGCGCCCAAGGACGTGATTCGCGCCGGTGAGTCGCTAGCCCGTGCCGATCGTCTGTCCAGCTATTGGGGCAGTGGATCGGACGTGCTGCATTACGCTTACCTGAGTGAACGCTATAGCGAAATCGCGCGCGAACACACCAATCAGGTGCTCAACGAGGAACGTGCGGCGAAGCTCGAACTGGAGCGTCAGCGTCTGCAGCTGGCCCTGCGCGAATCCAAACTGCTCAGCGTGCAGCAGCAGGGCAAGTGGCTCGAAGAACAGATTGTCGCGTTGGCGACCACCCAGACTGACCGCGGCCTGGTGATGACCTTGGGCGACGTGCTGTTCGACACGGGCGAAGCGGAGTTGAAAAGCTCGGCGAATCGCGTGGTGTTGAAGATCGTGCAGTTCCTGCAGCTCAACCCCAAGCGCGTAGTGCGCATCGAAGGGTATGCCGACAGTACCGGTGGCAAGCAGGAAAACCTCAAGCTGTCCCGTGACCGTGCGCAATCGGTGGCAGACGTGCTGATGGATTTGGGCATCGACGATAAACGCATTCAGGTCGAAGGCTACGGCGATGAATATCCGGTCGACGTGAACGCCTCCGAACGGGGACGTGCACAGAACCGTCGGGTAGAAATTGTGTTTTCTGACGAAAAAGGCCAGCTCGGCGCTGCCCGTTAAGGGCTGCGTCACTGGAAAACCCGGCCTGCCCGCCAGCGCCGGGTTTTTTTACGCCTGCTGATCAACTCTAAAAAACAGTACAGTTTTTGCTGACACTGCACTGTACGGTCGACTATTGTGGCAACTGTCCCAGTACACTTCTAAACTGTTCCGGTATTGTTTCGCACAAGAATAAAATGCCCGTGAAATCGAGTGCTGCGTCATGACCAATCTCTTGCTTTACCAACGTATTGCTCAACAACTGGCCGAAGACATCCGCCGTGGCGTCTATCAACCGGGGGAGCGCGTGCCTTCGGTGCGCAAGATGAGTTCACAGCTCAACGTCAGCCATGCGACGGTGTTGCAGGCTTACGCCAATCTCGAGGATCAGGGGCTGATCCGCGCCCGGCCGCAGTCGGGTTACTACGTGCACCAGACTCCGGCCCTGACCGCGCCGACACCGGACATCGCTCGGGTCGAGCGTCCAGGTCTGGTCACTCGCAGCAGCATCATCCAACAAGTTCTGGTCGAATCCCGCCGCGAGGGTGTGTTTCCCTTGGGCGCGGCCGTACCGAGTGTTGATTATCTGCCGGTGCGGGCGCTGCATCAGCAACTGGCCAAAGTCACCCGTTTTCATAGCCCGCGGGCGTTCAGCTACATGTTCAGCCCGGGTTTCGAACCGTTGCGCCGACAAGTGGCGATCCGCATGCGCGATGCCGGCGTGGTGGTCGATCCGTCGGAAGTGGTGATTACTCACGGCTGCGTTGATGCGTTGCAGATGTCCCTGCGTGTGCTGACCCGTCCGGGCGACCTGATCGCCGCCGAGTCGCCGACCTACTACGGTTTGCTGCAACTGGCTGACCTGCTGGGCCTCAAGGTTATCGAGATCCCGAGCGATCCGGCCACCGGCATGAGCCTCGAAGCTTTGCAGCTGGCGGCCAACCAGTGGTCGATCAAGGCGCTGGTGCTGACCACTCGTCTGAGCAATCCATTGGGCGGCACCATGCCCGAAGAGCGGCAGAAGCAACTGCTGCGCCTGGCCTCGGATTTCGATATCCAGATTGTCGAAGACGATATCTACGGCGAACTGATGTTCGAGCAGGGTCGCACCAAATCACTTAAAGCCTACGATCGGCTGGATCGGGTGATCTATTGCTCCAGCTTTTCCAAAACCCTGTCGCCGGGCGTGCGGATCGGCTGGATGATTGCCGGCAAGTACCAGCAGGAAATCCAGCGTTTGCAGACCTTCAGCACCCATTCGGCCTGCAGCGTCACGCAGATGGGCATTGCGGCGTACCTGGAGAACGGTGGTTACGACCGGCATTTGCGCTACATCCGTCAGGAGTACCGCAAGAACCTCAGCGCTTTCCAGCTGGCGGTGCAGCAATACTTCCCGGAGGGCACGCAGATGACCCGGCCGACCGGCGGCTTCATTCTGTGGGTCAGCCTGCCGGGGCGGGTCAACACGCAGGAGCTGCACGTTCGTGCGTTGCAGCAGGGCATCAGCATCGCACCGGGGCTGATTTTCAGTAACACCGAGCAGTTCAACCACTGCATTCGACTGAACTGCGGCACACCTTGGAACCGTGAAGCCGAGCGTGCATTGATGACCCTGGGCATGCTCGCCACCCAACTCTGTCAGGAGATGGTCGGCGGCTTTTGAAGGGGCGGACAGGTTGTTCCTGTCCGTGCTTGTCTTGTTGCGTGCAACAGGCGAGCATATGGCCTCCTGCCGTTTGCGCTGTTGGGTCCATGAAATCGATTTTTCCCGCCGTTTGGCTATCGCTCTGCCTGCTGATGACCTTCCAGGCGGAAACCGTCATGGCGGCTTCCGTTCAGGAAAAACCGACAGCCAGCGCCACGTCGAAACAGCCGGTTCCCGCTAAAAAAGCCACACCGGTCAAAAAGAAAGCGGCCCCGGTGAAAAAACGACCGCCGATTGCCTCCAAGTCCAAACCCGCCAGTGAGGTCGTGAAAACCAAACTCCCTTCGGCCGACCTGGATTTGAGCCTGCCCCAAGGCATGGTCGAGGAACTGAAACCGATCGGTACGGTAGCGTTGCCCCGACACGATGCGGTATTGCCACAAATGTTTGGTGACAAGACCGGCAGCTCTCCATTTCAGCTCAACGGAAGGCTGATCAGCAACGAAATGAAGTTGCAACTGCGCAACGAAGAGCGCCGTGAAGTCGAAGGCGCAGCTCTGGAATTCGAGTTCAAACGATAATT
Source organism: Pseudomonas sp. 478 (assembly GCF_003254125.1). Taxonomy (NCBI): domain Bacteria; kingdom Pseudomonadati; phylum Pseudomonadota; class Gammaproteobacteria; order Pseudomonadales; family Pseudomonadaceae; genus Pseudomonas; species Pseudomonas sp. 478. The sequence continues at coordinate 173,673 of NZ_QKZG01000013.1, forward strand.
TCTTCCCGTTCGTGACCCGCTGGCCAGACGCTTTGTCGGAGACTGGTCAGTCACGCTCGTTTAAGCGAAAAAACCAGGGTCCAGACAATTTTAAACAAGCGTTTTAGCGGTTACTCTGTGCCACGTCCTTTAACACATCGCCCGTCGAGGAGCTCGTCGTCATGAAATGCCGTGAAGGCTGTGGCGCCTGTTGCATTGCCCCTTCCATCAGTTCACCGATTCCCGGCATGCCCAATGGCAAGCCGGCGGGAGAACGTTGCGTACAACTCTCTGTCGATAACCTGTGCGGCATTTTCGGCAAACCGGAACGTCCTGCAGTGTGTTCGGCGTTTGAAGCCGACATCGAAGTCTGCGGAAGCAGCCGTGACGAAGCGATCAAATTGTTGGGTTGGTGGGAGCAAATGACGGCGGCGTGATGTGTTCAACGAACGGATCTTCAACAATAAGGAATAAGACTATGGGTTCGCTGCAACGTATGGCTGTGCTGTGTGGTTTGACGGTTTTGCTGGCTTCCACGGCCGCTCAGGCAGAAGACTGGAAAGTTGCCAAGAACGAAGACGGCATCAAGGTTTCCTTGAGTGAAGTGGCTGGCTCCGATTACAAGGCTTACCAGGGCATCACCCTGATGAAGACCACCATCGCCAAACTGCGCGCGCTGCAGGAAGACGTGTCAGGCGCTTGCGCCTGGATTCACGACTGCAAAACCCAGAAGTTGCTCAAGCACGAAGGCGATCAAAACTGGACCTACACCCAGTTCAATACGCCTTGGCCGGTGACCGCGCGTGACTCGGTGTTGCATGTCACCACCATCGAGGGTGCTGATGGCAGCCTGACCCGCAAACTCGAAGGTGTGCCGAAGTACATTCCTGAAGAAAAAGGCTTCGTCCGGGTTACCAAGGTCGATGGTTTCTGGAAGTTTGTGCCCAAGGGCGATCAGGTTGAGGTGACCTATCAGGTGCATACCGAGCCGGGCGGTAGCATTCCGTCGATGGTGGCCAACAAGTTTGTGGTGGATGCGCCGTTTAATACTTTGAAAGCCCTGAAGGCACGCGCTGAGAAGTAATTGCTCTTTTGATAAAGCGCCCTGACTTGTTTGGGGCGTTTTCTATTTGGTGGGGCGGTTTATTTGATCGGGGGCATATCCGTTTTTGCGGTAACGGCGACTGGCGGTTTCGCTTTTACAGCCAGCCCTTTCAAGGTCTTCGTTTAAACTCTCCCAAAATTCCAGTCAGGGTGACGAAAACGATGTGGGCAGAAGTTCTAGCGCGGTTTGAGCAAAAGACGCCGGCCAGTGTCATGACCAAGTTGATACTGGAGCAGGCTGTTCCTGCCGCATGGGTCGATCAGGTGTTCGAGGAACAACGTCAACGCCAGTACCCACGGGAGCTTTTGTTTTCGACCATCGTTGAGCTGATGTCCCTTGTTTCATTGGGCTTACGGCCTTCCTTGCATGCGGCTGCCCGCCAGATGGAGCATCTGCCGGTGACCTTGGCGGCGCTGTATGACAAGGTCAGTCGCACAGAACCTGCGCTGCTGCGGGCCTTGGTCACCGGTAGCGCAGAGCGCTTGGCTCCGACGATAGAAGAGTTGGGCTATTCAGCCGTTTTGCCCGGCTGGCAACTGCGCGTTGTTGACGGCAACCACTTGCCTTCTACCGAAAAACGTCTGGGGGCTTTGCGGCGTGAACGAGGTGCGGCTCGGCCAGGGTTTTCCGTGGTGGTCTACGATCCTGACCTGGATCAGATCGTCGACTTGCAGCCTTGCGAGGATGCCTACGCGAGTGAGCGTGTCGGCGTGTTGCCGTTGTTGGCCCGCGCCAGTGAGGGGCAGCTGTGGATGGCGGATCGGCTTTATTGCACGCTGCCTGTGATGCAGGCCTGCGAGGAAGCGAGCGCTTCGTTCATTATTCGCCAGCCCAGCAAACATCCACGGTTGATTCAGGAAAGCGACTGGCAAGAACCGGTGCCCGTCGAAGCCGGAACAGTGCGCGAACAAACCATCGAACTCAACGGCGGCCACCGCTGGCGCCGAGTTGAACTGAACCTGCAAACAGCTACCGAATCAGGCGACTCGGTGATGTGGTTCTGGAGCAACTTGCCCGACACCATCAGCGCCGAGCAGATCGCCGATTTGTACCGTCGCCGCTGGAGTATCGAAGGGATGTTCCAGCGTCTCGAGTCGGTACTGGACAGTGAAATCGAAAGCCTCGGTTCTCCGCGGGCGGCCTTGTTGGGCTTTGCCTCGGCGGTGCTGGCCTACAACGTCTTGGCTGTTCTCAAGCGCAGTGT